>JBJFHM010000022.1:0-47141 GCA_051893615.1 Oscillospiraceae bacterium
TTCAGCACCCATATTGGTGATAGTAGCTCTTTCTGGTACAGATAAAGTTTTAACACCTTCACCACAATATTCTATAACTTTACCTACGCCACCTTTAACGGTTAATCTTCTAAGGACTTCAAGGATAACATCTTTAGCAGAAGTCCAAGCGTTTAGCTTACCAGTTAATTCAACCTTAACGACCTTAGGACAAGTGATATAATATGCACCACCACCCATAGCGACGGCAACGTCAAGACCACCAGCACCAATAGCTATCATACCGATACCACCACCTGTTGGAGTATGACTATCTGAACCGATTAAGGTCTTTCCAGGAACTCCAAACCTTTCAAGGTGTACTTGATGACAGATACCATTTCCTGGACGTGAAAAATATATACCATGTTTTTTGGCTACACTACCAATAAATCTGTGGTCGTCAGCATTTTCAAAACCACTTTGTAGAGTGTTGTGGTCTATATAAGCTACAGAACGTTCTGTTTTAACTCTAGGTACTCCGATAGCCTCAAATTCAAGATATGCCATAGTACCAGTGGCATCTTGAGTTAAAGTTTGGTCTATTTTAATGCCGATTTCTTGACCCTTAACCATTTCGCCATCGATTAAGTGAGCTTTTAGAATTTTTTCTGTAAGTGTTAAACCCATTAAAATCAAATCCTTTCGTATAACCGACCACCATTTTAGTAGTTGGATAATTTTATTATGATTATATTCTAACCTAAAATCTTTAGATTGTCAAGTTTTAAAGAATATTAAAAAATAAAATAATTTAATTGAGAATATCATTTTAATATTTGAAAATTTCTTATAGTATTCAAAAAATTTTTTTAAGTTGATTGTCGCTTAAAAACTTATATTATAAAGTTAGAGAACGTCATTATGACGTTCTCTAATGGAAATATATTAATATTATTTAGTGGCAATCAATATGATTACTGAACGTGCCTCTAGTTCTAATTCGGATTGTACTATCATCATATCTTCTAATTTTTCGATGCAATCGAAAGGAGTTTCACAAGCAGTATTTACTGCAATATGCCACTTCAATTCTGCTGGTAGGGTAGGAAGTTGAAAATACTGCTTTTCCCAGTAAGTGTTGATTGCTAAATATATGATGTCATCTTGAGTATCTTCAGCGTTACGACCTGCAAACATCACACCGATAGTTCTAGTATCATTATTATAGCTATCGTACCAAGCTACAGAACTGTGTTTACTCATATCAGGGAAACCACAATGAGCCTGTTTAGTCTTTCCACGAAGAATAGGAAAATGGTTTCTAAAGTGTATCATATATTGGCAAAATCTGAACATATCTTGTTTTTCTGGAGTTACTTCCCAATTAATCCAAGAGATTTCATTATCTTGACAGTATGGATTGTTGTTTCCAAATTGAGTATTACAGATTTCATCACCTGCAAGGAACATCGCACAACCACGACTACACATTAAAGTAGCAAAAGCATTTTTTCTCATCTTTCTACGTAATGATATTACAGCAGGGTCATCAGAATAACCTTCAGCACCACAGTTCCAAGAGTTGTTATTGTTGTCACCATCGGTATTATTCCAACCATTCGCCATGTTGTGCTTCTGATTGTATGCGTATAAATCATAGAGGGTAAAACCATCATGACAGTTTATAAAGTTTACTGAGGCACACTCTCCACGATGTTCTTCTGGATATAAGTCCTTAGAACCCATAATTCTATTTACGGCAATGTTAGCCATTCCACTATCGCCTTTAAGGAAACGACGCATATCATCACGATACTTACCGTTCCATTCTGCCCACCTATTCCATGATGGAAAACTTCCTACCTGATATAGTCCACCAGCGTCCCAAGCCTCTGCGATAAGTTTCACTTTTCCAAGTATTGGGTCAAATGCCAAACTCTGTAATAGTGGAGGTTTACTCATTGGAGAACCATCTTCATTTCTACCTAAGATTGAAGCTAAATCAAAACGAAAACCATCTACACGATATTCTGTAACCCAATAACGCAAACATTCTAAAATCATCTGTTGGACTATCGGGTGGTTACAGTTTAAAGTATTTCCACAACCACTGAAATTGTAGTACTCAGCGTTAGGCGTTAGCATATAGTAGATGTTATTATCAAAACCTTTAAACGAAAAGAAAGAACCATCTTGATTACCCTCGGCAGTATGATTAAATACTACATCTAAGATTACTTCTATACCATTTTCGTTTAACTCTTTGATTAGAGTTTTAAGTTCGTCACCTTCTGCATTAGGTTCAAACTTAGCCGTATAAGCTGTATTTGGAGCAAAGAAACTTACAGTATTGTATCCCCAATAGTCAAATAGATAGTTGCCATCATGTAGACGAAGGTCACGCATTTCATCAAATTCAAAAACGGGCATTAGCTCAACGGCGTTGATACCTAGCATCTTTAGATATGGTATCTTCTCAATGATTCCTGCAAAAGTACCCTTATACTTCGCCCCTGACGATGGGTGCTTAGTAAAACCTCTAACGTGCAACTCATAGATGATTAAGTCTTTCATTTCTATTAACGGTTGTGATTTCCCTTTTCCCCAATCGAAATCGTTGGTTACCACTCTTGCACGATATTGATATCCATTAGGTGGTTTATATCCCCAAACACTTTGACCTACTACTGCTTTGGCATAAGGGTCTAAAAGATACTTAGTCTTATCAAAGATTAATCCCTTTTCTGGTTCAAAAGGACCATCTACACGGAAGGCATACTCAAACTCTGATATTACTAAATCGTATACTATCATGGAATATACGTTCCCAATTCTGTATTCCTCAGGAAATGGAATGGTTGCGAATGGCTCTGTTTGATTTCTCCTAAATAGAACCAACTCTATTGACGTAGCTCCATGTGAATGTACTGTAAAGTTTACACCTCCTGGAATTGCAGTAGCTCCATTCTGTAGATAAAATCCTGGTCTAACGTAAAATCCGTTGATTTCGTCCGTTGGTGCTAGATACTTCAATACGTTATTGACAACTTTGCTTTCCGTTGGAGCTTCTTTCATATTTTGATTAAATTTCACTAAAAACATCTCCTTTAAAACGACGAGTTTCATATATTCTATAGTAATATTATAGTACATTTCTATAAATAAATCAACCAGTAGGGATTATTTTTTAGTATATTAAAAAAATTTTCATTAACTTTAGATATCAAAAAAGATGCTCCCTATTAAGAAGCATCTTTTTTGATTGTTTATTTATCTAATTGAGAATTTGGTAATATTATCATTATTTAAGTGGAATGACTTCGCCATTGATTTCTATGGCTACCATGTTAGAGCAGTCAATTAGTTCACTATTACTACGATAGTAATCATATTTTAGAGATGTTAAAACACCATTTTCATCAGTGATTAAATATTTATTATCTCTACTAGCGAATACACGCCTACCATCAGCGTAGATGTAGTAAACATTGATATAGTTTTTTCTGATATCCGTTTTTTGCCTATAAGTATAATAAGCATTGATATCAAGTTCACCAGTTTCAAGATTTGTGTAAATACCATAATCAAGTTCGTTGTAGATACCATCATCATTACCATCATTAGGAACAAAGTTAGTATTATCAAAATAGATATCTACACTTAGTGGAGAGTATTCAACTTTGTTAATGTGTGCAGAGTATTTATCACCTATTTGAATAGTCTTATCAACATTGTTTACTTCTTGAACGAAGCTACTCTTTTTAAAGGTAATATCAGCAGTAGCAGTAAATTCTGATAATACTATTAGTTCACCATCTTTATAATAGTCGATGTTTTCCAGTTTTACGGTGTAACATTGATTGTTAGCATTTTCATTATAAAAATATACATCCATTACCACAGTTATAGTATCATCAATAGGTTTACTTGCGATATCAACACCACCACAAATATTGTTGATAATATAGCCATCTTGATTGACTTGTCTGTTTCCTTGTTTATATATATCAGCGTTAGAATATAGCTTATTTATGTTATTTTCTTGAGTATTATCATAAAGAGCGAAACTTTCAGTTAAGTTTGGAATGGTAACATCTGCTATGATGGTAGCCGTATTGGAATAGTATATCATTCCTTTGATATCTAGGGTTACACCATTAGAACATTGTACATTATCCACTTGAATATCTGTATTGATATTTTCAGTTATGAAAGTTTTAGCATCTTTGATAGTATCGTTATAAGTGCCACTGTAACTGTATCTTTGAACTCTGTCGATATAGTTGACCCAACTATTTTTTAGAAAGTTATCTATAGCACCGCTTTCTACTGCGTACACTCCAACCCCTGATATCGATAATGCTACTATACAAGCCACTAAAATCGCACTAGGTCTATAGATTTTATTATGCGATTTCTTTTCATTTTTTTCACATTCCATCATATTTGGAATATTTAAAGCTTTTTCTTTCCAATCACTTGGAGTTTTAACATAATCAAGATAGTTCAATCTTTTCATAGATTTTCGCCCAACCTTTCTATATTCTCGATTTGTATTTTTAACCTTTCTTTTCCTCTTCTTAGATGCGTCTTGATAGTAGGTTCTGGAACTCCTAGAATTTCGGATATTTCTTTAATAGAGTATTGCTCATAGTAGTATAAGTAAATGACATCTTTGTATTTTTGAGGGAGTTTTAACACCATTTCAAGAAGTTCTTTATCATAGAGGTGACTATTATCATCGGCTATGATTAATTCATCAATGTTTTCAGTTCTATGGATAATAAGTTTCCTATAGAGGTTTATACACTCATTGATAGTTACCTTGATAATCCATTTTTTAATCTGTACATCATCTAAGTTGGAGATACTATCTAAATTTTGATATACTTTCAACATAACATTTTGATAGCAATCTTCGGCGTTGTGATAGTTTCTACACTTAACTAAGCATATTCTAGTAATCATATCAGAAAATTTATCAACGATGTTTTCAAAATCCATACTTTGATATCTCCTTTCTAAAAATTTCTTTGAAACGTTTCTATTATATATAACGCTTTTGATTTCTGAAAAGTTTCAAAAATTTTAAGGAAATTTTAAAAATAATGCTTGACAAACTTAAAAAAATAATGTATTATATTAATATCGAATATGTTTTAAAGGCTATGATGGGAACGCAAATCGTTATGGATATTTACAGAGAACTATCGGTATTCTGCGAAGATAGTATTGAAGTACGGTTTTACTCCTCCTTGAGCTTTCGGCTGAACAGTATCTTTATCTTAGTAGGTTTGAACGGGTTTCTCTACGTTATAAGAGTACACATTGTTTGATGTGGTTGAGTGAACGATTTACTGTGAAGTATCGTTAATTGAGAGTGGTAACACGGAAGTATAAGTTTATGCCTTCGTCTCTCTATGTAGATGTATCTACATTGGAGAACGGAGCTTTTTTATTACTATTTTTATTTTGGAGGTATCTATATCTATGAAAAATGTTGAAAAGTATACTAGACAGTTTTTCCCAGTGGAAAACGCCCCTATGAGATGGGCATCTAAAACTTATATTGATAAAGCTCCTATTTGGTGCAGTGTAGACCTTAGAGACGGAAATCAAGCATTAATCGTGCCTATGAGTTTAGAAGAAAAACTTGAATTCTTTAAATTCTTAGTGAAGTTAGGTTTCAAAGAGATTGAAATTGGTTTCCCTGCTGCTTCCGAAACTGAATATGATTTCTGTCGTACGTTGATTGAAAACAATCTAATTCCAGATGATGTCACTATACAAGTATTAACACAATCAAGAGAACATATCATAGCTAAAACTTTTGAAGCTCTAAAAGGTTGTAAGAATGCTATAGTTCATCTATATAACTCTACATCTGTGGCACAGAGAGAGCAAGTCTTCAAAAAAGATAAACAAGAAATTATAGAGATTGCTAAGTTTGGTGCAAATCTATGTAATGAGTACCGTGCTAAAACTGATGGTAACTTCCGTTTTGAGTATTCTCCTGAGAGTTTTACAGGTACAGAACCTGAATTCGCACTTGAAATCTGTAACGCTGTAATAGATATTTGGAAACCTACTCCAAACGATAAGGTTATCATTAACTTGCCTGTAACGGTATCACATTCTATGCCACACGTGTACGCAAATCAAGTGGAGTATATGTGCGACCATTTGAACAACAGAGAAAACATTATAGTATCTTTACACCCTCACAACGATAGAGGTTGTGCAATCGCTGACAGTGAAATGGGACTTCTTGCAGGTGCTGATAGAATTGAAGGTACTCTATTTGGAAACGGTGAACGTACTGGTAACGTAGATATAATCACTTTAGCTTTGAATATGTACTCTCAAGGCGTTGACCCTGAACTAGACTTTTCTAATATGCCTAAAATCGTTGAACTATATGAAAAGGTAACTCGTATGCACGTATACGAACGTCAGCCATATAGTGGACAGTTGGTATTTGCTGCATTTAGTGGTTCACATCAAGATGCCATTGCTAAGGGTATGAAATGGCTAGAAGATAAAAAATGTGACCATTGGACTGTTCCATATCTACCTATTAATCCTACCGATATTGGAAGAAAGTACGAAGCTGACGTTATTAGAATTAATAGTCAATCTGGTAAAGGTGGAATTGGCTATCTAATGGAACAAAACTTTGGACTATCTCTACCACCTAAAATGAGAGAAAATTTTGGATATGCCGTTAAGAGTGTTTCTGACCATCAACACAAAGAGTTAATGCCTAATGAAATCCATGAAATATTCCTAAATAGATACGTTAATAAGATAGTACCTTTAGATATCAAAGAGGCTCATTTTATACAAATTCAAGGTGACGTTGACGGAAACAACATAGAAGCTACTGTAACTCTAAACAATAACGGAAAGACTATGGTATCTACTGCTATCGGCAATGGTCGTTTAGATGCTGTTAGTAATGCAGTAAAGTCTATAACTGGTTATGATTTCAACATCACTACTTATACAGAACATGCTTTACAAGTAGGTTCAAAATCCAAGGCAGTTTCTTATGTAGGAATTACTTCTACAGATGGTTCAGTATATTGGGGAGCTGGTATCAATACTGATATTATAGTATCATCTATACACGCTTTGGCGAGTGCAATAAACAATATGCTTATTAAATCATAGTTTGATGAAACCATTTTAAAAATATTGTGTACATTATGTTTGTTTGATGAATTTTAGTGTTTTCCTGTTGACATATATCGTTTTTATGTGTATAATGTATCTTGGAATAGCTTTTTGCGGGTAACTATTTCAATAGTAGGTATAAATATCTTAAATACTCAAGAAAAAAAGGAGATTTTCAAGAATGAAAAATTTAAAAAAAATTTTAATGTGTCTATCATTGGTTTGTTGCCTATCACTTGGGGTGGCTTGTGGTAACAATAACGGTGATGGCGAAGAAGCTCAAGACAACTCTTCCGTTGACAACGTTGCAGAAAATAACAATTCAAATAATGGTGATGACTCTCAAGGTGATACCGTCGAAGTTACTGACGAAGAAGGTAACGTTATCGAAGTTACTACCATCGCAGATGGTAATTCAAGTGATAGTGATAATTCAGCCTATGTCACTGATGTCGATGGCAGTATAGTTACTGATGCTAATGGTAATGCTTTCGTTACTGAAGCAGTTACTGATAGTCAAGGTGCTACAGTCACCGACGATAGTGGAAACGTAGTTACTCAAAAAGTTGCAGTTACTACTAAGACTTCCAATGTTAATAATGGTAATGATGCTAATGCCTCTACTACTGTAGCCAATGATAGTTCTAATAACAATGCTACTACTACCGTTGCAGATGGTAACTCTAATGCTAATAACAACAATACTACTACCGTTGCAGATGGCAACTCTAATGCTAATAATAATCAAACTACTAACGCAAACGGACAACAGACTAATGTAGTACTTACAGTAACTGAAATGAATAATACTACTACTGTTAATAATAACAATGCCAATGTTACCACTACTGTCGCTGATACTGGTCTATATTTCGCTAAAAATAGATATTCAACCTTTATTTGGATGGCTGACGATGCTAAAAATAGGTATGGTTCAGATGCTTTTGCTGAAATCACTTTCAAAGCGTTTGAAAACGCTAAAACAGGTACTTATCCAATAGAAATAAGTTACATCGATGTGTATGATGAAAATTGCGACATGGTAAACTTTACTGCTATGAATGGCACTATCACAGTAGGTGATGAAAATAGTGTAGTAGCTCAAGGCCCTGCAAGTTCTGGCCCTGTAATCCGTTTAGATAATGGTAACGTTAAACCTGGTGATACTGTTAAAATAAAGATTTATTTCGATAACAATCCAGGTGTGGCAGTATTTCAAATGGATATCAAGTATGATAACAATGCTTTAGAAGTACAGTCTATTAATCCGGCAGGTATGTTTGCAAATGATAGTATCGATAGTAACTTGAACATAAACATTGCTAGTAATTAATCTACTAGTTAAAATTTATTATTATAATGGTGAACGCCCTTATCTCTGGGCGTTCCATTATGATTTTTTCCTAGAAAATTTTGTTAATCTAACGTGAGTTCAATAATTTTAATCTGTAGTTATTGATTCTATCGAATTCACGTTAGTTTAATTTAATATTTTAAAATATATTAAAGGAGAGTGTTCTTTTTTGTCTAAGAAATTGAATGGTTCTGAAATCATAGTTGAATGTCTTTTAGAACAAGGGGTAGATACTGTTTTTGGTTATCCAGGAGGTGCAGTATTAAACATCTATGATGCTTTGTATAAGTATCAAGATAAGATTAATCACATTTTAACTTCTCATGAGCAGAACGCTTGTCACGGTGCTGACGGCTATGCTCGTACTACTGGCAAGACTGGTGTGGTCATTGCTACATCTGGACCAGGTGCTACTAACTTAGTTACTGGTATCGCTACTGCCAATATGGATAGTATTCCAATAGTTGCCATAACTGGTAACGTTGGTACAAGTTTACTCGGTCTTGATAGCTTCCAAGAAGCTGATATAGTAGCTATTACTAAATCTATTACCAAGAAAAATTATCAAGTTAGGGATATTTCCAAACTTGCAGATACTGTCCGTGAAGCTTTCTATATAGCTAATGAAGGTAGAAAAGGTCCTGTTCTTATCGATATTCCTAAGGATATTACTGCTCAAATCTGTGAATTTGAAAATAGACCAGTTGAAACATACTCCTACATTAAGAGTAACTCAATAGATGAAGAGATTTCTAACGCTATCGAATTGATTAAATCTGCTAAGAAACCTTACATCTATGCAGGTGGTGGTGTAGTATCTTGTGATGCTACAGAGCTTATGAAAGAGTTCGTTTATAAAGTTGATGCTCCAGTATCGCTATCTTTGATGGGACAGTGTGCTTTCGATAATACAGATGAAAGATATCTAGGTATGTTGGGAATGCACGGTACTAAAACTTCTGCTTTAACTCTACAAAATTGTGATTTAATGATAGTCTTAGGTTCTCGTTTTAGTGATAGAGTATCTTGTAACACTAATACTTTCAAGAATGGTCAGAAAATTCTCCATATTGATATCGATAATCGTGAAATTAATAAAAATATTCCTGTAGAGTGTTCTATCATTGGTGATTTATCTTATACACTTAAAAAGATTAATGAGAGTTTATCCCAACAAACCCATACAGATTGGTTAAATCAAGTATATACATGGAAGAAGGAATATCCACTAACTATGCACCCATTAAAATCCAATGATGTTGATGCAGTTCTTCCTAAAGATGTTCTTGAAACTCTTGACGAACTCACTAATGGAAGTGCTATCTTAACTACAGAAGTAGGACAGCATCAAATGTGGGTAGCTGAGTATTATAATTTTAGAAATCCAAGGAGTTTAGCAACTTCGGGAGGATTTGGTACTATGGGTTATGGCTTGGGGGCATCTATTGGAGCAAAGGTTGGAAATCCTGATAAGACCGTTATCAACGTTGCAGGAGATGGTTCTTTCTATATGAACTTAACTGAACTATCCACCCTTGCAAAGTATGATATCCCAGTGATTGAACTTGTATTTAATAATAGTGTTCTAGGTATGGTTAGACAGTGGCAAAGACTATTCTATGGTAAGAGATTTTCTCAAACAGTAATCGAAAAGGGTACTGATTTCATAAAACTCGGTGAGGCTTTTGGAGTTAAATCTTTAAGGATTACTAAAAAATCCGATATTGAGCCAGTCTTAAAAGAGGCTCTATCATGTGGAAAGCCTTGCCTAATAGATTGCCAAATAGATAAAGATATCAACGTATTACCGATGGTTCCAGCAGGTACTAGCGTATATGAGCCACTTTTAGAGATAGCCATTGATGATTAGTAACTATTAAAATTTAATTCCAATTCTAGCCTAATATTTTTTAATCTTACCATTTGTGGAATGTAAATGCGAACTGTTCGGTTTACGAGCCTATTAAATTTTTTAAATCTTACCTTAGTGGAATGGGCTAGAATTGGAATTTTTGATATTTTAAGAGGTATCAAAATGAATATAATAGAATTAACTGGCTCTACTAAAAGAGAAAGAATAATCCAAGCTATGCAACATTGTGGTTGGTATGAAGGTAGATGTGTAGATATATCACCATTTGAAAAACACTATGGTGATAATCTTCTACCAACTGCTAGAAGGTTTTTTCAAGAGTTCTATGGCATAGAGGAAACTTTTGCCGTTATTGATGGAAAACATAAAGGTAATATCCAATTTAATTTTACTTTTGAATTATGTATTCTAAGTAAACAAGATGAAATTGACTTGCATGAGTAAATAGCAACTATAAAAAATGCTTATGAAAAAGATATAAACTATGTTGGTGAAATAGGTTATTATTATGAAGGCTCTGTTTGGATTGGCAAAAGTGGAAAATTTTATTCAATCCATGAGTATGAAGATACTATTCGTATATTTAATTCTATTTGGGAATTGTTAGAGTGGGAATTGTCTCATCATGAATTTATCAAAATTGGTATTGGATATTATCTATAAATAATTTTTAATAGAAAGGATTTGATTTTTATGGGTATGACTATGACACAAAAAATCCTAGCTAAACACGCAGGATTAAACGAGGTTAAAGCAGGTCAACTTATAAACTGTAAACTAGATATGGTTCTTGGTAATGATGTTACATCACCAGTAGCCATTAACGAATTTGAAAAGAATGGATTTACTTCCGTTTTCGATAAAACTAAGATATCTATGGTTATGGACCATTTTACTCCTAATAAGGATATCAAATCTGCGACTTTAACTCAGCAGACTAGAAACTTCGCTAATAAGTACGATATTTTAAATTTTTACGATGTTGGTAATATGGGTATCGAACACGCATTACTTCCTGAAAGAGGAATAGTTGCTAGTGGTGAATGTATCATAGGTGCAGATAGTCACACTTGTACTTATGGTGCTTTAGGAGCTTTTTCTACTGGAGTAGGTTCTACAGATATGGCTTGTGGTATGGCAACAGGTCAAGCATGGTTTAAGGTACCATCTGCGATAAAGTTTAATCTAACCGGAAAGCTAAATAAATGGGTTAGTGGTAAAGATGTTATCCTACACATAATCGGAATGATTGGCGTTGATGGTGCATTATATAAATCTATGGAATTCGTTGGTGATGGTGTGCATAATCTATCCATGGACGATAGATTTTCTATGGCAAATATGGCTATCGAGGCAGGTGCTAAGAACGGTATCTTTATAGTAGATGATAAGACTATAGAATATCAAAAAGACAGAGTAAACAGAGAGTACACCATCTATGAACCTGATGAAGATGCTATCTATGATGAAACCTATAATATAGATTTATCTACAATAAAATCTACAGTAGCGTTTCCACACCTACCTGAAAATACTAAGACTATTGATGAGGTTGGAGAAATCAAGATTGACCAAGTAGTAATCGGCTCATGTACTAACGGCAGATACGAGGATTTAAAGACTGCATATGAAATCATAAAAGGAAAGAAAGTAGCTAAAGGTGTTAGATGTATCATAATACCAGCTACACAGAAAGTATATCTACAGGCACTCAAAGAGGGATTTATTGAGGCTTTTATTGAGGCAGGTTGTGTAGTATCTACACCTACTTGTGGGCCATGTTTAGGTGGACATATGGGAATACTTGCTAAAGGTGAAAGAGCTGTATCTACTACCAATAGAAACTTCGTAGGTAGAATGGGTCATGTTGAAAGTGAAGTATATCTAGTAAGTCCAGCGATTGCCAGTGCATCTGCAATTACTGGAAAGATTTCAGACGTTTCAGAAGTTATGTAATTTAGGAGGGTTTTAAATCATGAAAGCTATTGGAACTGTTCACAAGTATGGCAATAATGTCGATACTGACGTTATTATCCCTGCAAGATATCTAAACACAGCAGACCACAAGGAATTAGCTAAACACTGCATGGAAGATATAGACCCTGATTTTGTAAACAATGTTCAAGAGGGTGATATCATAGTGGCTAAGGATAACTTCGGTTGTGGTTCATCAAGAGAACACGCACCTATATCTATAAAGGCAAGTGGAGTATCTTGTGTAATTGCGAATACTTTCGCCAGAATTTTCTATAGAAATTCTATCAACGTTGGATTACCTATCTTAGAGTGTAAGGAAGCCTCCGAAAAGATTGAAAAAGGCGACAAGGTAGAAGTAAACTTCGATACTGGAGTTATCACAAATCTAACTAAGAATGAAACTTATCAAGCAGAGCCATTTCCTCCATTCATTCAAGATATCATCAATAAGGGTGGATTACTAAACTCTATCAAGGGGAAGTAATTATGATTAACCATCTGCAAAAATTTTCCGAGGAAGATGAAGTATTACAAGGCACTTTTAAAAGTGAAATCTTTAAAAATGATGCCAATGATGAATTAACTATCTATTTAGAAAATAGTGAGATAGTATCTTATGCTGAAAAGTGCATTGAACATTTTAATTCATTATCTAGTGATATGGTTAATCTAATATGTGAGAATATTATTAAATGTTTTAATAAGTTTGGTGGTATCAATGAGGGGTTCAAACTTCCTGTCATTGATACCCCTAAAGATATCTTAAAATATTGCTGGTTCACTACTATGTTTATTGATGTTCCACAAACTGATGAATTAGCCTATTATATTTTAGGTGAAGGCGATTGGGAAGAGTGTATCTGTTTTACCATTAAAGGTGATAGAGTTCTCTATGTTGGTCGTGATGAGGTATCACCTTGGGAATGTGAAGTGCATTACAGAATTTTAGATGATAATTGTCTATACTTGGAGGACTAACCTATGATTGAAAATATAAATAAAGATTTTATTACACCACCAAATCATATTAATTTCTTAGCTAAAAAAATTTTTGATAATCTTGGTAACTATGAAATCGTAGACGGTTCTATCGCATACATGGATACTAATGGTGGTGGACCTTTGGAAAATCATAGTCATGAGCATAAACATCTGTTTATAGTAATTAAGGGTGAAGCTAAGATTATCTTAAATGATGAAACTATCATAGTTAAGGAAAATCAACATTATTTGGTAGAAAGTAACGTTAAACATTCCGTGTGGAATAATATCAGTGATACTACTATCATGTTAGGTATCACATTGAAATAGTTTGTAAAGGAGTTGTTTTTACAATGAATAAGAAAATCGCAGTAATAAAAGGCGATGGAATAGGTCCTGAAATAGTCACAGAGGCTATCAAGGTACTAGATGCAATAGGAGAGAAGTTCAATCACACTTTTGAATATACTGAAGTCTTAATGGGTGGTTGTGCTATAGATGAAACTGGTTCACCACTACCACAAGAAACTATCGATACTTGTTTAGCATCTGATAGCGTTCTACTAGGTGCAGTAGGTGGGCCAAAATGGGATAAACTCCCAGGAAACCAGCGTCCTGAAAAGGGATTATTAGGTATTCGTTCAGCATTAAAGTTATTTGCAAATATCAGACCTGCAAAACTATTTCAACCGTTAGCAGATGCTTGTCCACTTAAAGAAGATATCACAGCTAACGGTTTAGATTTAGTAATCGTTAGGGAACTAATTGGAGGGGCATACTTTGGAGAACGCTCCACTACTACCGATGAAAACGGTGTTGAAACTGCTATCGATACTATGCCTTATTCCGATTTTGAAATCGAACGTATCATGAAGGTAGCTTTTGACATGGCTAGAAAAAGGCGTGGAAAGGTCAACTCAGTAGATAAAGCCAACGTTTTAGATACCTCAAGACTTTGGAGAAAGATTGCTCATAAGTATGCAGAACTTAATCCAGATATCAAGTTTGAAGACACTCTTGTGGATAACTGTGCTATGCAATTGGTTAGAAATCCTGCACAGTTTGACGTTATAGTCACTGAAAATCTATTTGGTGATATACTATCCGATGAGGCTAGTATGATTACTGGCTCTTTAGGTATGATACCTAGTGCAAGTTTAGGCGAAACATCTTTGGGATTGTATGAACCTATCCATGGTTCTGCACCTGATATCGCTGGGCAGAATAAAGCTAATCCAATAGCGACTATTCTATCTGTTGCTATGATGTTACGCTACTCTTTCGATATGCCTCAAGAAGCTGATGCTATAGAAAATGCAGTGAATTCCGTACTTGAAGAGGGTTATCGTACTGGTGATATCATGAGCGATGGCATGAAGTTAGTAACTTGTTCCGAAATGGGCGACCTAGTAAAATCTAAGATTTAGTCATACATATGTAGAGTAGAAGGAGTCGGGAAGTTTTAAAACTTCCCGATTTTTCTAACTAAAATTTATTACGGGAATACCTTTTTTTAGAGCCATTCTAACAGTCTGTGCTGTACCACTTCTACAGTTATGATTATAGTAACAGATACATAGGTCAGCAACTTCGACTAATCTAGCGTTACGGACTTTCATGCAACCATCATAGTAGTGATTAGAAGTATATTGTATGGTATCTGCCATTTTTAAGATGTTTTCATACTCTAACACTTGACTTTTACTCCAATACAAAGTTTGATTTTCCTTGTTACAAGGTAATATCAGATGTAGTTTAATATGTGGATACTTTTCTTTAAGTTGAAGCATTATCTTAGAACAGAGAGTATCCCAACCGATTGCACCCCCTGAATAGAAATCAGTAATTCCATTGTGGATACATTCCTCAATGGATATTTTCAATCTATTTAATAGTTCTTGATTTTCCTTAATATACCTATGACCAGTAAAACAACACGATTTCATTGTATATCTCCTAACTTATAACAATTGATATATTTATCATTATACACATTTTAATTATGTATGTCAATGTGATTTATCAAATTAAATTAGTATAATTTAGTTTTCATCGATTATAATTATATATGGTGATGTGAAAAATGGTTGATGAAAAGTTTATTATAGAAAGAATTGCCAAATTAAGAACTACTAAAAATGTATCGGCTAGAGATATGAGCCTTAGTATAGGATTAAGTCCTAATTATATAAATAGTATTGAGAACGGAAAGTCTTTACCCTCTATGACGGTATTTTTGTACATCTGTGAGTATTTTAAAATAGAACCTAAAGATTTCTTTGATGAGGGAATTACTGAGCCATCTACATTTTACAAGGCTATGGATACTTTCAAAGGTCTAAAAAAGGAACAGTTGGAACTTTTAATTAAGGTCGCAAAAGAGATGAAATAGTATGTTAATCTATAGTTTTAAAATTAGAGGAAAGATTTAAAAAAATCTTTCCTATTTTTTTTTAGAGTATACTCATCTTGACTTTTTCAACTTTAGAAACTATAATAATATGTGTAAAATCTAAATTTATAAGAAGGGAGTCGTTGCATTTGAACGATGTTACAACGTCTATATATGAAGAGACTACTAATATGGCTGAAGCCATAGTATCAAACACGGTTGAAGAGACTAAACAAGTGACCTCTTTGCTTACTGACCTTAAAGAAAAATTTATTGATATCCTACCAACTTTGGTCAGTGCCATTCTATTCTTTGCCATAGGAATGTTTTGTATTAAAACGTTGCTAAAGATAATCTATAACATCTTGGATAGAGCCAAAATCGATGAAACCGTTACAGGATTTTTAAAGTCTGCTATTAGGATAGTTCTATACATCTTGATAGCTATAATCGTATTATCCATCTTAAAAGTGCCTATGACTTCAATAGTCACTATAATAGGTACTATGGGCGTGACCATTGGTTTAGCTTTAAAAGATAGTCTATCAAATGTATCAGGTGGATTTATAATCCTATTAAATAGACCTTTCAAAGTAGGTGATTATATAGAAACCGTGGGCGTTTCGGGAACGGTCGAACAGATAGGTATTTTCTATACTACTGTAGTCACTTCCGACAATAAGACTGCTCACGTACCTAACGGAAGCATTACCAATTCTAACATTATAAACTACAATCAAAAGGAACTCAGACGTTTGGATTTAGAATATACGATATCCTATGAAGCAGACTTTAAGTTAGCTCAAAATATAATTAAAGACATAATAATGGCTAACGAAAAGGTTATGAAAGATAAAGATATCGTAGTTAGAATGGGACGTCAAGATAGTAGCTCAATCGTTATATTCGTTAGGGTATGGACACATTCAGATAACTATTTTAACCTATCTTACGACCTAAACGAAGAGATAAAATCCAAGTTTGATGAGTATAACATTGAAATTCCATTCAATCAATTAGATATCCATTTAAAAGGCGAGGAACATGAAGAAAAGATTTCAAAGTAAAAGTAAGAAAAAACGTTTAATAAGTTTTAAACTAATCTTTGTGATGATGTTTTTATTATTTGTATTTAACAATTACACTCTAAAGATAAATAGACAAGATATAGTATCATCTAAAGTGAAAGACAACATCAAGATTGCTTTAATAAGTGACTATCACGCTTTTTACGTAGGAGTTCCAAACATAGTGATATACGATGCCCTCAAAAGAGAAAATCCCGATTTAGTTTTCTTTTTGGGGGATATGTATTCTAATGGCTCAAAAGAATACTTAGTAAATAAGGCTATCGATTTTATGATGACTATACACGATATGGGCTATCTTTGTTACTTCGTCTGTGGCGAACACGATAACGATAAAAGTTACTTTCAATCTTTACAAGATGAAGGTATAAACGTACTCCATTATGAAGTGGATAGCATAGTTATCAAAGATACTAAACTTAACCTCTATGGGATTGATAACGTATACTTTTCTGAAACTTTTGATTTACATAATGAATTTAATCCACCTAATCCAGATGAGTTTAGCATTTTATTAGCACATATACCTATGTATGAGTACTATCAAAACTTTGGAACAGACCTAACCGTTAGTGGAGATACTCATGGTGGATTGGTACAAATCCCATTTTTGGGTTGCCTATACTATGAGGGTGAGTTCTTTCCTGAATTAAGGAGAAATCCTTTAGAGGTTAGGGACAAAGGTCTATTTGATTATGATGGTGGAGACCTATTCATAACTTCAGGAGTTGGCAACTATCCTTTACCCGTAAGATTTAACAATCGTCCAGAGATTGCAATTCTAAATTTAAAACCTAATTAAATATACATCTTTAATAAAAATGCTATTTAGTCGCAATTTTTAATTTTTTTTTAAATTTTGAGTTTTACTGTTGCAATCTTGGGGGTGGTGTGATATAATTAATACATATTATGATTTTTTTAAGATGGGAGGATAATAGTATGAATTGGCAAATGTCACTATCTCAGATGGTAGCAGTAATGCTTACTGGTATGGTAGTAGTATTTATAGCTCTAATAATTTTAATCTTTATTATTACTATGTTAGGCAAAGTTTTCGATAACATAAATAATAAAAAGAAAAATGAAGTAGTTCCGACAAAGGCTACTACACCTACACCTGTAAAATCTACACCAACACCTAAAGCTGAACCTATTAAGGCTATTGCTCAATCTAGTGAAGATGAAGACGAAATCATTGCAGTAATCTCTTCAGCAGTCGCTATGATGAGTTTGACCGATGGTAAGAATTACAGAGTGAAATCTGTTAAGGCTATTAAGGGCGTTACTTCTGGTAGACCTGCTTGGTCAATGGCTGGTCTTAGAGAAAATACTCGTCCATTTAGACATTAATTAACTGGTAATTCCCAGTAGAAAGGTTTTGTGTTATGCTTAGTATTTTTACTGATGCAATTTCAACCTTGGTACAAAATAGCGGTATATGTAATCTAGATATAAAAGCTGTCATAATGATACTTTTATCATTTGTGTTTATGTACTTGGCTATAGTTAAAGGGTTTGAACCATTGCTACTTTTACCGATTGCTTTCGGTATGTTTTTAACTAATCTTCCATTAACGGAGATGTATCACCCCGAGTTATTCATAATAGATGAACAGGGACATATCGATGTCCTCGAGGTGCTGAAAAATGGTGGCTTGTTAGATTTGCTGTATTTAGGTGTTAAATTACAGATTTATCCACCATTAATATTCCTTGGAATAGGTACTATGACTGATTTCGCTCCACTTATTGCAAATCCTAAGAGCTTCTTAATGGGTGCAGCTGCACAAGGTGGTATATTTGTAACATTCTTTGGAGCAGCTTTATTAGGCTTCTCCGATGTTGAAGCTGGTTCTATTGCAATCATAGGTGGTGCTGATGGCCCTACATCTATCTACGTTTCAAGTAGACTATTAACTTCCGATAGTACTATAGATACTGGTACTATAGCCTTAGCAGCTTATACATATATGGCATTAGTTCCAATCATTCAGCCACCTATTATGAGAGCTTTAACCACTAAAGAAGAGAGATTAATCAAGATGAGCCAACTTAGACCAGTTTCCAAAACTGAAAAGATAATCTTCCCAATTTTAGTTACCTTGATAATCGCTTTACTAGTTCCATCGGCTGCACCATTAGTAGGTATGCTTATGCTTGGAAATCTATTCAAAGAAAGTGGCGTTTGCGATAGACTTTGTAAAACTGCAGGTAATGAACTTATGAATATAGTTACTATATTCTTAGGAATTTCCGTAGGTGCTACTACTGTAGCTGATAAGATTTTAAATCTATCTTTTGCAAAGGTTATCATTTTAGGTGTAATTGCATTCTCAATAGGCACGGCTTGTGGCTTGATTTGTGCTAAGATTATGTGCAAAGTTACTGGTGGTAAGATTAATCCATTAATAGGTTCAGCTGGTGTTTCTGCCGTTCCTATGGCTGCACGTGTTGCACAAAAAGTTGGTGCTCAAGAAGACCCTACAAACTTCTTACTCATGAATGCTATGGGACCTAACGTTGCAGGTGTTATAGGTTCTGCCGTTGGTGCTGGTGTATTATTGAGTATCCTACCATTTAACGCTTAATTATGATTTAATTTTAAAGTAAAAATCCTACCACCCGATTTGGTAGGATTTTTTTACGATACATCAAGGAAGTGAATGTTTTGAAAAGTCAATCTCAATGTGATTTGTGTGCTTACTATGTCTACGATGATGAACTTGAAAGTTATATCTGCGAACTTAACCTAGATGAAGACGAAATGAGCCGTTTTCTACAGTTTGGTAACAGATATAGTTGTCCATATTTTCATCTTGGCGATGAGTACGCTATAGCTAGAAAACAATAATATTATTAAAAATCTCTACATATATGTAGAGATTTTTGTTATCTAAATAATTGACTTTTTAATGGTATAGTTATATAATTAAAGTGTTCCGTCTTGGAATACTCTTTATATAGATAGGTGGATTTTTTATGGAAAAGTACAGAAAAAGAACTTGGTGCGAAATAGATTTAAATGCACTTAGATATAATATCGATACTATAAGAAGTATCACAGATAAGAAGATTATAGCAGTAGTAAAAGCTAATGCCTATGGTCATGGTGATGTTGAAATCTCTAAAGAACTACAAAAACTTGGAATAGATTATTTTGCAGTATCTAACGTTGATGAGGCTATTAAACTTCGTGAAAATGGTATCCATGGAGATATTTTAATTTTGGGTTATACTCCTGTTGAAGAGGCAGAGCTACTATCTAAGTATGATATCATTCAAGCAATTTTAGGATATGAATATGCTATAAATTTGAATAAATCTTTAGAAGAGAAAGGTTGTACTGCTAGGGTACATCTTGCAATAGATACTGGTATGAATAGGATAGGTTTTATCCAAAATGAAGAACACGATGCCTTAGAAGATATTAAACTAGTATATGAATTAAAAAACCTTAAAATAGAAGGAATTTTTACCCATCTATGTGTTGCCGACAGTTTCCGTCAAGACAATATTGATTTTACTGAATATCAAATGAAAAATCTTGATACTATAGTTAAAGAACTTAAAAAGTCAGGTTATGATTGTGGTTTAGTACACGCTCAAAATAGTGCAGGTTTAACCAATCTAAGGAAAGAACAGTATGGAGCTGTTAGAGCTGGGATTATTCTTTATGGTTTAAATCCTAGTGATGACGTTAGAAAAGATATCACCTATAAACCAATCATGAGTTTGAAAAGTGTAGTTAGTTTAGTGAAGTATATATCTACAGGTGATACGGTTGGCTATGGAAGAACTTTCAAAGCAGACAAGCCTCTAAAGATTGCTACTGTCACTGCAGGTTATGCTGATGGTTATAGTAGATTACTCTCTAATAAAGGTCAAGTACTAGTCCATGGTACTAGATGTAATATCATTGGCAATGTCTGTATGGACCAGTTTATGATTGACGTATCAAACGTTGATAACGTTCAATCTGGAGACATCGTCACCCTAGTCGGTAAAGATGGAAACGAGGAAATTACTCTTGATGAATTGGCTAACATCATAGGAACTATCAACTATGAGTTGGCTTGTAATATAAATTTAAGGGCTAGTAGAGTGTATCTTAAATAGTTTTTTCAATAGAATAAATCTTGATAGGTATAGCATAAATATATCTTGAGGTGATTTCTTTGTATAGTGGCAAAAAAATAAGTTTAAAATCTTTGATACTTAACATAATAATCCCATTAGCAGTTGGTGCAGTTTCTAGTCTATTGACTTTTAAAAATATGAACATCTATGATATTATAAAACTTCCATTACTTGCACCCCCAAAGATACTATTTCCCATAGTTTGGACTATACTCTATATCTTGATGGGTGTATCAAGTTATAGAGTATGCAATTCCAATGGGAATAAAACTTTGGCATTAAAACTATACATATTGCAACTGTTTTTTAACTTCTGTTGGAGCTTGATTTTCTTCAATGCTAGATGGTTTTTGACATCATTCATATGGCTTGCTACTATGTGGATTTTAATTGCAGTTATGATTTTTGAATTTAAAAAATTAGATAAGTTATCTGCAAAGTTGCAAATTCCTTATTTGGTATGGGTCACCTTTGCAGGATATTTAAACCTTTCAATCTACATTCTAAATAGATAGTAAAAATCGGAACATTTCAAGATTTTTGAAATGTTCCGATAGTTTATAAGTGCATCTTTTTGGAAATTTCTGAACTGACGCTTCTGCCTTCAAATAGAAATATCGCAGATACTAAGATGATACTCAACGCTGTACATATCGCAGATGGATATATTATGTTTAATACTCCTTTAACGATAAATATTAATGGTACTAATCCGTATATCCCGTTGATGATTAAAAACATAATATACTCGCTTTTAGGTAACTTTTTAACTATAGATATCACACATATTGCCACCGTAGAGGCAAAACAGGAGCAAGGTAATACGAAATCTATAGACCATTTGTGCCAACCTGTAAACTTATCCCATATGAAGCACATTATAGTTACTATGAATAGTTGCATCATAATGTTGGAGATTAGTCTTTTACGATAAGTAATGCCAATTATAGCAGTTATCCAACCACATAAGATACCTGCATCAGCAAATAGACACCAATAAATCTCTGTAGGTAACATTACATTTATGAAAGTACATATCACACCTAAAGCTATAGATATAAAACTTATCAATCTAATTAAGAAGTGTCTACTATATCTAGGTTGTTCTATCTGAGGATAAGCCTCTAGAGATGGCTCACCTAACAAAGTACCTTGACATAATGGGCAACATCTTTTTTCACCATTTATTGACACGTTACATTTTTTACAATACATCATATAAGTTGCACCACCTATCTTTTAGATTTAGCTTTTTTATCTTTTAGATTTTTTTTCTTAGATTTAGCATCTTGTGAATTGTTAGGATTTTTAACTTGAGATTGTCCGTTATCCTTTTCTTGTAGATAATAGTCATTAGTTCTAATTTCTATGCTAACTCCATTTTTAGATAACTCTCTAAAAAAGTTCTTTTGGATATCCGTACTTATGAATGATGAAGTAAATCCAATTTGAAGGTTATCTTTATATGAGCATATACATAACTGCAATTTTAAAGTACTGATTAAGACGCCAAACTTATCTATGTAAGGTTCTAGTACGTCTGGCATTATAATTCTACCTATGTTGGATATTACTGCCGTTTCGTTTAAATCCTTGATGTGCCTACTTATACGAAGCACTATATTTTTAATAGGTCTAGGGACTATCTTAATAAAAGGATTTCTTTCTAAAGATGCAAAGTTATTCATTCTAATTATCAACTGTTCTTTGGTGAGTTCGTGTTTAAAAGATTTATCCACTTCTTTGATGATATCTTCTAAAGAGCCATCTTGTTTAGAAAAGTCATAAGAGACACCAATCATACCAAAAAAGTTCCTTGCCGTTTCAGATGGAAAGTAGTTTCTTAGATTTACAGGTACCATTATGACTATAGGTTTTTTCATCTGTTGAATGGTCATCTCTTTGGCTATGGATTGTATGAATATTGCCGTTAGATAGACCGTCAATGTAGTATGATATTTATGGGCAATATCTATAACTTGTTTAGTAGATACTATACCTTCTATGATTTGTACACATTCAGCATCACGTTTATCCATTTTTAGATTGTGTGCTTTCCTTTTAGGAGTTTGCTTAGAGTTTTTATTTTTAGTATAGTATTTATCAAAACTGTCGGAACTTCTTTGAGTTACAGTAGCGTCATCTACTATGGGGATATTATCTTTGAAATTTTCCCTATGTGTTTCTAGTAGATACGTTGCTACTATATTTTGTAGGAAGTGTAACGCCCCAGTACCATCAGTGATTACATGGTAAACTTCAAGATTAATCCTATTTTTAAAGTAGGTGACATTAAATAATAAATCTTTTTTGTTTTCATCATAGATTGGTGAACATACAGCCTTATTTTCAACAGTTACTATGGGAGTAGCGTCTATTTCTTCAAGATAGTACCAAAAAGCACCTCTTTTCATAGTCATTTTAAAGTTTGGGAAGTTTTCTAAAGTGTGTTCTACTGCAACTTGCAAAGTCTGTGGATTGATATCTTCTTTAAGTTCACAATAGAACCTAAAGACACGAGTATCTGTTTTTTCAATGGTAGATGGGAAAATCTTGGCAGCATTGTCCAGTTTTGCCCAAGATTTAGACTTCTGTATTTTTCTATCCATTACTTTGATAATCCTTTCTTTTAGGAATGGTTTGAAACATTCCTTGAATATTATTTATTGATAAATTGGTTAATTATCTTATACGTTTTTATAGTAGATTTTTTATCATGAACGAAAAAACCGTGCATGGCTTTCTTTACTCTAAAGATTTTTACTCTATTATTGTACTTTGATAACATCTTTCCATAATATTCTCCCTCATCTCTGAGTGGGTCAAAGTTTGCCGTCATGATTAAAGTGTCAGGTTGATTTGAAAAATCTTTAGCACATAGAGGAGAAAAGTATGGATTTTTTAAATCTTCCTTAGAATTTGCATATAGTGATATATATTCTCTCATTCTTTTTGAAGTCAAGATATAATCTGTAGCATTTTCATGCACCGATTTAAATGGAGAACTTTCTGTATAATCATAGTAGGTAACAGGGTATAGAAGTATCTGTTTTGATGGCATGAGTGCATTTCTATCTCTACACATCAATGAAACGACTGCACATAGATTTGCACCTGCACTATCACCCATTAAGACTACTTTCTTATTTTTAGATAACATCTTTTTGAGAACACTCTGTACTACTATATAACATTCTTCTGTAGCTTTTGGAAACTTATTTTCTGGTGATAGACTATAATCTATTGCAATTACTGTACTCTTACACGCTCTTGATAAGTTAAAACACGTCTTATTATATGTGTTGATGTTTTCAGTTGCCCAACCTCCACCATGGATATATATTATCATAGTTTTTGGATTTTTCTGTGGATATATTCTAACTGGTATTGAATAGTTTTTATAGGTTATAGTTCTATCGTAGCGTTTAAATATCGGTTTTGTGATGTGTGGCTCTTTGGCTTTTAGGAAAAATCTATGAAACTTGTAAAAGGTAGTCCAATTAGGTTTTAGTAGTAAATGCGATACGTACTTTATATACTTATTAATAATAATCACCCCTAAATAATTTGATGTTATATATTATAACACAAAATTATTAAAAAACTATTAATATCCAAAAATCGTCATAGAATTTTTATCTATAACGACTTTGGAATATTAAAATTTAGAAATTTTTAAACTGCTTAATGATTTGATAAACATTATCTGCAGAAAAGACGTTTTCAAACTTATCAACATCTAGTTTAGATTTGAACCCAAATCCATAAGTTACTCCTATAAAATCGACGTTTGCGTTTTTAGAGCCTATGGCATCAAAATGACTATCTCCGATTAAAACCACATTAGATTTATCTTCATTGAAAGATTGTATACACTTTTCCACGATATCGGCTTTAGTTAAAATTCCTTGGGGGTCTGAACCGTAGATATAATCGCAATACTTAGATATTCCAACGTGTTCTAGCAGAGTTTTTGCAAAACTTTCCTGTTTGTAAGTAGCTACAGCTATCTTGATGCCTTTGGATTTTAAATATTCTAACAAATCAAAGATACCATCATAGATTTTAACGTTAAACAGATTATCACCAACGTAGAAACTTCTAAAAGTTTTTACTGCTAGGTCTACCATATCGCCATCAAGATGGCATATATCTTTAAAAGAGTTTTGCAAGGGAGGACCTATAAATTTTAAGATATCCTCCATTGATAATGGCTCTAAATTTAGCTTTTTAATAGTCAACTTGATACAGTCTATAACTCCTGCAGATGTATCTATTAAAGTACCATCTAAATCGAATAGTACTGCCTTATAATCTTTCATAATGTAAACCTACTTTCTTTTATTTTTAAGATATTCAAAAATTCCTAGAGGTACACACCCAATGAAGTAACATATGATATCCACCCATGAAAACGATGTACCTATTATAGTCCTTAATATTGTATTTTCTATTCCTAAGATATCCACTATTTTGATGTACTGCATAAATTCCACAAATACTGAAAATATGAATATCCACAAGGGGAGGAGTTTCACCTTTTTGGGAATAATTATCCTAATTAGTGCATATAAAACCCACACTACTATGATATCTCCACCATAGTTTCGGATAAATCCACCATGTATGAATAAAGCTATCAAAATTTCTATTAATATTAATACAATAAAGATTATCAGATAAAATAATCTTGAATTTAAAATTGATTTTTTCATAAATCACCAAAAATTATTAATTATACATTTTTAATTATTAATTGATTAAACTCCGTGCCAAAGTGAACCGTTACCGTGTCCAATATTTAAACCGAAAGATATCGCCCTTGTGATATATTCTTTAGCAGATTGTATGCTATCTTCAATGGATTTTCCTTTAGCTAGGTTACTAGCTATCGCACTGGATAGAGTGCAACCTGTTCCATGAGTGTTCGGGTTATCTATTTTGATGTTTTCAAACCAAACTATATCACCATTGGATTTATATAGTAAATCGTTGGCACAGTCGCAAAGATGTCCACCCTTAATTAAGATATTACCTTTATAAAATTTGGATATCTTTTCAGCAGAGATAACCATATCATCTTTAGATTTAATTTTCATATCACTTAAAACTTCAGCTTCTGGAATGTTTGGAGTTATCACAGTGGATAGTGGAATTAATACAGATTTTAAAGTATCAATAGCATTTTCGGAAATCAACTTTTTTCCACTAGTGGATACCATTACAGTATCACAAACGATATTCTTTGCTTGATAGTGTTGTAACCTTTCGGATATGGTTTCAATAATATCTGTATTAGATACCATTCCTATTTTTATAGCATCAGGGAAGATATCAGTAAATACACTATCAATCTGTTTAGATACGAAATCTTTAGGAATGTCGTGTATACCTTGAACTCCAATAGTATTCTGTGCAGTAACGGAAGTTATCACACTCATAGAGTACACTCCACAAGATAGAGCAGTTTTAATATCTGCTTGGATACCTGCTCCACCGATACTATCCGAACCTGCTATGGTTAGCATTGTATTCATAAAAATCACTCCCGATATCAAAATTTTGATATTTTATCTAATAAGTTTTCCGTAGCAGATTTAATATCATTCTGCCCGAAGATTGCCGATACTACTGTGATACCATCTATACCAGTGTTTTTGAAATTTTGAACATTATCAGCATTGATGCCACCTATTGCCACTATCGGAATAGTTACAGATTTTCTAATATCTGCGAGTTGTTCAAAAGTCAATGGGATAGCATCTTTTTTGGTAGTAGAACCGAACATTGCACCCACTCCGATATAATTCGCACCGTTGAGTTCTGCTTTTTGAGCTTGTTCGATAGTCTTTGCAGTAACTCCTATAATCTTATCGTTACCTAAGATTTCTCTAGCTTTAATTAGAGGGGTATCGCCTTGCCCAAGGTGAACGCCATCAGCATTAGATTGTATACACACATCTATATTATCGTTGATTATTAATGGAACTTGATATTTATCAGTAAGTCTTTTAATCTTGATAGCACTATCTAAAAAAGCGTTAAAATCAAGATTTTTTTCCCTAAGTTGAATGATATCTACACCACCTATTAAAGATTGTTCTACAACATCTTCAAGAGTGCGACCGTTTAGCCAAGTTCTATCTGTGATACCATATAAGATACATCTATTTTTATTTAGCATATCTAACTCCTTCAAAGATAAAATTTTTTTAGAATAGTATTGAACGCCTCTATTGGATTACTTCCAATAAAAGAGCCATCAATATTATAAATTCTTCCATTTTCATAGATATTATAATAGTATATTCCATTAGGATAGTCTACATAGAATATAGGAAAGTAATCAATCTTATTTTGATGATGAATTAATCTTAGGATTTCATACCTACTAAGAGTATGTATCTTATATTGAAGATTGTCTTCAATATAGATAAAATCTTTTAAGTTATAAAACTCTTGATAAAATTCTAATGCTTTAGGAAATAGTTCTATATTCTCATCTGTGATACCATCAATTAAGTTAGAAATATCTATATTTCTATATTCGTACCACCCCATAGATTTTAATACATCATAAGTTTTAGGGTTGATATCTGCAACGATATCTAAACTATTTGAGGATATAGTTTTAAAAAAGTCATCAATGGTGGATATTTTTTGTTTTAACTCATAGATATAAATCTCTCCCTTAGAAGAGATAGTCAAATGAAAGAAATCGGTAGCATCATTGCCGACCACTCCTATAGTAGATACGTTTTTATTATCAATATAGATATATTCAATATCTTTAAAAAACGTATATTGGATATCAGTTATAATGTTGTAGTACTGAGTACCACCATACTTTTCTAAAAATTTATGGATAATGTTCGTATTAGATTTTTTATCTATTAAACTAACATCACTCAAAAAAATCACCACTTTCTATATTTTTAACGGAACGATATCTTTTTGATATCGCTCCGTTTAGATTTATATAATTAATCGTAAAGATATAGAATTATAATATTATCAGTTAAATTAAGTACAGTTCAGACTATTTTTCTGTACAAAATTCAACTTTTTCACCTGCTAAGATTTTATTAGTAGTTCTAACGGCACACATCTTACCACACATGGAGCAAGTATGTCTATCTGCTGGAGGAGTACTTTCAAAGTATCTTCTAGCTTTTTCAGGGTCTATGGCGTATTTGAACATTTCTTCCCAATCGACAACTTGACGAGCCTCAGCCATCTTGTTATCGATATCCCTAGCGTGTGGTATACCCTTAGCGATGTCACCTGCATGGGCAGCGATTTTTGATGCTATAATACCTTCTTTAACGTCGTTGACGTCTGGTAATCTTAGATGTTCTGCAGGAGTAACATAGCAAAGAAAATCTGCACCGTTCATACTTGCTATAGCTCCACCTATTGCAGATGTAATATGGTCATATCCAGGGGCGATATCAGTTACTAGAGGTCCTAATACATAGAATGGAGCATTGTGACATAATCTTTTTTGAAGTTTCATATTTGCTTCGATTTCATTCATAGCCATATGTCCAGGACCTTCAACCATAACTTGAACGTCCTTATCCCAAGCACGTTTAGTTAGGTTTCCAAGTTCGATAAGTTCAGATATCTGTCCTGCGTCGGTGCTATCTGCGATACAACCTGGACGTAAAGCATCACCTAAACTGATAGTAACGTCATACTCTCTTAAGATTTCTAGTACTTCGTCGTAGTACTCATAGAATGGATTTTCATTTCCAGTCATTTCAATCCAAGCGAATAGTAAAGAACCTCCACGAGATACGATGTTCATCTTTCTACCTTGACGTTTAAAAGCCTCAATACTTCTCTTGTTGATACCTGCATGGATAGTCATAAAATCCACACCCTGTTTAGCATGAGCTTCTACTACTTTTAAGAAATCTTGTGCAGTGATTTCTAGTAAATCCTTTTCAAGATAACCAATAGCATCATACATAGGAACTGTGCCAATCATAGCAGGGGACATATCTATTAACTGTTGACGGAAAGTATTAGTCTTACCGTAGTTACTTAAATCCATGATGGCTTCGCATTTAAAATCGATAGCCATTTTAACTTTTTCCATTTCAACGTCATAGTTTTTGCAATCTCCTGAGATGCCTAAGTTTACATTGATTTTAGTTCTTAATCCTGTGCCTATGCCCTCTGGTGATAACGCTTTATGATTGATATTACAAGGTATACACACCTGACCACACGCAACCCATTCACGCAATTGATTAACATCAACGTTCTCCTTTTGAGCGACTATTTCCATTTCAGGTGTGATAATTCCTTTCTTACTTGCTTCCATTTGAGTTTTATAATCTCTATTCATGATTAGAAATCTCCTTAAATATAATTTTTGATACTAGAATATATCAATATAATTATACCTTTTTTTTGAGGCTTTTTCAAGGGATTTTAATAATTAAATCTATTTTTTAGATTGTTTGATTTTTCTATCTTAATTTGGTATACTGTAATCGAGAAAGGGGACTTTTTATGGATAATACTTTAAAGTATTTTATCTATTCCATAGTAGATGATGGAATAAAGTATGTTTGTAAGTGCAATCTAACAGATTAAAATAGTGTTATGTGTTTTATCCCTAAGCCACTATATGATTTGATACATTACCTTGAAGAAATTTTTCAATTTAATGATAAGTAAGTAAAAAAATCCCTTGCAAACGCAAGGGACTTTTAATATAAGCATCTTTATTGATTTTCAAAATTAATTGGCTATTATACGCAACCCTGAGCTTTCATAGCTTCAGCAACTTTCAAGAAACCTGCAATATTAGCACCAGCCATATAGTTGCCTTCTAGACCATATTCCTTAGCAGCTTCATCACAAGATTTGAAGATACTCTTCATGATATCATGTAACTTAGCATCAACTTCTTCAAAAGTCCAAGGTAGACGTTGACTATTTTGTGTCATTTCAAGACCAGAAGTAGCAACACCACCAGCATTAGCAGCCTTAGCAGGTCCATATAGAATACCATTAGCTAGATATACTTCAATAGCTTCTGGTGTAGATGGCATATTAGCACCTTCAGCTACTGCGAAACAACCATTCTTAACTAGAAGTTCAGCACTTTCTTTATTGATTTCATTTTGAGTAGCACATGGTAGAGCAATATCACAAGGAATAGACCAAATACCACTACAACCTTCATGATACTCAGCTTCTGGGTGAGTTGTGATATATTCTTTAATTCTCTTTCTTTCAACTTCTTTGAGTTGCTTAACTAGAGCTAAATCTACACCGTTCTTATCATAGATATAACCATTAGAATCTGATAGAGCTACAACCTTAGCACCTAATTCAGTGGCTTTTTGAGTAGCATAGATAGCAACGTTACCAGAACCAGAAATTACGACAGTTTTATCTTTGAAATCTTTACCATTAGCCTTTAGCATTTCATCAGTGAAGTAGCATAGACCATAACCAGTAGCTTCAGTTCTAGCCAAGGAACCACCGAAAGTTAGACCTTTACCAGTTAGAACACCAGTAAATTCATTTCTAATTCTCTTGTATTGACCAAACATATAACCTATTTCTCTAGCACCAGTACCAATATCACCAGCAGGAACGTCGCAGTCTGGGCCGATGTGTTTGCATAGTTCTGTCATGAAACTTTGACAAAAACGCATGATTTCACCATCACTCTTGCCCTTAGGGTCGAAGTCAGAACCACCTTTACCACCACCCATTGGTAGGGTTGTTAAGCTATTTTTAAAGATTTGCTCAAATCCTAAGAACTTGATAATGCCACTATATACAGATGGGTGCAATCTAATACCACCCTTGTATGGACCTATTGCAGAGTTGAATTGAACTCTAAAACCTCTATTTACTTGTACTTTGCCATTATCATCTACCCAAGGTACTCTAAAGATGATTTGTCTTTCAGGTTCAACCAATCTGTCGATAACACCAGCTTCTACCAAGTCAGGTCTTCTTTCTACGACAGGTTGTAGACTATCAAGAACTTCTGTAACTGCTTGAATGAATTCAGGTTCACCTGGATTTCTTTTCTTTACGTTTTCTAAAACGCCAACAAGATATTCATTTGTTAAAGCCATTTTGAAAATCCTCCTAAACATATATTAATAAAGCCATATATCACGTTACACGTTAGATTTTTTTTTTAAAATTCCAAAGTAACAACGTTTATGTTTAGAATTATACCACTAAAACTTAATTTTTTCAAGTATTATTAGGAAATTTTTCAAAAAATTTTTTTATGAAAGTTGTTATTGCAAATATCTTAAATTTTGAAAGTGATATCCTTATACGTTTCATATTTTTTTGATTATTTTTTTAAGATAGTTAATATTCGTTATCCTTAAACGATATATTTGAATGATACATTAAGAGTATCTTTCATATTTTTAAAGTAATCTTCTTAATATCGATAATTCTTTTTAATGATATTTTAATCTAAAGGGGTTTATAATGTAACTATGATAATTAATAAATAATAAAAATAATTATGTTGAATAATATACTCAATATTTACAAATTGGTTATTGAAAAATTTTAACTATTGTGATATACTATATAATGTTTATAATCAACGGTATTGATATTCTTAACCATGGAGGTGATTTCACTTTGAATGATAAAGATTTTAATAAAGAATGTTTATATCTTTTTAAAGGTTCATGCATTTTAAATGCAATCATCTTTGTGATTTCCTTGATATTAAAGATGAATATTTCTGTGCTTGTCGGATTACTACTAGGCACTGGAATTTTATTCATAAATCTTAACCTTTTAAGACGTGACCTTGATAATGCTATAAAGTATGGCAATAATAAAGCTAGATTAATGTGTGGATATCTTTTAAGATATTTACTTATTGGTTGTGCTTTTTATTTTGCAACGAAAGTCAAGATTATTAATCCTTGTGGGGTTATAATACCGTTGTTCTATCCTAGAGTGTTATACACTTTAAAGAGCATCATAAACAATAAAAAGGAAAGGAGTTGCTAAAATGTGAGTAAGTTTTTAACTGGCGTTACGGAAATAAACGTCACTGGCCCTAAAATAGTTTGGAGTTTTAATGTTGGTGGCTTAACCATCAACATTTCAGAAACCATAGTTTTAGGTTGGCTAGTAATCGCCTTAATTACCGTTTTCGTCCTTTGGATAACTCATGATATGAAGAAAGTCCCATCTAAGAAACAGGCTATCGCTGAATGGATTGTTACCACTGTAAACAAGTTAGTAGATGAAAATATGGGTAAAAATCATAGAGGATATGCTCCATACATTGCTACCTTATTCAGCTATTCCATCTTAGGAAGTTTAATCAGTATGGTCGGTCTACGTTCTGTTACTGCAGATTTTAACACTACCATAACTTGGGCTTTGATAACTTTCTTCTTTATCATCTATGCCAAGATTAAAACTAATAGACTTGGTGGATATATTAAGAGCTATTTTTCACCAATATTCGTTATGGCACCACTTAATATTATCAGTGAGATTGCTACACCTATATCGATGGGCTTCCGTCACTTTGGAAATATAGCAGGTGGTATGATAATAACTAGTCTAATATATTTTGCTCTTACTGGACTTTCCAACGCCCTCGGTTTAAGTATTCCGATATTTACTATTGGAATTCCAGCAGTACTATCAGTATACTTCGACCTATTTAGTGGATTTATGCAAGCATATATCTTTATAAGTCTATCTATGGCGTTTATCGGCGATGGTTACTCTAAAGAAGAGTAGCATATTTCAAAATTTTAAAAAAATAAAAAAGTAAATTCTTTTGGAGGTATGTTTTTATGGAAAAAGCAATCGTATTAGCAGCATCAGCAATCGGTGCTGGTTTAGCTATGATAGCAGGTATAGGTCCTGGTATAGGTGAAGGTTTCGCAGTAGGTAAAGCTTGTGAAGCTATTGCAAAACAACCTGAGGCTAAAAGTTCAGTAACTTCGACAATGTTTATCGGTTGTGCCGTTGCAGAATCTACAGGTATTTACGGTTTCGTAGTCGCTTTGATTTTACTATTTATCAATCCATTTATTGGACAACTTTAATCCTTAACTGTTCAAAGATTAATTTTAAAGAACAGGAGGTATCAAGTTTTAATGCTTGACTTTTTATCAATAGATGTTGGTAGTATACTATTTACGTTAATCAATACTCTAATACTATTTTTGGTTTTAAAACATTTTCTATTTGGTAGGGTTAATAAGGTATTAGAAGATAGACAGAATGAAGTATCTAATACTTATAAATCTGCCGATGAGACTATGGAAAAAGCTAACCAATTAGAAGCAAAGTATACAGAACTCATGGCAGGTGCTAAAGAAGAAAGTGCCGAAATCGTACAAAATGCAGTTAAGAAAGCTCAAACCCGTTCAGATGAAATAGTGGCTAATGCTAAAAGTGAGGCTCAACACATAATTGAAAAGGCTAACTCTGAAACTGAAAGAGAAATCAAAAAGGCTAAAGCTGAGCTTCAAGATGAAATTTCTGACATGGCTATTCTTATGGCTGAAAAGGTCGTTGAAAGAGAAATCAATAAGACTGACCATGAAAAGTTCATTAAAGACTTTATCAATCAAAATTAGGTGGTTAGGCTATGAGTGATGTTATTAAAGTATATTCAAATGCACTGTTTCAACTCAGTGTGGAAGAAAATCTTTTAGAAGAAGTTCATACCGATTTAGTACAAATTTCCACTATATTCAAATCTCAAGACGAGTTTTTAAAGATACTATCTTCACCTATAGTTGATACTGCTGAAAAAATATCTATGCTGAAAGCAGTATTTCAAAATGGCTGTAATGAATTAGTATTCAACTTTATGTGTCTACTTTCGGAAAAAAATCGTATGGATTTATTCTGTGAAATCCAACAGGATTTTTCTAACCAATACAATAAAATCAACAATGTACTGCGAGTAGAGGTCATTACTTGTATTCCTTTAACGGAGGAACTTCGTAAGGGAATAGTCTCCAAACTTGCGAAAAAGACGGGTAAAAACATCAACATTGTTGAAACTATCGATAAATCTATTTTAGGTGGAATTATCTTAAAGTATGATAATACTGTTATCGATGACAGTATCAAGAGTAGGTTTAAGGACCTATCTAAACAGTTACACAAACATTAATTTAAGGGAGGTATATTTTTTGAATTTACGTCCAGATGAAATTACTAACATTATCAAACAACAGATTAAAGACTATAAAAACAAAGTTCAATTAGACGATGTCGGCACTGTTATGACCGTCGGTGATGGTATCGCTAGAATTTATGGACTTGAAAACTGTATGTCTGGTGAGTTGTTAGAGTTTGATAATGGTATCTATGGAATGGCTCTAAACCTTGAACAAGAGTTTGTAGGTGCAGTTATGCTCGGTTCGGATACCGACATCAAAGAAGGCTCAACAGTAAAAAGGACTGGTAGTATAGTATCCGTTCCAGTAGGCGAAGAAATGCTTGGCAGGGTAGTAGACGCTTTAGGTCATGCTATAGATGGTAAGGGAATAATCTTAACTAAGGAAACTGCTCCTATTGAAAAGATTGCTCCAGGTATCATTACTAGGAAATCAGTGCATAAGCCTTTACAGACTGGTATCAAAGCTATAGATAGCATGATACCTATAGGTAGAGGTCAAAGAGAGTTAATCATAGGTGATAGACAGACAGGTAAGACTTCTATCGCATTAGATACTATCATAAATCAAAAAGGTAAAGACGTTATCTGTATCTACGTAGCCATAGGTCAAAAGCGTTCTACGGTTGCTAACGTAGTTGAAACTCTTGAAAAAGCCGATGCTATGAGTTATACTATTGTAGTATCTGCGACGGCTTCTGAATTAGCACCTTTACAGTATATAGCACCATATTCGGGTGTTACTATAGGTGAGTATTTCTTAAATAAGGGAAAAGATGTCCTTTGCGTATATGATGACCTATCTAAACACGCCGTAGCCTATAGAACACTCTCATTACTATTGAAACGTCCTCCAGGACGTGAGGCTTATCCAGGTGATGTCTTCTATCTACATTCAAGATTACTTGAACGTGCTTGTTCTCTTAATGAAAACTATGGTGGAGGCTCATTGACAGCACTTCCTATAATAGAAACCCAAGCAGGAGATGTATCTGCATACATTCCAACCAACGTAATATCCATTACAGATGGTCAGATATTTCTTGAAACGGACTTATTCAATTCAGGTGTAAGACCAGCAGTAAATCCAGGTATTTCAGTATCTAGGGTTGGTTCTTCTGCACAGATTAAAGCTATGAAAAAGGTATCGGGTTCATTGAAGTTGCTATATTCTCAATTTAGAGAGTTACAATCTTTTTCGCAGTTTGGCTCGGATTTGGATAAGGATACCAAGGATAGACTTGACAAGGGTGAAAGAATAGTAGAAGTTCTTAAACAAGATAAAAATTCACCTGTAACGGTTGAGCATCAAGTTATTATCATATATGCTGTAGTAAATGATTATCTCAACGAAATTCCAGTGAATAAGGTTAGAGACTTTGAAAGGGATTTATTTGAGTATATAGATACTACTCACCCAGATATAATATCTTCTATTAGTACTACCAAAGATTTAACTAAGGAAAATGAGGAAAATCTAAAGGGTGCTTTAAGTGATTTCGTTAAAAAGTATCTTAACGGTCTGAGCTAGTTGGAGGTGATTTTTTATGTCCAACATGAAAGACATCAAGAGGCGAATAAAATCCGTTGAGAGTACTATGCAGATTACCAAAGCTATGGAATTAGTAGCATCTTCTAAATTAAGAAGAGCCAAAGAACGTGCAGATGCTTGTCAAGAATACTTTCAATCCATGTATGAAATGATTACTCAAACGTCTATGGAAAGTCCTAAAAGTGTGTATACTACTCCCATTACGGAGAAAGCGTCAGTTTTACTGATAGTAATAGCAGGAGATAGAGGTCTTGCAGGTGGTTTCAATGGTAACGTTCTGAAGATGGCTGAAAAACGTATCAATGAAGTTGATGGAAACGTTATGATATTACCAATAGGAAAAAAATCGGTTGAATATTTTGAAAAGCGTTCTTATCCTATATTTAATAGTTATGTTGGTATTGCTGAACATTTTCAAATACACAAAGCTGAACGTATGACCGATAAGATTATGGAACTATTCAAATCTCATAAGATAAATACTATTGAATTAATATATACTAACTATGTATCACCTTTATTGCAAGAACCTAGAATGATAACTCTTTTACCCATTCCAAACCTTGAAGATAAACCTATGGTATCAGGAACACTGAAATCTATAACTGAATTTGAACCATCAGCAGAGAGTGTCTTGGAAATGTTAATCCCTAAGTATATAGCAGGAATGATTTATTGTACCGTCGTTGATAGTTTTGCTTCAGAACAGGCTTCTAGGCGTGTGGCTATGGAAAATGCTTCCGATAATGCTACTCAAATGATTGATAACTTATCACTTCAATATAATCGTGCTAGACAGTCGGCTATTACTCAAGAGATTACTGAGATTGTCGGTGGTGCATCTAGTGTAGAGTAACTTACAATTAATAATTATAGATTAATGATGAATAGTTAATAATCCTAATATTAGGAATTGTTAACTATTCGTTATTAAATACTAATCAAAAAAGGGAGGAATTTTTTTAATATGCGAAATATTGGTAAAATAGTACAGATTATCGGTGCAGTCGTAGACGTTAAGTTTTCTAAGGATAATCTTCCTAAACTACTGAACGCAATAGAAATAGATAATCATGGCGTTAAGTTGACTATTGAAGTAGCTCAACATATTGGCGATGATATCGTTAGATGTATCGCTATGAGTTCTACGGACGGTCTAGTTCGTGGCATGGACGCTATAGATACGGGTAAACCTATCCAAGTACCTGTTGGTAAAGAAACTTTAGGTAGAATATTCAATATCTTGGGCGAACCCGTAGACGAAAAGCCTTTCACTGGCAGTGGTGAAAGATGGTCTATCCATAGAGAAGCCCCATCATATGAGGAACAGACTGCCTCTAATGAAGTGTTAGAGACTGGTATCAAGGTAATAGATTTGATAGCACCATACTTAAAAGGTGGCAAGATTGGGCTATTTGGTGGTGCTGGTGTTGGTAAGACTGTATTAATTCAAGAGTTGATTAATAACGTAGCTAATCAACATGGTGGTATATCGGTATTTACTGGCGTTGGTGAGCGTACTCGTGAAGGTAACGACCTCTATAACGAAATGCAAGAAAGTGGAGTTATTGACAAGACGGTCTTAGTATACGGACAGATGAATGAACCTCCTGGAGCTAGAATGAGAGTGGCTCTTTCTGGTTTGACTATGGCTGAATACTTTAGAGATAGAGAAAATCAAGACGTATTGCTATTTATAGATAACATCTTTAGATTTACACAAGCAGGTTCCGAAGTTTCTGCATTGTTAGGACGTATGCCATCTGCAGTAGGATATCAACCTACTTTGGCAACTGAAATGGGTGCTTTACAAGAAAGGATTACTTCTACTAATAAAGGTTCTATAACTTCGGTACAAGCAGTTTACGTTCCAGCAGATGACCTCACAGACCCTGCCCCTGCGACTACTTTCGCCCATCTTGATGCTACTACAGTACTTTCAAGAAACATAGCATCATTAGGAATATATCCAGCAGTAGACCCTTTGGAAAGTACCTCAAGGATTTTATCTCCTGATATCGTAGGTCAAGAGCATTATCAAGTAGCTAGACAGGTACAGAACATCTTACAAAGATATACTGAACTTCAAGACATTATAGCCATTATGGGTATGGACGAACTTTCTGATGAAGACAAGTTGACAGTAAATCGTGCTAGAAAAATTCAGCGTTTTTTATCACAGCCGTTCTTTGTAGGCGAACAGTTCACTGGATTTAAAGGTAAGTATGTACCTATTAAGGAAACTATCCGTGGATTTAAAGAAATCATTGAAGGTAAACATGACGACTTACCTGAAAGTGCTTTCTTATTTGCAGGTACTATTGATGATGTTATCGAAAAGGCAAAAGGTGGTAAATAATGAGTACTTTTAAACTTAAAGTAATCACACCTGAAAGGGTCTTCTTTGATGGTGAAGTAGTTCAAGTTACAGTGAGAACTACTGAAGGTATGGTTGGAATTTTAGCAAATCATATAAATTATTGTGCCATATTGCCATCAAGTGAAATGAAGATAAAGTTCTCAAACAATGATATCAAAGAAGTAGCAGTATCTTCTGGGACTATAAAAGTATTTAATAATACAGTAACTATTTTAGCGTCTGCCTGTGAGTGGGCTGACGAAATAGACTTACAATGGGCTAAACGCTCCGAAGAAGATGCTAGAAGAAAACTTCAAGAACATCAAAGTGACCAAGAGTTTAAGTATGCAGACTTAAAACTTAAACGTGCTTTAAATCGTATCTCTGTAGGTAATAAGAAATAGGTATCTAGGCGACTGGTTTTATAGAAAAATCTTTCGCCTATTTCTTTGGGTTTCTATTAACATAGAGATGACTTTTTAAATATTCTAGATTTAGAAAATCTAAGAGTTAATGATATTTTATTTTTTTCTTGACAATTACGGTATGTAATGTTACAATATATTAGGTGATTACACCATTTTTTTGAATATTAATCCACGGTATGGGATATACTATATTATTAATGATTAAGTATATTCTATATGAAAGGATTTTTACTATGTGCAATCAAGATAATGAAGATAATGATAATATAGAGGAAACTAACGAAGATTTAGAAAAGGTCGAAGTCTTAGAAAAGATTGGTGAATATCCTACGAGTAATGCAAAGTATCCAATTAGTTGTGTTACCATAATCGGACAGATTGAAGGACATTATACACTTCCATCTAATAACAAGACGACCAAGTATGAACATCTTATACCACTTTTGACGGCCATTGAACAAGATAGAAATATCAAGGGATTGTTATTAATCTTAAATACAGCAGGTGGCGACGTTGAAGCAGGTCTTGGAATTGCTGAACTTATTGCAGGAATGAAAATACCATCAGTTTCGTTGGTAGTTGGAGGAGGTCACTCTATTGGAGTGCCTTTGGCTGTCTGTACTGATAAATCTTTTATAGTGCCATCTGCTACTATGACCGTACACCCCGTTAGGATTAATGGCTTAGTCTTGGGAGTTCCTCAAAGTTTGAATTGGCTCAATCGTATGCAAGATAGGATAGTTAAGTTCATATCCAATAATAGCAGAGTTTCGGAAACTGATTTAAAAAATTTGCTCTTTAATAGAGATGAGCTAGTTTTAGATATTGGTACTGTCTTAGATGGCAAATCTGCAGTGGATATAGGCTTAATAGATAGTCTTGGAGGACTTTCTGACGCTTTAGATTGCTTGTACTCTCTTATTGAAAAATCTGAGGATAGATATTCATAATCAAACTATAATAATGAATAATTAATAGATGCCTTAATTCATTAATTATTCATTATTAGTCTATTAAGTATTATTTGAAAGGGTGATTTATTTAATCATGTTGCATGATATTTTAGATGCAATCATTCAAGCAGTCATTCAAGGTTTAACGGAATTTTTACCTGTATCTAGTTCAGGACATCTAACATTATATTCACACTTAACGGGAAAGTCTACAGATGAAGCAACTTTTACTTTAGTAATCTTGCATTTAGGTACACTGGTTGCTGTGTTTGTGGCTTTTTGGGATACTATCAAGCCATTGTTTAAAGAGTTGGGAGCAATTTTTAAAGATATCTTTTCTGGAAAGTTCACTCTTAAAGATACTGAAACTCGAACACCTCAGCGTAATATGATTTATATGTTAATAGTCTCTTTAGTATTGTTAATTCCGTTTTATCCAATAAAGGATATCTTTGAAAAAGCTGGAGAAAACTTAATAATATTAGGTTGTCTGTTCTTGTATACATCGTTCATACTATTCACTTCCGACAATATACCCGTAAAGAAGCTAACTAAAGATGCAGGGGACATCACTTTAAAAGATGCTATAATAATTGGGCTATTTCAAGCAGGAGCGTTATTCCCAGGAGTATCACGTTCAGGTTCTACCATATGTGGTGGATTGTTTAGAAATCTAAAGAGAGAAACTGCCGTACAGTATTCTTTTATCTTAGGTATACCTACCATATTAGCAGGTTGTCTTGTAGAACTAAAAGATGCTTTAGAATTAGGTTTAGATATAGAATTTCTTCCAATAGTAGTAGGTTTTGTAGTATCTGCAGTAGTTGGCATATGTGCAATTAAGATGGTATCTTGGTTGATAAATTCCAACAAATTCAAGGTTTTTGCTGTGTATACCTTAGTATTGGGTTTAAGTGTTATTACTTGTGGAATTATCGAACACGTTACTGGAGTTGGTATCATAGAATATTTAACTTGATAAAATACATAGTGTTGGGCGGAGAATATCCGCCCTTATATTAATTTAGAAGTTAATCAATGGTTGATAAATGGTAATTAAAAGTTTAGTTGTTAGTTATCTATTATTGATTTTTTCTAGGAGGTTCTAAAATGGCAGATAATAACAAAAAAGACAATAAAAATAATTCTAAAAAGAAATCTAACAACAAGAAGAAGAGTAGTCAAACCAATCAACAAAATCAATTTTGGGCCATTTTACTATTTGCATTGGGAGTTTTATTGCTATTATTAACGTTTATAAAGGGGTCAGATGGTTGGGCAATTATGCACGAAGTCTACAGGGGAGTTTTTGGAGTAACATCATTTATCGTTCCTTTTATGGTTGGAATAGTTGCAGTACTTTTAGCACAAAACAAGCCTAATAATACTATCCTTAGAGTACTATGCGAATGTGCTTTAGGATTGTTAGTCATTAGTGGATTTTTTGAAATCTTCTTCTTTTCGGATATTCAGGGTAATACCTTTTCTGCCATTACTAAATACATATATAACAATTCCATCGACTTAAAAGGTGGGGGAGTTATCAGCTTATTAATAGGATTAACTCTATTGACTATTTTTGGCAAGACTGGTGCTAGAATTATCATGTTATTGTGTATTGCTGTAATCTTGATGTTTTTAACTAACACTTCTCTTTTAGGTATCGTCGATTTGATTAAAAAGCCTCTTATCAAGATTAAAGAAAGTTTCTCCGAAGTAAACTTTAATTTCTTTTCAGGTGATGACGATACCGTCCCTGAAAATTTAGGTATTAAGAAAAGTAAAAAGAAATCTTATAATAAGAAAAAATCTCAATTAGATGAAGATGTTTCCAAAATCTCTCTTGATGATATCCTTCCTAACGACCTTGACGATAGTCCAAACGATACTAAAACTTCTCTTGAAGACAAGTTTGCACACATTTCGGAAGTTACATCTAAAGCTTTTGAAAAAATCAAAAATAAGATTGATGAAACTTTCTTTGATTATAAAGAAATCGACGACGAGGACGACGAAGACAGCGAAGACAATATAGAAGAGTGTCCACAATATAAAGATAAACCATCTATAGATGATGATAATACTACTAACAAAAAACTTCTTATCAATAACGTTACCAATACTACCGATACTGGTGACCCTGACATCGATATGCTTTTAAACTCTATTCCTAGTGAAACTACTTTTAACAATGATAATAATATCGATATTGAAATAATAGAAGATAATAATACTAACAATCATCAAGATGTAGAAGAAGTTCCTATCAAAACTAAGAGTACTCCTAAAAGAAAAAAGAAGTATGTCTATAAGTGTCCATCTACTGAACTGTTAGAAAATGGATTAAATAATAGTGGTAGCAAAGTATCTAAACAGGAACTCGAAACCACTGCTAAAAAATTAATTGAAACTCTTGAAAGTTTTCAAGCCAAAGCAAATATTGTGGGTATCAGTAGAGGCCCTGCCGTTACTAGATATGAAGTACAACCACAATCGGGAATTAAAGTATCAAAAATTACAGGTTTGGCTGATGATATAGCTCTAAATCTAGCTACTTCGGGAGTTAGGATGGAAGCACCTATCCCAGGAAAGTCTGCTATAGGCGTGGAAGTGCCTAACAATACCAAAGATATTGTATCTATTAGAGAACTTCTTGAAAGTGATGAATTTAAATCTAAAAAGAAAAAAAGTAAATTGGCTTTTGTAGTAGGTAAAGATATTGGAGGTAAAGTTATCGTAGGTGATATTGCTAAGATGCCTCACGTTATCATTGCTGGTGCTACTGGTTCAGGTAAGTCAGTATGTACAAATTCTATAATTATGAGTATCTTATATAACGCTACTCCCGATGAAGTTAAATTCATATTGATAGACCCTAAAATAGTTGAGTTTCAACACTATTCTGGAATACCACATCTATTAATTCCAGTGGTCACAGACCCTAAAAAAGCTACTGGTGCTTTAAATTGGGCAGTACAAGAGATGTTAAAAAGGTATCAAACTTTTGCAGATAACAAGGTAAAAGATTTAACTGGTTACAATCAAAAGGTTGAAGAGACTGGTATTGGTGAAAAGTTACCTCAAATAGTCATAGCCATTGATGAACTCGCCGACTTAATGATGGTCGCTAAAGGTGACGTTGAAGAGGCTATCTGTAGGTTAGCACAGATGGCTCGTGCTGCAGGTATGCACTTAATTATTGCTACTCAACGTCCTACTGTAGATATCATTACTGGATTGATTAAAGCTAACATTCCAAGTAGAATAGCACTCTCCGTAATGTCTGCTATAGATAGTCGCACGATTATAGATATTAATGGAGCTGAAAAACTTCTAGGTCAAGGTGATATGTTGTACTTTCCAACGGGTATGCAAAAGCCTTTAAGGGTTCAGGGGTGTTGGGTATCACCTAAAGACATTGAGAACACTGTGGACTTTATCAAACAAGACTTTGAAGCCGAATATAGTAACAACATCATGGAAGAGATTGAAAAGGCTGTCCCTGTTGAAAAAGGTAGCAAATCTTCCAGTAGTAGTGATGATATTATCCCTAACAGTGATGAAGATTTAGTAGAACGTGCTATAGATTTAATTATGGAAAATGGACAAGCATCAACATCGATGTTACAACGTAGGCTAAAACTCGGATATGCTAGGGCTGGACGTATCATGGACGAAATTTGCGAATTGGGTATAGTTGGACCTGCACAAGGTTCTAAACCTAGAGAGATACTCATAACTAAATCACAATGGACTGAAAGGAAATTAAATGGTAAAAATGGTTAATATTTTAAATCAAATTAGTGAGTTATTCAATAATGTTGAACTCTTTGCAGACTTATGCTCTAAAGTAGACTTATCTAAAGATGTTAAAGTTCTAACCAATTATAATGATTTTCACGTTCAAGGTTATATGTTTGAATGGTTTGAAATGAATATCACTGATGACATGAATATTCAAGAAGTGTTTTGTCATCTATTTGTTAGGAGTATCTATTTCACTGAAGAATATAGTTTAGATGATAAGTTTTCATATAGTAATTGGTTAGAGTTCATTCAAAGTTATCTAATACAAGATAGTATGGGAAAACATAATATCGTTTTAAGTTTAGATAACTCTAAGTTTTGGAATGAGATTTATATATATTTACCTCAAGTTTTAGGATTAAAAAAGTGTATACATAATCATCACTTTAGGAAAAATTTTAAGAAAGTTCTAATCCATAACGTGGATTACAACAGTTTCATAGATGCTTATAAAAGTTATGGCATAATCCAACTATTTGATGAGTACATGGGAGCAATATACTTTGGCACTAATGGAAACACTGCTTTCTACTGTGATATGGAGTTTACTGACTAATTTAAGGAGGTCTTTTAATTGTTAAAAAATAGGTTTATAACTATGATGTCTATTATTCCATTATTGTTTTTGACATCATGTGAAATAGAATTCGTAGATGATAATACCACAACTACATCAACACAAGACGAATTTGGAGAAGTGAAAGTATCTTTTATAGACGTTGGGCAAGGAGATAGTATATTAATCCAAACAGATGATAACAACATCTTAATAGATGCAGGGGAACGTGGTAACAGTGATATCATTGAACAGTATTTATCAGAAAATGGTGTTGAAGTTCTTGACTATGTCATCGGAACTCACCCCCACTCTGACCATATAGGTAGTATGCCTGACATTATCACAGATTATGACGTTAAAAAAGTTATATTGCCTAGCGTAAATGATGACGATATTCCAACTACTAAGATTTATGAAAATCTTTTGAACAGCATTGCCAATAAAGGATTAAAAATTACATCTGCTAAAGTTGGTGATACCTATGACTTGGGTAACTGTACTATCGAAATTGTCGCTCCAAATTCTCCAGACTATTCCGACTTAAATGACTATTCTGTAGTCACTATACTAACACATGGTGACAATAAGTTTATATTCACTGGAGACGCTTCAAATACTTCTGAAAGTGAAATGATTGAAAATAATCTACTTGAAGATGTTGACGTTTTAAAAGTTGGGCATCATGGCAGTGATACTGCTAGTAGTAAAGAGTTTATAGAAGCTATCAAACCAGAATATGCAGTGATATCTTGTGGTGAAGGGAATAAGTATAATCACCCACACGAAAAGACTTTTGATACTCTTCAAGAAGTTATGCCTAACATTGAAATATATCGCACTGACGTAGATGGTACTATTAAAATGGTATCTAATGGCACGGACATTTCTATTACATACGAAAATCAAAATAGTTAGTTAAGAGGTGTTTTTTATGTTAATTATTGATAGGTTTGAAGGAGACTATGCCATCTTAGAAGATAATGCTAATCACTATGAAATCAAAAAGAGTGAACTTCCACAAGATTGTCGTGAAGGTGATGTTATCGTTTCCCAAGGTGGAATGTATATTATCGATGAAGAACAAACTAGATTACGCAGAGAGGCTATTCAAAAGTTACAACGTTCTCTTTGGGAAAGTTAGTCTCTCACTTATAGAATTATGTATGGAGGATAAAATATTATGGGAAATTATGATGATTGCCCCTTATTTATTAAGATTAAAAATTTATATCCCAAGATGTCGAAGGGACACAGAAAAATAGCTGACTATATTCTTGAAAACTATGACAAGGCTAGTTTTATGACTGCTCTAAAATTAGGAGAAACTGCTGGAGTTAGCGAAAGTACTGCTGTACGCTTTGCCTATGAACTTGGATTTGAAGGATACCCTGAATTTCAACAGGAACTTTCGGAAACGACTAAACGTAAATTAACTTTAGTTCAACGTATGGACTTAGCTGAACAGAAACATAAAAACTCTGACATTTTAGAACAAGTCACCTCTATGGATATAGAAAGTATTAGAGATACTGCTTCGATAATATCTAGAGAGCAATTTCAAAGTATTGTAGATATTATATCTAATGCGAAAAAGGTATACATAATCGGTTCACGTAGTGTTCAGCCTTTGGCTATGTTTTTGGGATATTATCTAAGTTTTATGTTAGATGATGTTAAGAACATACAATCTTCTGGGACTACAGACGTATTGCAACAAGTATTAAGGATTAATCAAAATGATGTTATCATTGGTATTAGTTTTCCAAGGTACTCTACTCAAACTTTAAAGGCGTTGCAGTATGCCTCGGATAGAAATGCAAAAGTTATCGCTCTTACTGATAGTTACTCATCACCTATAGCAAAGATTTCTAAATATACCATGTTAGCAGAAAGTAATATGAACTCTTTTGTAGATAGTTTAGCAGGCCCTCTATCTTTGATAAATGCTCTGTTAGTAGCTATCAGTCTTAGTAAAAAAGATGATATAGCTCAAAGGTTTACCACTCTTGAAAACATTTGGGACGAATATGGTGTGTATGATAAATCTGAAGAACTATAGGAGGGATTAACTTTGAACTTTGATGTAATAATCATTGGTGGTGGTGCGAGTGGCTCAATAGCAGGGATTACTTCTGCTAGGTTGGGAAAACGTGTAGCAATCATAGAAAAGAATGGATTTATAGGTAAAAAAATAAACATAACAGGAAAGGGAAGGTGCAATGTAACTAATAACTGCTCTAATGATGAATTGATAAAGAACATTCCTAGAAATCCAAAGTTTATGTATAGTGCTTTTTCTACGTTCTCTTCTCAAGATACTATGAATTTCTTTGAAAGTTTAGGAGTTCCATTAAAAACAGAACGTGGCAACAGAGTTTTTCCAATCAGTGATAAGGCTACGGATATTTCTAAGGCTCTTGAAAAGGAATTAAAAAGGTTAAAAGTAGAAATCATAGAAGAAACAGTAAAAGATTTAATCATAGAGGAGAAAGTTTGCAAAGGCGTCCAAACTGATAAGAATGTTTATAAATCTAATAGTGTGTTAATTGCCACAGGTGGAAAGTCTTATACTTCTACTGGCTCTACTGGTGATGGCTATAAGTTTGCACAATCTGTAGGGCATAGTATCGTGAAGTTAGTGCCATCACTAGTGCCGATAATAACAGAAGAAAAGTACTGTTCCAATTTGATGGGATTATCCTTAAAGAACGTTAAACTATACTTAATGGATTATGATAAGTGTATCTATTCGGAATTGGGTGAAATGCTATTCACTCATTTTGGGATATCTGGTCCTTTAGTATTAAGTGCTAGTTCCCACATTTCAAAGATGCAACAAGATAGATATAAAATCTTTATAGATTTAAAACCTGCTCTTTCCAGTGAAGTTTTAGATAAACGTATCCAACGAGATTTTTCCGAGAACATAAACAAAACATTTATAAATTCACTGAACAGATTGTTACCTAATAAAATAATTCCTGTGATAATTAAACTAACAGGTATCCCATTTGATATTAAGGTAAATCAAATTACTAAAGAACAACGCACTAAATTGGTGGATATTATTAAAAAATTTCCTATAACTGTTAAAGATTTTAGACCACTTAATGAAGCTATCATTACTAGTGGTGGGGTATCTGTTAAAGAGATTAATCCTAAAACTATGGCATCTAAACTTATCGATGGTTTATACTTTAGTGGAGAAGTCATAGACGTTGATGCCTATACTGGAGGATTTAATCTACAGGTGGCGTGGTCTACTGGATACGTCGCTGGACTTAACGTCTAACCCTTGAAAGAGGTGTTCTCTATGGCAAACATTGATATTGGTATAGATTTAGGAACTTCTAGCATTTTAATCACCAAG
>JBJFHM010000023.1:0-2144 GCA_051893615.1 Oscillospiraceae bacterium
CAAATAGTAGACCATTCACCAGAAGCAAAATATTATTGCACTGATGGGTATACAGAATATATTGATATAGTATATCTTGGAAAACATATATATAATCCACATAATAAAAACGATACTTTTACAGTAGAAAGTATCAATTCAGATTTAAGGCATTATATTCCAACTCTTGCTAGACGTAGTAAGTGCTTTTCAAGAAAACTTGAAACTCTAAAAAATGTATTAGAAGTATTTGTTGATGCTTATAATCGTTTTGGTCTTGCAAAATACCAATATAACTTAAAAAATAAAAACAAAGAGTTTCTTCTTGGATTAGTGGATTTTCTTTAAATACGCTATTGTCCACTCCTATGACTTAAAACTATTGACAAGCTAAAAATAATATAGTATAATACAAATATATATACAATAGAATAGAAAATCTTGAAGTAATATAATTTCATATAAAAATTCCCACCATTTAAGTAAAATCATAGATGGTGGGATTATATCACATGGGAGTGTTATCTATGACCAATAAGGAATTAAAAAAATTAAAAAAAGATGAATTGCTAGAACTATTATTCTATATGCGTAAAGAGATAGACAATCTTAGGCAAGAAAATGAAAGATTAAAGTTAAGTTTAGATAACTATCAAAAAGTTCATTTTTCTCAAGAAGATATTACCAATATAATGAAAGCAGTTGAAAAAATTATATCCTCTAACTAATGAGTAAAAATGGAGGTAAATTCTATGGTTAAAAAGTTTAATATTTCAAAGGAAAATCTTCCAACTCCTGAGCAACTAGAAAATGAACTAAAACGTATTAGATATAAGAAAGATTTTAGAAAAGTATTATATAATACTATTTCGTCATTAATCGTGGTTGCTGCCATAGCTGTCTTGATATCTATGCTATTCTTACCAGTATTGCGTGTAACTGGCACTAGTATGTCGCCAACTTTAATGAATGATGAACTTGTTATGTGTAGTAAACGCAGTAACTTTAAAAGTGGTGATGTCGTTGCATTCTATTTTAACAATAAAATTCTTTTAAAAAGAGTTATAGGAGTTGCCGGAGATATTATTAACATCAAAGAAGATGGCACGGTACTAGTAAACAACGTCGCCTTAGATGAACCTTATTTAGATGAAAAATCTTTTGGTGAATGTGATATTGAGTTACCATATCAAGTACCAGATAATAGGATTTTCGTAATGGGTGATAATCGTTCCATCTCTGTAGATAGTCGTTCCAGTACGGTAGGTTGCATAGCTGATGAATTCATAATAGGCAGAGTAATAGTTAGAGTTTGGCCTATAAAACAGATAAGTTTCTTTAACTAAAAGTTTATTTTAACATAGATTGCAATGTTCCATAGATACTTAAAAATACTAATCGTTTATAATATGTTCATGATACTTTATATCTTAATAACTGAAAAAGTGTTCTTAGAGGAACACTTTTAAAATTCTGTAAAACACTCATCTACGCTTTGCTAAGAGATGAGGGCTTTTTGGCTAATTTTTTTAATGTTTAGTCTTACATAAATTTTACAAGTTTAAATTCCAATATTCCTTATCATATAGATAGATTATATCATGTAATTTTTAACTTGTATTTATATTTCGCAAGACGACTATAAGCATTAACAAACACTTCTTTAATGTTACACTATTGCAACGTATTTCCTTCCACTAGATGATATCTATATTGGCGTGAGTGCCATTTGTCTATACATTTATGATTTTTCAATAGCATAGATAGACTGAACTGTTCAAAACTGGATTTAATATTCTTAGAAGTTTTTATTTTAGTAAACACTTTTCCGTTTTTGTTTATTACTTTCTGTTCTATCATTAGACTTCCACTCCTCGAAAAATCCCTTAAAAAATGGTATTCATTTCTATATTTTTCTATTTTTGGTGTGAATTTTTTCTATTCTTAATATGAGATTACACTTCTGCTGTATACGTTCCATTAATCAATTGTGATGTAACATCTTCACCATTATAGAAAACACTATCGATTTCATATCCAATATTTGAAACAATAGTATATGTTTGTTCTTTTGGACGGTCAATGATAATTTGTTCTCCTTGTGAAAAAATGGGAGTGGACATTTAATGGATTTTTTGGTATAATATTGAAAAAGGTATAAGGAG
>JBJFHM010000024.1:0-122307 GCA_051893615.1 Oscillospiraceae bacterium
TCAAGTGGAGTAGAAAGTCTGGGTTAAAGATTAATCATGTTCATGGATATGGTGGCATGGGTAAAGATAGTTTTCCAAAAGCCATGAAAGACGCTAATATTAACTTAGTAGGTGATGGTCTTAGAATTACTGAATATATCAACGATATGGATATCTGTCTTTCTGCTTGTGATTTAGTCATATGTCGTTCAGGGGCTTCTACACTTGCCGAAATTGAGGCAGTTGGCAGAGCTTCTATTTTGATACCTTCTCCAAACGTTGCAGGAAACCATCAATATTATAATGCTATGGTTCTTGGAAAGGCTAACGCTAGTATCGTCATAGAGCAAAAAGACGTTACCTCTGAAAAGATGATTAACCATATTAAAGAACTCTATAACGATAAGTCCAAGGTTGAACAAATGGGGCTAAATGCCAAATCTTGTTGCGTTCCCGATACCAATGAAAAGATTTGGAACGTTATACAATCCATATTAAAGTAGATATTAACACAATACTTTAATATCGCATATTATACACTTGATGATATTTTTTCAAGGTGGGTGTATTCTATGCAGAAGATTATTATAGAGGGTGGTAAAAAACTTTCAGGAGAGTTGACTATCCAAGGAGCTAAAAATAGTTCATTGCCTATTCTATCGGCGACCATTCTATCAGATGGTAAGACTACTCTTTTAAACTGTCCAAAACTTTCAGATGTATACACTTCCTGTAGAATTTTAACTAATATCGGTTTTGATTGTAAGTTTTCTGATAACGTTCTAACCGTTCAAGATGTCAATAAAAATCCAAACTATACTATTCCAAACGATTTAATGCGTGAGATGAGGTCATCAATCCTATATATGGGAGCTTTGCTTGGTCGCTATGGTAAGTGTAAGATGTCACTTCCTGGAGGGTGTCAATTAGGTTCACGTCCCATAGATATTCACCTATACGCCCTTAAAAAGATGGGTGTAAGTATCTATGAAGAACACGGGAATATCTACTGTGATGCTAAAAATGGTATACACGGTGCTAAGATAACTTTACCTTTTGCATCTGTGGGAGCTACTGAAAATATTATCCTTGCTGGTGTTCTTGCTAAAGGTGAAACCATCATAAAGAACTGTGCTAGAGAACCTGAAATATCCGATTTAGCTGAATATCTTCGTAAGTGTGGAGCTATAATCCATGGAGATGGTGAGAGTACTATCTGTATTCAAGGCGTAGAAAAATTGCATGGTTGTACACATACTATAATCCCTGATAGAGTGGTAGCAGTCACATATATGTGTGGTGTTGCCATCACTGGTGGTGAAGTGATACTTAATAATGTATGTGTCAACGATATTGATATCTTAATCAATATGTTTGAAGAGATGGGTTGTGATATATATACCTATCCTGATAGACTATATATGAAGTCTAGTAAGATTATACACTCTATTAAGAATATCAAGACCATGCCATACCCAGCCTTTCCAACAGATATGCAAGCTCCTGTTATGGCACTTCTAACCATCGCAGATAGAACCTCAACTTTTGAAGAAACCATCTTTGATAGCCGTTATAGACACGTTGACGAACTAATTAGAATGGGTGCAGATATTGACGTAGTCGGTAGAGTAGCCATAGTTAGAGGAGTAAAAAGACTCTATGGTGCTAAAGTCTCAGCTATGGATTTACGTGGGGGAGCATCTTTGATAGTGGCAGGACTTAACGCTGAGGGTATCACGGAAGTTTCTAACATACATTATATTGATAGAGGTTATCAAGAGATTGAAAAAGAGTTATCTAGTTTAGGGGCAAACATAAAAAGAACTTAGATAATTAATAGTTAATTAATGATTATCAAAGGAGTGTTTAAAAGTATATGAAAGAGTTTGAAAAGACTACTATTCAAAGAATTTCAAACAGTAAACGTGAACGCAGACGTAAAAGATTTTTACCATTATTCTATTTCTTAGTGGCAGTTTTGGTTCTAGTCTTTGCAGTGACACTTTCTATGACGGTACTATTTAACATCAAAACTATATATATAGAGGGTAGTAGTGAATATGAAGCCTCTCAAATAGTTGAGGCTTCTGAAATCTATAAGGGAGATAATCTTGTTAGGTTAAATACGGAACTAGCTAAACAAAAGATTTTAAAAAATCTTATGTATATTGATGATGTCACTATCAAGAAAGAGTTTCCAGATAAGGTTATTATTCAAACTGTTGCCAGTGTACCTGCCATGAACATATCCACTGGTGATGAATATATCCTAGTTAGTGAAGGCTTGAAACTGCTATTAATTACCGATACACCTAGAGAAAATCTTTTGAATGTGATTGGTTTTGAACCTAGTGTAGTCAATGGTGAAACTAAGCTACAATCCGAAGATGAACAGAAAGTAAAAATATTAGAGACTATATACAATCAACTAAAAGAAGAAGGCATACTATCCGATATCGTCTACGTAGACTTATCGGATAAGTACAACATAGAAATAAACTATTCCAATAGAATATTTATTGAGTTGGGTTCTTATTCCGATTTAGAGTATAAGATAAAGTATGCTCATACTGTCATTAGAGACAATATTAGTACTCAAAAAAGTGGATATTTAACTTTTGTAAATACTAATTCTGCATCTTTTGTAGAGAAAGACAAGTATGAACAGTACTATCAAAATTTAAAGGATAAGGATATCACTTTAGGAGATGAAACGCAAGAAACGTCAACCATAGAAGAAACTTTAACTATAATAGATGAAAGCTCAACCATAGAGGAAACCTCTCAGGTCACTGTTGAAACGACTGAAGAAGTTACCATTTCTAAACCATCTAACATTAATGGAGATGGTGTAATAGTCTATGGTTCTAAACCATCTGAAGATGAATAACTTTCTATAACCTACAATTTAAAATAATGTCAAATATTGGATATATAGCAAAAACTAATATTTTTTTAAAAATCACCTTGAAATTTTCTATAGTTTGTGGTAATATAATAGGTGTGTATCACTGATTACATTTTTTTTGAGAAAGTATCAAAAGGTTTATCTAATATATAGGAGGTTTTTATATGGCTAGTTTTACTTTTGAAAATAACGAAAATTTTGACCCTGATGTAAAGATTAAAGTTATCGGTGTTGGTGGTGGTGGCGGTAATGCCTTGAACTGTATGGTAGGTTCAGATGTTGAAGATATCGAATACATAGCTGTAAACACAGATGCAAGAGCTTTGAGAAATTCTAAGGCTTCTAATAGAATACAGATTGGTGCAAAACTTACAAAAGGTAGGGGTGCAGGTAATAAACCTGCAGTTGGTAAAGAATCTGCCGAAGAAAATCGTGATGAAATTGCTGACGCTATCAAGGATTCCGACATGATATTTATTACAGCTGGAATGGGTGGAGGTACTGGTACAGGTGCAGCTCCAGTGGTGGCTCAAATTGCCCAAGAGATTGGAATTTTAACAGTTGCAGTAGTCACAAAACCTTTTAATTTTGAACGTGAAGCTAAGATGGCTCAAGCTGAAATGGGTATCGCTGAACTTAAAAAATATGTAGATTCCCTAATCGTTATCCCTAATGAAAAACTTTTAGTCGGCTTGGATAAGCCTTTAACCATGAAAGAATCCTTTGCTTTAGCTGATGACATCTTAAAAGTTGGAGTAAAGAGTATCTCCGATTTGATAGTAGATGATGGCTTCATAAACTTAGACTTTGCAGACGTTTCTACCATTATGAAAGGTGCTGGATATGCTCATATGGCTATTGGACATGGTTCTGGTAAGGATAAGGCTACTGAAGCTGCCAAAGCTGTAATTTCAAGCCCATTGTTAGAAACTTCCATTTCAGGTGCTAAGAGACTTCTAATCAACATAGTAATGTCTGAAGACGTTATGGCATCTGATGTCGATACTGCTACTAAGATGATAACAGACTCTGCTGCCGATGATGTAGAATGTATCTTCGGTACTGCTTTCAAAGAAGATATGAACGATGAAATGACCATTACAGTAATCGCTGCAGGTTTTGACAATATTGGAAGTGCTTTTACTTCCTCTTCTCCCAGTAGTGCCAAAGTAAAACCCATAGATAACTATAATTCTGTTCCAGTACAAACTCCGAAGGTTGAACCTGTTTCAGTGCCAGTAGTTGAAGAAGATGACTTTCAATCACAACCTATAGTTGAAGAACCTACACCTGTAGTCATTCAAGATGAAATTCCTCAGCCTAAATCAGCAGTTGAAATTCCTAAACGTGAATCAATAGTTGAAACTCCTAGAACCGAACCTACTCCAAAGAAGAAAAAAATTCCTGAAGAAGATGAAGATTTAATCGCCATTATGCAAATTTTAGATAAAAATTATTAAAGGAAATTTTTGTTATTGACAATGAGGAAAATCTATGATATAATATAAACGTTGAATGAATATTTTAAGAATAGGGTACACCACTGAGGGTGTAACCCTATTTCTATTATATTATTACTAATTTTTAACATTTTATTTTAGAAAGGAGTTTAAATATCATGGTAGTAAACGGCGAAAAGATTAAACTTGAAAATCCTATGAATGTTAAGGATTTTTTGACTTCTCAAGGTTATGACTTTACCAAAGTTGCAGTAGAACGTAATGGCGATATTATTCCAAAAGCTACATTTTCGAAAGTTCTCCTCTATGATGAGGATACTATCGAAGTAGTTAGGTTTGTCGGTGGTGGTTAAAAATGTGGATAGTTTATGCGATACTATCTTCAATATTTGCTTCATTGACTTCTATATTAGCTAAAGTCGGTATAGATGGAATAAACTCTAACTTGGCTACTGCTATTAGGACTGTAGTGGTGTTAATCATGGCATGGGGATTAGTGTTTATTACAGGGACTCAAAACGGTATTACAGATATCTCCAAAAAAAGTTGGATATATCTAATACTTTCAGGAGTTTCTACTGGATTATCTTGGTTATGTTACTATAAAGCTATTCAAATAGGTGAAGTATCTAAGGTAGTCCCTATAGATAAGTTTAGTATAGTAATTACCATGATTATGGCATTTGTATTTCTCAAAGAAACGGCATCTGCTAAAGCGATTATTGGAGGAATATTTATAACTATTGGAACTTTTATAATGATATTATGATGAAAGGATTTATTTTGAAATGAATAATCAAGAAGATAAGTTAGTTCTTGGAAATCATGAGTTTAACTCAAGATTTATCTTAGGTTCAGGAAAGTTTTCATTGAATCTAATCAAGCAAGTAGTGGAGAACGCTAACGTTGATATAGTCACCTTAGCTTTAAGACGTGCCAATACTAAAGATACTGAAAACATCTTAGATTATATTCCTAAGAATGTTACTCTATTACCTAACACATCTGGGGCTAGAAACCATGAAGAAGCTGTAAGAATTGCACGACTATCTAGGGAACTTGGTTGTGGTGATATGGTTAAAATAGAAATCATGACAGATACTAAGTACCTACTTCCAAACAACTATGAGACCATCAAAGCCACTGAAATCTTGGCCAAGGAGGGTTTTACCGTCTTACCTTACATGATGCCCGACCTCAACGTCGCTAGAGATTTACAAAATGTAGGTGCTAGTGCCGTGATGCCATTAGCATCACCTATTGGCAGTAATAGGGGATTAGCTAATAAAGATATCATTCAAATATTAATCAATGAGATAGACTTACCTATCATAGTAGATGCAGGTATAGGAAAACCATCACAGGCTTGTGAATGCATGGAAATGGGTGCTAGTGCCGTCATGTGTAATACTGCAGTAGCCACTGCTAGAGATATTGGCAAGATGGCTAAAGCGTTTGCTTTAGCAGTACAATCTGGTAGATTAGCATACTTATCAGGTATGGGCAGAGTACTTGAAACTGCTGAAGCATCAAGTCCATTGACCGATTTTATTCGATAAGGTGGTGCTTTTGATGGCTGTTAAAAGATTTAATCATATGGACTATCTTGAAGGTATGGACGTTATACAATCCGATATTATGGATAAAATACTTGAACTTACTAATCAATATAATTATAATAAGTATACTGAAAAAGATGTTCTCAACGCTTTAAGTAAGGAACAGTTATCCCTTAATGATTTTGGTGCATTACTATCTCCAGTGGCTACGGATATGCTTGAATTAATGGCTCAACGTGCTAAAAAGGAGACTGCTAAACATTTTGGTAATACTGTAACTCTGTTTACTCCGTTGTATATCGCAAACTACTGCGAAAATGAATGTGTCTACTGTGGATTAAATTGCAAAAATAAGATATCAAGAGGTAAACTCTCACTTGAACAGATAGACCTTGAAATGAAGAATATTGCTGATACTGGTTTAAGAGACATCTTAATATTGACAGGTGAGTGCCGTCATATGTCAGATGTTGACTATATCGGTGAAGCCGTAAAGATTGCTAAAAAATACTTTACTTCTATAAGTATAGAAGTATATCCATTAAACGTTGATGAATATAGATACCTTCAAGAATGTGGTGCAGATTTCGTTTGTGTATATCAAGAGACTTATAATCCTGATAGGTATGAGCAAGTACATCTTAGTGGTTCAAAGAGGAGTTATCCATATAGGATTAACGCACAAGAAAGGGCTTTATTAGGTGGTATGAGAGGGGTATCCTTTGGAGCGTTGTTAGGTCTTAGCGACTTTAGAAAAGATGCCTTTTCTAGTGGTGTCCATGCTATGTTGATACAGAAAAAGTATCCATATGCAGAGATATCTTTTTCATTCCCACGTTTAAGACCTTACAAAAATAATGAAGATAACAATTCCAACGATGTCCACGAAAAGCAACTACTTCAAACTATGTTAGCCTATAGAATTTTTATGCCTTATGCAGGTATTACCATATCTACACGTGAACGTGATGGTTTCCGTGATAACGTTGTCGGATTGTGTGCTACTAAGATATCTGCAGGTGTTAAGGTTAGTGTAGGAGGTCATGGTGAGGAAGCTCAAGGTGATGAACAGTTTGAAATCTCTGATACTCGTTCAGTCGATGAGGTCTATACTGCTATGGTAAATCATGGATTACAACCAGTTTTTACTGACTATATTAGGACTAATTAATTTTAAGTAATTTTATCAAAAATATCCCACCTTTTTAGGTGGGGATTTTTTTGCCCTCTTGATTTTTTTGTAGCAATCTGTTATAATTTTACTGTTATCACGTTACGAATATAGGGAGGATTTTCTTTTGAGTAAGTACAAGGACTTAATAAAAAATTTAGATAATACTCGTTATTATATGAAAGAATTCCATATATATGGCTTTAAAACTTGCAACGATTTAAAAGATAAAAGCTCTAGAACTTACAGCAACGAAAAACGCAGAATTGAAAGTTGGTTAAATGATACTAATAATAACACACTAATCATAGAGGATAATTTTACATCTAAGGGGAAGAGTTGCTTTATATCTTTAAATTGTGGGAGTATCTATAGTAATCCGTTGTATAAGGCGTATCAATATAAGAGTTTTTCGGATAAGAACGTTCTATTGCATTTCTATCTATTAGATATTTTGAACACTTATGGAAAGTTATCCATTATGGATATAGAAGATAAGTTATCCAGTGAGTATGCACCTGATGTAGAATTTTCCAGTCAAACTGTTAGGAATAAACTAAATGATTATACTAATCTTGGGATAATCGTAAAAGAAAAGTTAAACTATAAAGATTTTTACTCTTTGGCAAAACCTTTAGATTTTATTCAAAATCAAGAATTTGTGAATGCTATAAAATTTCATTCTATGTCTTCGCCTTTTGGTGTAATAGGATATTTCATATTAAATCAGTTGGGTACTAAAAATGATGTATTTTTAATCAAGCATAATTACATAGTCCACACTTTGGAAGATACCATATTGATAGACTTATTAAAAGCAATCAACGAACATAAGAGTGTAGATATCTTGCACTTTGGAAGGAAAAAAAATGAGATTAGGTTTATAGGTATTCCATTAAAGATTTTAGTATCTACACAGACTGGAAGAAGATATTTAATACTGTATAATCAAAAAAGGTTTAAATCCATTAGATTGGATTATATCCGTTCTATTGAGATATTAGAAACTGTTCAAGATTATGACAGTTACTATAAAATGTTAGAGAGAAATCTAAAAAAGTGTTGGGGGACATCTTTTGGCAATGATAGACATGGATATATCACTTTCAATATCAAAATAGATTTACCTAATGAAAATTATGTTTTAAATAGACTTATCCGAGAGTGTAGGAACGGTATAATAAAACAGGTATCCAATGATATTTTTTCTTGTACCATCAATACTTTTGATATCAATGAGACTAAAAAATGGATTCGTTCATTCACTGGACGTATCACATATATTGACAGCTCCGAAAAAGATATAGTTAATGAATTCTATGAGGAGATAGGCAAAATGTACAGAATGTATGACGATTAGTGGAGGGCATACTCATGGAAATTTTTTCTGAAATATATGGTTGCTATTATGAAGTTATTCGTAAGATATTAGAACAATCACCACTTAAAAAAAGCGAAATTGATGAACTTATTAGGGGAAATCATATCATAGATACTTCATTTTTTCTATCTGACCATCTTTTTGGTAACGATAGAGAGGGTATCAAAAAATGGGGATTTCTAAACTATAACTCAAAAGATAAGTGCTATTATTCTAGTTTGAATAATAATCCATTTCCATTACCCATGACTACCCTTGAAAAGTCTTGGATTAAAGCACTCCTCCAAGATGATAAGTTTAAACTATTCCTTTCAAACGACCTAATAGATAAACTTCAACGTGAATTAGCAGACGTTCAACCACTATTCAATTTGGAAAACTTCTATTATTTTGATAAGTCCAAAAATGGTGATGATTTTTCTAATCCAAAGTATAAAGATAACTTTAATCTAATATTAAGTGCCATAGATAATAAGGAAGTTATCCATATTGAAAAGTATTTATCATCTAAAGGTAAGATAATTGAGGGTAACTTTCAACCTTTAAATTTAGAGTACTCCTCTAAAGATGATATTTTTAGATTATTCAGTGCCGAACTCTATAAAGATGGCTCTTTTAAGTATATGAACCTAAAACTCTCTGGAATTACTAATAAAATCACCATTACTGATATCCCATGGAATGAAAGCATCACTATTGATGATTTCTTTACTATTAGGAATAACCATGAGCCTATAACCGTCAAAGTCTCTAATGAGAGGAACAGCATTGAACGTTTTATGATGGAATTCTCTTGTTACAAAAAAGTTGCTGAATATGATGCTCAAAATGATAGTATCACAGTAAAAATATACTATGATATAGAAACTGAAACAGAACTATTAATTAGGTTGATATCCTTTGGTTGTTACTTAGAGATATTATCTCCATTACATTTGCGACTAAAAGCTAAAGAACGTATTCAATCACAATACAAGTTGTTCTTTAATGGATAGTTATGAGAGTTCTTCACGCATATAGGCTAAAATCTTTTTTTCACGTCTGGAAACTTGTACTTGTGTCATGTTTAAAATCTGTGCAGTTTTTGATTGCGTTAAGTTCTTGTAGTATCTTAATATGATTATCTTTCTATCATTTTCAGGAAGTCTATTCAAGATTTGACGTATTGCTATAGAGTTACCGATTTCGGTATCTGGGGCAGGTATTGGAATATCCACTTGACCACCACCATCTTCATCGGTATCTGTGAGGGAAACGGGTGGCAACGATGATGATACTGCTAATGATATGTTATACTCATCTACTTGGAGAATTTCCGAAAGTTCTGTTATAGTTGGCTCTCTACCATACTTTGATACATACTCTTCTTTCTCTTTATTGATTTTTATATATAACTCTTTTAAACTTCGACTTACTCTAATAGTGCCACCATCACGGAAAAGACGTTTTATTTCACCTAATATCACTGGAACTGCATACGTAGAGAATTTTACACCTCTATTTTCGTCGAAAACTTTTATAGCTTTGAGTAATCCGACACAACCAGCAGAGTATAGTTCTTCATATTCTATGCCTCTGTTTCTGAACCTGTTAGCACATAGATGCACCAATCCTAAATTTTCTTCAGCAGAAATTTTCATAGAGTAGAAATCACCTCTTAATACGTAAAAGTTTTTAATGATATTCTACCTCAAAGAGACTAAATTTTATGTCATTTTGTGTAAGCTGACCATCAATAATTTTCAGGAAATCTTTGGTAAGATAATTTTGTACTATAATATTATCAATATACGTACTAGATTTTAGCACTAAAAAGCTATATAATAAATAATAGTATGTAAGTATCACAATGATACTAATTTAAAGGAGTTTTTTATGAAAAAAGTTGATTTTAAGCGTTTAATATCTACTATATTGGGAGTTGTCTTAGTAGGTATTGGTGTCGGTGGATTGAACCTCTCAAACTTAGGGGCAGACCCATTTTCTTGTATGAACTATGGATTGTCTTCCGTTTTAAATTTGCAGTTTGGCACTTGGCAATTGATTTTAAATATCATACTGTTTGTGCCTATGCTAATCGTTGGTAGAAGATACATAGGTATAGGCACTATATTCAATATGGCAGGTGTGGGATATGTCGCACAATTTATAGATTTTATACTTGTATCTATTGGTTTAGATGGTTTGATATTATCATCTATGGTATTTAAGATACTTTTCATGTTAATATCCGTGGTGATAACCTGTTTTGGTGTTGCATTGTATACTAAAGCAAGTTTAGGCATCTCGCCTTATGATGCCCTAGCATACATCTTAGAAGATGCCTTCAAAGGTAAGATTAAATTTAAATGGCTTAGAATTATAACGGATATTGTTTGCGTATCTATTGGATTTATCTCACATAGTACTATTGGCATAGGTACTGTGGTTATGATGTTCTTTACTGGTCCATTGGTTCAGTTCTTTAAAGATATGTTAAATCCAACGTTTGACGAGCAATCACAAGTTGATGAGAAGTCTATGTTATAGTTGAAATAATGGTAAAAGGAGTAATCTTATTAGAAATTACTCCTTTTTATTATGCAATATTAAAAAATCCTAACTAAATTTTAGCTTTTGGCACATAGAATAGACTTCATTGGCATCTACAGTTAGGAACTTGCCATTCTCATATAAGATATTACCATTAACCATAGTCATTAAGACGTTTTGTTTACTTCCACTATATACTAGATTTTTTTTAACGTTATATACAGGTTGCATATTAGGTTGGTGCATATCTATTATTATTATATCAGCTTTTTTACCAACTTCTAAAGTATCGATATCGTTAAGACACATGGCTTTAGCACTACCAACTGTAGCCATTTTTAAAACTTTTTCAGCTTGACAAGATGATGCCTTACCTGTCTTATATTTTTGTAAAGCTGTAACTAGATACATCTCTCTAAACATATCCAATGCGTTGTTACTTGCAGGTCCATCAGTGCCGATGGCTATGTTTATATCTCTTTCCATCATTTCTGTAATAGGAGCTATTCCACTAGCCAACTTTAAGTTAGATGCTGGATTAGTAACTACCCATAAATCCTTATTTTTAAAGATATCAAAACCTATTTCACTCATATATACACAATGGAAACTACCACCACCATAGTCAAAAAGTCCAATATCATTAAACAACTGTGTTGGGGTTTTTCCATAACGTTGGATACAGTCAGTAACTTCTTTTTTAGTCTCACTTGAGTGCATATATACAGGCGATTTATACGTATGTGATAAGTCTGCAATACCCATCATAATGTTTAAAGATGTAGTATACTCTGCGTGAAATCCCAACCTATATGATATTAATTCATCATATGAATTATACTTTAAGTAGAAATCTTCAAGAGTTTCGACACTATCTTTAAAGTCGTTTACAGTACCACAAAGGACGGTTCTAAAACCGATATCTGTTGATGCCCTTGCGATTGCTTCAGGCATGATATACATATCAAAACAGGCAGAAATCCCACTAGTTAGATACTCCATAATTGCCAACTTAGTGAACCAATATATCTGTTCAGATGTTAACCCCTCCTCTATAGGAAAAACCTTATTGTAGAGCCATTCTTTTAGAGGTAAGTCATCAGCAAAGGAACGTAGACACGTCATTGGCGAATGAGCATGAGCATTTTTAAAACTTGGCATCAATAGATTACCATCTAAATCTATTTCTCTATCAAAGTTTTTAGGAGTTTCTAACTTTTCACCAATATAAGATATTTTATCATCTTGTGTATGGAGTTCTACGTTTTCTAGAATATCTTGACCATCTTTCATGGTTAAGATTTTACCATTATAAAATCTAACCTTCATAAAAATCCCCTTTCGTCATCTTAACTTAGATATAACATCTATTAAAAGATTTTTAAACTGAGGTGCAACTTTATTGGCAATCTCTTGAACTTCCAAATGGTTTAGAGGTTTATCTAAGATACCACTAGCCATATTAGTAATACAAGATATTCCACAAACCTCCATATTGGCGTGTTTTCCTGCGATAGCTTCACAGACTGTACTCATTCCAACGGCATCAGCACCCAAAATGGATAACATCTTAATTTCTGCAGGGGTTTCATAGCTACAGCCAGTCAATTGAACGTATACTCCTTTTTTGAGTTTGATGTTCAAACTTTTAGCAGAGTTCTCTATGATGGTTTGTAATCTAGGGCTGTATACATGGCTCATATCTGGGAAACGTGTTCCAAGATTGTCAAAATTTTCACCAATCAAGCAGTTAGGGACGAACGTTGAAATATGGTCAGTGATTAACATAAAATCACCTGGGGAAAAGTCTCTGTTAATACCTCCCGATGCGTTGGTTAAGAAGAGTATTTCAGCCCCTAGAAGTTTCATCAATCTGATAGGTAAAACCACCTCTTTTATAGAGTAGCCCTCATAATAATGAACACGTCCTTGCATAGCTATTATAGGAATGCCATTGAGATATCCCAAGATAAACCTTCCTTTATGACCTTGAACTGTAGATATTGGAAAGTTTTCAATATCTTGATAGTCTATTATTTGTTTAATTTCCAAGTTTTCAATAAAGTCGCCTAATCCTGAACCTAATACTAAAGCTACTTTAGGAATGAAGTCCGTCATTGACCTTACTTGATTATAACAGTTTAAAAGTCTTAGTTTATCGTCCATAGATACAACCTCCCATATATTATGATTATTTTAACTTCTTTGTGCGATTAAAAACTTAATCTTGATACCCTGTTCAGTAAACATATTTTCATGTTCTGTGATGTAGTTAGGTTCAAATCCACTGTTGTGTAAATCGTAAGTGATGTATTTAATACTAAAGTTCATCTGTTTAAGATATTCAATAGAGGCTTCAAAAAGGATATCACTATCAGTTTTGAAGAATATTTCCCCGTTAGGTGCTAGGAACGTTAGATACTGTTCTAACTGTCTAGGGTGGGTAAGTCTCCTCTTTTGATGTTTCTTTTTTCTATCCCAAGGGTTACAGAAGTTTATGTATATTCTCTCTATGATGTCTCCATCACCAAAGACTTCGGAAATGCGTTCAATATTCTTTATGAAAATTCTAACGTTATCCGTTGGAACGTTTCTCTCTTGATATGCACTTTCTAACTTTCTTTTAGCAAGTCCAAGCATAGAGTTAATCATGTCTACAGCAATAAAGTTGATATTTAGATTTTGAGGGGCAATCTGTGAGATAAAGCCACCTTTACCACAGCCCAACTCTAAGTATATAGGAGCATCATTTTTAAATACTTCATTCCATTTACCCTTAAATTGGTTTGGTTCTTGTATACAGAATGGACACGCTTTTAATTCAGCTTCTGCCCAAGGTTTTCTTCTAATTCTCAAGTTTAAAAATCCTCCATAGATGTTTCAATATTAATTATAACTATTATATCCCAATAATTTGATTTTGTCAAGATTTCCACGATTTATCAAACATACGACCAAAAAATAGGGAACAGATACTTTCAAACTGTTCCCCATAGTACTATGATATATTTTAAATCAAAAACTATCTTTGATTTACCTTTTTAATCTTGGTGTAGTTAGTCATGATGGTTTTTAAACCAACCTTATCGAAATCTACTTTTAGCATACAGTCACCACCAACATGTTCAACACTTATAACAGTACCACTTCCAAAGATGGCATGGAGTACAGTATCACCTACAGAAAATTGAGTGTTTTGTGGTGTAGATACTACTCTTTCTTGTAACTTCTTTTTAGCTAACTGCTGTTGTAGTGTAAAGGATTGATATGCCATGTTGGTTTTATTCCTCTTATTGTTATAGTTGCTACTATTACTTGAAGATATCTTATTTAGGTGGTCACTGCTAATCTCATTGATAAATCTAGACTGTTGCTCCCTATGGATAGTACCGTATAACATTCTTTGAGAAACGGTAGAAAGATATAATCTTTTTTTAGCTCTGGTCATGGCTACGTAACAGATACGTCTTTCTTCTTCTAATTCGTTGAGGTCATCTAAACTGCGTAGACTTGGAAAATTCTTTTCTTCCATACCTATGATAAATACGTTATCAAATTCAAGACCTTTTGAATTATGGATAGTCATTAGACTTACAAAATCGTCTTTGTCGTTTAGCGTATCGATATCCGTGTAAAGGGATACATTTTCTAAAAATCCATTAAGTGTAGGGTTATCACTAGATTTGATATATTGTACAATATTGGATTTCAATTCCATAATGTTCGCACGACGTTCTTCACCCTCATCACCTAGTTTAGTTAGATAGTCATCATAACCAGTCTTTTCAAGGAGTATGTCTATAAACTCATCTAACATCATGGTTTGGCATTTGAGTGTTAGATAGTCAAACATCTTAACCACGTTTTTTAGGCTTGTGGATTTCTTTGCTAATAGTGTATATTCAGAGGCATTTCGCATGACCTCTATAGGTGATATTTTTAAGTCGTTCGATATCTCTTGAATAACTTCAAGAGTAGCATCACCAATACCACGTTTCGGTTCATTAATAATCCTATTTAGGCGTAACATATCATTAGGATTGTTAATTACACTCAAATAGGCAATGATATCTTTAATCTCTTTCCTTTCATAAAACTTAGTACCTCCATAGACTTTATATGGAATTTGCTCTTTAATGAGAGTTTTCTCCATAGCGTTAGAAAGAGCATTCACTCTATATAGGATAGCAACTTTATTGTAACTTGATTTACAACTTTTGACTAAATCTTTGATGGTTTTACATATATAAGAAGCCTCATCACTTTCATTGAAAGCCTTATATAGTGTAACTAAATCTCCTGTGCCATTAGCAGTCCATAGTTTTTTATCTGTGCGATTTTCATTGTTAGAGATTACATCGTTAGCACACGATAAGATATTCTTAGTAGAACGATAGTTCTGCTCTAGTTTTATGACTTTGGTATTAGAAAAGACCTTCTCAAAGTTTAAAATGTTGGAAACGTCTGCACCACGAAAGCCATATATACTTTGGTCGTCATCACCGACTACGCAGATGTTCTGATGTTCACTAGATAATAATGAAATTAACATAAATTGGGCAAAATTAGTGTCCTGATACTCATCTACCATAATATATTTAAACATATTCCTATACTTTTGTAACACATCAGGATATTTTTGAAATAGTTCAACCGTAATCTTAATTATATCATCAAAGTCTATGGCGTTTGCGTTTAATAACTTTTCTTGATATGTAGAATATATCTTTGAGATTGTTCTCATTCGGTAATCGTTTTGATAGTCTTTTTCAGCACTTTCTGTAGAAATCAAACGATTTTTAAAGGTAGAGATTATAGAAAGCACCGTTTTTGGTGGGAACTTTTGTTCTGGGATATCTAGTTCTATTAGGCAATTTTTTATAATCTTTTTGCTTTCGTCGGCATCGTATATGGTGAAATCGTTGTTATAGCCACATAGATGAATGTATCTTCTTAATATTTTTACGCATAGTGAATGGAAAGTAGAAGCATGTACCATAGTAGCCTGTTCACCTAATGCAGAGTATAATCGTTCTTTTAGTTCATTAGCAGATTTATTAGTAAAAGTTATAGCTACTATATTCCAAGGTTTAACTTGTGTAACGGCTATAGCACGTCTAAGAGGTTCAACATCTTCGCAAGTACCATCTATAAAATTTTCTATAGATTTAATATCTTCGTTACTACCTTGAACTATCTCGTCGTAGAAAGCGTTACCAAATGTGACCATGTTTATTATTCTATTAACTATTACAGAAGTCTTTCCACTACCTGCCCCAGCTAATACAACTTGAGGACCATTTATGTTGAAAACTGCTTCTTGCTGTTGTGGATTTAAAAATCCAAAAAATTTCTTTAAAGCTATCTTTTTGAGTTCTATATAATTGTGCGATGGCATTTTTTTTACTCTCTCCAATCTAAAAAAACTGATTTTGTGATAAAGATATTATATCATATTTATTTCATTAAGAAAAGAGTTATTTTAACGATTGTTAAAATATTTTTGCAATTTCAATAATTTTTTTGGTATTATAAAAAGAATTTTGTAACTTTATCAAAAATCTATGAAAATCTATTAAGATTGCTCTCATATTGACAAACTAAAGATAGAAATATATAATATTATTAATATGTCTTTGATGAAAAAATCAGTTTAAGGGGGATTTTCTTTTATGAATAGGTTAAAAACTATGTGCATATTACTATCTATGATGTTATGTGCAATGAGTATACCTGTAGTATCCGTATCGGCAGAGGAAGTTACTATTGGAACTTCTCAAATGGTAGATGAAACTCTACAGAAATCTACCATAGACTACACGGAAAGTACTGAAACTTTGAGTAATCCTGGAGTGGGATATACTCAAACTATTTGGTATACCTGTAAGCCTAATGATACTCCTGTATGCAATCCTACTGGGAATATCGCTTTAATGTTTATAGATATCGGTGGATTTTCTAGTGGAATAAATGGCTTCACTGATGACCAAGGCAACTACACTGAAGGCACAGACTATGACCTTGATGAAACTTTCTTTACTAACTTGAGAGCCACTTTTGAAAATGCTCGTAAGAATGGTTGCACTATCGCAGTACGTTTTAGGTATGATGCTAATGGAAAAAGTAATCCAGAACCTTCAACCTTTGATAAGGTTCTACAACATATCCAACAGATTAAAGATGATGGTATCTTAGAAGAGTACAAGGACATTTTAATGTTTGTGGAGAGTGGCTTCGTAGGTCAATGGGGTGAACAACATGGAGGTAAGTATGTATCGTTAGAATATAAGGCTCAATTGCTCGATGCTATGCTAGATTGTGTTCCTGACGATATCCCTGTTACTGTAAGAACTCCTAACACTTTCGCAAAATGGGCTGGTATAGATATGAAAGACCTTAACAGTTACGTATCTACTGGCGATGCCAAAAGAGTGGGTATGTATAATGACGGTTACATGGGTTCAGATACCGATTTGGGTACTTTTACATACAATCGTGAAGAAGAGACCAACTGGTTAGGTAGACAGACTATATATACTTACTATGGAGGAGAATTCTCTGGTGACCTTGATTGGGCTAAAAAGTATGATACCTATTTACCTGAAAACGCTATCCCTGAGATGTATAAAACTCATTTAAGTTATATCAATTCTAACATATATAGCCTATATAAGGATTATACCTTTAATACAGATTATGACGTATCTAACGTAGATAACTCAGCCTATTATGGTGAAACGGTCTTTAAATTCATTCGTGACCATATAGGTTATAGGTTCGTACTTAGAAACTCTGAACTGAATAGACAAGTATCACAAGGAGGAACTTTAAACCTAAACTTTGATGTCGAAAATACTGGATTTGCCAATCCATTAAAGGAAGAGAAAGTAGAAGTAATCTTAGAAAAAGATGGTAAATACATAACTACTCAAGTAGACTTAAATCCAATGGAGTGGTACTCATGTAGCATTAGCAATTCAAAGATATCATTGAAAACTCCTGCAACTCTTGAAAGTGGAAATTGGAACGTCTATCTAAGAATGTCTGTAGGCAATCAAGGTATTAGCGATAGCTACTTACGTTGTGTTAAGTTTGCCAATAATGATATTTGGAACACTTCTTTAGGAGCTAACTATCTAGGTACTGTTGAGGTGGTTCAATCAGGGGACGCTTCACAACTTACCAATAATAGTTTTTATCAAACCAATACAGAAAATCCGAAAGTCTCAAACGCCGATATGTATACTTATGATGGCATAGTTATCTTAGATGGTCAGCCATCTAGTGCTAACGAATGGACTGAAAAATCTAAACTTTTAGAAGATGGTGACAATCAACTATACGTTAGTAACGATGATAAGAATTTATATATTATGGCTAAGATAGTTCATAGTGCTGAAAGTCCCGTATACAACTTTAGGATTGCCAATGCTACCAATGGTGAAACTTATTGGATATACTATCAACCTAATGGATTTGTCTATTTCAACCATAATGATAGCAATGCTGAAGGTTGCATCTATAAACGTGTTGGCGATTATGTAGAATTTAAAGTACCTTTTGGCGACATCATGGGACTAAATGATGGTGTTACTTTATCTTCCATAGAGGTGAACGTTCAAGAAAGTGCTGAAAGTGGTTGGCCTAGTGTAGGTAGATTAAAGTATGAAGAAGAATATTTGATATCTAGTAACTATGTAATCTATACTACCGAAAGGAGTATCAATCTAAAGGAGGGTGAGAGTTTTACTCTAAACGTTGAAACTTCCTTGGATAATGCTACTTATCAATGGTACTTCAACGATATCCCTATAGATAACGCTACTAATAAATCTTATACTATCGTAGATGCAACTTCTAAAAATGTTGGAAACTATTCTGTTTTAGTAAGGTCAGAAAGTGGAGTAGAAAAAGTTACATCAATATGTAACGTTTTGAACGTCTGTTCCAGTGAGGAACTTATTGGAGATATCAACGTAGATGATACAGTCAATTCTTTAGATTTAATCTTAATGAAAAAACATCTATTAGGAATTGCTACGTTGACTAAAGATGTCATATCCTATGCTGATATTAACCAAGATGGCGATATCAACATTATAGATTTTGCAAATCTAAAAAGGTTGATATTTAGCTAATATTAATCTGTTAAATTGAAAGAGGTCTTATATTTTGAACTATTTAGAAACTATGGAATATATCAATGGATTTACGAAGTCGGGAAAACCTGTTAAAGATTTATCACGTATTAGGAAACTTCTCAACCTTTTGGATAATCCCCAAAAAGATTTAAGGTTTATTCACGTTGCAGGTACTAACGGAAAAGGTTCAACTGTAGAGATGGTATCTAATACGTTGATACTCTCAGGATATAACGTTGGTACGTTTACTTCACCTTTTATGGTCTGTTATGAGGATAGAATTAGACTTAACTCTAAAAATATCCCTAAAGATGAACTTTGTTACTTTGCTGATTTAGTCAAATCTTCCGTAAGTAGTGATGAGTTTTCTCAATTTGAAATTTCTATGGCGATAGCTTTCTTATACTATAAATCCAAGAAGTGTGATGTAGTAGTTCTTGAAACTGGTATCGGTGGGGCAGTAGATAGCACTAACATCATAGAGGAGACTTTAATCAGTGTAATAACTTCAATATCTTTAGACCACATTGCAATCCTTGGGGATACTCTCCCTAAGATTGCCTCTCAAAAGGCTGGGATTATTAAACCTAATCGACCAGTAATATTATCTAACGATAATACTGACATAGAAGTCATTGAGGTAATATCTAGTTATGCCAAAAAGATGGGTTCTAACTTGACCATTCCTAAAAGTGCAACTATTTTGGATATCTCAATATATGGCGAGACTTTCCAATATGATGGAGAAGTCTATAAGTTAAAGATGTTAGGAAAGCATCAAGTAGCAAATGCGACCACAGTCATAGAAATCTGTAAGACTTTAAACTCTATAGGATATTCCATATCAAAAGAGAATGTCAAGAAGTCTCTTGAGAGTACTCAAGTACGCTTTAGAACAGAACTCATAAAAGATGATGGTATTAATATCATTGCAGACGGTTCTCACAACATAGGTGGAGTAGTCGCCCTTAAAGATACTTTAAAATCTTGTGGATTAGATAAAGTTACTATTCTAACTGGTATGATTTCTACTAAAGATTATAAATCTTGTTGCAAGGTATTAAACACTATCACGGATAATATAATATGTACTGATGGCTTTATATATAATGCTATTCCAAAAGAGGAACTATCTACCATGTTTGATGGTGATGTTATATCTGTCAATCTAAAAGATGCTTTAAACGTTGCTAAAAAAGTCGCAAAAGATAACGGCTCTATACTAGTGATATGTGGCTCTTTGTATCTATTAAGTGATGTATTTAAAAACTATAAAATTTCTTGAAATTTCCAGTGACTTTAAAAAATTAATCCAAATGCAACTTTGACTTTCAAAAGTTTTGCAATTTCCTCAATTTTCTTTGAATTTTAGACTTGACAAATTAACAAAGTAATGATATAATTACTAATGTAATCATTCAGGTTACGAAAGATTATTACTTTTGATATCATTTTTATTGAAACAATGGCGTTTCGGTTAGGAGGATTTTTGTTATAAAATCTTTGCAATCGGGACGCTTTTATTTTTAAGGAGGATTTTACTATGTCACAAGAAACTAAATCTGTTGAAACTGTTGCTGATTTCTTCGGTTGTGATGTCTTTAATGATGACGTTATGAAAGCTAGACTTCCAAAAGGAGTTTACAAGGCTGTAGTTAAAACTAAAACTCTAGGTGTTCCACTAGACCCACAAGTCGCTGACGTCGTTGCCAACGCTATGAAAGATTGGGCTATCGAAAAGGGTGCTACTCACTATACTCACTGGTTTCAACCTATGACTGGTATCACTGCTGAAAAGCACGATTCCTTTATTTCACCTACTCCAAATGGTGGTGTTATACTAGAATTTTCAGGTAAGGAATTAATCAAGGGTGAACCAGATGCGTCCTCATTCCCATCAGGTGGTTTACGTGCCACTTTCGAGGCGAGAGGATATACAGCTTGGGACCCAACTTCTAACTGTTTCGTTAAGGATAATTCTTTATACATTCCAACTGCTTTCTGTTCTTATACTGGTGAAGTCCTTGACAAGAAAACTCCTCTATTACGTTCCATGGAGGTAGTTAGTGAAGAAGCGTTAAGAATTTTAAGACTTTTTGGTAATACTAAGGCTACTAGAGTTACCACTACTGTAGGTCCAGAACAGGAATATTTCTTAGTAGATAAAACTCTATATGACCAACGTGAAGACCTAATTATGACTGGTAGAACTCTATTTGGTGCTAAAGCTCCAAAAGGTCAAGAACTAGAAGACCATTATTTCGGTAACATCAAGCAGAGAGTATCCGACTTTATGAAAGACTTAGATAAGGAACTTTGGAAGTTAGGTGTGTTTGCTAAGACTAAACATAATGAAGTTGCTCCTGCACAACATGAGTTAGCTCCAGTATTTACCACATCTAACATAGCAGCAGACCAAAACCAATTGACTATGGAAATTATGAAGAAGGTTGCTCTTAAGCACGGTTTAGTTTGTTTACTACATGAAAAGCCTTTTGCTGGTGTAAATGGTTCTGGTAAACATAATAACTGGTCTATTTCCTCCAATGATGGTCAAAACCTATTAGACCCAGGTGCAACTCCAATGGAGAACATTCAATTTTTAACTTTCCTTTGTGCTATCATTAAGGGTGTTCATGAATACTCCGACCTTTTAAGAATTTCTGCTGCAAGTGCAGGTAACGACCATAGACTTGGTGCTAATGAAGCTCCTCCAGCTATTATTTCCATGTTCATTGGTGATGAACTCCAGTCAGTGCTTGATGCCTTAGAAAATGGTACTTCTTTCAAGTCTAAGAACGTTGAGTTTGTTATCGGTGTAGATGCTCTTCCAAACTTCAAGAAAGATGCTACTGACAGAAATAGAACTTCTCCATTCGCTTTCACTGGCAATAAGTTTGAGTTTAGAATGTTAGGTTCTGCAGATTCCATCTCTTGTACTAACGTTATGTTGAACACTATAGTTGCTGAAGAACTTTCTCAATTTGCTGATATCCTTGAACCTGCTAAGGAAAACGGTACTTTTGATACTGCTCTACATGAACTCTTAGTTAAGACTATTAAAGAGCATAAACAGGTTATCTTTAATGGTAACGGTTACTCCGATGAATGGGTAGAAGAGGCTGTAAACGTTAGACATCTACCTAACTATGTATCTACTGTAGATTGTCTACCTCATTACACCGATGAAAAGAACGTTAAGATGTTTGAAAAGTTTAAAATCTATACTAAGACTGAAATTGAAGCTAGACAAGAAATCTTACTTGAAAACTATAGTAAAGTAATCAACATTGAGGCTCTAACCATGGTGGATATGGCTAAAAAACAGATACTTCCTTCTGCTATGTCTTATACCAAAGAGGTTTGTGACATTGTAGCATCTAAGAAGAGTATCGGTCTTGAAGGTGGAGTTGAAGAAAGTTTAGCTAAAAAGTTATCTTGTTTAACTTCTAGTCTAGATGGTGCAGTTAAGAACCTTGAAGATAAACTTTGTGGAGTATCTGAACATGAAGAGAACATCTTTACACTTTCTAGATACTACAGAGATGAAGTATTCTCATCTATGCAAGAGCTACGTGCCGTTGCTGATGAACTAGAAGTTATAGTAGCAGAAAAATCTTGGCCATTCCCAACCTATTCAAAGTTGCTATTTAACATATAATTAAGTTGTAATATATTGATATTTATTAAGAAAGGTGTATCATGCTATAGGTACACCTTTTTTATAATATTATTTTATTATTTTTACTATTGAATTAATATGTTCATGAATTGTTAATAGTATGTCTTTAATATCTTAATAGAAGATTAATATTTTTATATTATAATGGTACCATTCTGATGTAAAAGGTGGTATTTTATGTTATATACTTTTATAATCTGTTTACTTGCTGGAATGGGTGCAGGTGTTGGGACAGGTTTTGCTGGTATGAGTGCTGCAGTAGTAATCAGTCCTATGTTGATAACTTTCCTAGATACCCCTGCTTATCAAGCCGTTGGTATTGCCCTTGCTAGTGATGTCCTAGCCAGTGCCGTGAGTTGTTACAACTACAAAAAGAATGGTAACTTAGATATCAAAAATGGATTAATTATGATGGTATCAGTGTTAATATTCACCATGGTTGGAAGCTATGTATCTAAATTTGTGCCTAACAACACTATGGGTGGATTTTCTAACATCATGACTTTGATTTTAGGAGTGAAGTTTATCATTAAGCCAGTAATGACCACTAAAGAAGCAATGTTAAACGTAGATAAGAAAAAAAGAGTTATCCAATCTATAGTGTGTGGCGTATTGATAGGCTTTATCTGTGGATTTATTGGTGCAGGTGGTGGCATCATGATGTTGCTTATCTTAACCAGTGTGTTGGGATATGAACTAAAAACTGCAGTGGGTACGAGCGTATTCATTATGACGTTTACTGCTTTAACTGGAGCTATCAGTCACTTTGTGATAGGTGGTATTTATGATATCTATTGCTTGATATTTTGCATGATATCTACTTTTGTGTTTGCAATGTTAAGTTCTAAGATTGCTAACAAATCTACACCAAAAGTTTTGAATAGGATTACAGGTATAGTAATTTCTATCATTGGCTTGGTGATGCTTATAGGTTCACATTTAAAGTAAAGAGAAAATCATGGAATAGGTTAATTCCATGATTTTTTTTACATATTTCTCTGTAGACAATAGAGTATTTCAGCATCACCATCTACTACGATTTTTTTAGTAGATATAGCATCACTTACAGAGATATTTTTATAAAATATATCTTGAGTGGTCTGTAAGTCGGAAAAGACGATAGCATCTTTATTGATATACTCATAAGGTTCTATTGAGACTTTTCCGTTTTTAACCTCAATATAGAATGGTTCAGGTTCAAACTCTTTAATGTGGATTTCTATAGCCCCATATGTAGGCAATCCAACTAGATGTTTACTGTTAGTAATCTCACGGACTTTATTGCAATAGTCCACAATTTTTTGAGATGGCATAGTAATTATACAAGTCCTTTCTATCATATAGTTTATGGAATATATTATATCATGGTAGAAAGAAAAAATCAATAAGCATTTTAAATATATTTTATCAATTTCAAAGGATTGGTTTACAACTTAAAAAATATGTGTTATAATATCTTTTAGATAATTTTTTCACAGGGGTTTGGTGATATGAGTAAGAGTAAAAAAAAAGCTCGTCTTCGTAAAGACAGAGTAGCAATATTATTAATAGTAGTGATTGGTATACCTTTATTAATATCTTCACTATTGAAATCGTGTTCTAGTCAACCTATTCCCGAAGATGATACTCCTGTTTCACAGCAAAATCTATCGAATGATAACTCATTAAGTGCCTTTGATGATGCTATCGATAGGTTAGGTTTTCAAAAGATTTCTGTATCAGCTTCGGAAATTCATAATGGTAGTTTGGTATTGATTAATAGTGAACATGAGTATGTCTCTAATGAGAATAACTCTTCTAATGTGAGTATTTCCGAAAATAAGAATGAATATTATGGCATATTAAATTCAAATCTTGTGATTAATAGTACCATGTTAGAACAGTTCAACTCTCTTATGAAAGACTATTACACTCAAAATTCTGATGGTAACTTTACTATCAGTAGTGCTTATAGAAGTCTTGCCGACCAAGAGATGATTTACAATCAAGCGTTGGATAATGGTGTTATAGAGAATAAATCAGGGTTTAGCGAACATCATAGTGGTTTATCGCTAGATTTAATAGTTACTCCTAAAGATGAGGACGTTATTCAATTTTCTAACTATGATAACTCCTCTTGGATTTTGGATAATTGTGCTAAGTATGGCTTTATTCAACGATATCCTGAAAGTAAGAAGAGTATTACTGGTTTAAGTAATCCATCACATTTAAGATATGTGTCTGTGCCACATTCTAAGTATCTAAAAGAAAACGATATGTGCCTTGAAGAGTACATAACTACACTAAATGATTATAAGTTCGGTGTTAAAGCCCTCAGATTTTCATATGATGATAAAAATTATATGGTCTATATCTGTGAGGGTAACGGTTCAGATAATGTTGATGTATACGTCCCTAAAGATAAACCTTATACTATATCTGGTAATAATATAAATGCCATCATAGTGACTGTAGAAATATAATTTATTATATAAATCCCCACTTAAAGAAGTGGGGAAATCTTTTTTTTACATGAATTAGTGATATATTTACTAAAAAAATCATTGTACTATATTGACAAAATTCATTAACTATGTTATAATACTTTCATAAAAATTTAATATTAAAAGGAGGTCTTTTTTATGGTTCAAAAAAGAATAGTATCGATATTTACTGCTTTGGCGTGTATATTATCGATAATGTGTGTATTTGGACAGATTAACCAATACTCCTCTAAAGTGAACAAGGTTTCGGCGTTGACTAATCTCACTGCAGATGAAATTACTTCACAGATGACTATTGGTTGGAACTTGGGAAACTCTTTAGATAGTTATAATAATTCATATACTATCAATACTGCTCCTAGTAAGTTCGCCACAGCTTGGGGAAATCCAGAGCCTACACAAAAATTAATTGAAACTGTAAAAAATGCAGGATTTAACACTATTAGAATACCTACTACATGGTATCAACACGTTTCATATAATGAAACTACTCAAGCTTACGAAATTGACCAAAAGTGGCTCGATTACGTTAAGCAAGTAGTAGACTGGGCTTACGACTTAGATATGTTCGTAATACTCAACCTACACCATGAAGAAGGTATTATTAACGTTCCAGAATTTACAGATGAAACTCTAGCAACTGCTTCCAAGTACATAAATAATGTATGGTCACAGATTGCTTATACTTTTAAAGACTATGACCAACACTTAATCTTTGAGGGTATGAACGAACCTCGTCAAAAGGGAAATGACAACGTATCCGAATGGGGTAACGGTAGCGAAGATAATGGTTATTCTTGGGCTTATATTAATACTTTGAATAGACAGTTTATCAATACTATTAGAAATAGTGGTAGTTCCGACAATAACAAGGAAAGACTTCTTATGATACCAGCTTATGTTGCAACTTCTGATAGTTCTGCTTTAAATAGTCTATCAATTTCGGATAGTGATGGTAACGTAGCAATCTCTGTACATGCTTATTCTCCATACTTCTTTACTATGGATACTGGTGAATATTCTAATCATGAGTTCCCTGGTAAGAGTGGTTACGGTGAAGATTATGAAAGTTCTTTAAAGTCTCTATTTAGTAGTCTAAAGACCGTTTCAGATACTAAAGGTGTACCTATAATCATAGGCGAGTTCAGTGCTTCTGACTTTGAAAACACTGCTGACCGTGTAGAATGGGCTAAGTGTTATCTAAGCAATGCCAAAGAAGCTGGTATTCCTTGTGTACTTTGGGATAATAACCTATCTGCAAATGGCACTGGTGAAGCTCACGGATATATCTACAGATTGACTAACACTATCTTTCCAAACTCTGCAGACGTTCTCAAGGCTATGATGGATACTGTAGGTGTTACTGACTATACTCTTCCTGAATATGAGGAGTATCAACCACCTAAGTTTTCTTGGGAAGATATGCCTATCGCTGACGACTGGAAAGAAGTATACAAGAATGAAACTGGCAATAGTTTAGCATCTTGGAAGAATTTTACCCTTGATAATTGGCAACAGTATATTACTCCTGATTACAAGTTGGCTGTAATATATGATGGTGTCGCTGAACCTAACATTATCTTCCAAGGAGGTTGGTATCAAGTACCTAGCACCAGTTCCGAAGACTTTATAGCTTACTTTGATTACTCCGATATGATGGACGTTCTAAACGCTAATGAAGTATCTCTTGAAGATATGACTAACTTATTTGTAGGTGCTACTACTTCTGATGTTAAAATCTATGGTGTTTATGCTATACCTGTTACTACTACAGAACCTACTGTAACTACTACTGATGATATCACTACTACAGAACCTACCGTAACTACTACCGATGATATCACTACTACAGAGCCTACCGTAACTACTTCAGATACTACCAATGCACCTGATATCCTCTTAGGTGATGCTAACCTTGATGGTCAAGTTAAGTCTAATGACCTTCTAGCTATTAGAAGACATCTACTACACATTGAGGAACTCTCTGGTCAAGCTTTAGTAAACGCTGACTACAATTGCGATGGTCAAGTTAAGTCTAACGACCTTATAGCTATCAGACGTGTACTATTACACCTAGATGAGGCAGTGACTAAGTAATTTCTTAAAACTATTACTATAAAGAAAGTCCAACTTATCGGTTGGACTTCTTTTATTTCAATTTGAAAGGATATATATTAATATGGAAAGTTTAAAGATTATATCTATAACCAATAGAAAGTTGTGTAATATGGATTTTTTATCACAAGTTAGAGAGATTTCCTTTAGTGGATTAGTTAAAAGTATCTATTTAAGAGAAAAAGACTTATCGCCACAAGATTATAAAAATCTCTTTAAAAACTGTTTGGAAATATGTTCAAATGATGTGGAAATCTTTGGAGTTAAGTACATAGATATTACCAAAAGTTTAGGAGTTAAAAACGTCCATCTATCGTATGAGGATTTTATACTTAATCACGATACTTTGAATGATTTTGTAAATGTAAGTGTATCTGTACATCAAGTGAGTGAGGCTATACATTGTGAAAAGTTGGGTGCTACTAGATTAATCACAGGACATATATTCCAAACAGACTGCAAAAAAGGGTTAGCTCCTAGAGGATTAGAGTATTTAAAAAATATCTGTGAAAGTGTTAGTATTCCAGTATTTGCAATAGGTGGGATATCTTCAAATAATGTTAAATCTGTAATAGAACATGGTGCAGAGGGTGTTTGTATCATGTCTTCATTGATGCAGACAGATAATCCAAAACTACTTTTAAAAGATTTAATTAGTCAAGTTTAATAAGATTTATCTAAACTTTATCTCAAATATATGATATACTTAAATTTAAATCACTAAACTATTTAATTACAAGAAAGATAGGTGCAAAATGAACTTTAATGAGATAAATCTACCTAGTGAAATATTTGCTTAAGTCTTTCTAGATAATTAATTTTATGGGATTTTTATGCCTATTATCTCTTTAAAATTCATCAAAGTCGTGTTAAATTAAAAGGATTAAATAGCTTTTTTCCTTTTTTCATTGCAAAGCGAATGATTTTACCATCATAACGTGGAAAAAAACCTTCCTTTTCACTTTTGATAAACGTTATGGATTCGTCAGCTATTTTATGCGAAAATCTGCCATCTTGATAGCGTATAAAATGAAAATCTCCATTTCCACCTGAAAAGGATATTCCATATTCATCTGAATTAAGTTCACGAAAAGTTTCTATTATACGTAACTGTGGAAACCGATTTAATAATCTTGATATTAAAAGCAAATACAAGTAAGGATTAGTATAATCACAGAGTTCCATTGATTTCTGTATAGAAACACATACTTCAACATTATTGATTAAATCTTCTCTATGTATCTCTTTAAGAATTTCATTTATGCTTTCGTTATCGCTTCCTACTGGGTGTAACCAACAGTACATATCTAGGACATATCCCATGCAGTTAAAACATTTAGGATTTAAATCCTCAAAAGTGGAATACTTGCTGTAATGACTATAAAGACTATACTTATCAAACTCTTCTTGGGTTATATTTTGTATACATAGATTATTTGGTTGAGTATTTATACTATTCATAATGTAAACCTCCTTTTTTTGTTATTGTAACATATTATAATAGTAGAGTCAATGATAATATTAATTTAGGAGTGGATAATAGTGGATTTTCTTTAAATACGCTATTGTCCACTCCTTCTAAAAGATTGATATTGACTTTATCTCAAATATATGATATACTTAAGTTTAAATCACTAAACTATTTAATTACAAGAAAGATAGGTGCAAAATGAACTTTAATGAGATAAATCTACCTAGTGAAATAAATCAGGCTATTAAAGATATGGGCTTTACTGAAATGACAGAAATCCAAGCCAAGAGTATTCCGTTACTTTTAGAAGGTCATGATATCATAGGTCGTTCAAATACTGGTACTGGAAAGACTATAGCATTTGGTATTCCAGCAGTGGTAAGCATCACACCAGAAGATTGCCAAGAAGTAAAATCTTTGATACTATGTCCTACTAGAGAACTTGCTTTACAATGTTGTGATGAAATCAAAAAAGTTGCCAAATACATGAATTGGATTAAACCATGTGCAATATTTGGTGGTGCTAGTATGGAAAGACAGATACATCAACTAAAGAATGGAGCGAACATCATTGTAGGAACTCCTGGACGAGTTATAGACCATATCAATAGGAAAACTTTAAAACTTGGCAAGGTATCTACAATAATCTTAGATGAAGCCGACGAAATGTTAAACATGGGCTTTCGTGAAGATATTGAAACTATTTTAAAGAGTATCCCTGAAGATAGACAGACGGTATTGTTTTCAGCAACTATGTCAAAATCTATATTAGAGATTACTACTCAATTTCAGAAAAATCCTGTTATGGTAAAGACCGAAACCTATGGGCGAAGTGTAGAAACTATTGAACAGTATTGGTTCGATATCCCGATGGGTAGAAAGACTGATGCTCTTATTATGTTATTATATGCTTACTCTCCAAAGTCTGCAATGATTTTCTGCAATACTAAAAAAACTGTAGATGAACTTACTGAAAATCTAACTGCTAAGGGGTTCAACGTCAATGGACTTCACGGAGATATGAAACAAGTCCAAAGAACTCAAGTAATGAGTGGCTTTAAAAAAGGACGTTCTTCTATATTGATAGCCACGGACGTTGCTGCCAGAGGTATAGACGTTGATGATATCGACATAGTGTTTAATTATGATATTCCTCAAGATATTGAATACTATATCCATAGGATTGGCAGAACTGGTCGTGCAGGAAAATCAGGAAAGGCTTATACTTTAGTTACTGGTAGAAAGCAAATCTATGCTTTAAAGGATATATCTAGGGTTATAAATACGGAGATTAAAGAAATTCCATTACCTAATAGGAAAGATATAGTCTCTAACAAGTGCGACTTAATCATAAACGATATTGCCTCTAACATTAGATACGATTACTCTGAAAATACTAAATCTATATATAACAGCTTGATAGAAAGTGGTTTGACTTCTGAACAGATTGTTATGGCTTTATTAGAAGATAAAGTATCTAATGAGTTGAAAAACCTACCTGAATTTGATATTCCTCAACCACTTAAAAATAGGCGAAATCCTGATGGCTCTAGCGTTAAGACCGTCAAAATTGATATTTCAGTGGGTAGAAATCAAAAGATTGCGCCTAACTTCATATTAGGTGCGTTAGTTGAGGCTACAGGTCTTTCTGGCAAGAATTTCGGTAAGATAGATATCTATGATAGTCACACTACCGTTGAAGTTCCTAAGGATAATCAAGAATACGTTATCAACTCTATGACTGGTGGCAAGATTAATGGTAATAGAGTTACAGTTCATCTCTATGATGGAAATAATAAGAACTCCTCTAACTCTAAGCATAGTGATTATAATAGAAAATCTTATGATAAACCTAAATCTAAAAAGTATAACAATAAGGATTTCTTTAACTTTGATAAATCCTCTAGGAATAAGCGTTCGGAACGCATAAGTAGTAAGAATAGACATGGAAAATCTTATAATAAAGGTTAGGTGAGTATATTTTTATGGCTAAATCTAAGAGTAAACACCCTAAAAAGAAAAACTATAGACAGAAAAATATTAAACAGACTGTTAATCAAAAAAATTTACAGAGACCGACAGAAAATAAAAACGTCTATACTCAAGAGTATTTAGACTATAAACATCAACAGGAAGACACCAAACCATTGATATTAAGAATTTTTGTGATAATCTTGGTTTGTGTGATATTAGTGGGTTTTGTGATTGCTCCACTTTTTTGATAGAATAGTTTTGTGGAACGTCTTGAGGGCGTTCCACATTTATGATATTATTTAAAAGTGAATGGAGCTAATCATTATGTTAAGAAATATTTTGAAATGTGCCGTATCAATATTAGTGATATCTACACTTACTGCCTGTGATATCAACCTTTTCGGGACATCAAGTAGTATAGGGGATAGCCAAAACCTTAATATTAAAGACGTATCTTTTAATATTAATGAAGTTATCAACAATACTGTAGTTACTACTACTAGTCACACAGTAGCGTTAAAAAATGATGGTACAGTTATAGCTACAGGTTCAAACATATATCATCAATGTGACGTTCAAGATTGGACAGACATAGTATCAATATCGGCAAGTGATAACTATACCATAGGTTTAAAAGAAAATCACACCATAGAGGTAACTAATTACGTCAAATCTTGGAATAATTTTAACCTATCTGAATGGATAGACCTAGCAGATATATATTCTAGTAATGAATATCTTTTAGGTATCAAACTAGATGGCACTATCTTAGTAGCAGGTAATCCAAACGGTGAGGTCTCTAATTGGAACGATATCGTAAAGACCTCAAGAGGATTATATCACATGGCTAAATTGAATGATGACGGCTCTGTAACGGCAGTAGGAGAGAATGGTTTTAATCAATGTGAAGTTAAAGGTTGGAAAGATATCATAGAGGTTTCAGCGACTAACGGCTATCCTGATGTAATATCTTTTGAAAGTTACTCACATACTGTAGGACTAAAATCCGATGGCACGGTTTTGGCTACTGGTTACAATGGAAATCATCAATGTGACGTTCAAAGTTGGACGGATATCGTATCTATTGCTACGGGGACGGCTCATACCGTAGGCTTAAAACGTGATGGCACGGTAGTCGCTACAGGTAATGATGATTACTCTCAATGTGAAGTCTCCAACTGGAAAGATGTCGTAGCTATATATACAGCAAACCATCACACAGTGGGTTTGAAACGTGATGGTACTCTCATTGCCACTGGTGACAGTTTGGACGGTCAATGCAACGTCGATACTTGGAAAGATATCCAATTACCAAATTAGTATAGTGTTTAGAAGTCATCATCTAGAGGGATAACCCCTAACTTTTTACGCATGGTTATGGTAGTACCTTTATTGATGGTACTCTTAACGTTTAAAGTATCCATGAACGCTTCCATGACTGCAAAGCCTAGTCCAGCACGTTCTCCATCAGTATCCGTGGTAAACATGGGTTGCATAGCTTGTGGAATATCTGCAATACCACAACCTTTATCTGACACTTTTATGTAGATTTCATCTTTAGAAACTATCTTTGCAACTAGTTCGACGAACCCTTCAGAGTTCCTATACCCATGGACTATGGCGTTAGTAACTGCTTCAGATACTGCCGTCCTAATGTCTGCCATTTCCGTTACAGTTGGATTTAACTGTACTATGAATGCCGATATCACACTACGGGCGAAACCTTCATTTTCGGAAAGAGCAGAAAATCTAACCTTTATTTGATTTTTCAATAATAACACTCCTAACTAAAAAAATCTATTTTATATCAGCAATTCTACCGATACCAGAAAGTACCATAATCTTCTTAATGCTTGGATTGGCATTTATGATAGTAATATTAGGGATTAATCTAGTACGTCCCATAATGTAGCCAATACCAGAGCTATCCATAAATGTGATATTTTTAAAATCTATCACTAAGGCCTTTGGAGAATGTCTTAAAATTTCGATATCTGTTTCATCTCTAATAGGTTTGATAGAATGGTGGTCTAACTCTCCAGAAATCACTGCGTATAGGACGTTATCACGTAAATTGAATTTAGCCGTCATAACGATGTTTACCTCCTTTAATAAGAAAAAATTTTTGTAGATAGTATATCATAATGGTTGTGGGTTGTCAACCCTGTGTTTACCTCATTTGATGAGTAAAAGTTTTTATAAAAATATTCTACATCAATATAGTTAAATTTTCTGTCAGTTTATGGCGTTTACTAGACTAAATATATTCTATCAAATACTACAAAAAATCCCTTTTTAGAATAAAAAGGGATTTTCTGTAAAGTAAACTATTAATCTTCTTTCCTATCGCACTTATCAGATTTGCAAGGCGTTGGACATACTTCACAAGATATGCTATCCAACTTAGTAGCTAGTAGGACTTCTAAGCGAGTGATAGCGTTGATAGTCAATTGTACAGATTTATTTGCACATAGTAAAGTATCAGTATCTACAGGATTTAGACTAACAACTTTTTCTAACTTTTTGCCTTCTGCAGTAATGATATCTGCCAAAGCTTTTTCTTCATCAGCGATAGAGTTTATTAGATTAGTTATTGCTTCATCACGTTTATCAAAAATAGGTGGCTTAGGCATAAATATGACCTCCGAAAAATAGTATTTATATGATTAAAATCATATATAATCTATAATATGAAAATTTGATATCAAACGTTACTAATATAGTTAATAATTTTTAACTATATCAGTGTAATTGATTATGTCATGATAGCGTCGTATTAACCGTTGATAAAAAAATAAATCCTTGCAGATGACGTATCTACAAGGATTTTAATAAGCTGTCTAGCAGATTCGAACTGCCGACCTCTTCCTTACCAAGGAAGTGCTCTGCCTACTGAGCTAAGACAGCGAAGCATTAAATATGCAACATATATATGATATCACAAAAGTTGAGAAATGTCAAGAGATTTTAGAAATTTTTTTTAGAATTTTTTTGATTTTTTATCTTAAAATTTTAGTATAAGAGAATTCTCCTCTATGATTAATCTAACTTAACCAAAGGATAACATACCTATCACTTTCAGATGACTGTTTAAATAGTTTCTTTAGTTCCAAAAAGTATGGATAAGCATACTCAAAGATGATTTCTTTATCTTCGCCCTCAAATAGAGGATATACGTCATCAGATACCATCTTTTGTATATCAATTTTAGATTTAAACACATCTTCGGTAAAAGTTTCCATCTGTAGAGACATTTCTTTAACGGTTTGATTATCTATGTACATAGCAGAACCCATACCCATATCATAATCGTTTACGGCGTTTTCAAAAGACATTGGAATTATATTATCTAAAATACTTCCAGTTGGGCGAGTTGCACCAGTTAAAACGTATTTGATAATATTCCAAGTCTTGTCAATGTCAAGATACTCACCATTGTTATGTAAAAACTCCCAAGTATCAAGTTGACCACTTTGGAGTTTTTTTAGTTCCTCTAAAGTAACAGATTTATAATTAGCCATTATACCCATAATTAAAACCTCCAATATTTTTGATATTTAAATATTATCATAAATCTATGGAAAAATCAAGAATTTTTTGTACTAAAAAATGGACAGATTTTAAAATCTGTCCAAATTTTTTTCAGTATTTACAAGAGCATTAAAAACTTTATGATATATCACTTGATTATTTACATTCCACTAAGGTAAGATTAAAAGTAAAACATAAGATTTATGATATGCCATCTTGTAAATTAATACCATGCAAAGTAAAATTTTCGTTTTGCGCCAACTGTTAACAGATACTAACAAAAGACTACTTAATTGTTATTGCCACCCTAATCATAACATATATCAAGTTATTGTAAAGCCTCAATAGATTTGATAATCATATCCATTTTAGCTTGAGCCTTTGCAAGTTTTTGCTTTTCATTTTCAACTTGTTGTTGTGGAGCTTTTGCTAAAAATCCTTGATTGTTTAGCTTATTGCTAGAAAAATCGATATCTTTTTGAACTTTAGCTTTTTCCTTTTCAAGACGAGCAAGTTCTTTTTCCTTATCAATTAACTCATTCATAGGGATAAAACATCTTGAGCCATCGGCTACGATAGTAACGGTATCATCTAAAGATATTTGAGTATCTACATGAACCTCAGATGCGAAAGCCATCTTTTCAAAGAACATCGCACAAGATGTGAATAACTCAACGTCTTGAGTTTCGATATATACGGTAGCTTTTTTGCTAGGTGGAATGTTCATCTCTGTACGTTGATTTCTAATACCTTTGATTGCTGAAATAATCTTTTCAAAAGATTTTTCATCATCTGCAAAGTTAAGAGTATCATCATAGGTAGGGAACTTTTCAAGCATGATAGCAGACTTTCCATCATTTAGGACTTGCCAAATCTCCTCTGTGATATATGGCATGAATGGGTGTAAAAGTTTTAACATACCACCCATAGTCCAAACGAGAACGTTCTGTGCAGAAGTTTTAGTATCGCCACCAGCCATGATGCGAGGCTTAGTTAATTCGATATACCAATCACAGAAGATATCCCAAATGAAGTCGTAAACTTTTCCTACTGCTATTCCAAGTTCAAACTTTTCAAGATTTTCATTTACTTCCTTAGATAGATTATTGAATTTAGATATTAACCACTTATCTTCAATAGTTAGATTTTGTGGTAATCCAGTATATTGGAAATCCTCTGGTAGGTTCATTAGGATAAATCTTGAAGCGTTCCAAAGTTTATTAGCAAAGTTTCTGGAGTTTTCAACCTTTTTAGGAATGTAACGCATATCGTTACCTGGAGAATTACCAGTAACTAACATTAATCTTAAAGCATCAGCACCATACTTGTCTATAACTTCAAGAGGGTCTACACCGTTACCCAAAGATTTAGACATCTTTCTACCTTGTTCGTCCCTAACTAATCCATGGATTAGGACGGTATCAAAAGGTACTTGACCAGTATGTTCAATACCACTGAACATCATACGCATAACCCAAAATGGAATGATGTCGTATCCAGTAACTAGAGTGTTAGTTGGATAGAAATACTTTAAATCCTCAGTATTGTCAGGCCAACCAAGAGTTGAAAATGGCCATAATGCTGAACTAAACCAAGTATCTAAGGTATCGGGGTCTTGACGCATGGATTTTCCACACTTTGGACAGTTACAAGAATTATCTTTAGTTACTACCATTTCACCACAATCATCACAGTAGAAGGCAGGTATTTGATGTCCCCACCATAGTTGACGAGATATGCACCAATCACGAATATTTTCTAGCCAATGGAAATACACTTTATCAAAACGTTCAGGAATGAACTTAGTTTCACCATTTTTAACAGCATCTATAGCTGGTTGTGCTAGAGGTTTCATCTTAACGAACCATTGCTTGGATACTCTAGGTTCGACAGTAGAGCCACATCTATAGCAAGTGCCAACGTTGTGAGAGTAGTCTTCAATCTTAACTAAAGCACCTTCTTTTTCGAGGTCTTCAACGATTTTCTTTCTAGCCTCATATCGGTCAAGACCTGCATATTCTGGATAGTCCTCAACGATTTTAGCATCATCAGTCATAACGTTAATTATTGGTAAGTTATGTCTTAAACCCACCTCAAAGTCGTTAGGGTCATGGGCTGGAGTAATCTTAACTACACCAGTACCGAAATCCATTTCCACATAGTCATCGGCAACTACTGGGATTTCTCTATGAACGATTGGAAGTATTACTGTCTTACCAACGATATCTTTGTAACGTTCATCTTTAGGATTTACGGCTATGGCAGTATCACCCAAGAGGGTTTCTGGTCTAGTAGTAGCTAGGTTTACATACTTATCTGTACCCTTGATTTGGTATCTTAGATGCCAAAAATGTCCTAACTGTTCCTCATAAGTAACTTCAGCGTCAGAAATAGAAGTCATACACTTTGGACACCAGTTGATTATCCTTTCTCCACGGTAGATTAATCCCTTGTTATATAGATTAACGAATACTTCTTTAACTGCTTTGTTGCAACCCTCGTCCATGGTGAAGCGTTCCCTTGACCAGTCACAAGAACAACCTAACTTTTTTAGTTGTTCAACTATACGACCACCAAACTTTTCTTTCCAAGCCCAGGCACGTTTTAGAAATCCGTCTCTGCCGATATCTTCCTTTGTGATACCCTCTTTACGCATAGCTTCAACGATTTTCGCTTCTGTAGCTATGGAAGCGTGGTCTGTACCTGGTAACCATAATGTAGAGTATCCACTCATACGTTTCCAACGTATTAAGATATCTTGTAAAGTTTCATCAAGGGCATGTCCCATGTGAAGCTGTCCCGTGATATTTGGAGGTGGAATTACTATAGTATATGGTTCTTTTTGATTGTCTACAGTAGCCTTAAAACAGTCATTATCAAGCCAGTATTTATAAATTCGGTCTTCTGTTTCCTTAGGCTGATACTGTTTAGAAAGTTCTCTTTTCATGATAAAAAATGCTCCTATCTAAATGATTTTATGATACTTTTTAATTATATCACTAGTATTAGGAAATGTCAAACGTAAATATTAAGTTTCAAAGAAATCAATTTTAATATTAAGTGGTGTTCAAAAAAAAATCTTAGATGGTATGGCTTCATAAGATAGATACTAATCATGATGATAATTTTCATCACTAATATTTTTTATAAAAATTAAGTTTAGTTTGACAAATCATCAAATTAGTGATACAATAATATTGTACTTATATATTATGGAGGTGACTACTTGAAATATATCTTTTAATTAAGACTATATTTCAAAATTAATAAAATGAGTGAAAATAAAAAAGAAAAAAAGAGCAACTTTAATTTAAGAACTACTCTTTTAATGGTGTCAGCTTTCTTAATTGGATTTGGCTCAGGAGCAGTATGTATAACGTTGGTTGATAATGGTAATAATAACGTTCCAGTATTCCAAAATGTAGATAGTCAATCTGCATCTAATGGTAATAACGGTTTAAATCAAGATAATATCTCCTCTGTTGAGCCTATATCTACTACTTTACAAGATAATCAAGTTACGGAGGTTACTACAGTAACTACTGTTCCTACTACTACCACTACAGAGGTTACTACTACGACTACTCCTGCAAACTTGCCAACTCCATTAAGTGGAGAGTATACTGACATGGTAGTCGAAAAGGTACCTTACAAAGAAGATATATCTGGTGATAAGGTCGTATATCTAACTTTTGATGACGGCCCTTGGAGTGGTACTCCTGAAGTACTTGACCTACTAGATGAGTATGATGTCAAGGCTACTTTCTTTGTGACTGCTCAATTTTTTGAAAATGAAGATGATTTAATAAACGCTATTAAACAGTTACATGACCGTGGTCATGAAGTCTGTGTACATACTTATTCTCATGAATATCATGATATATATAATTCCGTTAGTGACTATCTTGATGACTATAAAAAGATGGACGACATCATTCTAAAAGCTACAGGGGAGAGAAGTCACGTCTTTCGTTTTCCTGGTGGAAGTAATAACGTATATGGAAAACATATCCGTGAAGACTTGATTAGAGAAATGAACAGTCGTGGCTTCGTCTATCAAGATTGGAACGCCTATGACGGTGGTTGCGATGGCTACTCTATAGACAGTATGATTTATTCAGCAGTCAATGAGTGTATTTCTCAAGATAAAAGTATACTATTAATGCACGATACCAAGGCTCAAAGTTTTATATTGGATACTTTACCAAGTATTATTTCCCAAATTAAAGACGCTGGTTATCGTTTTGATGTCCTTGATGGTACTGTTAAACCTATCCAATTTGCTACTGTAGACGATGAAGAAGACGAAGAACAGACTGATGTCACTACTACCCCAGAATATGAAGATGATGAATATTCCAATGATGAAGAAATCACTAATAATGAAACCTATGACGATGAAAACTTAGACAACAGTCAAAATGACACTGATGATTATGACTATGTTGATACTTCTGAAGATTATTAATAATCTATTAAAAAATAGGAAACATCTTAAAATGATGTTCCCTATTTTTTTTTAATCAAGTAGATTTTATTCTTGAAAAAGACTTATAATAGTTGTATAATAGTTATATATAATATCGAGATTGGAGTTTTATTATATGAAGTTTAAATTTAAAGAAGAGTATAATACACTATCTATATACGTTATAGTAGTATTCACTATATGTATTATCGTAAAGATGGTTATTGATAACATCTCTAACATATTTAGTGGATTGGATAGTCTTCTAACTGTGATGTCACCTATAATTTGGGGAGTGGTTATAGCTTACTTAATGAATCCCTTGCTTAAATTAAGTGAGAACTTCTTAAAAAGTAAAGTATTTAAAAATGTCGATTTTTCTGTCGATATCACTAAACTTTCTAATGAGGAGAAGTTTAATCTAAGGAAGAAGAAAAAAATCGTTCGAGGTATTTCCGTCATGATAGTAATAGTCGTAACGTTGATAGTATTGGTTACTATCGTTGCGATGCTGTTGCCTGAACTTATTAGTAGTATTAGTAATCTATTTGATAACTTTCCAAAATATCTAAGGAACTCTTATACACAGATAAATAGTTTTATAGAAAACAATCCAACTTTAAATTCTCTATTTGGAGAACGTATAGAAGAACAGTTTGCTACTATCCAAAGAAAGTTATTAGAACTATTTTCCACTTTAAAGCCTCAGTTTAACAGTCTTATGGATACTGTGAGTAAGGGTATATCTGGTTTAGTTGGAGGCGTTAAAAACTTTTTGATAGGTTTTATAATCTCTGTGTATCTAATGTTCAGCAAGGAAGAGTTTATAGCTCAAGTTAAAAAAGGAATGTTTGCCATATTTCCAACAGAATTTTGCAAGGGATTGTTGACAATATCTGCTAAGATAAATATTATATTCTTAGATTTCTTAGTAGGTAAAGCTGTAGATAGTTTAATCATTGGAGTTATATGTTTTATAACTTTAAGCATCATGAAGATGCCTTACACCGTCTTGATTAGTATAATAGTAGGTATTACTAATATGATACCTTTCTTTGGTCCATTCATAGGTGCGATACCTAGTGCAATCTTAGTATTGTTGGCTGAACCTAAAAAGACTATCGCCTTTATAATATTTATAATAATTCTTCAACAGATTGATGGTAACATCATAGGGCCAAAAATATTGGGCAATAAGATGGGATTATCTACTTTTTGGATTATGTTCGCTATCTTAGTGTTTGGAGGATTGTTCGGATTTATTGGTATGTTTATAGGTGTTCCTCTATTTACTATGATATATATATCTACTAATACTTTCGTTGAAAATAGGTTGAAATCCAAAAATATGCCTATGGATAAACGCTATTATGGTAAGATTTCCGTAGATGATGGAAAAGAATGTATCTTTCCTGAGAAACAAGACTTCTCAGACGAAGACATCAACGAAGAAGAACTACCTCCTAAAAAAGATTATGTATCTATATTAAAGCAAAAGTTGATATTACTACTAGATAAATTAAAGTCTCTTAAAAATAAAAAGTAATCCTTGAGAACGTCTTACGGAGTGTGTTAATACACTCCGTATATTTTTATCTTTGATAGTCACAAATAGTTACAATTTAGTTCGCAACTTCTAAATTCCTTGATTTTTTCCAATAGCTATGGTACAATTAAGATTATAAAAAATATATGTTATATTGAGGTGTTTTTTTTGAAACAGAAAGAAATCTTAGACAAGAAAACGGCTGTACACATAGTTCAAAACGTAATAAACGAAACTAAAAAGGCTGTAATCGGTAAAGATGAGATTATTATAAAAATAATCTTAGCTATACTTGCCAAAGGTCACGTTCTATTGGAAGATATCCCAGGGGTGGGAAAGACTACTTTAGCTATGGCATTTTCTAAAGCATTTTCTTTAGAGTGTAACAGAGTTCAATTTACTCCAGATGTTTTACCATCTGATATAGTGGGTTTTACCATATTAAATAGTACTACGGGTAAGTTTGAATATAAGTTTGGTGCGTGTAACTGCAATCTATTTTTGGCTGATGAGATTAACAGAACTTCTAGTAAGACACAATCTGCACTACTTGAAATCATGGAGGAAGGCAGAGTTTCAGTAGATGGTATCACTCGTGAACTGCCTAATCCGTTCTTTGTGATAGCCACTCAAAATCCTAGTGGTTCAGCAGGTACACAGTTACTTCCAGAAAGCCAACTTGATAGATTTATGGTTAAACTTAGCATGGGTTATCCTGATTTAGAAAGTGAAATAAACATCTTAAAAGCTAAAAAAGATAGTAACCCACTTGATGATGTTCAACAGGTCGCAAAGTCTGAAGATATTATACTATTACAAAATACCGTTGAAAGCGTCTTTGTAGATGATAAGATATATAACTATGTCGCTAAACTAATCAAGGAGACTAGAAACCATGAAATGATTAAGTTAGGTGTAAGTCCAAGAGGTACTATAGCTTTAATGAACATAACTAAGGCAGTGGCACTATTAAAGGGTAGAACCTACGTTATCCCTGATGATGTCTCCTTCATATTTAAAGATGTCGTAGCCCATAGGTTGATTTTAAGTCCTCAAGCTAGGATTAGCAACACATCTGCAAGGAACGTCTCCGTGGATATTCTAAAAAGAGTACCTGTTCCAACGATATCAAGGGTGTAAACGTATGAATATCAATAGAATATTGTATGCCCTAGTGGTGATAATCTTAGGGGCGTTTTTTGTGCTGTACATTGATAAACTCTCATTGATAATATTTATATTTTCTATTCTGTTACCGATAGTATCTTTAATTATGTGTTATATATCTAGGAAGAGTTTAACCTTTAAATTGAGTACAGAAAAACACTCCATACTTAAAGATACTCCCATAAATTTGAATGTACAAGTTACGAATAAATCCATAATACCAGTGGCTAACATAGTACTATTATTTGAGTACTTCAATAGTTTAGATGGAAAAATCCAAAAGATGACTATAACCGTCCCAGCATCTCCAAAGAGTACCACGGACTTGTCTTTTAGTATCATTTCGCAATACTGTGGGATAGTAACCGTTAAACTTTTTGATACTAAAATCTATGATAATCTAAAGTTATTCTCTTTAAGGAAGAGACATCAACAGGAGTGTTCTGTGTTGGTAATTCCAAAATATCATGATATAGCTATGACCGTTGAAAATGTATCCACTGAAACTATGGAAAGTGATACTTTTTCCAAGACTAAATCAGGTGATGACTGTTCCGAGGTGTTCGACATTAGAGAATATCATGAGGGTGATAAACTCAATAGGATACACTGGAAACTATCATCAAAGACTGGACAGACCTACGTTAAAGAGTATAGCCTTCCAATCTCTAACGCCGTGGTAATACTTCCTGAGATGGTTAATATCCCTAATACCAAGTTAATAGATACTATGGATACTATCACTGAACTAATGTTATCTATATCGCAAAAGTTGAACTATTTTGAGGTTGCTCATAGAATATCCATATATCAAGATGGTGATATGTCTTTTTATGACATCACTAACAATGATGAAACTTATAATGTAATAAATCAGTTTGTGCGTAATGGAATATCGAAACTAAATAGACCATACGCCTTTAAATATTTTCAAGCTATGAATGAAAATCCTAACTATTCGCATTTAATCTACATTACCAACGTATTGGATATTAACGTACTCTCAAACTTGGAAGATTTCAATGCTACTAAAAAGACGGTTTTCTATGTATCGTCAAGTGATGGTATCGATAAAAAATATCTTAACTATGATGGTATACAAGTAGTTCAAGTAGTCAATAATATGATTTCTCAAAGCATTAGTGAATTTATAGTTTAAAGAGGTGATTTTTTTTGAGTAAACATAAAAGAAAAGTCACTCTTCGAGAGTTACAATCCTTAGAAAGTGGCTTGAGAATAAGTAATACTATACAAGTATCGTATCCAAAGCGTAGGAGCGTTTTCAATATAGTATTTTTGATATTGATATCATTTTTAGGACTGTTCGGGACGATACTATCATTCATAACTTTGTTTTCAATATCCGTGAACATGGCAGACATTTTAATATACAGTTTGATATTTTTTACTATATTTAGTATCATATCGCTATTGCCCGATAAGTTTATGATGGCTATAATTCCAATACTATTATTTTTCACGTATCTAGTAAAGGATTATCTACAGGAATTATCTATAGGGTTTCAGGTAGTTGCTAATCACGTAGCCGAAGCTATTCACTCTGCTGGTGTCTGGACTAAGTACTATGATATCCCTATGGATATAGTACCCTCAGACTATTCCACTGTATTCTTACTTTTTTGTATATGTTTATTATCTTGTTTGATATGTATCTTTACTATTAAAGTCCAGTCGTGTGTTATGGGATTTGCCTTGACTTTTCCATTTATAGAGTGTGGTCTATACTTTGGCTTAGTACCAAACTATGTAGCATTTTTTATGGTAGTTTGCTATTGGATTGCTCTATTAAGTATGGCACTATCTGGATATAAAAAGACTACTAAAAATAAGTCTGCTGGTTTCGTTAGGATAGGTAACTCATTCTATACTAAGTCTAATAGTAGGTTTCAAATATCCGAAAAGATTGGCATTTATAGTATAGCAATGTGTGTAATCTGTGCCTTGATATCTGGAATGGTCGTTACTCTTAGCAATTATGAACGCTCCACTAAGATTGATGATATCCGTAATTCAGTAAAAGACAGTGTAGAAAACTTCTCATTAGAAAACGCACCTTATATAATTTCAAGATTGGGAAGTATCTTAGGTTCAGGAAATAACGGAACTTTTAATGGTACTTTAGGACAGAGAGACAATGTTGAATATGAAAACGTTGAAAAGCTCTCCATTACTACTGATGATATTCCTAAAACGGATTTATACTTAAAAGGTTATATAGGTTCTAAATATACTGGTCAAAGTTGGGATAGGTTGGAAGAAAAAACTTTTAAAAATCAAATGTTCGATACCTTTAAGGAAAATAGATTCTATCCACAAGATTTGAACTATTCACAAGTAGACAGCAATCTATATGATACCTATAATCTAACCATTTCACCGGTTAAGAAAAATCTAAGGACTACTTACATTCCATACTTTTCACAGATACAGAATGACTATTCATATATCAATGATACTCTAATAAAGTCGCAAGATAGAGAAAACTATTCTTTTAAAGTCTTGAACGTTCCATACAATGATATGTATAGAAATGCTTTATTAGACCCATATAGTAACTTAATGATAATAGGAATTGATGATATTCCTTTTAATAGTGCTGAATATTCTAGGTTCGTAGATGAAAACTATCTAACCATAGAGGATACTGAAAGTATGGAAAACATAAAGGAAGTGTTTAGTGCTTACTTGAGAAAGTTTAATCTTGATTTTGAGGAGTTTAAAAGTACTGCCTCAACCTACTACAAGTTGACCTATGTTAGAGACTTCCTATGTTACAACTATGACTATACTTTATCTCCTGGAAAAACTCCAGTAGGTGAAGACTATGTTGAACACTTCTTAACTCAAATGGATAAGGGTTTTTGTAGTCACTTTGCATCTGCTGGGACGTTGCTCTGTAGAATGTTAGATATTCCATCAAGATATGTTGAAGGATACTACATATCCATTAACAACTTTAATAGTGATACTTTAAAAGATGGTATCTATACAGTATCCGTTGAAGATAACATGGCTCATGCTTGGACTGAAATCTATATTGACCGTTTGGGTTGGATTGAATATGATTTTACCCCTGGATTTAACAATAATCCAACTAGAGCAGACTTAATAAACAGTCCCGATATGCCTAACGATATACAACAAAATCAAGAACCTATTGAGACTGTTCAACCTAATCAAACTAGTGAAGTAGATTCCAATGAACAACTTCTTGAAGTTACTACTACTCCTACTCCACAGAATAGTCCTGATGTTACTACTACACCATCAATAGAGGACGTTTCACAAGACAATCCTATGGATAATACAGTCTTAAAGACTATCAAGAATGTCATAGTGTTAATATTATTGATATCTCTAATAATAGGAGGGATAATCTTTAGAAGAAAGTATATTCTAAAAGTTAGGAATGATAATATTTCTAGTAGTAATGATAAGGTATCTATATTAAGTTCATATAGGTATATAGTATCGCTTTTGAGCTTTATCGGATATACCCGTGAAAAGGATACTCAACATTTGGATTTTGCTAGGAAAGTATCTAATGAGCTTAAGTACGCTAAGGATTTCCCTAAGGTTATGGAAATAGTCCTAAAAGTAGACCTCAGTAACGATAACGTTACTACTGATGAAAAAACTTTAATCAACAACTTTATTGATAACTTATCTAGTACCATATACGATAGACAGAATAGAATTGGTAAGTTTATCATGAAGTATATTATGTGCTTAGTTTGATGAAAGGAGAATTTTTAATGAAAAGGAAAGTCGCTTATTATGAAACCGACAGAATGCAAATCGTCCACCATAGCAACTACATTAGATATATGGAAGAGGCTCGTTTAAGTTGGTTTGAAGAACATAACTTAGACTATCACAACCTTGAAAGTATGGGTATAATGTTACCAGTAGTATCAGTAAATGCGAAGTATAAGAAACCTCTACACTTTGGTGATACCTTTGAAGTTGAAACTACTCTAACGGAAGTGACTAACGTTACTATAAAGCTCGAATATGTTATAAAAAACTCATCTAATGGTGATGTGTGTTGTATAGGTGAAAGTATCCATTGCTTTGTGGATAACACTTTTAAACCTATAGCCTTAAAGAAAGTTAATCCACAACTTTTGAACACCTTTAAAAAGTGTCTAAATGAGAAGTAATATCATGATACAAATTAAAGGAGCATTTAAAATATGCTCCTTTATTTTATATTGACAAAGTCTCAAAAATGGATTATAATATATATAAGATGTATCGTAGGGGCGGAGAGTTATCCGCCCGAGTTAATTATAACATTACTAGGAGATTTTTATTTATGATTAAAAGTATGACAGGTTATGGAAGATATCAGGAAGTGGTAGGTACTAGAGATATCTTAGTGGAAATACGTTCGGTAAATCACAGATATTTTGAATTTTCCTCCAGAGTTCCTAGAAATATGGGATATCTTGAAGAAAAGTTAAAAACTTTTATAAAAGGAAACATCTCAAGAGGAAAAGTAGAAGTTTTAGTGACTATCACAAACGTTGAGGGCAAAGACGAACAAATATCTGTAAATATGGGAGTTGCCAGTGGCTACGTCGATGCTTTAAGACTGGCAAACACTCAATTAGAACTACCAGACGATTTAACCCTTTCACAGTTAGCTAGATTTCCTGACGTCTTTAGCGTCATAAAAACCCCCGATGATGAAAATGAAATTTGGGAAGCCGTCAAAGGTGTTACGGAAAAGGCTATTGAAAAGTTTATCAGTATGAGGACTATCGAAGGTGAAAAGATGTTCAATGATATCAACTCTAAACTTGACAATATTGAAAGTATGGTGCAAGTTATTGAGGAACAGTCTCCACATACCGTTGAGAATTATAGAAAGAAAATCTATGAGAAACTTTCTGAAATCTTGGAGGCTAAGGACATTGATGAAAGTAGAATAGTTACAGAGTGTGCAATCCTAAGCGAAAAACTTGCAGTAGATGAAGAAACGGTTAGGTTAAAAAGTCATATCTCACAATGTAGGGATTTGATAAAGTCTAATGAGCCTATCGGCAGAAAACTAGATTTCTTAATCCAAGAAATGAACAGAGAAGTAAATACTACAGGTTCAAAAGCTCAAGATATCTACATAACTAAGTTGGTAGTAGAGATGAAATCTGAACTTGAAAAGATTAGAGAACAAATACAAAATATTGAATAGCTACTCTATGGGAGGTTTTGTGTTTTGAAACTTGTCAACATTGGCTTTGGTAATGTAGTATCTTCGGAAAGAGTGATAGCCGTTATCAGTTCGGAGTCTGCACCTATTAAGAGAATTATCGCAGAGGCTAGAGAAGATAAACGTCTTATAGATGCTACTTTCGGTAGGCGTACACGCTCCGTCGTAGTTATGGATAGTGACCATGTCATTCTATCACCAGTACAGGCAGAAACCATTGCCGAACGTCTTAAAGATTGATGATACTATGTTTTGTATGTTAAATTGTCATTGGAACGGTCAAAAGCCGTTCCTAAGTTTATCAAAAGGGGAGTTTTTTCTATGAAAAAAGGATTATTGATTGTAGTATCTGCACCATCTGGGTGTGGTAAAGGTACTATATTAAAGGAAATTTTAAAAGATGATAAGTATTATTATTCTATATCTTCTACCACTAGAGAACCAAGAAGCGAAGATATAGATGGTGTTACTTATAACTTCGTTACTAAGGAACAGTTTGAAGAAGATATCAAGAATGGTGCTATGCTTGAGTATGCTGAGTACTGTGGCAACTATTATGGAACTCCTAAAAAGTTAGTAGATGAAAATCTAAACTATGGAAAGCACGTTATCTTGGAAATAGAAGTACAAGGAGCTAAAAAGGTTAAGGCACTCCGTCCAGATGCTAAGTTTATCTTTATTGCACCACCATCTATTCAGGAACTTGAAAGAAGGCTTAGAAAAAGAAACTCCGAAACTGAAGAGGTCATCAATGAGAGGGTTAATCAAGCTAAGGAAGAGCTAACTCACATTAACGATTATGATTACACCATAGTCAATGCAGAACTTAAAGATGCTATAGATGATTTTAAGGCTATAATCCGTGCTTGTGAATTAGAAAATAGTTGATAGTTAATATCAAAGTTAATATTTTATTTTAAAGGAGATTGTTTTTTATGTTAAGACCTGCTATTACTCAAATGATTACTAAAAATGAAAGTTACTATTCTTTGGTCATAGGTGTGGCTAAGAGAGCTAGACAAATAACCGAAGAATTGTACAATAAAAATGCTATGGAAAACTCAAAAGAAGCTAAAGAGGGTGCAACATCTTCACATGATTATATGAAAACCTCTAAAGAGGATAACGAAATCAAAAAGCCCGTTAAGATGGCTGTAGATGATATAGCTAGTGGTCGTTATAAGATTATTGAATGTAATCCAGATGAAGATATAAACACTATCATTAAGTAGTGTAACGTTATGAGTATTAAAGTAGTTCAAGTTGCACTTAGTGAAGTAACTGCCTCTTTTGATATGCTTTATAGTTACTTAATCCCTTTAGAACTTGAAAATTCTATAGGGGTTGGTATTAGGGTATCAGTTCCTTTTGGAAGAGGAAACATCTTAAAAGTTGGAGTGGTTCTAAAAATTGATACTTTGGATATACCTCCAAAAGGCTATAAGTATATTTATTCTATAGAAGATAAAGAGCCTATCTTGAATGATGAACAGATAGAGCTAGTATACCATCTAGTTGAAAGTACATTCTGTACCTATTATGATGCTATTAGAACTATACTTCCTACTACTTATACTATGAAAGTCTCTTACTCTTACTGTCTAGATACTTCTAAAACAGATATGTGGCTTATTGACTTAGATGAGGCAGAATTTATCCAAAAGTTGCAATCTAAAAAAGATGATTTACAAATCAGTAAGACTATCGAAAGAAATAAGGATAGTATTACAGTTAAATCTTTAATGGAAAAGGAAATTATCTATACCAAAAGGATTTTTGATAGTAAATCCCTTGATAGTAAATCAAAGATGGTTAATATTTCTACAGAGTTTTTAAACGAAAACAAGAAGTTTAAACTATCTGAAATTCAAAAAAAAGTTATAAAGTTCATAGAAGATAATGGTACAGTTTCTGTCAAAGAGGCTGAATATACTTGTGGTGTCTCTAAGAGGACTATTAGTAAGTTGGAAAGCCTAGGCATTATCAATATATTTGATTATCAATCTAATAACTACAATTTTGATGATGTTCAAAATCATTCAGTTTCTTCTTTAGCACTAACTCAAGAACAGTATAATGTATTTGAAGAGATTGCATCTAATATGGATTTACAAAAATCTAAGTGCTTTTTAATCCACGGTGTGACTGGTAGTGGTAAGACTGCCATCTTTGAAAAGTTGATACAAAAATGCTTGGATATGGGTAAGAGTGCTATCTTGTTAGTACCTGAAATTGCTTTAACTCCTCAAATGGTGAAACGCTTTACAGGAGTATTCGGTAAAAGAGTAGCTTTAATTCACAGTGGACTATCTTTAAAACAACGTGAAGATGAGTATTGTCGTATTCGTGATGGTCTTGCAGATATAGTCATAGGTACTAGAAGTGCAATATTTGTGCCTCTACAAAACATTGGATTAATTATCATGGACGAAGAGGGAGAAAGTTCTTATAAGTCTGAGCGTTCTCCTAGATACTCCACTAAGGATATCGCTAAGTTTAGATGTAAGTATCATAATGCTATCATGATTTTAGCTTCTGCTACACCATCGATTGAAAGTTACTATCTAGCTAAAAGGGGAGTTTATACACTTTTGACACTCAACCATAGATATAATAACAATCCATTACCTCAAACTACCCTTGTGGATATGAGAAAAGAAAGGTTAAATGGTAATACTTCGGAACTGTCACGCACTTTGATGGTTGAAATACTTAAAAATCTTGAAAGGGGAGAACAATCCATACTATTGTTAAATAGGCGTGGCTATAATACTTCCGTGATGTGTCAAGATTGTGGCAACGTCATTGAATGTAAGAACTGTTCTGTTCCTATGACTTATCACAAGACAAACAATTCGTTGATGTGTCACTACTGTGGATTTTCTATCAGGCAGATGACTGAATGTCCTAAATGCCACTCTAAAAACGTTAGATATACTGGTTTTGGTACTCAAAAGGTTGTAGAGGATTTATTAAAAATATTTCCAAAGGCGAAAATCCTTCGCATGGATACTGATACCACTTTTTCAAAGTATGCTTATGAAAAATCTTTTGGTGAGTTTGCAAATGGTAAATATGATATCTTGGTAGGCACTCAAATGGTTGGTAAAGGTTTGGATTTTCCTAACGTTACTTTAACAGGCATAATTTCTGCTGATAGTATGCTCTATACTGGAGAATATCGAAGTTTAGAAAGAACCTTTTCATTGATTACTCAAGTTATTGGACGTTCAGGACGTGGCGACAAATTGGGTAGAGCTATCTTACAGACGTACAATCCAGATAATTATGTCATACTTCAAGCTATGAAACAAGATTATAACTCTTTCTTCAAAGAAGAGTTTGCGTTAAGAAAGTTAAATATTTTCCCTCCAATCTGTGATATATGTACTATAGGCTTATCTTCAGTAGATGAAAGTGTAGTTCAAAAAGGTTGTGATACCATAATATCGATTATTAGAAAAGCTCTAAAGATTTTAGACTATAAAAGTCCTTTGAGAGTTTTAAATCCTGTTAAGTTCACTCATGAACGCATCGATGGAAAGTTTAGATATAAAATAATCATGAAGTGTAAAAATAACTCAGATTTTAGAAATCTAATTAGATATATCTTAAAAGAGTTTTATAACTGTAACATTCAAAGGTTAATACTCTTCGTTGATATCAATGGAGACGTATATTAATATTAATATTAAGGAGTATAATTATATGGCTATTAGAAAAATCGTTACTAAGGAAGATGAAATCTTATATAAAAAGTGTCGTCCAGTGGAAAAGTTCGACGAAAGGCTTTGGCAACTCTTAGATGACATGGCTGAAACTATGTATAAGGCTGAAGGTTTTGGTATTGCTGGCCCTCAAGTGGGAGTTTTAAGACAAGTCGTAGTTATTGATGTTGGTCAAGGTAAGTTAGAACTCATAAATCCAGTCGTTTCCGAAAAAGAGGGGGCTGTTCGTGATACTGAGGGTTGTTTATCTGTTCCAGGTAGGTATGGTTACGTTACTCGTCCAAAAAAATGTAAGGTTACTTATCAGGACAGGTTCGGTAATACTCAAGAAAAGACCGTCACAGACTTGTTCTGCCGTTGTGTTTGCCATGAAACTGACCATCTCTCTGGACACCTTTTCACCGAATTAGTCGAAGAATGGGTTGAAGAATAATTAAAAATTAACAATTAATAAATTACCAAATTGGAGGATTTATCTTGAAACAAAACAATATAATTGCTGATAAAAGTAAAATATTTGCTATAAGAGTAGTTAATTTGTATAAATATCTATGTGCTGAAAAAAAGGAATATGTTCTATCTAAGCAAGTTTTGAGAAGTGGCACGAGTATTGGTGCTAATGTAAAAGAAAGTATTTACACTCAAAGTAAAGCTGATTTTATCTCTAAATTAAGTATATCTTTAAAAGAGGCTAGTGAAACTGAATATTGGCTTGAACTATTATTTAATACTAACTATATATCTAAAAATGAGTTTGAGAGTATCCACAATGAATGATTGTGTAGAGTTAATAAAGTTATTAACATCTATAATAAAATCAAGTAAGAATAATTATTAATTAATAATTATAATGAGGTGATGTTTTTTGAATATAGTATTTATGGGAACTCCCGATTTTGCAGTGCCTTGCTTGAAAGCATTAGTAAAAAGTAATCATAATGTACAAGCAGTGTTTACTCAACCCGATAAGCCTAGAGGCAGAGGAAACAAGTTTATTCCAACACCAGTTAAGAAATATGCGCTTGAGTGTGATATTCCAGTATATCAACCTAGTAGCCTACGCAAGGGTGATGATGCTGAAAAATCGTTAGAAGTTTTAAAAGAGTTAAATCCTGATTTGATAGTGGTAGTAGCTTATGGACAAATTTTACCAAAATCTATTTTAGACTTGCCTAAACATAGATGTATAAATATACACGCATCACTATTGCCTAAATATAGAGGTGCTGGACCTATTCAAAGATGTATCTTAGAGGGTGAAACCGTTACGGGAGTAACCTCTATGTATATGGAAACTGGTCTTGATACTGGTGATATGCTCATCAAAGAGGAAATACAAATCGGTGAAAATATGATTGCCGATGAACTCCATGACGCTCTATCCGAGATGGGTGCAAGAGTCTTATTAAAGACTATCCAAGCCATTGAAGATGGCTCTTTAACTAGAACTTCTCAAGATGATAGCTTATCCACATATGCCAAGATGATTACCAAAGATATGTCACATTTAGATTTTTCTAAATCTGCACAAGATATCCATAATACTATTAGGGGCATAACTGGATTTACTACTTTAAATGGTAAACGTTTAAAAGTATATCGCAGTGAGATTTTGGATAAATCTTCTAATGAACCTTGTGGAACTATCATAGATACTGATAATTTTGTAGTAGTCTGTGGTGATGGCAAGTGTATCAAGTTTAATGAGGTTCAACTTGAGGGTAGCAAACGTATGAAAACTCAAGATTTCCTTAGAGGTAAAAAGATTGAAAAAACTATCTTAGGTTAAAATATTATTGGGAAACGCCCATAATTAAATGGGCGTTCTATTTGTGTATGGGAGGTATTTTATTATGTTACCAAAAAAATCGGATTGGTATAAGTATGGTTGGTCTTTAGATATAAAAAATCAATCATGGGTTGAAAATACTCAAAGAGAAGTGGATTTCATAATTAAAACTTTAAATCTAAAGGGTAACGAACGTATCTTGGATTTAGCTTGTGGCTTTGGTAGACATTCATTACTATTGGCAGAAAGGGGGTTTTCTGTCGTGGGCGTGGATATCACTAAGGATTATATACTAGATGCAATTAAATCAGCTAGGGACAAATCTTTAAATAATGTGGAATTTATCCACGCAGATATTAGAGAATTAACCTTTGAAAACTCTTTTGATGTAGTTCTCAACTTAGCTGATGGAGCTATCGGATATTTGGAAAATGATGAGGAAAATTTAAAAATCTTTAGTATAGTATCTAGGGCTTTGAAAAGTGGGGGTAAACATTTTATAGATGTATGTAATTCCGAATATGCAGAACTTCATTTCCCTGCAAAGTACTGGGATAGTGGGGAAAATTCTCTTTCAATATCCGAATTTGATTGGAACTCAACTACTAAAAGAATGTTATTTGGTAGTTATGATATTCCTTATGGAAAAACTCTTGAAAAGTTTAATATCCCTAATGGCGATACTATTAGATTATACTCTAAAACTGAACTAGAAAATATATATAATCAATATGGTATGCAAATAGTAGATACTTTTTCTAACTATCAAGGGAAAAAATCATCTAATAAGGATTTACAACTCATGGTATACGCTAAAAAATTATAGGAGGTCTTTTTTATGCCTAGATTATTAGCCGTTAAAATGTTAGATAAAACTTTTACTAATAATGGATTTTCAAATATCGTAGTGGATAAGGCTCTAAGTAGTTCGGAGTTATCTCCACAAGATAAAAAACTATGTTCTATAATCTACTATGGAGTACTAGAAAGAAAAATCACATTAGATTATATAATATCAGGATATAGCAAAAAACCACTCAATAAATTGGATACCTCTGTTTTGAATATCCTAAGATGTGGAATATATCAAATTTTGTACCTTGATAGTATCCCAGATAGTGCGTCAGTAAATGAGAGCGTCAAACTTGCTAGAAAGCTAAAGTTATCCAGTGCCAGTGGATTTATCAATGCAGTGTTGAGAAACTTTATCCGTGATGGTAAACAGTACAAACTCCCAAAAGATATGACTAAGGGATTATCTATAAAGTATTCTTGTCCTGAATGGCTTGTGGATAAACTCTTAAAAGAGTATCCAAGGGATTTAGCTATAAATATTCTTGAAACTTCTGTTGAAAAGTCGCCAACGTTTTTTAGAGTGAATAATTCTCTTTGCACTGATGATGAGTGCATTAAAAATCTAGGATTGGAATGTAAAAAGGTTGAGTATCTTCCACACTGTTATGAACTTCTAAATGGAGATATCACCAATACGGAGGCTTTTAAAAAAGGATTTCTACACGTTCAAGATTTATCTTCACAGATGTGCTGTAATGCGTTAAATCCTCAAAAAGATGATATAATCTTAGATATCTGTTCAGCCCCTGGAGGAAAGACTTTTACGATTGCAGAAATCATGGGAAATACTGGAAGAATATACGCCTTCGATTTACATGAAAATAGAGTTAGATTAATCTCAAAAGGGGCAAAAAGGTTGCATCTAAGTAATGTGGTATCCCAAGTTGGTGATGGCTCTAAGTTTAATGATATCCTACCTTTAGCAGATAAAATCCTTTGCGACGTTCCATGTTCAGGATTGGGAGTTATTCGCAGAAAACCAGAGATTAAGTATAAAAGTCCGAAAGAGTTTGAGAACTTGCCAAATATCCAATATAAGATTTTAGAAACCTCTAGTAGATATCTAAAAATCGGTGGTGAGTTGATATACTCTACTTGTACTTTGAATAAATCCGAAAATGATGAGGTTATAGACAAATTTTTAAAAGAAAATCCAAACTTTGAGGGGGTATCATTTTTAGAAGATTTGGGTGAACCTTTCGGAAGTTATAAAGCAACTCTATGTCCTAAGTACTTCAATGGCGATGGTTTCTTTATATCTAAGATTAAAAGGAAAGGATAATACATCATGAAAAAAGATATACTATCATTGAGTTTAGCAGAGTTAGAAACGGAGTTACTCTCTATGGGTGAGAAAAAATTCCGTGCTAAACAGATTTTTAATTGGTTACATCAAAAGAAGGTAACATCTTTTGATAATATGCAGAATATATCAAAGGATTTAAGAACTAAGTTAAATGATACCTTTGAAATCTATCGCATAGAGGCAGAAAGAATTTTGAAATCTAAAATAGATGGTACTATTAAATACTTGTATCGCCTAGAAGATGGAAATCACGTTGAAACCGTGCTAATGGATTACTCTTATGGTACGAGTATATGTGTATCAACGCAAGTAGGCTGTAAGATGGGTTGTAAGTTTTGTGCTTCTACTATTGCAGGATTTAAAAGAAATCTTGAACCATCGGAGATACTTTTGCAAATCTATGAGAGTGAACGCAACAGTGGTAAAAAGATATCTAGTGTAGTATTGATGGGCATAGGTGAACCACTAGACAACTTTGATAATGTTTTAAAGTTCTTAAATTTAATATCTTCGCCAGATGGCAACGGTTTGAGTTTACGTCATGTGACTATATCTACTTGTGGATTAGTGCCAAAAATTAATGAACTTGCAGATTTGAAACTAGGTTTAACTTTGGCGATATCACTACACGCCAGTGATAATAAATCTCGAAGTGAAACTATGCCTATTAATAATAGATATCATATAGAAGAGTTAATATCTGCTTGTAAGAATTATGTATCTAAAACGGGAAGACGTATCACATTTGAGTACGCTATAATAGATGGCGTAAACTCTTCTATTGAAGATGCTAAAAGGTTATCAAATTTAATTAGGGGAATAAACTGTCATGTAAATTTAATCCCAGTAAATAAGGTAGCTGAAAGAAACTACTCCACACAGATGAAAACGGTACAATCTTTTAAGGATAGTTTGGAAAGATTAGGGATAAATGCTACAATTAGAAGAACTCTTGGTTCAGATATTAATGCATCATGTGGACAACTTCGTAGAAACGCTGAAAAGATTTAATTTTAGGTTAATAAAAGTCAATGGTGTGTACTTTAGATAAAAAATTACTCAAAAGATATTGAAAAAATCCATAGTATATGCTATAATGATTAATATGTATAGTTATCAATTGACATTTTGATACTAATTAATCGTCAATTGATAATTATTGATTATAGTATAAGGAGGGTATTTTATTTGAAAGCTATATGTGGTACTGATATCGGTCTTACTAGAGAAGAAAATCAAGATAGGGTAGCAATAGAATATTTCGATAATGCTATTCTTGGTGTGGTTTGTGATGGTATGGGTGGTGCTACTCATGGCAGTGAAGCTAGTTCTATTGCAATTAAAGCCTTTATCGACAACTTTAAGAGTGGTTATAAGACAGACTTATCTGATAATGATATAAAATATTTGTTAGTGCAATCTATGGAATATGCGAACGATTTAGTGTACTATACTTCTTTATCTGATATTGACAAGTTTGGAATGGGTACTACTTGCGTTGCCGTCCTAGTTACTGATGAAGGTCATTTTTATACTGTCAACGTTGGCGATAGTAGAGCATACTTAATCGCAGATGAAGAGTATGTTCAAATTACTATAGACCATAATTATGCACAGTATTTATATCAAATTGGCGAAATAGATAAGGACGAGATAGAAACTCACCCAAATAGGCATATGCTTATGAGAGCTATCGGCGTAGAAGATGCAGTGCAAACCGATTTTTTTGATTTCTCTTTAGAAATACCTTTTAAAATATTAATCTGTTCAGACGGACTTCATGGATATGTTCAAATAGATGACATCATGGATATTATTAACAACTCCACTTTAGATGAAATTCCTTCAAAGTTGATTTGTAAGGCTAATGCTTGTGGTGGTAAAGATAACGTCTCTATGGTAGTTATCGAAAGAGATTTATTATAAAAATAGAATTTAAGAAAGTGTTTATCTTGGTATAATTTCCATGTGCCAAGAAACAGAATGGAGTGGTCTAATTTTATGGAAAAAGATAATTACATTGGTATGGTGCTGGATAATCGTTATAAGATAGAACAGCTCATAGGTGTAGGTGGTATGGCGTACGTCTTTACTGCTGAAGATACTCAAGAACATAGAACCGTAGCAGTAAAGATACTTAAAGATGAATTCGCCTCTAATAGGGAGTTCGTTAAAAAGTTTGTAAATGAGTCTAAGGTTCTTTCTGGACTTTCTCACCCAAGTATCGTAGAGGTCTTTGACGTTAGTTTCGATGGTGACCCTAAGTTTATGATTATGGAATATATTGATGGCATCACCCTAAAAGAGTACATGGATACTCAAGGTGCTTTAAGTTGGAAAGATAGCGTACATTTTACCATTCAAATCTTGAGAGCTTTACACCATGCCCATGCTAGAGGGGTTATTCATAGAGACATTAAACCTCATAACATTATGCTTTTCACTGATGGTACTGTTAAAGTCATGGACTTTGGTATCTCTAAGATTGCAAGAGAGGAAGTTAAATCTTCTACTGAACACGCATTAGGTTCAGTACATTATATAAGTCCTGAACAGGCTCAGGGGCAATCTACAGATGAAAAAAGTGACATCTACTCTTTGGGGTGCGTACTGTACGAGATGTTGACTGGTCAAAAACCTTTTGATAGTGACAATCCTGTAACGGTTGCATTGATGCACAGCAAGGATATAGCACCTAATCCACGTTCAATAAACGATAGTATTCCAATAGGTCTAGAACAGATTATTATGAAGGCTATGGAAAAAGAACCTTCTAAGAGGTATCAAACGGCTGACGAAATGATACAAGCTCTACAAACCTTTAGAAAAAATCCTGATGTGGTATTTAATTATGGTGAAGAAGAAAACATCATAGAAGATAACAAGTCGGAAAAAGTACTAGTAGAAGCAGAAGGTTATCCTGCTGGTGTTAATGATGGCTATTCCAATACTGGTGAAATCCAAACTTCTGGCAGACAACTTCCACCTGATGAACCTGAAGAACCTGATGAACCTGAAGTAGTAGTTGAAAGGTCATTCTTTTTACCTATTTTGACGGGTATAACGTTAGTAATCATAATAGTTGCAGTAATCTTTGTAGCGTCTTTAATTAAGGATACTTTTGGTGTGGATAACTGGAAAAATCCAGAGTTTACCATGCCAAATCTAGTAGGTATGAACTATGAAGATGCTAAATCACAGTATCCAGAGTTAAACATTTCTATATCGGCTGAGCAGTATTCTGAAACGTATGAAGCTAACGCTATCATGGAACAGAATGTAGAGGTCGGTACACTCTGTAAGCAAGGTAAGGCAGTAGATATCATAATTAGTAAGGGCGTTAAGATGATAAAAGTCCCTGAAGTCGCCAACTTTGAATACTCAGTGGCAGAACAAACTTTAAAAAATGAAGGTCTTGTAGTTGAGAAAAAGTTCCAGTATGATGACGACATAGCAGAAAACATAGTTATCAAGACTGAACCAGAGGCTAAACAGGAAGTCGCTCCAGGTACTAGAGTAGTTATGTACGTAAGTATTGGTAGATACACTGTAATAGTTAAAGTTCCAAATCTAACGGGTATGACCGTTGATGCTGCTAAAGCTCTATTAGAAAGCAAAGGTTTAACTTGGAAGACTGTATATCAAGACTCCAACGAGCCTGAAGGCATAGTATTAGGTCAAAACATTCAACCTGATACTGAAATGGAAGATAAATCTGAAGTCGAAATATATGTAAGTAATGGAACACCTCCAACTAATTCCGTATCTGTTAATTTCCAGATGCCATCAAATGCAAGTGGTACATTTACCTTCCAAATATTCATAGATGGTAAACTTTCTATGGAAAAGACTGGCGTAGTCGCTGATACTACTAATGGAAGTACTACCATCACCTTAGAGGGTAACGGCGTACAATTAGTTACTGTTAGAGTAAAAAATGAAGCTAATGGCTTAACTGCTGAATATGGTAGATACAATATCAACTTTGATGACCCTAGTCAACCACTTGAAGTTATATCTTCTAAGATTGAACAGGCATTCATTGAGATAAATGGTATTGCAGTAGTTACTCAACCTGTATACACTAACCCTCCTCAAACTGACCCTCCTGTGTACTATACAGACCCTCCTCAAACTGACCCTCCTGTGGAATATACAGACCCTCCTGTAGAATATACAGACCCTCCTGTGGATACCACTATTTATGAAGATAATGGTTTCGTTTCTGATATCGTTGAAGAAACTACGGTTGATATTAATGCAGGTTATTAATGATAATATGGTAGGTATGATTATAAAATCTATTGGAGGACTTTACTCAGTAAAGTCCTCTGATAGTATCTTTGAATGTAAAGCTAGAGGAATTTTTAGGAAGAATAATATCTCTCCAGTAGTAGGGGATATAGTCGAATTTTCAAACGGTGTGATAGAAAAAATCCTACCAAGAAAGAACTACATCGTTAGACCACCTCTAGCCAATTTAGATGTTATGGTTTTTGTAATATCTATGATTAAACCATCTCCTAACCTTTCACTATTGGATAAGTTCATAGCCATATGTGAGTTTAAAAAGATTACTCCTATAATAGCTCTAACTAAAGTCGATTTGGCAGACTATCACAAGATATATAACATATATTCAAAAGTAGGTATAGATATCTTTGTAATAGATTATGACAATAGTATGAGTATCCAATCGCTTAAAGAGAAGTTATCTAATAAGGTTAGTGCGTTTACTGGTAATAGTGGTGCTGGAAAATCTACACTATTGAACGCTATCGACGATACTTTAAAAATTCCAACGGGAGAAATCAGTGAGAAGCTTGGCAGAGGTAAACATACCACTAGACATGCCGAACTATATCTATTAGATAATGGTGGTCTTATCGCCGATACCCCCGGATTTTCTACCTTTGAAACGAATAAGTATGACATCATTAAAAAAGATGCCCTCGCTCAATGTTTTAGAGAATTTTCTCCATACGTCGACCGTTGCAAGTTTAAAGATTGTTCTCATACTAAAGAAAAAGGTTGTGCAATCCTTGAGGCTATTAAAAATGGTGATATTTCACAATCTAGGCACAACAGTTATTGCGAAATGTTTGAAGATGCCAAACTCTTAAAAGATTGGGAAATCAATAATGGTGCTAAAAATCTATAGAAAGGATATTCCTATATGTTATGAAGACTTGTTTAATATTTTCAGGTGGTCACGTTACTGGTAATGAGCATATCCCTAGTGAATATAGTTTAACCATTTCAGCAGATGGTGGATATCTAAACGCTTTAAAATTAAACATAATACCAAACATCTGTATGGGCGATTTCGATACCCTTAAAACTGATGTAAATTCAAGTTGTGAAGTTATAAAGTTCCTTCCCGAAAAAGATGATACTGATACTTTGATTTGTATTAAAAAAGCAATATCTATGGGTTGTGACGTTATATACATCTATGGGGCGTTGGGTGGTAGATTTGACCATACTTTTGCTAATGTGCAATCTTTGGAGTATATAGAGCGTCAAGGCGTTAAAGGATATCTAATAGATAACCAAAATATAGTAACTATTCAAGGTATAGGTACAGAAGAATATCCTCATAGAGGTGACTTTAAATATTTTTCCATCTTTTCTTTAAGTGATAAATCTATCTTGAGTTCTACTGGCTTGAAGTATCCACTAGATAATACCCCTTTAACTCGTGATTTTCCTTTAGGTGTTAGCAACGAAATAGTTGAAAGTTTTACTACCATCACGGTGCATACCGGATTGATTTTAATATCTTACTCTAAAGATTGAAAATTTTGTAACACTTTTTCATATATTGAATATAATATTAATAGTTAGTTAAAACATATCTATGACCTTTTTTATAGGAGGGGTAACATAATGAAAGTAGTAGTAGTTAAACCACCTAAAATGATATCTGGTGTATTGAGGATTATCTTTAAGATTAAAAAGGAAGTTCCAGAAGAAGAATAGAAGGAAATCCCCTTAGTCGGTTCTAAGGGGATTTTTAATGTTAATTTTTAAGTTTTAGATGTTTAAAGTGGTGTAGACTGTCCAATCATATGGGATAGAATGGCAATATTCATGACTGCTTCAACGCATGGAACTGCTCTAGGTACTATACAAGGGTCATGACGTCCCTTAATCTTGATTACATCGTTTTTCATAGTACTGTAATCTATGGTAGCTTGTTCCTGTGCTATAGATGGCGTAGGCTTGATGGCTACTCTACAAACTATAGGCATTCCTGAAGATATTCCTCCTAAAATACCTCCATGATTGTTAGTCTTAGTACGTACACGATTACGTTCATCTATAAAGAAGTTATCATTATTTTGACTGCCAGTCATATTAGCGACATCGAAACCTGAGCCAAATTCTATTCCCTTAACTGCAGGGATACCAAACATCAATTGAGAGATGGTATTTTCTAAGCCATCAAACATAGGAGAACCAATCCCTGCAGGTACATTAATAGTCGCACATTCGATAATTCCACCAAGGCTTTCCATTCCACTACTAGCTTTTAATATGTCTTCTTTCATCATGATAGACTTTGCATCACTGATAGTAGGGAAATCTTTGTTTCTAACCTCAAGAATGTCGTCACGTGATACATTTACCATATCAAAAGGGATATCCTTAATGTTATGAATTTGATAGATATGAGCTCCAGTATATATGCCACGTCTTTCCAAGATTTGTCCACATACTGCTCCAGCAAAACATAGAGGTGCAGTCAATCTACCTGAGAAGTGTCCTCCACCACGGACATCATTAAAACCTTTATAACGGATATTTCCTGTATAATCGGCATGACCTGGACGGGCTAGTTTTGATACGTTTGCATAATCTTTAGATTTAGTATCAGTATTTTGAATGATTGCACATAAAGGAGTACCAGTAGTTTTTTCGTTTAGTAATCCAGATACTACGTTAGGAATATCTTTTTCACTTCTAGGGGTAGTAGTACCATCTTTTTTAGGGGCACGTCTACGCATGAAGTCTGCTACCTTGTCCATGTCGATGAACTCACCAGATGGGAGATTATCCATAACTACGCCGATTGCATCGCCATGGGACTCCCCAAATATTGAAAATGATATGTTATTTTTAAACATTGATGACATTTAATTTTCCTCCAAGATTTTCATAATCCCTAAAGAAGTTAGGGTAAGATTTTTCAACTGCGTTAGCACCTAATATAGTTACATCACCAGTTGAGCGAGTAGTTGCGATAGCTATAGCCATTACTATCCTGTGGTCACCGAAACTATCGACAGTGCCACCAGTAAAATTTTCGATAGGTTCAATAATAAGACCATCATCAGTAGGGGTGACTTTTCCACCAATTCGATTTAAAGCGTCAGCTGTAGCGACTAACCTATCACTTTCTTTGATTTTTAACCTTTCAGCCCCAACTATTTTAGATATACCATTACCAAAACTGCCAAGGACTGCTAATATTGGTACTAAATCAGGAATATCGGTCGCATTGATGGTGTAGCTATTTAATCTATTACCCTTAATATTATAACATGATTTCTCACATATTTCAACGATTTTTTTATCACCTTGTATAGAATTTTTAGAAAGATTTTGTAGAATAACATCATTTCCTATAGCGTTGGCAACGTAGAAAAATGCTGATTGTGAATAGTCACCCTCAACCCTATGATTTAAAGGCTTATACTCTTGATTTCCCTCTATATAGTATCCATAATCTGTAGATTGGACGTATACTCCAAAATTTTTCATACAGTCTATAGTCATATCCACATAAGGTTTAGATTGTAATGGGGAAGTCATAACTATTTTAGAGTTGCCATCTAATAGAGGTAACGCAAATAGTAATCCAGTAATGAATTGTGATGATATATCACCTTCTAATTCAAAAGTTCCATTTGTGAGTTGTCCACTCATAGAGAACGGCATAGTATTGTTATACTCAAAAGATACTCCTTTTTTTGGAAGCTCTCTAATAAAAGGTGTGATAGGTCTTTCAGGTAATCTGCCTTGACCAATTAAAGTAGATTTTACTCCTAAAGCTCCAACTATTGGGATTATAAATCTTAAAGTGGAACCACTTTCACAACAGTCTATAGTAGAGCCATCTCTTGGGGTGGAAATTCCTTTGATGGTGATGGTATCATCTTTAATGGAGTATTCAGCTCCTAGGCTTTCCATTGCCGATAGTGTAGCATAGATATCTTTGGAAAATGATACCCCACTAATTATGGAAGTCCCTTTACTTAAAGATGCACAGATTATCTCTCTATGCGTCATACTTTTAGATGATGGGATATCTACAATACCCCTCAACTTTGATGGTGTTATTTTAATATCCATTTAAAAGAAATCCTTTCTTAAATTATTAATTGGTGATGATTTTTGTTAAAATCCATATTACCTGTAGCACCTTCATATACAATGGTGTTAAAAATATTGATATTACAAGCAATGATAAGTTTATCCAAAATGGTGACGGTTTTTTTTGACTCATATAGTTAAACATAGGTATCATAAAGATAAATAGTAGGATATCTAACATTATGCCCTTTATACCTAAAAACGGTAGTAAAATTATTGCTACTATATAAGATGGTTTTAATAATCTTCTATGATTGTATAGAAATCCATGGAAGATATCTAAAAATAATTCTGTCAAGTTCACTAAGTCGGCATAAACCCACTGAGATTTTATAATATTATCAATTGGTGTTGATACAATCTTAGTCGTATCTTGAGTAGGTTCAGCGTATATATCATTAGGTTTAGTTAAGATTATCTTTTTATGTTCATTAGATGTTGAAGTAATCTCTAAATTTCTATTACTTCTAAAGTTATTTTGATGGATTAACTTATCTGTAGGTTTTTCCAAAGATACTTTTTTGGTATCTGGTTCAACTTCTTGAGTATCTTTAACTTTAGTGATTTTTATATCACCATAATAATCGTTGTCTATTATGTATCCGTCTTTTACTGTTTTTGCCATGATATCACCTCTATGTTATGTGGTATAAAGTGCCACTCAAATTTGATGATGTTATTTTAATATTCATATAAAAGAAATCCTTTTTTAATTAGTAAATAGATTAATGTTGAAATACTCATTTAAAATTATTTAATAATAATGTTAAATTGTTTAAGAAATCAAGAATACCAACGTGTAATGGAAACAAAAGTATAGATAATCCAAAGAATACTAAAGTTATTAGAAATGATGGACGGTCTTTGCTATGAATATAGTGAAATAAAGGTGGCATAAAAAACAATAATAATAAGTCTATAAGTATATAGTTAATATTTAAGAATGGTAATAGTATAATCAATATTATGTAGGATACTATTATTATCGTTCTGTTATTGTGAAGAAATTCATGCTTACTATTTGAAAATTTTTGTGTTATATTTGAAAATTTTTGCATTACACCAGATAATTTTAAGTATAAATTCTTGTATTTTTCGTCACCGTGGTTTGGATTTGATTGAACGTTGATACTCTGTATTGGTATAGTATTAGCATTATCTTGTGTGGGTTTAATAGTGATATCATTAGGTTTAGTTAAGATTATCTTTTTATGCTCATTAGATATTGAAGTAATCGTTAAATTTCTGTTACTTCTAAAGTTATTTTGATGGATTAACTTATCTGTAGATTTTTCCAAAGATACTTTTTTAGTATGTGGTTCAACCTCTTGAGTATCTTTAACTTTTGTAATTTTTATGTCACCATAATAGTCATCATCTATGATGTATCCATCTTTTACTTTTTTTGCCATAATATTTACCTCTATGTTATAAAAAATCTTAAATGTTATTATCTTTTAAGATTAAACTTCCATAAAGTTATAAAAATCATTTATGGATAGTTTTTTAATTATACACTTTCCAACCTCTTCACATAGTATTATGTTGATGTTGTTACTTTCACGTTTTTTATCGTTGCAACAGAATGGGAGTAAATCTTTTAATGCTACTGGCACAGATGTTGGCAACTCATAATTTTTGATACAAGCTATCAAATTATCTAACATGGATTGTGAGCCTATACCATTTTTTAAAGCCTTTTCCGTTATGATACTCATACCTATAGCTACTGCACTACCATGAGTATAAGTTTCATAATGGTGATATCCCTCCACTGCATGACCTATAGTATGACCAAAGTTTAAAATCATGCGTTCACCCTTGTCAAACTCATCATTTTGGACTACGTCACGCTTGATGGAAACGCATCTAAAAACTACATCTTCAATAACTTCCATGATATTATCCATGTTGTGTGATACTAAGATGTCAAAAAGTTCCTTTTGTCTAATCATGCCATATTTGATTACTTCTGCCATACCATCGGAGAAGGTTTCTCGTTTTAAAGTTTTAAGGGTACTGATATCACAGATTACACATTTAGGTTGTTTGAAAGCTCCTACTAAATTTTTACCTGCTGGGATATCTATAGCAGTTTTGCCACCTACAGAGCTGTCCACTTGAGCTAGTAAAGTAGTAGGTATTTGAACGTAATCCACACCACGTAGATACGTTGCAGACGCATAACCCGTAATATCACCTACTACGCCACCCCCTAGGGCTATGATGCTATCCGTCCTTGTAATACTATTTCTACTTAGAAAATCATATATTATACTAAGATTGTTCATACTCTTGGATTGCTCACCATTTGGAAATACATACTTACAAACTTCAAAGCCATATTCACTTAAAGATTTGATTACTATATCACTGTATAGTTCGTCGACTATATCATCAGTGATTATTGCAACTTTTTTAGACTTTACTAAGTCATTCATAATCTTGCCAGTCTTATAGATTAAACCTCTTTCGATTAGGATATCATAACTTTGACTAGCCTTAACAGATACTATCTTCATGTTAAAAACCACCTTTTCATGGATAAAATATAAGTATATTGTATCATGATTTTAGACTTTTTGCAATATATAGGAGGACTTTTCTTATGGATTATGAACCAGAAAACTATCAAAACGATTTACAACAGGAAAATACTCAACATATTAGTGACGTCTTAGTAACTCAAATAATATTGAGTATCTGTATAGTTACAGGGATATTTATATTAAACATCTTTCGCCCAGATATTAGCGAATACTTTATACACTCATTTAAGTATCACTCTAATATTGAGTTTTCAGATACTATATTAAAACTATTGCAGAGTATCTATGATAGAGTTTAATATTAAGAATGTCTCATATAAGTTGGACTTTTCATTCTTTTTGCTATGGGCAGTGATATATCTTTTAGGGCGAGAGAGATTAATATTTCCAACGCTGATAGCCTGTTTAATTCACGAAATGGGACATATTGTAATTATGATGATTTCAAAACGTAGGATAAAATCTATTGAGTTTAGTGGTATAGGTATCAAAATAGTTCCCGTTTATGATAGAATGTTATCATTAAAGTGGGATATTGCTATAATGTCTATGGGGTGTATAAGTAATTTAATCTTATCGGGTGTGATTATCCTTTTTGGTATTAGTCCCCTCTATGATTTAGCTTGTGTTAGCTTCTCCTTAGGATTGTTTAATCTACTACCATTTAAACAGTTAGATGGTGGCAGTATCATTTCATTGTTACAAGATTATAAAAGTACTAACTAAAAATTCTTGCAAGAACTCTTTTGTTATGGTATAATGGATTAATATCATAATGGAGGAGTTTTTTATATATGATACCATCTAAAATTGAAAAAGTACTGCTACAGGTTGAGAAGCCATCACAATATATAGGTGGTGAAATGGGCAGTATAGTTAAAGATAAATCTAAAATAGATGTCCGTTTTGCTTTCTGTTTTCCTGATATGTACAATATAGGTATGTCACATCTAGGAATGAAGATTTTATACTCACTAATCAATGAAAGAGAAAACTATTGGTGTGAACGAGTGTTCGCTCCTAATGTAGATTTTGAAAAAATCATGCGTGAACAGAACATTGAACTCTATGCACTTGAAAGTCTTGAACCTATCAAAGATTTTGACTTCATAGGTTTTACACTACAATATGAGCTTTCATATACTACCATCTTAAATATGTTGGATTTAGCACATATTCCAATATTTGCTAAAGATAGAGGAGACGACCTTAAACAGATAGTAGTTGCAGGTGGTCCATGTGTGTGCAATCCCGAACCGTTGGCTGATTTCTTCGACATATTCATATTAGGTGAGGGGGAAGAAGTCAACCTTGAATTAATGGATTTATATAACGTTATGAAACATCAAGGGGCGACCAAATCGGAGTTTTTAGAAAAGGCTAGTCATATAGAGGGTATATACGTACCATCTTTATATGATGTTACCTACAATCAAGATGGTACTATCAAGGATATAACTCCTAAAGGTGATGCCCCTAAAACTATCCGAAAAAGGATTATCAAAGATTTTGATAAGGTGTACTATCCTGATACTTTCGTAGTACCTTATACTGATATAGTTCATAATAGAGCATCGGTTGAGGTTTTAAGGGGTTGTATCCGAGGTTGTAGATTTTGCCAAGCTGGATTTATATATCGTCCGTTTAGGGAAAAGTCTGTGGAGAATGTCTGTTCTCAAGTAAAGGATTTGTGCGAAAATACTGGTTATGAGGAAGTATCTTTAGCGTCTTTGAGTACTAGCGACCATTCACAGATTGAACCACTTTTAACGGAGTTAATCCAATATACCGACAAGGAAAAGATTAATCTATCATTACCATCATTGCGAATAGATAACTTTACAGATACACTCTTAGAAAAAATCAGTGGAGTTAAGAAGAGTGGTCTAACTTTCGCCGTTGAGGGTTCTACTCAACGTTTAAGAGACGTTATCAATAAGAACGTTTCCGAAGAAGAAGTTATGAACACTTGCCGTATAGCTTTTCAAGGTGGATACTCTAGTGTAAAACTATACTTCATGATGGGTCTACCTACTGAAACTGATGAAGATATCTTAGGAATTATAGATTTAGCTAAACGTATCACAGACTTATATTATAGTGTACCAAATCACCCAAAAGGTAAGGTACAGATATCTGCTAGTGTTTCAACGTTCGTTCCAAAGCCTTTTACACCGTTCCAATTTGAACCCCAAGACACTAGAGAACAGATTGAACACAAACAATCGCTGTTTATGAATAATCCACTTAAAAACTTAAAGATTAGCTACCATTCTCCAGACACTTCTATTTTAGAGGGAGTCCTAGCTCGTGGAGATAGGCGACTTTCTGCAGTAATATACGATGCTTGGCTCAATGGTGCTAAGTTCGATAGTTGGCAAGAACATTTTCATTTCGATATTTGGAAGTCTGCTATGGAAAAGAATAATCTTACTATGGAATTCTATGCTAATAGAAGACGTCCCTATGATGAAATCCTCCCTTGGGAACATTTAGATTACTTAGTATCTAAGGAGTTTTTAATCAGGGAACATTCTAAGGCGATAAATCAACAGGTGGTAACTAAAAATTGTAGATTGCAGTGTTCAGGTTGTGGAGTTAATAAAGCAGTTGGGAGGGTTTGTTTTGAGTATTAATGGAAAAAATCCGAAAGCTACTGACAACTTCTTAGATGTTAGAGCTATCTTTACTAAGATGGATAGAGCTAGATATATATCTCATTTAGACTTATATCGTGCTATGCAAAGAGCCTTTAAACGTGCAAAAATTCCAGTGTGGTATACTCAAGGATTTAATCAACACTTATATATTACCTTTGGATTGGCACTCTCTTTAGGTTTTGAAAGTTTTTGTGAAGTCATGGAGTTTAGAATAGTAGAGGATATCCCACTTGATGAATTGGAGGAACGTATCAAAAAGGTTATGCCAGAGGGTTTACAGATAGTAAAGTTATACTATCCAGTAATGAAGATGAAAGATATAGCCTTTAGTGAATTTTCTATAAAGTTTACTACAGAAAATCCGATAGAGTTAAAATCTAAGTTTGATAAGTTTATCCATCAAGATAGAATAATAGTATATAAGAAGAATAAGAAAAAACAGTTGATAGAAACTGATTTAAAACCTCACATTCAGGTGATAAGTTCAACCATAGAGGAGAACATATTTAAGGTAGTGGTAAGATTACCTGCAGGAAATACTTTGAATATCAATCCCACTTTGATATCTGATAAGTTTATCCAAGAAGTCGATATTCCTATAGAAAGTATCCATTATACTAGAGAAAAGATTTTATCCATTAATGGAGAAGACTTTATTTAAAAATTTTTTGAATATTTTTCAAAAAAATACTTGCATTTTTTATAGAAATGTGTTATTATAATAAGGCATTTTAAATCCGTTGGGCTAATACTCTAAAAGTTCAATGAGGTTAATGCCATAATATATGACATTAAATCAAGCGTTCTTCTTGCAGAGGTATCGTGGAGTATCTTTAAGTTGATTGAATGAGAAGAAACAAAATCAGAGATGGTAGAGTTTCGCAACCTTTATCTAGGTTTGAACTCAAAGTAGATTACATTAAATGTTAGGAACGTTTGGAATTTATTAGGAGGTTTTTTAAAAATGAACGCATTAGAATTAATTTCTCAAAGTAGTTTAAAGAACGAAGTGCCTGAACTTAACATCGGTGATACTGTTAAGGTTCATGTAAGAATTAAAGAAGGTGACAAGTACAGAATTCAAATCTTTGAAGGTACTATAATCGCTAAGAAGCATGGTGGTATTCAAGAGACTTTCACAGTTAGAAGAGTAGCTCATGGTTGTGGTATCGAAAGAGTTTTCCCAGTACATTCACCTATAGTTGATAAGGTTGAAATCGTCAGAAAAGGTAAAGTTCGTAGAGCTAAACTTTACTATCTACGTGATAGAATGGGTAAGGCTGCTAAGGTTAAAGAGGCTATCCGTTAGTTTTGGACGGTCATTTTGATACCGTCTTTCTCATTGTAAAGGAGGGACGTTAGTCCCTTTTTTGCTATACTGCAAAATTCGGAGGTTTTTTTAATGGATAATTTAAATGAAAATGTTAACAACTTACAAAATCAAGAAGATACTACTAATATTAAAGAAGCCGATAAGGTAGAAGATTTACAACAGAAAGAAATCCAAAATAAGAGTAAAAAGATTGTAAATGATATCTGCGATATGGTGGAATCTGTGCTATTCTCTATATTTACCGTGATTTTGATATTTACTTTCTTGTTTAAGGTTGCCTCTGTTATAGGTACGTCTATGGAACCTACGCTTCATGGCGGAAATGAAATTGATAATGATGGTGACAAATTGATAATCTCATCTGCTTTTTATAACAATCCTAAACAGAAAGACATAGTTATCATTGATGCTCAAAATTCATACCTCCTAGAAGATATTGACGGTGATGGTCAAGCAACAGACGTAGTAGAGGGTCAAGGTTTAGGGAAGACTATCGTTAAACGTGTCATTGCTACTGCTGGACAGACTGTAGATATAGATTTCTCTACTGGTAACGTTTCTATTGATGGTGAAATTATCCACGAAGCGTATATTAACAATCTCACCACTAATGATGAGGGTGCTTTTCAGTATCCTATTACCATTCCAGAGGGTTACGTTTTCGTACTTGGTGACAATCGTGTAGTTTCTAAGGACAGCCGTAGTGATGAAGTAGGTTTAATCCCTGTAGAGACTATCGTTGGTAAAGTAGTATTAAGAATTTCTCCAATGGAAAAGTTTGGTTTTGTTGAGTAATTAAGAACTATCCAATTAGATTTGAAAGGAGCTTTTTATGGAAATAAAGAATATTCAATGGTTTCCTGGACACATGGCGAAGACTAGAAGAATGATTAAAGAAAATCTCTCTTTAGTTGATGGTGTGGTAGAAATCTTAGACGCAAGAATTCCTTTTTCTAGTAAAAACCCTGAAATGGATAGGCTCATTAATGGTAAGCCTAGAATGTTTTTATTGAATAAATCGGATTTAGCTGATACTAACGTTACTAATCAATGGATTGATTACTATAAAAAATTAGGCGTTTCAGCAGTCCTTCCCATAGATTGCAAAAGTGGTAAGGGATTAAAACTCTTTTTACCTACTTTAAAATCACAAGTCTTAAATGAGCTGATTTCTAAACGTGAAAATAAAGGTATGGTTGGAGTCCCTCTCAAAATTATGATAGTCGGTATTCCTAACGTAGGAAAATCATCATTTATCAATAAGATGGCTGGTGGAAAACGTGCTAAAGTTGAAGACCGTCCGGGAGTTACTCGAACAAAACAATGGGTGAGGTTCGGTGAAAACGTTGAAATGTTAGATATGCCAGGCGTTCTTTGGCCTAAGTTTGAAGACCAGACTGTAGCTCAAAAGTTGGCTTTTACTGGTGCAGTTAAAGATGATGTTATAGACCTTGAAACCCTTTCCATGATGTTGCTTGAAACCCTTTCGCAAAGTTATCCAAAATCTTTAATAGAACGCTATAAGATAGAAATTTCTCCAACTGATGATGGTATGACACTACTTCAAAAGGTTGGTAAGAAAAGAGGTATGTTAATCTCTGGTGGTGAAGTGAATATAGAAAGGGCATCTATTATGGTCATGGACGAATTTAGAGGTGGTAAACTTGGAAAGATTACTCTTGAAACGCCAAAATCTATAATATTAGATTAATCTTAGAGGTTTTTTGTATGAATATTTCAAACAGTTTAATATCTTTTGATAATGAGTTTAGAAAGACACATAGAATAATCTGTGGTGTAGATGAAGCAGGTCGTGGGTGTCTTGCTGGTGAAGTCTTTGCAGGTGCTGTAATTTTTGATGAAACTACTTTTATCGAAGGTCTAAACGATAGTAAAAAACTATCTGAAAAGAAGAGGGAAATCCTATTTGATGAGATAGTTTCTAAGAGTCTAAGCTATTGTGTTGCTACTGCTACCGTCCAAGAGATAGAAGAAATCAACATATTAAACGCATCTATGTTGGCTATGAAAAGAGCCGTTGAAGGGTTATCTATCAAACCCGATTTAGTCATAGTAGATGGCAATAAAACTCCCAATTTGGACGTTCCAGTGGAAAGTATCATAAAAGGTGATGGAAAGTCTTTTTCTATTGCAGGGGCATCTATATTGGCGAAGGTCTCAAGGGATAGGTATATGCTTGAGATGGCTAAAAAGTATCCACAGTACGCCTTTGATAGCAATAAAGGATATGGTACTAAAGTACACTATCAACGACTTACAGAGTTTGGAAAGTGTGAAATCCATAGACCATCATTTTTGAAAAAATTCTATGAAAAGTTGTAATAATAACGATTATAAAAAACGTATTGGCAACCTTGGAGAAGTTGCAATATGTCACTACATATCCGATTTAGGTTATGAAGTCGTCTGTAGGAACTATGCCATCAATGGTGGTGAAATAGATATCATAGCTTGTGATAATGAATATATACTATTCATTGAAGTAAAGACTAGAAATTTCAATTCATTAACTACAGGATTTCAAGCCATCACAAAGACTAAAAAGAGGTGTATCCTCAAAACGGCTTCCCGTTTTTGCATAGATAATGTTATTAAACTTCAACCACGTTTCGATGTAGCTGAAGTTGTTATAGATAGTCTTGAAAAGGTCATGGATATTCAGTATTATCCTAACGCCTTTGATACTACTAATATGGGAATATACATTCCTATATACTAATTTTAAAATAAGGGTGATTTTTATGTTTTATAAAAGTACTAGAAATAGCTCTATTCAAGTAGATAGTGCCACTGCTATCTCACAAGGAATATCTTCTGAAGGTGGATTATTCTTACCTAGTGAAATTCCTAGTATTACTTTAGATGAAATTAAGGCTATGGCTAATATGTCATATGCTGATAGGGCTTTTAATGTATTTAAAAAGTATCTAACAGATTTTACAGATGCTGAAATCCATTACTGCACTGACAACGCCTACACTACTAAAAATTTTGATACTGAAAATATCGCAGAAATTTCTCATCTTTTTGATGGCACTTATATGTTAGAACTTTGGCATGGACCAACTTGTGCTTTCAAAGATATGGCACTTCAAATATTACCATATTTTTTAACTACATCTATTAAGAAGTTAAACGTAGATAAAAAAGTAGTAATCTTAGTTGCCACTTCTGGTGATACTGGTAAGGCAGCACTTGAGGGCTTCAAAGATGTTGAGGGTACTCAGATTATGGTATTCTATCCAGAAGATGGAGTATCTCCAATGCAAAAGCGTCAAATGACTACTCAAGAAGGTAACAACGTTGGAGTTTGTGCAATCAAGGGCAACTTTGATGACTGCCAAAACGGTGTAAAAGCTATCTTTACAGATGAAGACGTTAAGGAAAAGTTATCTAAGGGTGGATATATGTTTTCTAGTGCGAACTCTATCAACTGGGGTAGATTAGTACCACAGATAGTATATTATGTATCATCATACGCTAGTCTAGTGGCAGATAACCAAATTAAACTAGGCGAAAAGATTAACATAGTAGTTCCAACTGGTAACTTTGGAAACATCTTAGCAGGTTACTACGCTAAAAAGATGGGTGTCCCTATAGATAAGTTAATCTGTGCATCTAATGTGAATAAAGTTTTAACTGACTTTATTAATACAGGTATCTACGATAGGAACAGAGAATTTTATGCTACTTGTTCGCCATCTATGGATATTTTGATATCTTCTAACTTAGAAAGATTACTTTACTTAGTTACTGGTCAAGATGATAAACTAATCCGTGAATGGTTTGGTCAATTGGCTACTACTGGCAAATATGAAGTAAACGATACAGTCAAAGCAGTATTAAAAGAAGAGTTCTTTGGTGGCTTCTGTGATGATGTGGATACTAAGAAAACTATCAAGAATATCTATGATAAGTATGGTTATACTTGTGATACTCATACTGCCGTGGCAGTTAAAGTATATCAAGATTATAAGGCTCAAACTGGTGATACTACTAAGACGTTAATCGCTTCTACTGCTAGTCCATATAAGTTCAGTGCTAGTGTTATTGAAGCTATCGATGGAAAAGTTCCTGATATCGACGAATATGAAATAGTAAATCTTTTGAATGAACGTTCTAAGATGCCTATTCCACAATCTTTAGCAGATTTGAAAGGTAAAGAAAGACGTTTTACTGGTTCTATCGATAAAGATAGTATGAAAGATTTCGTTATCAATAATTTAGGACTTTAAACATGAGTTTATTCGTAATAAGTGACTTACATCTTTCATTGAGCCACCCTGAAAAAAGTATGGAAATCTTCGGTGGTTGGAAAGATTATATAAACATCTTGAAGGATAGTTGGCAGAAGACCGTTTCTCCTACTGATACCGTAGTAATTCCAGGGGATATTACTTGGGCTACTCATCTAAATGATGCTATTGAAGACTTCTCTTTTCTAAATAGTCTAAATGGATTTAAAATCTTAGGAAAGGGAAATCATGACTACTTTTGGACTACTCAAAAGAAAGTAACAGACTTCTTCAAGGCAAATGACTTTGATACTCTTCACTTATTATACAATAACTTTTACAAGTATGAAAAGTTTGGAATTTGTGGAACTCGTGGTTGGATTGACATAGATGGCGAAACTATCAATAAGGCAGGAAATATAGTCCATAACGATAAGATAATGGCTAGAGAGGTTCAACGTCTAGAAGTTTCTATATCTTTGGCTGAAGCTAGTGGATTAGTTCCAATAGTATTTTTACACTATCCACCGATATTTGCCACTAGTTGTAACTACGATATCTTAGACGTCTTATATAGACACAATATAAGATATTGTTACTATGGGCATCTACATGGAGCTAAAAATCATGAGTATTCCATAAATGGAGAACGTGATGGTATAGAATACCATCTAATTTCAGGTGATTTTGTACAATTTCAACCTGTAAAGATAATGTAATTTTATCTAAAACGTAGAACAATACGTTTTGATATAGAAAATATTATAGTTATATGTTATAATTAATTATTATGTTTTTTAAGATTATTTAACGGAGGATTAAAAATAATGAGTTTAAAATCATCAACTAAGACAGGTGCTAACACTTATGAACTTAACATTGAAGTAACTGGCGATGTTTTTGACAGTGCTGTCAATAAGGTTTATAACAATGAAAAGAAGGATATCCAATTACAAGGCTTTAGAAAGGGTAAAGCTCCTAGAAAGTTAATTGAAAAGTTCTACGGTGAGAACGTATTTTGGGAACAAGCTATCAACGATGTTTTAAATGCTGAAATCCCAGTAGCAGTTGAAAGTGAAAAACTCGACTTAGTAGATACACCTTCTGCTGAAGTAGTATCTGCTAGTACTACTGATGGCTTAGTTTTAAAGGTTATCTGTACAGTAAGACCAGAAATCACTATCGAAAACTATAAGGGCATCAAGGCTAGCAAACCATCTGAGGAAGTTACAGAAGAAGACGTTAATGCTCAACTTGAACAGATGAGAAAGAGAAACGCTAGAATGGTTTCTATCGATGACCGTTCTGCTCAAATGGACGACCAAGTTATCATAGACTTTGAAGGTTTCGTAGATGATAAGGCTTTCGATGGTGGTAAGGCTGAAAACTTTGAATTAGGTTTAGGTTCTCACCAATTTATCCCAGGATTTGAAGAAGCTATCGTTGGTCACAACGTTGGTGAAGAGTTTGACATCAACGTTACTTTCCCTGAAGATTATGGCATGGAAGAGTTAGCTGGTAAACCTGCTGTATTTAAGATTAAGTTACATGAAATCAACAGTCAAGAACTCCCAGATTTCGATGACGATTTCGTTAAGGAAATCTCCGAATTTGATACTGTAGATGAATATAAGGCTGATGCTAAAGCTAAGTTAGAGACTAATCTAAAAAATAATGCTCAAGCTGAGTTTAGTAATAACGTTATGTCTCAAGTTATTGACTTAGTTCAAGGTGAAATTCCTCAATGTATGTTCGACCAAAGAGTAAACTCTTTACTCAATGATTATGAACAAAGGTTAAAGTCACAAGGTCTAACTTTGGATATGTACCTACAATACACTGGTATGGATTTAGACAGCCTAAAGGATAGTTTCATGTCTAGAGCTAAAGATGAAGTTACTCTACGTCTAGCACTTGAAAAGATTGCACAAATCGAAAACTTAGAAGTTTCAAACGATGAAGTTGATGAATACATCAAGGAGATTGCTGACGCTAACAAGATTAATCCTGATATGGTTAAACAGTTCGTTCCAATCGAAGGCATCAAATCTGATTTAGTAGTTGAAAAGGCTAGTAAGTTAGTAGTGGATAATGCTATCGTTGAAGAACCTACTACTGAAGATACTACTGTTACAGAATAGTTTTTTGACATATATGTTTAGGGCGGAAAGTATTAATCCGCCCTAAATATACAAATCTATGGTTTTATTTTATTATGAAAGGAAGTTATTTTAAATGAGTACTTTAGTCCCTTATGTCGTTGAACAGACTAGCAGAGGCGAACGCCAATATGATATCTTTTCAAGACTTTTAAATGATAGAATTATCATGTTATCCGACCAAGTTAATGATGCTACTGCTAGTTTAGTAGTTGCACAACTTTTATATTTAGAAAGTCAAGACAGTGAAAAAGATATCAGCCTATATATTAATAGCCCAGGTGGCTCTATAACTTCTGGTATGGCTATATACGATACTATGAACTACATCAAATGTGATGTTTCTACAATCTGTATTGGAATGGCTGCTTCTATGGGAGCATTCTTGTTATCATGTGGAGCTAAGGGCAAACGTTTTGCGTTGCCAAATAGTGAAATCATGATACATCAACCATTGATTGGTGGTGGTGGTCTTTCTGGTCAATGTACAGATATTAAAATTCAATCTGACCACCTTGTAAGAATTAGAGAAAGATTGAACGAGATTTTGGCTAAAAATACTGGTAAATCTTTAGAAGAAATTCAAAGAGATACCGAAAGAGATAACTACCTTTCTGCTCAACAGGCTATGGAATATGGTTTAGTTGATAAAGTTATCACTAATAGATAAAAAGTGGGTGTATCTATGGGAATTAACGACAAAAGATGTCACTTCTGTGGAAAGAGTGAAAAGAAAGTAAACAGTCTTTTTTCATCTGGTGGTTATAACATCTGTGATAGTTGCGTGTGTATCTGTTACAATTTGATGTTGGAATCCATTAAGAAAGAAAAGGAAGAAGAAGAAAAAGCTAAAAATAGTGGTAATAATACTTCTGTTCAAGCTCAACCTGTTCAAAAATCGTCTACTAAGAAATTTTCTGTTAGACCTGTCAACTTAAAGACTCCAAAGGAGATTAAGGCTGTCTTAGATGAGTACGTAATAGGTCAAGATTTAGCTAAGACTACTTTGGCAGTATCTGTATACAATCACTACAAGAGAATTTTAAGTGCTGATGATGGTGATGACGTAGAAATCCAAAAGAGTAATATACTATTGATAGGCTCTACTGGTGTCGGTAAAACTTTTCTTGCTCAAACTTTGGCAAAGACGTTAGACGTTCCTTTTGCTATCGCTGATGCTACTACTCTAACTGAAGCTGGTTATGTCGGCGATGACGTTGAAAACGTCCTAGTTAGATTACTTCAAGCAGCTGGTGGAAACGTTGAAGCAGCTGAGAAGGGTATCATATATATTGATGAAATAGATAAGATTGCTAGAAAGTCTGAAAATACTTCCATTACTCGTGATGTTAGTGGTGAAGGTGTTCAACAAGCTCTCTTAAAGATTATTGAAGGTACTGTTTCTAACGTACCTCCTCAAGGTGGTAGGAAGCACCCTAATCAAGAGTGTATTCAAATAAACACTAAGAACATTCTATTTATCTGTGGTGGTGCTTTTGATGGTCTTGAGAAGATTATTCAAAGACGTACACAATCATCTGGTATAGGTTTCGGAGCTGAAATACTTACCAAGAAGGAACTTGAAAAGAATATCTTTAGAAAGGTAACTACTCAAGATATCGTCAAGTTTGGCATAGTGCCTGAACTCGTTGGACGTCTACCCGTTATAACCGTCTTAGATGAACTGGACGAAGATGCCTTAGTAAATATTTTAACCGTCCCTAAGAATGCCCTTATTAAACAGTACAAGAAGCTCTTTGAATATGATAATATAGATTTTGAGGTCCAACCAGACGCTTTGGTGGAAATAGCTAAAAAAACTCTTCAACAGAAGACTGGTGCAAGAGGTCTTAGAGCTATAGTTGAAAAAATCCTAATGGAAGTTATGTTTGAAGTGCCATCACAAGAAAACGTTAAAAAAGTAACTATTACTGCCGATTGCGTAATTAATGATGCTAAGCCTATCATTGAGTACTATACAACTGATGAGATAGAAAATTCTAAATCTGAACTTGTAGAAGATAAGGCTACATCGTAATCTTAGTTATTTATAATATCTATATACCCCCTCTCGGAGTCCCTTTAAGAGGGGGATTTAGTCTAATATTTTTAAGGGAGGTATATTTTTATGAATGAAGAAATTTTTTCCATGCCTACTATTACTCTACGTGGAGTAGTTATCTTTCCTAACATGAATATGAGCTTTGACGTTGGTAGAAAAAAATCTGTTATGGCTATTAAGGAAGCTCTTGACCATGATAGGAAAGTGTTCGTAGTAACTCAAAAGAAGACTTTTCAAGACAATCCAACCGTTATTGAGGACTTATATAGTGTTGGAGTAATCGCAGAGATTAAACAAGTTGTAAACTATCAAGAGGGAGCGTTGCGTGTATTAGTTACAGGTATTCAACGTGCAGAGTTGAAAAGTTTTATGCCATCTGGTAAGTGTTGTATGTCCGAAGTTAGCCCTTTGGAAGATGATAACGCTATCACTGATGACAATAAGATAGATGTCACTGCATTAGTCAACTTAATCAATGAGAGTGCTGAAAACTATTGTAACGTAGTCCCTCATGATATTCCTCGTAACGTTGCTGAAAGTATGATTTTATGTAAAAATCCTGAGGAACTTTTTAATAGCGTAGTCTTTAACATTCCTTTTAGTTTAGAAGATAAGCAACTCCTTTTAGAAATAGACAACATTCTTGAAAAATTAACCACCCTTTATAGTATGCTTTGTAACGATTTAGATTTAATCACTTTGCAGAAGTGTATTCATGATGAAGTTAAGAACAATATGGATAAAAATCAACGTGAGTACTATATGCGTGAACAGATTAAGGTCTTATCTGAAAAGTTGGGAGATAATAACAATGGTGTTGAAACGTATCGTCAAGCTATCATTGAAAAGATTATCGACAATGGCTATGATGAAGCCATTTCTAAAAAGTTGCTAGATGAAGTCGCTAAGTTAGAAAAGTTACCTCAATCTTCACAAGAGGCTTTCGTGATTACTAGTTATTTAGATACCGTCTTAAAACTTCCTTGGGAAAAACCTAAAAATAGAAAGGTATCTATTAAAACGGCTAGAAATACCTTAGATAAAGACCATTATGGTCTAAAAGACGTTAAAGAAAGAATTTTAGAAAATATTGCAGTACAATCTTTAGCACCTAAACAGAATGGTAATATTATCTGTCTTTCAGGACCTCCAGGGATTGGTAAGACGTCTGTATGTAAATCGGTAGCGAAAGCGTTAGGAAGAAAGTACGTTAGAATTTCCTTGGGTGGCGTCCGTGATGAGGCAGATATCCGTGGACACAGAAAGACGTATATCGGAGCTATGCAAGGTAGAATTATAAACGCCATGATTGAAGCAGGTGTTAAAAATCCATTAATACTACTCGATGAGATAGATAAAATGGGTAATGATTTCCGTGGTGACCCATCTTCTGCAATGCTTGAGGTCTTGGATAAAGAACAGAACGTTAAATTTATTGACCATTACGTCGAAGTCCCTTTTGATTTAAGCGAAGTAATGTTCATCACTACTGCCAATGATACCAATAAAATTCCTGCTCCATTACTAGATAGAATGGAACTCATTGAACTACCTAGTTATACTAGAGAAGAAAAGTATCATATAGCTAAAGAACACTTAGTACCTAAGCAAATCAAAGAGAATGGTTTGAAAGGTACTCAAATTAAGTTTGAAGATAGTGCCATCTATTCTTTGATAGACTTCTACACCAAAGAGGCGGGTGTTAGAACTCTTGAAAGACAGATTGCTAAACTTTGTAGAAAGACCGCTAAAGAAATCGTAGAGGGTAATTGTAAAAGAATAGTCTTTAAAGATGAAAATCTTGAAGAGTATTTGGGAATTAGAAAGTATCTTGAAGATGATTTCATGAAACAAGATGAAATTGGTGTAGTAAACGGTCTTGCGTGGACTTCTGTGGGTGGTGTGCTTATGCCTCTTGAGACTATCACCTTGAATGGTACTGGTAAAATACAGGCTACTGGTTCTCTTGGTGACGTTATGAAAGAAAGTTCTAATATTGCCGTTAGTTACGTTAGAAGTATCTCAAATAAGTATGATATCCCTGAAGATTTCTACAAAACTATGGATTTACATATCCATGCTCCAGAGGGTGCAGTCCCTAAAGATGGCCCTTCTGCTGGGGTTACTATGGTAACTTCTATAGTTTCGGCACTTGCCAAAATTCCAGTGCGTCATGATGTCGCTATGACGGGTGAAATCACTTTACATGGTAAGGTACTTCCAATAGGTGGACTTCGTGAAAAGTCTATGGCAGGATATAAGGCAGGAGTTAAGACTATCATCATACCAAAGGGCAACGCTCCCGACCTTAAAGAGGTTGATGATACTGTTAAAAATTCTGTTGAATTTGTCCTTGCTGAAACTCTTGAAGATGTTTTATCTACTGCGTTGGTTACACAACATCAAGAGTGTACCGTTTGATAAGTTAAATCTAAAGGTGGATAAAAAATTTATCCACCTTTAAAATAAAGGAAAGAGGTGCTTTTTTTTATGAACTATAATAATGCTAAATATATATCTTCATATGGAACTTTTAATCAGTTGCCACCATGTGATAAGTTAGAAATCGCATTTTCAGGACGTTCCAATGTAGGAAAATCTACTTTGATTAATAAGATTTTTAACAGGAAAAATCTTGCCAGAGTATCTTCTGTTCCTGGTAAGACGGTAACTATCAATTTTTTTGAATTGGAAAACGTCCATTTTGTAGACCTCCCTGGATATGGATACGCTAAAGTGTCTAAATCGGAAAAGGAACGTTGGGCTGGACTTATTGAGGGTTATCTAAATTCGGATAGAGATATTAGACTAGTTATCCAATTAATAGATATGCGTCATGCACCATCACAAGACGATTTGCACATGATTAACTTTCTTATCGATAATGAACTTCCATTCATAATAGTTCTAACCAAGGCTGATAAGCTCAAAAAAATGGCTCGTTTGGAACGCATGGAGGCTTTTAAAACTGAAATTCCATACTATGACCAAATTACTGTAATTCCATTCTCTTCGGAAACTCGTGAGGGTGTGGAAGATATAAGAAATATCATAGAGGAGATTTCTCAAGAAGATGGGGAATAAGTTTGAATTAAATAAAAATAAGTTATTTGCAATAGTTTTGAATTTTGGATTTGGATTATCTTATCAAATACTATATTTAATACCTTTATTATTTCTTGGTGGTGGATTATTTGGCATTACTACTAAAAAAGATAGTCAATTTTCTATCATTATAGAGGTTATTTTTATAGTTGGGACTAATCTATTTATGAACCATTTCTTTAAAAAAGAAAATAAGATAGTTTTAATTATTATTGAGATAATATCCTTTATTATTGGAACTTTATTGTGCATTCTTTTAGGAGGATTTTTCTAATGGGCTTGAAACAAGAATATCTTATAGATTTATTAAATCTTAAATATTAATGATATTTTAATCTAAGTATGATATACTATAACAAATCTAAAATTTGAGGTGTAACGCTTATGAAAGAACTGTTTATAAAATCCCATGATGGTTTAAAATTATCCGTTGGATTGTTTGAAGTTGAAAATCCTATTGGATTAGTACAGATTATCCATGGTATGAAAGAACATAAAAAAAGATACTATCCATTTGCAGAGTATCTACAATCTTTGGGATATGCTGTTATAGTATCGGATAATCGTGGACATGGACAATCTTTGAATGATGATTACTTTTTAGGTAATATGAACGGTTGTGAGGAAATCATTCAAGACCAGTATATTATTACTAAGTATATTAAAAAGTTGTATCCTGATAAGGATTTATTCTTAATTGGACATTCTTTTGGCTCTCTACTTGCTAGATGCTATCTCCAAAAACACGATGATGAGATTAAAAAACTAGTACTCACCGGAACTGTAAACTATATCAACTTAGTGGGATTTGGTCTAAAAGTCGGTAACTTGATTAAATCCGTTAAGGGCGAAAAGGGTTATAGCAAGTTTCTTAAACATTTTGGTGATATCAATGACGATAGTTGGATATGTTCGGATACTAAAATTCTTGAAAGTGTTAGAAATGATAATCTATGTACGGGATATCAATATACTAATGGGGCAATCTTAACCATTTGGGAAGCCGATAAACAACTCCATGAGATTAAAAATTTCCAATTTAAGAATAAAGATTTAGAAATCTTGAGTGTAGTCGGTGCAGAAGACCCCGTGACTGGTGGTGAAAAAGGTATCGCAGATACTATTAGAACTCTTCACGAGATTGGATATACTAACATTAAGAGTATAATCTACCCAAAGATGAAACACGAAGTCCTAAACGAAATAGGAAAAGAAAAAGTTTACAAGGATATCAAAACCTTTTTGGAATGTTGATAGTCTCTAATATTTTTAAAAAATCTCTTTACTTTTATACTGTACTATGCTAAAATATTATTATATTAAAATACTTTTAGATTAGAAAGGAAGTATCTAAATATGAATGATGACAAGTTGAAAGATAAAGCCCTTGACGATTTATTTCAAGCTATACTCTGTCTTGAAAACGTTGATGAATGTTACAAGTTCTTTGAAGATTTATGTACAGTATTAGAGTTGAAATCACTATCACAGAGGTTACAAGTGGCTAAACTTTTAAGTGAAAATAATGTCTATAGTGATATAGTTAAACAGACTGGTGCTAGTACTGCTACTATTAGTAGAGTAAATCGCTCTCTACACTATGGTAGTGATGGCTATGAAATAGTCTTTAATAGGTTGAAATCCATGGAAGGCGATAAGAGACCTCAAAAGAATTATAATTCAGGGGCTGAAAATCATGAATAGTAACTATTATGATAACTTTTCTTATTACTATGATGATTTAACTCAAAACGTTGATTATCACAAAAGAGCCTTATATTTTAATAAGATTATCGAAAAGTTTAACGGAAATACTTCAGGCATCTTATTAGATTTGGCTTGTGGTACTGGAAGTATCTCTGAAGAAATGGCTAAACTTGGCTATGATGTTATAGGCACTGATATCTCAGATGGTATGCTGAACGTCGCATTGGATAAAAAGTTTGAAAGTGGTTTAAATATCCAATACTTAAAACAAGATATGCGTAATCTTGATATGTTCGGTACTATAGATAATATCCTCTGTGTCCTAGATAGTTTAAACCACCTACCAACTTTGGAGGATATCAAACAGACTTTTAGTAAAGTATCACTATTTGCAGAACCTAACGGATTGTTTATCTTTGATATGAATACTATCTATAAGCATAGGGAAGTATTATCAAATAATGTGTACATCTACGAAACGGATAGCGTTTTCTGTGCTTGGGAAAACTATTACAATCAAGATAGTGAGAATAGTCAAGTAGATATCACTCTAAACTTTTTTGAGCGTGGTGAAAATGGTTCATATCAACGTTATACAGAGGAGTTCTCCGAGTGGGCTTATAATACTCAAGATATTTTAAACATCTTGGATAGTGTTGGATTAAAGCTCCTTGCCATGTATGATGATGATACTTTTAATCCAGTATATGAAAAATCCGAAAGGATAATATTCGTTACTAGAAAGGTGATATAATTATGGGAATTTTAAAAAGAGCAATCTCAATGGACGCTTCTGTGGTTTCTACCGTTATAGATGCTACTGATATAGTTAGTGAAATAGAAAAAATTCATAAGACTTCTGCAGTAGTATCTGCAGGGTTGGGTAGGCTTACCATTGCAACATCTTTGATTGGCTACGGCTTAAAAGGTGAAAATGATAGTGTTACTATCCGAATGGACGGAAACGGTTTAACTGGTGCTTTAATTTGTGTATCTGATAGCTATGGAAATGTTAAGAGTTATGTATCTAATCCAGTGGTTGAGATACCTTTAAATGAGTACGGAAAGTTAGATGTTAAAGGTGCTATCGGTACTGATGGAACTTTATCAGTTATCAAGGATTTAGGCTTAAAAGAACCTTATACGGGAACTATCCCAATAGTATCTGGTGAAGTTGCTGAGGATATCGCAAACTACTTCGCAACTAGTGAGCAAACTCCGACTGTGTGTGCGTTAGGAGTGTTAGTCAATCCCGATTTAAGTATCAAAAGAGCTGGAGGTTTTTTAATCCAATTGTTGCCTTTTGCCAGTGAGGAAGTAATCTCCACAATAGAGAAGAATATCAAGGATATTAAACCTATCACTACTATGCTTGAAGAGGGTCAAACCCCTAAAGATATCGCACTTATGCTACTTGATGGTTTAAATCCTAACATCTTAGATGAGGCAACACCAAGATATCAATGCGACTGTTCAAAAGAACGTGTTCAAAGGGCGTTAATAAGTCTAGGTAGAGAAGAACTCATCAAGATGGCTGATGAACAGGAAGAAACAGAGGTTTCTTGTCACTTCTGCAATAAGAAATATAAGTTTACTAAACAAGATATCTTAAACTTATGCAAATAGTATCATGAAAAAGTTTCCTATCCTTAGGAAACTTTTCTAATATTTTACATATAATGTTATCGTTAGGATTTATCTAAAAAAATTTTGAAAAATTTTCAAAAAACTCTTGACTTTTAAAAAAATCTATGATATACTATTAAAGTCGGTTAAGATGGCACGGTTATTAAATCTACTGATTAAAATTTTAAAAAAAGTTTAAAAAAACTCTTGACAAATTAAAAAAAGTATGATATAATAATTAAGTCGTCAGTTGATAAAACTAAATCGACAAAAATCCAGTAATGTGGGAGCATAGCTCAGCTGGGAGAGCATCTGCCTTACAAGCAGAGGGTCACAGGTTCGAGCCCTGTTGTTCCCATGATGGCTCGGTAGTTCAGTTGGTTAGAACGCCGCCCTGTCACGGCGGAGGTCGTGGGTTCGAGTCCCATTCGAGTCGCTTTAAAGCGGATTACGATTATTTATATTTTAATCTTACCTTAGTGGAATGTAAATTTCGAGTCGCTAATATGCGGATTTAGCTCATCTGGTAGAGCGTCACCTTGCCAAGGTGAAGGTAGCGAGTTCGAGCCTCGTAATCCGCTTTTTAATTTGATATATGGCGCTATAGCCAAGTGGTAAGGCTCGGGTCTGCAACACCCTCATCCCCGGTTCAAATCCGGGTGGCGCCTCTTGATTGAAGATTATTCACTTTTGTGAGTAATCTTTTTTATTTATCAGAAATAATGATATTTAGTATCTTAATGAAAATTCCCCATCTAAAGAGATGGGGAGTTTTGTTTTAATCTTCGTCAGTAAATGAGAAGATATCTTCTACTGTGGTATCGAATACTTTAGCGATATCCATAGCGAGTTTTAACGAGGGATTATAAGTTCCTTTTTCCAATCGGATAATAGTTTCACGTCTAACGTTCACCATTTCAGCGAGTTCACCTTGCTTTAGATTGAACTTTGCTCTATATTCTTTAATCTTAGTAACTAACATGGATTATTATTCCTCATCTTCATAAAAAATCCTTTCTGTTTTAAAATGTGATTTATTTCTCACTTGATGTTACAATTATATCACCTCTATTAGAAAAAGTCAATATCTAAAGTGATATATTTCTCACTTTTGTGAAATGTGTATATATTTTTGAATTTTAATATAGCTATAATGTATATATTGGATAGCAAATCTCAAAATTTTAGTTGATATTTTTTCCTATCTATGATATAATTAAGGTTAATATATATTCTAAAATTGATGGTTTAACCACATTTTTTTAAGGTAGGTGAAATTGTTACTCTACATAGTAACAGACTTTTATGGACTTAAGAAAACATATAAAAATAATTTCTACTTTGATGTCTACTATCTTAGTTATAGCATCTTTAGGAGGTTGTGCAAGTTCTAAAAATAGTGGTGAATATGGCTTAGATGCTAATAATCCTATAACGATAAAGATTTGGCACTACTATAATGGTGTTCAACAGACTCAATTTGACAATATGATTAACGAGTTCAACGAAACCGTTGGATTTGAAAAGGGAATAATAGTTGAAGGCTATGGAAGTAGTTCTATTTCTGAACTATCAGAAAATGTAATATCTTCATTGAATGGTGATGTAGGTGCAGAACAACCACCTGACATATTTGCTGCATATTCCGAAACGGCTTATATTGCTGATAAATCTGGAAACGTTGCCGATATGAAACAATATTTTACTGATGAGGAACTATCTGAGTATGTCGATGAATATATCGACGAGGGTATCTTTAATAATGATGATACTCTTAAAATATTCCCTATTGCTAAAAGTACCGAAGTTATGATTTTAAATCTAACCGATTGGGAAGCATTTTCAAAAGCTACTGGTGTTACCATTAACGATTTAACTACTTGGGAAAGTCTTGCTGAGGTATCCGAGAAGTATTATAATTATACAGATGCTTTAACTCCAAGCGTACCAAACGATGGAAAAGCGTTCTTTGGTCGAGACTCTACTGCTAATTACATGGTTATCGGTGGAAAACAGTTGGGTTGTGAATACGTCAAGTCAATAGATGGTAAGAATACTTTAGACATCAATAAGGAAGCTATTAGAAAACTTTGGGATAATTATTATATCCCATACGTAAAAGGATACTACACTTCACAGAATAGATATAGAAGTGATGATGCTAAGATAGGTAAGATTATCGCCTTAATAGGTTCTACGACAGGTTCTGCGTACTATCCTAAGGAAGTTACTATTGATGATGATTATACTTATCCTATAGAAGGTTTGGTGTTACCTGTACCTAACTTCGATGGTTATGACCCATATGTAGTACAACAGGGTGCAGGGTTTGTAGTGACTAAATCCGATGAAACTACTGAATATGCTTGTTCTATATTCTTAAAATGGTTTACAGATATCGAAAGGAATATAGAATTTTCTATAAATTCAGGATATCTTCCAGTAAAAAAAGAGGCTAACGACTTTGAAAAGATTACTCAAATTAATGACCAAAGTAATAAAAAGATTGATGGTATCTTAATAGATACTGTACAAGTTGCTATTGATGAGATTAATAATTCTACACTATACACCAGTAAGCCATATGACAACAGTTCTGAAGTTAGAGATTTATTAGAAGTTTTTATCCAAGATAGAGCAACTTCAACTTATGAAGAAATATCTCAACGCATAGCCAATGGGGAAAGTCGTGAAGTCGTTATCGATGAATATACCAATGATATCGCCTTTGAAACTTGGTTTAATGATTTTCAATCTCAATTGAGCAGTATTATAACTGAGTAACTATCCACTTTTGGAGGATATTATAATGAAAACATTCTCAAAAAATGAAAAGAAAAAAGGTATATTCTTTAAGATTTTTCTTCCTATGTTAATACTGGTAATAATTCAATTGATTACCTTTGTAACAGTAACTTTCGTTAGTGGTGAGTTCTCATACGTAAAAGATTATGCTTTTGACAACCTCTCAGAAAAGACTGAAAATAGAAAAAACTATATTGAAAATAATCTTCAACAGAAGACTAACTTCGTAGTAGAAACTGCTAATGATATAAACCTCATAGTTACTGATATTCTCTCTAAAAATAATGCTTCTATTGATGATATCACCTCTAATAAAGATTTAAATAAACAGATTATTGAAGCAAGTGCTGAAAATCTTATATATTTACTTAGGCGTGATATGGTAAATGACGTTTTTATAATCCTTGAAACTGATAACCTATATAAGGTTGGAAACTATACAACTAGGACAGGAATGTATATCAGAGATTTTGACCCACAGACTAATTCTAATGATAACAAAGACTTATTATTAGAGTTTGGCAATTCTAGTTTAGTTAGTAACTTAAATATCACTTTAGATTTTGAATGGTCATCTTATTTGGAGTTTAAAGACGAAAATTTAATGGATAATTTTTATTTTAAAACCGTCCAAACGGCTAAGAAAAATCTTTATAAAAGTCTTATTGATTTAGGATATTGGAGTGATTTTTCTAGTATCTCAGATAACGCTGAACCTAGTTTAAAGTTCACCGTCCCATTAATTATTGATAATCAAGTTTATGGAGCGATTGGAATAGGTTTGTTAGAGAAGTCCATCTTAAAAGATTTACCTTCAAACGATTTTTTAAGTGAACAGGCTTGTTACATCTTAGGAGCTGATACCAATGAAGATGGAAACTATTCTGTATTTATGCATTCAGGTTCTATATACAACAGATTAGTAGATGAAACTACTGAATTAAATAATAAAAATCCTATAGATGATAGTAACACTTTAATGTATAACTTTAATAATAGTAACAATATACCATCTATTGGGTTGATAAAACGTATATCATTATATAATTCATCGTCACCATATTATAATCAGAAGTGGGCATTAATTTGCGTAGCTAATAAGGATAACATTCTACAAGTATACACCAAGCTAGTAAATAATTTTTTTATAGCCTCTATAGTTTCTTTGACTATAGGATTATTCATAGTACTTTTAGTAAGTAGAGGCATTTCAAAACCTATTTCTAATATAATCTTAAAACTTAATGGAAATAATGAATATCATGAGATTATAAAGTTTAATCCAACTAACATATTAGAAGTAGACCAACTTACTAATGCTATTACAGAGTTACAAATCAACGTTAAAGAATATTCTTCAATGGTTTCAAAGATTATCGCAGTAGCAGACGTTCAAATAGGTGTATTTATGTGTGATTACTCTTATAATACAGTCTTTATTGGAGAAAGTTTAATCAAGTTATTGAACTTTAATAACATTCCTAAAGAAGATACTTATATCACTATGAGTGACTTTAAAAAACATCTTTCTAAAATAGATGAAAATGGTGAAATTTGGAATACTATCCTTGAAACCAAAACTTATATTGACAATCATATGCCAATAGGTACTATAGTTAAGACTTTTAGTGTTGGAAAGAGTATCAATCAAAAGTGGTTTAAGTTGAGCATTAATCAAAATAAGTCTAACATCATAGGAGTTATCCAAGATGTGACGACGGTCGTCCTAGAAAAACAGAAGATTGAATATGAACGTGATTATGATACTACTACTGGTCTATTAAACAGAAGAGCTTATCTTAAAAATGTTGAACAGAAGTTTAGTAATCCTAGTAAATTGAAGATTTCAGCCTTCATGATGTGGGATTTAGACAATCTAAAGTACGTCAACGATACCTACGGTCATGACTTTGGTGATGATTACATCAAAACTGCTGCCAATGTGTTTAAACAGTTCAAAGATTATGGTTGCATAGTCGCCAGAATGTCTGGAGATGAATTTAACATATTCTTTAGTGGTTTTGATAGTAAAGAAGAAATCTTAAAGATTATATACAAAGTTAGGGACAATCTATTAAATAGCTATTGCCTACTTTCAGATGGTACACACTATAAAATCCGTGCAAGTGGAGGTATCTCATTTTATCCACAGGATTCTACCTCCTACGATATGTTGATAAAGTACGCTGACTTTGCTATGTATACTATCAAACATTCCACTAAGGGTGCTATAGCTGAATTTGACGTTTCATCTTATAATAAAGATTCCATCTTAGTTACTGGCATAGAGGAGATGAACAAAGTTATTGATGAACATAGTATTAAGTATGCTTATCAAACTATCATGGACGTTCGCACTGGTGAAGTGTACGGATATGAGGCTTTAATGCGTCCACAATCCAGTGTTTTTAAGTCTCCTCTTGAGTTGATTAGAATTGCCAAAACTTGTGCGAAACTCTATGAAATAGAGCATCTTACTTGGATTGAAGCTATTAAACCATTTCATCAAGCTATCCAAAATGGCGATATTTCAAAAAATACTAGGATATTTATAAATTCTATCTCCAATTGTATCATAAATAATGATGACATAAAAATCATTGAAACTCAATATAAAGATATCCTACCTAACATAGTTATGGAAATCTTAGAAAGTGAACAGACTAATAATAACTATATCAAGATTAAACAAGAGTTAATCAAAAAATGGAACGGTAAACTAGCCCTTGATGATTTCGGAAGTGGTTATAATAGTGAATATACTTTAATAACGTTAAATCCTAATATAATTAAGATAGACCGTTCTATAATTAGTGGTTGTGATACTGATATAAGTAGAAGAAATATTATCAGTAGTTTGGTAAGCATCTCAAAGTTGAAAAATATCATGGTACTTGCAGAGGGCGTGGAAACTATCGGAGAATTAAAGACCGTCATGACTTGTGGTGTCGATTTAGTTCAAGGTTATTTAGTCAGTCGTCCAGTATTCGACTTCCTTGACGTTCCTGAGGATATTAAATCACAGGTTAGACAGATTAACAAGGAAACTAAAAAGTTTGTTTATAAGTTATAGTTAAATATAATCATAGGGAATGGAAAAAAGTCCATTCCCTATATTTTTATTGAAACATAAAGACGAGTAAATCCCAATACATATGCAAAGCTATAGGAACTAAAATATTCCTACTCTTTATGAAAACATAACTGAATATAACGCTTAATAAGATTATCTGTATAAATCCTAGAGACATTATGTTAGATAAGAATTCCCCTGAACTAATCCATTTTGGGAAGTGTATCGATAGAAATAGTATTCCATTGATAATCATAGGTAAGTATATATCATCATCTTTTTTGCCTTTGATGGTTGCATTTAATAACCACCCACGGAATACTAATTCTTCAGTAATTCCAACGAATATGACTATTATCACATTAGTGATATCAAAGGTAGGAGATATTTTGATAGCTCCATATATACGATACGTCCCTAAGAGTATGAACGCAGTAAAAAGCAAAAATATTGGAAGGTATTTTATCCAATTAGTTTTATTAGTGAACATATCTTTTAACGGGATTTCAACACTATCATGATATGTTTTAATTAATAAAAATGCAGGTAACGTCCAAATTAGATTTTTTAAGATGCCTTCTCTAATGATGGTGTACAAGATGGGATTTTCTATACTTATTATACTTAATAGAAACTCACTACCTGCCCATGCGATATAAAATAGAATAAAATATAATATCAAAGTTTTAGTTAAATTTTTATCTTTCATGTTATATCTCCTTAACGTTTAAAAAATGGACGGATTATTTAAAATATCCGTCCATAGCATTATTGAATACTTATTTTAGATTAACCCTCATATAGTGGGAACTTAGCACAGATTTCATTTACACCTTCACGGATACTATCAGCAGAGTTTTCAAAGTCTGTAGCACATAGATAGATGTATTCAGCAATCTTTTCCATTTCCTCAACGCCTAGACCACGAGTGGTTACTGCAGGAGTACCTATTCTAATACCACTAGTAACGAAAGGCTTTTCAGGGTCATTGTGGATAGCGTTCTTATTTACTGTGATGTATACCTCATCAAGACGGTGTTCAAGTTCCTTACCAGTGATATGGAAAGGTCTTAAATCTACAAGCATTAAATGATTGTCAGTACCACCACTAACTAGATTGAAACCTCTCTTTAATAGACCATCAGCAAGAGCCTTAGCATTTTCTACCACTCTTTTAGCGTAGTCTTTAAATTCAGGTTTTAGAGCCTCTCCAAAACATACAGCCTTACCAGCTATAACGTGCATCAAAGGGCCACCTTGAGTTCCTGGGAAGATTGCTGAATTAATCTTCTTAGCGAGTACTTCATCATTAGTTAAGATTAGTCCACCACGAGGGCCTCTTAAAGTTTTGTGAGTAGTAGTAGTTACTATATCAGCATAAGGTACTGGGGACATATGTTGACCACCTGCAACTAATCCAGCAATGTGAGCCATATCGACCATTAAATATGCTCCCACGGATTTAGCTATTTGAGATAATCTTTCAAAGTCAATCTTTCTAGGGTAGGCACTAGCACCTGCGACTATTAACTTAGGTTTATGTTCTTCGGCTAACTTTTGGACAGTATCATAGTTAATCATTTCGGTTTCATCGTCAAGACCGTATGAAACGAAGTTGAAGTATTTACCTGATATGTTTACTGGTGAACCATGTGTTAGATGACCACCATCAGCAAGGCTCATGCCAAGGACGGTATCACCTGGTTGAAGAAGTGCTACATATACAGCAGTATTTGCTTGAGCTCCAGAGTGTGGCTGAACGTTAGCAAACTTACAACCAAAAAGTTCCTTAGCTCTTTCGATTGCTATATTTTCTACGATATCTACACATTGACAACCACCATAGTATCTTTTACCTGGATAACCCTCTGCATACTTATTCGTGAGTACAGAACCCATTGCACACATTACCGAAGGTGATACGATATTTTCACTAGCAATCAATTCAAGATTTCTTTTCTGTCTTGCTAGTTCTTGAGCCATAGCTTCTCCAACTTCTTCATCATACTTTGATACAAAACCTATAGTATCCATTAAATCGTTAAACATGATTTTTTTTATACTCCTTTATAGATAATATTGATGATATTATTATATCACAGTATAGAAAAAATTTCAATAAAAATTTAAAAATTTAATACTACCTATTGACTTATCCTCATAAATGTGATATATTATAAATAGGCAATATGTTGCATATTTTAGGAGGATTTTTATGGAACGTTCTGAAAAGGAGAAAATTTTGTTTGGACTATTAACTGCTATATCTAATAGGCTAGATACGTTTAGTATCAATTGCTTGAATGAATTGACTTTGAAACAATTTTTTTTAATACAATATATATTCTTTATCAAGGATACTTGTAAGGAAAAAGGTACTCCATATATCAAGGAAATAGCACAGGTTTCTGGAACTACTCGACAGAACGTTAAAAGTATGGTTAATATCTTGAATAAGAAAGGATACTTGACTGTGGAAAAATCTAAGATAGATAGTAGAGCTTTATGTGTTTCTTTAACTCAAAAATCTTTGGATTTTATCACAAACAATAGTAATATTTCTAATAATTTCTTGGATTTGATGTTCAAAGATATAAATCAAAATGATTTAGATACTACTATAAGAGTATTATCAAAGTTTATAAATTTTCTGGAAGGTGATGGGAATGTATAAAAAGAGTTTTAAAGGATTTACTCTAGTTGAGTTAGTCGTAGTTATAGCTATCATAGGGGTACTTGCTTCGATATTAGTACCTAATATGATGGGCTATGTAAGAAAATCCAAGTATACTAAAGCCAATTCAAATGCTAGGTCAATCTATAATGTGTTGCTTACCAACGCTATGGGACAAGATTTATCAGGTAATAACTTAGGTAGTTTTACCATAAATCCCCAAGATATGAATACTTGGATTAGTGGATTAAATCTTAGTGCAGGTCAACAAGATGAACTTTCTGGTGGTATGGGTGGTTACATCTCTATGAAGTATGATGGAGGGTATCCAACAATTGTGGCATGGGGTGAAAATGGTGACTTTGATGCCGTAATCGGAAGATATCCAAATCCAACCAATTCAGAAATGAACATTACTTGGTACAACGTCTTAAACTAATTTAATTAATACATATCACTCACATTAAAACGTCTTGTAGGATTGTCTACAAGGCGTTTTAACATTGCACTAGATGTTGACATATGAAATTAATCGTTGTATAATATTAATGAAAATATTAATCGTGATTTTTTAAACAATTTAAAGGACAAAAATTTTTATCAAAAGGTCATCAAGGACATTACCGACTCTTAACAAAGTGTAGAGGTGGTTCACGGGGAGTGATTTAAAATAGTACCTTTAGCAGAAAAGATAAGACCTCAAACTATCGATGATATGGTAGGTCAAGAACACTTGATTGGAAAGAATAAACCTCTTAGAAGGATTATAGAAAGTGGAAATATTCCAAATATGATATTTTATGGCATATCTGGAACGGGTAAGACTACTTTAGCAAATATTATAGCTAAACACTCTAATATGGAGATGTATCATATTAATGCTACTAATTCAAATTTAAGTGATATCAAAGAGGTAATATCTCAAAGTGATACACTTTTAGGATATAATGGAATACTTCTTTATATAGATGAAATACAATATTTTAATAAGAAGCAACAGCAATCCTTATTGGAGTATATCGAAAATGGTAAGATTACCTTGATTGCATCTACTACAGAAAATCCATATTTTGCAATATTCAACGCTATCCTTAGTAGATGTACCGTATTTGAATTTAAACAGATTAATCCAAAAGATGTTGAAAAGTCTTTACATAGAGCAATCAAGATTTTGGAAGACGATATGAATACTAAAATCTCATATACTAACAATATCTTAGAGTACATATCTAAAAATTGTGGTGGTGATGTTAGAAAATCTTTGAATGCTCTTGAAATGTGTGTGTTGGGTGGGGAAGTCTATCCTAATAGAATAGAAATCTCTTTAGATAGTGCTAAGGAATTCACTCAAAAAAGTAATATGCGTTATGATAAAGATGGTGATAATCATTATGATATTTTGTCAGCGTTTCAAAAGTCCATTCGTGGCTCAGATGAAAATGCTAGTTTACACTATCTAGCTAGATTAATATACGCTAAGGATTTATCGTCTATATGTCGTAGATTGTTAGTAATCGCTAGTGAAGATATCGGATTAGCATATCCTAACGCTATAGTGATAGTGAAATCTTGTGTAGATAGTGCCTTACAATTAGGACTGCCAGAGGCAAGAATTCCATTAGCACAGGCAACTATCTTGTTAGCCACTGCACCGAAATCCAATTCGTGCTACACTGCTATAGACTTAGCTCTCAAAGATGTTGAAAGTCAAATCTGTGGCGATATTCCTAGAAATTTGCAGAATTGTCATCTTGATAGTGAGGAAGTCAAAGTTAAGGGACAACACTATCTATATCCACATGATTATCCAAACCATTATGTAGAACAACAGTATCTACCCGATGGCATCAAGGATAAAATTTACTACACCTTTGGAGATAATAAACAGGAACAATCTGCAAAATTATATTGGGATAAAGTCAAAAATAAGTAATGATATGATAGTTTAGTAATATAATCTTTATATAAATGTTTATTATAGCTTAGGTTCGCTCTAGAAAAATATGATTGGCTCATTATGTTCTATCCGATTAATTATATTATAACAGAAAGGATTTGATTTTATTAATGAATAATACTAATTTCAACATAAATGATTACTTTAAAAAAGACTTAATCGACAGTTTCCCTGATTATGAAACTTTTATTCAATACATAAATGATTACATTGCTATGTCACAGACTTTTGGCTCTGCTATTGATGAAATCATCACTAAGTTAAACATAATAGATAGAGAATTTAAGTTTGAATATCAACGCAATCCGATATACAGTATACGTGGAAGAATAAAATCTCCACAAAGTATAGTAGATAAACTAAAAAGAAAAAACTTACCAATTACCATACAATCGGCAAAAGCCAACTTGACCGATTTAGCAGGAGTTAGAGTAATATGCCACTATATCAATGATATCTATAAGATAGCCGACTTATTAACTTTCCATGATGATATACATCTAATTAAGAAAACTGACTATATAGCAAATCCGAAACCGAACGGTTATAGAAGTCTTCATATAGTGATTAACTTACCAATATACCTATTGAATGGTAAACAATACGTCCCACTTGAGGTACAGATTAGAACTCTTGCTATGGATAGTTGGGCAAGTTTGGAACATCAAATGAGATATAAAGGGAATACACAATCGAAATCTCAAGAGTATGCAGATAAGTTAAAAGAATGTGCAGAAACTATCCAACAGGTGAATTTGACCATGCAAGATTTATACTGCTCCTTATATGAAAATGAAAATCAAATAGATGATAAAAGTGAATAAATCATAAAAACAAAACGACTAAGTTATAACTTAGTCGCTTTTAATTTAGATGTTTAAAGTATTTCCCATACTACGTTGATAGTATCTTTTAATATGATATCTTCGGGAGTAATGTCAGCAATAGATATTGTAGATGTATCTTCATTTGATTTTAACAATCCATAAGAACTTTTCGTATTTTTATCGTATTCGTCTTCATCTGTAACTCCCATGAAGTAACGATTTTTCATTCTTGGCAGAAACGTCTGTGACGGTACAGAATTTTCGCTCCAATGGTAGTCTACGTTGATGGCTTTTCCTAAAGTAGAACCTAATCCTAAAGCTATGACTTGAGCGTTATTTTTAGAAGTTTCTACAGCTTTTTTCAAGAGTTCATTTTTAACTTTGGTATAATCCAATATGGTATATTGTACAGTAAATATAGGCTTGGTCTTTAAGCTAGATATCAATTCTAAGACTTTGCTAACCTTTTGAGGCTCAAATCTAAACTTTATGTATAAGTTGTTATAGTAAGAATATCCTTTTAGAGTTCTCTTTTCTCCACTTATGATACCCTTATTATGCTCATATTTAGGTGATATTCTAAAATCTACCGTTTTGATGTCATCATCATTAAAGTTAAGGGATTTTAGTCCAGTTTTTAGGGAATTTAAGATAGAAGAGCAAGTTTCTAAACATTCATCATAAGTTTTGAGGGTATCCTCAAAAGTCATGGGAATTTTTACACAGTCAGGAGGGACTGTCATCTTAGCTTCGCCAGTCACATTGATAGTTCTAATAGTTTTTTCCAAAAAAATCACTCCTTAATAATATCTAAAACTTCAAGTGGATTTAGTATTATATGGTCTGCATCTGCTTTATATAGTTCCTCATAATCACGAAAACCCCATAAACAACCTATAGATTTAATTCCAGAATTTTTAGCAGTTTGAATATCTACGTTGGTATCTCCGACCATGATGGTATCTTCTTTTGATACTTCTAAGTCTTTCATAATTTCCAACGCTATATCAGGTGATGGTTTTTTCTCACGAGTTTCAACTTGACCCTTAATACAATCAAACTTTATTTTAGGGAATAATTCGCATACTATTTGGATTGCAAAGTTTTCAGCTTTATTACTAGCAACGGCTATCTTGATATTATTTTCTTTTAGTGAATTTAAAAGTTCCTCAATATGTGGATATGGTTTAGTATATATCGCATAATGTGAACCATAATAATTACTAAATAAATTATATAGTTCATCAACTCTGTGGGAATTTTCATCACTTAGAGAACGCTCACAAAGTTTTTTGATACCATTACCTACAAAGTAGTTAAACTTTTCCATATTGTGAGTAGGCAAACCCATCTTTTCAAGTGATACATTTATAGCTGTACCTAAATCCTGTAAAGAATTGACTAGAGTACCATCAAGGTCAAAAATTACTAACTTAACCATAAAAAAGCTCCTTTAAATACCTTTTAATTTTTCTCTCATGATATGAGTTTCTAAGTCGGCATAGCGTGTAGATATGGGTAATCTACTTTCTGTTGGGTGTACTAAACTTAATGTGATATTCATAGCAGTATCTAAATCTATGAAGTTTCCACAAGATACAAATATAGGACGCTTCACTCTTGCCGACTTAACTGCACGACCATATACTTCACCATTGATAACAATATCAGTATAAGAGTTTAATTCATTAGATGGTTGGATAAAATCAGTATCATGAATTTTATAATAACTTTTAGCTACGCCAATGGTAGGAGCATCTAAGATAAATGATGAGTGTGTAGCTAATCCCATATGGTTTGGGTGTAGATAACCATTTCCATCGAACATGAATATATCTGGAACATTCTGGATTTTTTTAACGGTTTCTACTACTAATGGTAGTTCACGAAAAGCTAAAAATCCTGATATGTAAGGCATATCTATGATATTATAAGAATACTGCTTTTCAACGATTTCATGTGTATGATAATCTATTATTACTATACAACAGACTGCATACTCTAAACTATCTTTATTCCAGTAAGCTAAATCTACACCTGCCACTAGATTGATATCTTTTGGATTAATTCTATTATGTAAATCAATCTTTTTAGCAAGTTGATGTTGCACCTGTTGGAAGTATTTCTCATCATGATAATTGGTATCAAACATATAGTTAATATTAATATCCGTAATTATACCTCCTCAATGATACAACCTTTAAACGATAGAGTAACATCAATCACATCATGTTCGCAAAATAGAGTAAGCGTATACTTACTTTTCTTTCTAGTTATACGATAGATACATGGGAATAAATCTATCATATTAGAAATTTCAGAGACTATCTCATCTACTAAGATGTACCTATCTAGTACAATGTCTACTACATTACCATCATTGTCACATTTTTTATAACCGTAATACTTCATGGAACTAAAACGTGGTGATATAAACGTAATCTTAGCTTGTGGAACGGTTTTATAGTTCTTAAAAGATAGATTATTAATCCAAAAGGATATATTTTCATTATCGTCAACGGTTAGATTGTATATGTCGTTTTCTTTTATATTGATATCTTCTAAATTGTTAGTCTTAAAATTCATTTTGAGAAACTCCTTTTGATTTTATATACCAAGCCTTACCATTATAACTATTCCATTCTGCTGTAAATGATGCAAATGAAAAAGATAAATCTACTACTTCACTACTATATAGAATGGTAAAAGTGTAACCATCATTGGACTTTTTACAAGAAAAAATCTCAGGATAGTACTCTAATATTTTGGTTAAATCTTCATGGACTTTTGAGATATCTACAAATAAATCGGGAACTATATTGTTGATGTTCTTATCAGTATAGCCAAAAAATTGTGTAGATTTAAATTTTACATTTTCTAAAGTTAGTTTAGCTTGTTGGACGAACATATCACAATCATGAGGATTGTCAATACAATCCTTATGGACGCAAATTCCAGTAACATCAAAGATAATAGAATTTTCTTTAAAACTGATATTATCTATTAGCGTATCATGGATATATAAATCGTTTATGTTGTGTGTTTTATAACTCATTGAACCACCTCTATTCTTAGATATTTACAACATAATTATAACTTATTTATAACATAGTTTCAAGTAGTTATTTTTAAAAGTCTAAGATTAAATCCTAGTCGCTAGAAGTTCGGAATATTGTCTTCTAAAACTTTCAAAGGAGTTGTTATCTAAGGCTTCACGGATTTTTTCCATTAAAGTGTTGTAGAAGTATAGATTGTGCATAACTGCTAATCTACCACCAAGCTGTTCTTGAGCTTTAAAAAGATGTCTTATATATGCCCTTGAATGATTTCTACATACTGGACAGTCACAAAGTTCATCTATAGGTCTGTTATCTGTCTTATAGCGTTCATTCGTGATGTGCATAATACCATTCCAAGTGAATAGAGTTCCGTGTCGTGCGTTCCTAGATGGCATTACACAATCGAACATATCTATTCCACGGGCTACGCCCTCTATAATGTTTGATGGCGTTCCAACTCCCATTAGATAACGTGGCTTATCATATGGCATATACTCTTCGACTACATCTAAAATGTGATACATCTCTTCAGTAGGTTCACCAACAGCAAGACCACCGACTGCATAACCGTCTAGGTCTAATTCTGCTATGTCCTTCATGTGTTGGATACGCAAATCATCGAAAGTACAACCTTGATTTATCCCAAATAACATTTGATTTTTATTGATGGTATCTGGTAGAGAGTTTAATCTAGTCATTTCGTTTTTGCATCGGATTAACCAACGTGTAGTCCTATCACAGGAATTTTTGGAATACTCATAAGGGGCAGGATTTTCTACACACTCATCGAAAGCCATGGCAATGGTAGAACCTAAGTTCGATTGTATCTGCATAGATACTTCAGGTGACATAAAGATTTTCTGTCCATCTATATGTGAATTGAAATGTACGCCGTCTTCTTTGATTTTCCTAAGTTTAGCAAGTGAAAACACTTGGAAACCTCCACTATCTGTGAGGATAGGTCTATCCCAATTGATAAACTTGTGTAATCCACCCATTTTGCGAACTACGTCATCAGTTGGACGAAGATGTAAATGGTAAGTATTACATAGCTCAACTTGACATTTTAAATCTTTTAAGTCTATTGAGGATATTCCTCCTTTTATACTACCAGCAGTTGCAACGTTCATAAAAAATGGGCTTTGTATCGTTCCATGGACAGTTTCAAAAATTCCACGCCTAGCTTTTCCTTCTGTTTTGATTACTTTAAACATAATATTAAAAACTCCCTTTTAATCTTTCGTAGTTAGATTATCAACATACAATCACCAAAGCTAAAGAAACGATATCTTTCTTCTACTGCGATTTTGTAAGTATTCATAGTATTTTCGTATCCTATAAATGCAGATACTAACATAATCAAGGTACTTTCAGGCAAGTGAAAGTTAGTGATTAACCCATCAAGGACTTTAAACTTATATCCTGGATAGATGAAAATGTCTGTATAACCATCATGTTCAGCGATTTCATCGTAGAACGTTGCCACACTCTCAAGAGTTCTACAAGTAGTAGTTCCTACGGCGATAACTCTGCCACCATTCTGTTTAGTTTGGTTGATTAAATCGGCTGTCTCTTGTGATAGATGGTAATGTTCACTGTGCATCTTATGGTCTAAGATGTCATCTTCTTTGACTGGACGAAAAGTTCCTAAACCCACATGAAGAGTTACATAGGCAATATTTACACCCATATCTTTAAGTTGTGATAACTGTTCTTTAGTGAAGTGTAATCCAGCTGTAGGGGCTGCCGATGAGCCTAACTCTTTAGAATATACCGTTTGATAACGTTCTTTATCTTCTAATTTTTCTGTAATATATGGAGGTAATGGCATTTGACCTACATCTTCCAAAGCAGTAAAGAAGTTTCCATCACATTCAAACTTTACTATTCTGTTGCCATCTTCTTTGACTTTTAGGACTTCGGCAATTAGCCTACCATCACCAAAGGAGAACTTAGCACCAACTTTACACTTTTTCCCTGGTCTACAAATGATTTCCCAAACCTTGTCGCCTTTCTGTTCTAATAGTAAAAACTCTACAAAAGATTTAGTTTCTAACTTTTCGCCATACAGTCTAGCTGGAAGCACTCTAGAATTGTTTAGGACTAATAAATCACCTTTTTTGAGGTAATTGCATAGATTATAGAAATAGTCATGTTTAATTATGCTACCTGTGGAGCGTTCAATACACATCATACGGGAATGGTTTCTAGGTTCGATGGGTGTTTGAGCTATGAGTTCTTCTGGTAGGTCGTAAAAGAAATCCGATTTTTTCATAATATATAAATCTCCTCTATAAATGATATTTTTTGATTAACTTATACCATTATATCATGAAAAGATATAAAAATCAATGAAATTAAAAATATTCTAAAAAAGTATTGACAATGTATCAAAAGCATGATATTATATATTTTAGATAGAGGTGCGATTAAGATGAGTATTTTACATCAAGAATGGTATCAAGTTCGCTACTAGATGTGAAAAAAAGGCAAAATCGCCGAAATGTTAAAACCTTGATACGGTCTTAACGTTGGGTATAGATTGAATAGGTCTATAACTGTCATCATGTTTATGATGGAGAGCTATCGGCATATGAGTATCTTTAATATGTCAATATCTTTATATTATACACATGATGAACCAGTATTTATTTTTACTGGTTTTTTTAGATTTTTTTATAAAGGAGTTTTTTTAAAATGAAACAACAGTATAACGTTGGTATAATCGGAGCTACTGGCATGGTAGGTCAACGCTTTGCAACTTTACTAGAAAATCACCCTTGGTTTAAGGTTGTAGTATTGGCAGCATCTCCACGTTCTGCAGGTAAGACCTATGAAGAGGCAGTAGGCAAAAAATGGGTTATGAGTACGCCAATCCCAGAGGAAATGAAAGACATCGTAGTAATGGACGCTACTGCAGATATCGAAAAGATTGCTGAAAAAGTAGACTTCGTTTTCTGTGCCGTAGATATGAAAAAAGATGAAATCAAGGCACTAGAAGAAAAGTATGCTAAAGCAGAAGTTCCAGTAGTTTCCAATAACTCTGCTCATAGATTTACCCCTGATGTCCCTATGGTAGTACCTGAAATTAACGCAGACCATTTGGAAATCATACCATCTCAAAGAAAAAGATTAGGCACTAAAAAAGGTTTTATAGCAGTAAAGTCTAACTGTTCTATCCAGAGCTATGTACCTGCACTATCTCCACTAAAAGATAAGTTTGGTATCACTAAGGTGTTAGCTTGTACTTATCAAGCCATCAGTGGAGCTGGTAAGACTTTCGAGACTTGGCCTGAAATGGTAGACAATTTGATACCATATATCGGTGGTGAAGAGGAAAAATCTGAACAAGAACCTCTAAAAGTTTGGGGCAAGATTGAAAATGGTGAAATAGTTAAGGCTACATCACCAATAATCACCACACAATGTTTGAGAGTACCTGTTTCCGATGGTCATACTGCAGGAGTATTCGTATCTTTTGAGAAGAAACCTACTAAGGAAGAAATCCTAGAGGCTTGGGCTAACTTTAAAGGTGAACCTCAAGAACTAGAACTACCACACGCACCAAAGCAATTTATCCACTATTTTGAAGAGGATAACCGTCCACAAGCTAAACTAGACAGAATGATAGAAGGTGGTATGGCTGTATCTGTAGGCAGACTTAGAGAAGATACTCTATTTGATTATAAGTTTGTATGCCTATCACATAACACTCTAAGAGGTGCTGCAGGTGGTGGCGTTCTACTAGCTGAACTTTTAGCTAAAAAAGGTTACTTTGATTAATCAAGATAATCTGTTATATTAGATAAATCATTTATATATTAACTGGTGAAAGGAGTTAATTTTAAAAATGAAAAATACAATCTTTACTGGGGCTGGAGTTGCCATTATAACCCCTATGAATGAAGATAATACCATCAACTTTGATAAGCTAGGTGAAATCATAGACAATCAAGTAGAAAATGGTACTGATGCTATCATAATTTGTGGTACTACTGGAGAGTCTTCTACTATGACTGATGATGAACATACCGAGTGTATCCGTTATGCAGTAGAAAGAACTAATAAGAGAATACCAGTTATCGCTGGTACTGGTAGCAATGATACGAAGTATGCTATTGAACTTTCTCAAGAGGCTCAAAGAATTGGTGCAGATGGTTTACTTTTAGTAACTCCATACTATAATAAGACTTCTCAACGTGGATTAATAGCACATTACAACGCTATCGCTAACAATGTGGATATTCCTATAGTATTATATAACATTCCAAGTAGAACGGGAGTGAACATCGCTATTGATACTTACGTTCAACTTGCTGAAAATAAGAATATCGTAGCAGTCAAGGAAGCTAGTGGCAATATTGGATATGTTGCTAAGGTTATCCAAGCAGTTGGCGACAAAATGGACGTTTACAGTGGCAATGATGACCAAATCGTGCCTTTAATGTCCTTAGGTGCTAAAGGAGTTATTTCAGTACTATCCAATATAATGCCTAGGGAAACCCATCAGATGGCACAGTATTGCCTAGATAATGACTTCCATAGTGCTAGTAAGATGCAAATTGAACTTCTTGACTTAATCAATGCACTATTCATAGATGTAAATCCTATTCCAGTTAAAGAAGCTATGAACTTAATGGGAATAAACGTTGGTAAATGTCGTATGCCATTATATTCAATGTCTGAAAAGGATATTGAAACTCTAAAGAAATCCTTAATTGCACATGGCTTAGTTAAATAGTTGATATATAATCTTTTGGGGCGGATATTCTCCGCCCTTGTTAATAATATGATAAAGGAAGTGTTTTAAATGGTTAATATCGCCATTTGTGGTGCTAATGGTAAGATGGGCAAAACTATCTATAACTGTGTTAAAAATCGTGAAGATATCAAAATAGTTGGTGGCATAGATGTCAATACTGAAAAATATGCTGACTTTGATATAGTATCTTCTCCTAGCGACCTACCTATTAAACCAGATGTAATTGTGGATTACTCTCACCCATCTGTATTAAAAAATCTGTTAGAATATTGTCTAACTACAGGTACTCCAGTAGTGTTAGCAACTACAGGTTACTCCGATGAACAGATTAACGAAATTAAAAAAGTCTCTGAACAGATACCAGTGTTTTTCTCTTGGAATATGTCCTTGGGAATAAATCTATTGGTAGAACTTTGTAAAAAAGCCACTGAGATTTTGGGCAATCAGTTTGACATTGAAATTATAGAAAAGCATCACAATCAAAAGGTAGATGCTCCTAGTGGTACTGCCTTGATGATTGCTAACTCTATCAATGAAACTTTGGAAACTCCTCACAACTACGTCTATGATAGACATTCCCAACGTAAAAAACGTGATAAGAATGAAATAGGTATCCATACCGTTAGAGGTGGCACTATAGTTGGCGAACATGAAGTTATCTTTGCTGGTAATGATGAAGTTATCTCTTTAAAGCACGTAGCAACCTCTAAGACTGTCTTTGCCGAAGGTTCTTTAAATGCTTGTGTATTCTTAAAGGATAAATCTGCTGGTATCTATGATATGAGTAACCTAATTTCCGAAAGCTAATATTTAGATACTATCCATAAGAGTAAGTAAACCACTCTCATTTTTTAGGTGAGAGTGGTTTATTTGATTATTCTATTGTAGATAAAATCTCTTTAAGTTGTAGCAACTCTTCCTTGGATAGCGTTACACCTTTACCCATTCTTGAATGGTCTGGAGACCATTCTCTAACATCATACTTAGCAGGTTTATCGTTCCAAGATACTAAGTTGATTTCTTTAGCCCAACCTTTAGCATTTTCGGAAAGAGTTCCAATGTGTTCAACGATTTCAAACTTTAAGTCTGCCATAAAAAAATCCTCCTATATATTTTGAAATAAGTATATCACATATTTTTGAAATTGTCAATTTTAAATTGAAAGATGTTTATTTAAAAATTCAGCAATACCATCTTCATCATTAGTGGAGGTTATGAAGTTTGCTATAGATTTTATTTTATCACAACCGTTAGCCATTGCCACTCCACAAGATACGTATTTAACCATAGAGATATCGTTAAAACCATCACCAAAAGCCATAGTTTTGGAATGTTCTATACCTATAGAAGATATCAACTTTTCTATAGAGGTTGCCTTATCCACACCATTTGGAACGATTTCTAAAAAGAAAGGTTCAGAACGATAAACGTTAGCCAAATCACCCATAGCGATTTTTATTTCTTTTTCTATGGTTGCTAAGTAGTCACCATCACCTAACATGAGACACTTGACTGGATTATAGTCTACAAAGTCCACCATGTTTGAGACTACTTTTACAGGAATTTTATTAATCTTACTTTCTATGTCTAAATACTTATTATTGTCGGTTTCAGAAATGATGTAATCATCATTATAGGTAATGATATCCACCTTATACTTTTTAGATAGTTGATAGGCGAACTTAAAAGCCTCCTTTGATAGGCTATTTTCATAGATAATCTTACCAGTTTGAACGTTTTTAACTCTAGCACCATTAAAAGATAGAATATATCCACCGAACTTATCTAACTGTAACGTTTTAGTGAAAGGTTTAATACCCTTATCAGGACGTCCAGATGCTAATGCTAAGATAATTCCATCTTGCTGAACTTTAATCAGAGTATTTAGAGTTTTTTCTGTTATGATTTTCTTAGAGTTGGTTAGAGTACCATCAATATCTAAGAATATTATTTTACAATCCAAAATATATAACCTCCCTTGAATGTAAACGTTAATCCTGATTATAGTTTAATGAATATCTAAAATCAATAACGTTAGTAAATGGATTATAGTTTACTTTATCGATACCATTTGCATATACTAGATAACTCTTCTCACTATACAATGGAATAAATACGTTATCATCTAAGATAGTGTTTTCTATCTGTGAATATAGATTAAACTTATCTTCAATGGATAGAGTTTTTTCACAAGTATTTAAGATAGTATCTACTTCTAAATTACTGTAGCCAAAAAAATCTCTGCTAGATGAAAATTGACTTAAAAATGAATATGGTGTACCATCATTAGAGTTTAAAGTGTATATAGCCATTTGAAAATCATTTTCACTTAATTCATTTTGGAAATCTTCAGGAAGTAACTGGTCTATAACTATGGTGATATTAAAGAGTTTTTCCCAATTATCTATGATAGGTTTAATATAAGAAGTATCTACAGAACCACTTTGCATTATCAATCTAATAGTAGGAAGTTGGTCAAATTCCAAAGTGTTTTTAGCGATTTCAAACTCTGAAAGAGCCGTATTTTCATTTAGATTTCTAGTACTAAAGGAGATATCATCTATACTATCACGATAGAGGATACCATTAACTTTGCTATTAGATGGCACTATGCTATAAGTAGTATCTATATCGGAAGAGGTCTTTTTTAAGGCTTTTTTTCTGTCTATAGAATACTTGAAAGCATTTCTTAGATTTGAATTATAAAAATATTCATCATCAAGATTGAACGCTAAACCTACCGTTGAAACATCATAAGAGATTAAAGTATCATTACTATCTATAGAAGATTTATCTATAGTATCATTAGAGTAATATAAGTCTGTCTTATCTTTGTAAAAATCGTGCTGAACTTCGGAGAGGTTGGTATCTTCATCTATTGTGAGTTGTACTGCGTAAGGTGAATAATCATCGGTTAATGGGTTGATTGGATTTTTCCTCAAGGTCATAAAGTTTTGATTACCATACCTATCATAGAACCACTGCTTTATATAGAACGCTCCATTAGATATGCTAGAGTAATCATATAAGCCATACGTGGAATGCGTAGAATAAAAAAATTCTTCATTGCATGGCATCGCACACGATTGAGATAAAAGTTCCAAAAAATTAGGATTAGGATAATCCAAGATAAACGTTAAAGTATACTTATCACTGGCGTATACACCGATATCTTTATAAGAGTAATTCTCATTACCATCTAAGATATAACTGGCGTTCTGTAAACAGAGAAAAGTTTTTCCATATGGTGAGCGTGTCTCAGGATTAAAAATCCTTTGAAAAGTAAATAGAAAGTCATAAGATGTAACGTCTAAAGCAGTGCCATTATAAGTATACCATTTATAATCCTTGCGTAGATTAAAAACGTACCTTAAACCATCATTGGATACGCTATGACTTTCAGCAACACCATATACTATATTACCATTTTCATCTTCAGTCATTAAGCCTGTGAAAGTGTTCTTTATGACTGTAATTGAGTTGCTATCAGTAGCGATTTGAGGGTCTAAATTTTGAGGATTTTCCATCATAGTATAGTTGAATAGATATCCTTTTCCATCAGACTGTTTTTTTTCACAACTGACTAAAGTCATTAAACCCATAATCAGTATACATGATATTATTTTTTTTACTTTTCTCATCGGTTCACGCCTCCATTTTGATATTATACACTATATTATAGAATAAATCAAGTAGGTTGACAATGCTTATATTATGATATATAATCATTGGTGGGTGAAGTTATCTATGAATGGGAAGTATAAGTGCGAAATCCTAAAAGAAATTCGCAAAAAGATTGCACATGATAATAATATCCAATATAATCCTATTGAATGTGATTTCCAAGGTGATTGTATTGGAAGTTGTCCACGATGTGAAAAGGAGGTATCATACCTTAACGATGCGATAAATAAAAAGTCTTTAAATGGTGAAAAGATTGTAATCAACTTTGAAGATATCGACTATATAAGAGAAAAATATTCTAAACTATCATGGACGTATAAAAAAAGCCTCTCAAACTATGATGATGATACCATTCAAGATTTAATAAACGTTTCCAATATTGACATTATACATGATTGTATCAAAAGTATTGATAATGAAAAACTAAAAAATATCTACTACATAGATGAAAACATAATAGAATGTTTAAATCACTATAATGACATTATGGGTTGTACTTTCGATAATGATAAAATATACCATAACATCTATGGTGAGATTGTGCGTTATATTGAAAAAAATCTAACTCAAAAGGAGATTAATACTCTATATTTTTTAAGTAAACATATATGTCAAAGTTTGGATAATATTAAAATCTTAGAATGTTTAAAAAAATATATGGACGATATTGACAAAATCAATAAATAATGATATACTATTTATAGTGAAAATCAACAGAGTAAACTATCTAAGATGGTTACTCTGTTAAAATATTTTGGATTGCACATTTTAAATATTATTAGCATATAATGTAAAAAAATGATATCTATGAACAGGCTCAATCTGTTTCATATTAAGAGGTGATTTTTTTTCATGAATGTTTGTGAATTTACTACTTTTATCAGTGCATTGGCTAACGTCTTAGCTCAAAAACTAGATGATGACGAACTGGCAGTATTTGCATCGGCAACTGTTCAATTGGGAGATACTTTAGAGACTATTTCAGCACAAAGAGATTTTCAGAAATCTAAATGTTGTCAAAATAGTTAATTTTGGAATTCCATATTGGAATTCCTTACATACTCATTCCCATTAAAATAAAGTGTGCAACCTTTTAGATTGAGAGGTTTTTTTAATGTATAATAGTAAATCGAGTAAGGCAAGTGAATTTGTCTGTCATGAAGAGGTCTTGAAAGCGTTATCTTATGGTGAAGAGAATAAGGACAACACAGTCTTAGTAGATGAAATCTTGAAAAAGGCTGAAACCTTAGTTGGATTAAACCACTATGAAGTATCAGTATTATTACACGCTTGTGAAAATACTGAAAATACATCACTTAGAGAAAAAATATTCTCTCTTGCTAGAAAGATTAAGTTACAAATCTACGGTAAAAGGATAGTAATGTTTGCTCCATTATACGTATCTAACTACTGTGTAAATGGCTGTAAATACTGTGGATATCATACAGGTTCGTGCATTAAGAGAAAGAAACTCACTCAAGAAGAGGTAGCACAAGAATGTAGAGCTATTGAGGATATGGGACATAAACGTATAGCTATGGAGGCTGGTGAAGATGATACTAACTGTCCAATAGATTACATCTTAGAATGTATGAAAACTGCCTATAACACCAAAAGTGGAAATGGTGAAATTAGAAGAATAAACGTCAATATCGCTAGTACTACCGTAGAAAACTATCGTAAATTGAAAGAGGCTGGAATAGGTACGTACATCTTGTTTCAAGAGACGTATCATAAGCCTACATATGAAAAGTTGCACCCATCTGGTCCAAAAAGTGATTATGAATATCACACCACTGCCCACGATAGAGCTATGCAAGGTGGTATTGACGATGTCGGTATAGGTGTATTATATGGACTATATGAGTATAAGTATGAAGTAGTCGCAACTATGTTACATATCAAGCATTTAGAAGATACTTTTGGTGTAGGTCCTCATACTATATCCATTCCAAGAGTAAAATATGCTGAAGGTGTAGACTTATCACTATTTCCACACATAGTTTCAGATGAGCAGTTTAAGACCATCATTGCAACATATAGATTGGCAGTTCCTTATACTGGAATAATAATCTCTACTAGAGAAGCCCCAGATTTTAGAGATGAAATCATTGGTTTAGGAGTTTCTCAAACGAGTGGAGGCTCTTGTACTGGTGTCGGTGGTTATGCTTATAGAATATCAAAAGGAGGAGTTACTTCGGATAGCTCTTGTGATGACCAAAGTACTGCTCAATTTAAAGTATCCGACATTCGTTCCGAACTAGAAGTTTTAAAAACTTTACTTAAAAATGGATATATCCCTAGTTTTTGTACGGCTTGTTATCGTGCAGGTAGGACTGGCGACAGATTTATGCAATTCGCTAAGACTGGTAATATCTGCAACTACTGTCTACCTAATGCAATGTTGACTTTAGCAGAGTATCTACTAGATTATGGTGATGATGAACTCAAAACTCTAGGTTTTGAAGTAATCTCTAGAGAAAGAGAAAACATAGCTAATCCTAAAACTAAGACTAAGTTTGATGAATACTTGCAACTAATCAAAGAAGGTCAGCGTGATTTTAGATTTTAATATACATATTTTGCTATATAGTAACATCTTTTGCTATTGATATTTTTAAAATCTCATGGTATAATATTCCAAAAAGGAGGTACGAACATGAGATACTTAGCTTATCAAGAGACAGTGAAAAACGTTACATATTCGTTATATGTTAGAGAAATCAAAAAAGAGTACTTATACATCTACGACATAGAGGCGAAAACTCTAATCAATAAGAAAAGTAGAACCAAAGTGGCTAAAGCTATTACAGATGATTGTCAAAAATCTTTTCTATTGATGGAAATGCTAATACAGGGAAAAATTACTATTGATGACTTAATCCCTGATGATAACAACTATGATGAAAAATCCAAAGATAATGTATGCTATGTCTAAAAATTAAGGGAACGTTAAAAAAACGTTCCCTTATTATTTTTAATATCATCAATGTGATTTATTATACAAAAAAAGTCTATATTTCTGTATTGAAATCGTGAACTACCTCTTAGCAAAGCATAGATGGGTTAGTTCACAGTGATATCTAAACAATTTCAACTAAAGGAAAACACTGTCGAAATCAACGTATAAGGATAAACGATAACACCATATGAATAGATTTTCATATGGTGTTATATTATAGTTATAATTCTGTGATTAAATGAAGTATGTAACGTTTAAGTATTAAGATATCAGCACTGTTTATCTTTCCATCTTCGTTTAAATCGCCCTTTTTAAGAGTTTGATTTTCTGTAGTAGTAACTATTTCGCTAGTAGTAGGAGGAATTGTAGTAACTAATTCTGTGTTATCACTATTATTTTCTACACGTTCAGGGATATAAGCATCAATAATAATCTTTTCATCTGTAGAGGAACAGAACATTTGAACCCAATAGTAAACACTCTCATAATAGGTTATACCAATACTAGTGTATTGATAATCACCTAGTATATTTTCATTGTGATAGGTCGAATTTTTCCAACATTCAACTACACTTTCAGGAGAAGTTTGTCCTGCAGCACTGTTTTCAGCTAAAGCAGACCAATCTACACCATAGTCATCATAGATAGTAAAACAACTTAAACCATTTGGACGGGTATGACTCATACCAGTGACTTCCTGTTCTTTAGCTCTTTGATTAGCCATATCCTGTAAAATACTTGACGTTTTTAAAATTTCAAGTCCATTCGATTTTCTATATTCGTTAATTAAGTATATAGTTTGATTAACCATCTCATTATATTTGGTTTCGCTAATTCCATTGATAGTATCCTCTTCAGCAAAGATATTTATAGAACTATCTACTATTGAATTTCCCATAAAGATATTTAAAGGTAATACGGTAGCAATTGCCAACATTGTAGCAAAGATTTTTTTTAGTTTCATATATAACAACTCCTAACGTGATAATAAATCTAGCCATATTAACAAATTAATTATACAATGTTTATGCAAATTTGTCAATGTAGTTTATTTTTAAGCATCATAGGATAGCAATATTTAGTAAATACAGTCTTTAAATCTACATAGATATGTGGGTAAACGTTTTCAAAATTTATTTATAGTAAAAAAACCCCATATTTTTTGTAGATTTCTTCGTAGTTGTGTATGCTAAACGTTTATAATCTTAAATAATTATCTTGTGTAGTCATAATATTTATAATCAAAATCCCCATCTAAAAAGATGGGGGATTTTAATTAAAGTTAAAACTAAACTATCTATTGTTAGAAATCTTCGGTTTTAGAAACTTGTAATACATTTCTAAGAAGTTGCCTAAGACGTAATCATACATCAAAAATACTGGATTAGTGGCAATTAAGAGTACTAACATACCATGTTCAAAGTATTGGTTCATATCTTCCATAAGTTCTTGAGAACCAAAAACTAAAAATATTATCTGAAATGCTATGGTTATAAAGATGTTATAATATATCAACTTTGTGAGTACTCTAATAGGTTTAAACCTAATCTTGTCGAAAAAAGTCTTCAATATTGGATATAGTCCAAAAAGGAATATGAACGTTATAGAGCTTTCCTTATCAAAGGTAATAAAGAGCGACAATAACGAAACAGAAGCATACGTTAAAAACGCCCACCCCGTATTGATTTCTTCTTTAACTATCATCATAAGAGTACCTGAAATCATAGGAAGTGCTAAACTCAATATTGGAATAACTCCTGTCATGAACATACTGACCAAACACAATGCTGAGATTATTCCTCCAAGTGCCACTTTATAACTTGTACTATTCATAATTACAAATTAGCTAATTTTTTACATTGTGCCTTAATACTTGGATAAATCTCTCTATATAGTTGATAGTACTTTTCATACTTAGGAACATTATCTTGAATAGGTGCCTGAACCTTATCCACTTTTATGATGGTTTTACAAGCCTCTTGCACATTTGAGTATACTCCTGAGCCTACCAACGCTAAAATACCTACTCCTAATGCAGGACCTTCTTTAGATGCTACAGTTTTAACTTCACAAGCGTATAAATCTGCTAACATTTGACGCCATAGAGGAGAAGTTCCTCCACCACCACAAGCCATCATATCGTTTACGTTGATGTCCATTTCTCTAAAGACTTCTACACAATCACGGAGAGAGTATGCAACACCTTCTAAGACTGCTCTAAGCATGTGTGATTTTCCATGTATAGCAGACAATCCAAAGAACATACCTCTAGCGTTAGGGTCAAGGTGTGGAGTTCTTTCGCCCATTAGGTATGGTAGATATAACAGTCTATCTGCACCTACTGGAATTTTTTCAGCTTCCTTGTCCATTAGATAGTATTCATCTACACCCATAAGTTTTGCAGTCTCCTTTTCAGAAGTACAGAAGTTATCTCTAAACCATTTTAAAGACAATCCTGCCCCTTGAGTAACTCCCATGACGTGCCAACAGTTTGGAACTGCACAACAGAACGTATGAACTCTACCTTTAGTATCTATGGTCACGTTAGATGTATGTGCAAAGACTACTCCACTAGTTCCAATAGTAGTAAATGCTTTACCATCTTCAACGACACCAGTACCAACGGCAGCAGCAGCGTTATCACCTGCACCACCAACTACGATAGTCCCTTTTTTTAGTCCAGTGATATCTGCAACTTTTTGAGTAATCTCTCCAGTGATTTCGGGACTTTCATAGACTTTACCTAACATATCTTCTGTGATATTTAAAGCATCTAACATAGTCTTAGACCACTTCCTATTAGGAACATCTAAGAGTTGCATTCCTGATGCGTCTGATACTTCTGTAGCAAGTTCACCAGTGAGCATAAATCTAACGTAATCTTTAGGTAGTAGGATATATCTGCACTTCTCAAAGATTTGAGGTTCATTTTTCATAACCCATCTAATTTTAGATGCTGTAAATCCAGTAAGTACGGGATTAGCAGTGATTTCTATAACCTTTTCAGCACCTACAATCTCTGTGATTTCCTCACATTCTTTACCAGTACGTTGGTCGCACCATATGATAGATTTTCTTAATACATTGAAATCCTTATCAAGCATTACTAGACCGTGCATCTGTCCAGATAATCCAATACCTTTGATTTCTGCACTATCGATATTACTCTTATCTAGGACAACCTTAATAGTTGTGATAGTAGCATTATACCAATCAAGAGGGTCTTGTTCTGCCCAACCGTTTCTCTCTTGATATAATGGATACTCTACAGTATGTGAAGCTATCACATTTCCGATTTCATCGAATAGTACAGTTTTAGTACCACTAGTACCCAAATCTACACCTATTACATATGACATTTTAAAACAACTCCTTTTTAATTAACAATTAATAGATAATTATTAATAATTATCTATTATTTTTTTAAACTTTTCGATACTATCGCAGAAAAAATTAAATTGATTTTCCCAATCATTTTCATTATTGATATCACCACTTACAGAATTTAAAATTCTACAATCTTTTGAGGCTTCAATCCATTCTAAAGACTTTCCAAATATGCCTTCTATTTCAGTTTGATTAGATTTAAAATTATAAAATACATTTTTATTATTTCTAATATGTATTTCAGTACCAATCAATTTTTTTTGAGTATTAGCCGTTAAACACAAATAATATTTAGAAGTACCCACAAATATATTCAACCAATGTTGTGGTCTAGGAGTAGAAATTTTTAATTTATTATTCAATTGAGTTTTATTATAATACTCAAAAAATGCTTTCCAATAAGATAACTGTAATCTTTTAGTATCAGAAATTTCTGTAGTATTAATTTTTTTCTCCATTTTTAACCACTCATTAGGTTGTTCAACTATATTAAACTTGGGAGCAATAAGAGAATTTCCAATTTTCCAAAGTTCAATTTCTAACAAGAAAAAATTCACATCTTCATCAGTATGATTATTTAACCATTCAATGGCTTGTCTGTGTTCATCATGAGCTTTTTTTACTATCCAAATAATGATATCAGCAGATTTAAAAGAAGCATAAGTGATAATCTTACCTAAGTGGTCATGATTAGAAGGTTCTAATTGATTTTCAATAATAACTTTTCTATTAGTGTCAGTTTCTTCTGCAAAGATATCTATTCTAAAATCACCAGCATTAGCCTCTTTTTCTATTAATGAAAGATTAATACCTATAGTTTCGCCTAAAAGATTTAAATTTTCTTCTTCACAAAGCCAAGTAGAGAAATCATATTCTTCATGTTTCCAAACGCTTCTTAAATCTTGAACTTTTTCAAGTTTTCCTAATTCCAAAAAAAACACTCCTTTTTAAAAATGGGTGGATATGTCGTAATCCACCCATATTGAAAACTATTAGTTTAGTATCAAATTAAAGATTAAACATGATATTGTTCATAATGCTTTCGAGCATCTCTTGACGACCACTCTTAACAGCTTGAACGACTTCACCCTTTTCAAGAGCATACTTTTCGAGGTCTTGCATAGTGACCTTGCCATCAATGATATCTTTACCGATACCAGTAGTCCAAGAGGAGTATCTATCAGCGACGAATTGGTCTATTCTGCCGTCCTTGATTAGTTTATCTGCAATCCTTAGACCTAATGCAAAAGTATCCATACCAGCGATATAACTATGGAAGATATCTACAGGTTCAAAAGAGCCACGTCTAGCCTTGCTATCGAAGTTTAGACCACCGTTAGTAAATCCACCAGCTTTGAGAACTTCATACATACATAGAGTAGCATCGTAGATGTTAGTAGGGAATTGGTCAGTATCCCAGCCTAGAAGCATATCACCTTGGTTAGCATCTATAGAGCCGAATACCCCATTGATACGAGCAGTTCTTAGTTCATGTTGGAAAGTGTGCTGAGCTAATGTAGCATGGTTAGCTTCAATATTCATTTTGAAATCTTTAAGTAGGTCATACTTGCGTAAGAAACCTAGAACGGTAGCAGTATCGAAATCATATTGATGCTTAGTAGGTTCTTTTGGTTTAGGTTCGATATAGAAGTCACCAGTATATCCGATAGAACGAGCATATTCAACGGTCATCTTCATAAGACGAGCCATGTTATCAAGTTCTAAGCCCATATCAGTGTTTAGAAGAGTTTCATAACCTTCACGACCACCCCAGAAAACGTATCCTTGACCACCTAAAGCGATAGTACATTCAACAGCCTTCTTGATTTGTGCAGCAGCATAAGCGAAAACATCAGCATTTGGAGAAGTACCAGCACCGTGCATATATCTAGGGTGGTCAAAACACTTAGCAGTACCCCAAAGAAGTTTCTTACCAGTTTCAGCTTGTTTTTGTTTTAGCATATCTACGACTACGTCAAGTTTTTCGTTAGTCTCTGCTAGAGTTGAATATTCAGGTGATAGGTCTCTATCGTGGAAGCAGTAGTAATCTATGGATAACTTGTCCATGATTTCAAAAGCTACATCTACTTTATTCTTAGCGATTTCTTCAGGAGTAGTACCACCCCATTTTTTATCAGTAGTGCCACAACCGAACATATCAGTGCCATCACCACCCATGGTGTGCCACCATGATAGTGCAAACTTGAGTTGTTCTCTCATAGGCTTACCGTTGATAACTTCATCTGGATTGTAATACTTAAATGCTAATGGGTTAGTAGAACCTTTACCCTCATATTGGATTTTACCAATCTCTTTGAAAAATTCACTCATTGGATTTTACCTCCATAAAATTATATATTTTTATTAGGTATTATAACCTAAAAACTTTTTTAGCAAATGTAAACCATTACATTAGTTAAAAAAATTTTTAAGAAAATTATATATCATATATGGAATAGATTTTTTTAAATCTATTCCATATATGTAATTGATAAGTTAGTCAAAGTAATCTGCATAGATGTTTTCATCATCGTTACTAGAAGGAGTATCAGTAGTATCATTACTAAAATTGTCATCAATGGTTATAGTAGTTTGGACTTCATTTTCATTAGTATTAGAAGTATCACCATTAGTAGGGGAGGTAGTGACTTCTTCATTAGTTGGTGTAGTAGTGGTAGTAGTATCGGATTGAATATCATCATCAATAGGAGTTTCAGTATTTTCTGTTTCGTCTTCATCGTCCATTTTGAATAGAGGCTTATGTAGAAGTTTTTCTGAAACCTTATTACAGATACTCTTAGTAGAGTTTACAGTATTGGTTATTCTAGTTTTATAATCTAAGAATTCAAACCAATTGTTTTCATCGGCGTCACTGCTACGGAAACGAAGCTCATTGTCCACAAATAGATTATCCTTACGCCATTCAATTTTAACATTCTTTCTTTCTCTTATGTTGTAGACGATTTTTTCATAGTCTTTAGCAATAAAAGAGATACCATTATAGTCTTTATCATAGGTATTAGGCTCTACATAGACTTTCGTGCTACCAGTTGAACTGTCTATGGTATCTATTATAAAGCACCTATAAGTTCCAGTTTCAGATACATAGTATTCCGATTTTGTATCCATAGTTTGAGAGACTATCAAACTATTGTATAACAGGTACGCAATTGTACCTAAAATGAAAAACGTTATGTATATAGTACCCAAGACTGTCTTTAAATTTTCACTAGCTCCACAGAAGAAAAATATCAATATGGCTAGTGATATCAAAGGAATGATTAAAATCCAGTTACCCCAACAGTTTATGACTATAGGTAAGAACAGAGGAAACACTATCATAGATACTAAGGAAGTTAAGAAAGTCTTTCTAGTATATATCATAATACCACCAAGAACTAATATGAACACTCCTATAGTAATAGCAAAGTTTTTAAAATCCGTAATCTTGATGGTGTATACTAAAGACATATATGATAATATTACCATCACGACTGCAAACACTAGACTAAAGATAGAAACAAACCTTTTTGTCCACTTGTTTTGAAAAAAACTCTTTATTTTAGATAACGCCATAAAATTGTACTCCTTTCACGATAGAAACTATTTTAACTTATGCTTCTATCATATATTAACGGCTTATTAAATTATATCATGTAACCGTCCAAGATACAAGAGTATTTTTTTAAATTTTGATAAAATTCTCCATATAAGTGTATTAACACTTATATAGGTAAATATCATTCTTATGACTGATATCTTCAACGAATAAATTATAACATAATTTTTCATAAAAATAAAGTACTTTTTGTGAACTTTTTAAAATCTTTTAGATTTTAAAAAGTGTGCAACTATAATTCTAAGTATATACTTACAGATTATATACTAAAACTGAGATTATTGCAAATATGAAAAAATTTTAAAAAAAACTCTTGCAATAATCCAAAAAGTATGATAATATATTAATAGAGTTTGAAAACGTTTTCAATTAAATATGGCTAAAATCAATAAGGAGGATTTTTTTCAATGAAGTTTTCTGATGGCTTATGGTTAAATCAAAAAGGTTTTGAAGTTAAGTATGTATCTCAAGCATATTCGGTCACTACGGATACACACTCTATTAGAGTACTTGCAACACCTAGTAAAATCTACAATAGAGGCATGACCTTAGGTGGCGAAAATTTAGAGATTACATACTCATCTAAGGCAAAAGATGTAATTAAGGTAAACATCAAGCACTTTAAGGGCAATAAAGATAACGTCCCAAAATTTGAACTAAATGAGGATTTAGGTTATACTCCTACTATTCACAATGAAGAAAATTTTGCTGAACTCATATCTGGTGATACTAAAGTAGTAATCTCTAAAGACTTTTCAAAAGATTGGTGTGTGGAATTTTTCCACAAAGATAAAAAATTGACTGGTGGTGGTTTTAGAGCTACATCATACATTAAGGAAAGCCAATTTAGAGCAAATGCTAGATTAAATCTTCAAGCAGATGACCCATTTTGGTCTTACCCTGCTGACCCTCACACTACGTATACTAGAGAACAATTAACACTATCCGTTTCAGAATACGTCTATGGTTTTGGAGAGAAGTTTACTCCATTTACTAAAAACGGTCAAGTGGTTGAAATGTGGAATTCCGATGGTGGTACATGTTCTGACCAAAGTTATAAGTGCATACCATTTTACATCACTTCTAGGGGATATGGTGTATTCGTAAATAGCTCTGATAAGGTTTCCTTTGAGGTGGCATCTGATACTATTTCAAAGGTATCATTTACCATTCCAGGAGAAGAGTTAGAGTATTTTATCATTGGTGGTGAAAACCTACAAGAAGTACTTTCTAATTATACTACTCTAACTGGTAAACCTGCTTTACCTCCTGCAAGTTCATTCGGATTGTGGTTATCAACCTCATTCACAACCAACTACGACGAAAAGACTGTAAACGAATTTATAGATGGTATGGCTAAAAGAGACATTCCTCTACAGATGTTCCATTTCGATTGCTTCTGGATGAAAGAGTTTGAATGGTGTGGTTTTGAATGGGATAAAGAATGCTTCCCAAATCCAAAGGAGATGTTATCACGTTTAAAGGATAAAGGCTTAGGTATCTGTGTATGGATTAACTCTTATGTAGGACAATATTCCAAGTTATTTGACGAAGGTGTTAAAGGTGGATACTTTATCCTAAACGAAGATGGCAGTGTATTCCAAACTGATATGTGGCAACCAGGTATGGCTATCGTAGATTTTACTAATCCTAAGGCTTGTGAGTGGTTCGCAAGTAAGGTTAGAAATCTATGTGATATGGGTGTTACTGCCATTAAGACTGACTTCGGCGAAAGAATTCCAACTAAAGGTATAAAGTACTTTGACGGTTCAGACCCAATCAAGATGCACAACTATTACACATATCTATATAATAAGACCGTTTTTAACGTCCTTAAAGATTACTACGGCGAAAACAATGCTTGTCTATTTGCTCGTAGTGCTACAGTAGGTGGACAAAAGTTTCCAGTACATTGGGGTGGTGACTGTTCTGCAGAATACTCCTCTATGGCTGAAACTCTTCGTGGTGGATTGTCTCTCTGTGCATCTGGTTTCGGTTACTTCAGTCACGATATCGGTGGTTTTGAACAGACTGCCTCTCCTGATGTATATAAGCGTTGGTGTGCTTTCGGCTTGATGTCTACTCATAGTAGGTTACATGGTTCAACATCTTACAGAGTGCCTTGGGCTTATGAAGAGGATACCCCTGACAATCCAGAAAACGCTTGTGCAGTACTAAGATACTTCACTAAGTTGAAAGGTAAATTAATGCCTTATCTATTCTCACAAGCAGTTAAAACTTCTACTACTGGCGTTCCTATGATGAGAGCAATGGTCATAGACTATATGGACGACCCTGTATGTGTACATCTTGATACACAATATATGCTTGGTGATAGTCTACTATGTGCGCCTATCTTTAGGGAAGATGGAGTAGCTGAATTTTACGTTCCTACTGGCACTTGGACAGATATCTGTACTGGTGAAACTTATCAAGGTGGAAGATACTACTCTAAAAAGTGTTCATTCCTAGAAATGCCAATACTAGCTAAACCTAACAACATAGTAGCATTTGGTAACTTCGATAAGAACGTCGTGTACGACTACGTTCAAGATACTGAATTTAAGATTTACAATCTTGAAGATGGCAAAACTGCTACTACTAAAGTATATGATGACAAGGCTAATCTAGTTATAGAAATCTCTGCTACTAGAATGGGAGATACTATTAACGTTGAGTTTACTCAAACTGATAAATCTTTCAAAGTTACTGCTATCGTAGATGGTAAGGAAACTTCTGTTGATGTCGCTCCAAACTCAAGCAGTGTTATTATAAATTTATAATATATAATTAAAAAACTTCCCACTTGGAAACATCACCAAGTGGGAGTTTTTTATCAAAAGGTTATCAAGAACACCAACACTTCCACCTCTAAGCGAAGCGTAATTGGGAGAGTTCACATTAAATTAAATGTCAAATTCATCTTCATCAAAAATAGATTTAAATAAATCTAAATCGTCATAGTTATCATCATCGTCATTATCGTTAATAAATTCACTATAATCATCGTCATCACTAATAGAGGCATCTTCAAAATTCTCATAGTCTTGATGGCTGATATTAAGGAGGGTTTCAATTTCAGTTAGGTTCAAATCCTTGTTGATGTTATCAAGGATAGTAAAACCTAAACATATTCTCATAGCCTCTTCTAATAGAATATTTGCATAATAATCAATAAGAGGTTCATCTATTGGAATAATATCCCACATAATTTGTACTTTACTTGCCATTCTACAAGGTATACCATTTTCCTCAATAGGTATCAAACCGAACTTGCTCAATTGACAAGTATTGGAGGCTTTCAATAGATACTTACATCTATTATTGAGTAAAACCTTACTACTGACACTATCCTTTTGAACCAACTTTAAATTTAAATTTCCTTTGATGATTTGCAATATGTAATCTTTTTCTAAAGGTATAGTATCAGAACTTATTCCCATCATTAGACTATTATCCATTATATAAAACATTAACTTGATATAGCCATTATCGATTACTAAACCATTGTCAAATTCATCATAGGTTAAATCATTGTGGTCTATCCAATCATGGATTATTTTTTTAACACTTTCTTTATCCATACGCAAAACCTCCTATTATATGGATTGTTTTTTATATTATAACATATGTTTTACCAAAAATCAAATATATTTTATAAAAAAAATGTCTCATTTAATGATAACATCAAATGGGACAGACGTTTAACTTTAATAGATATCATAACTGGATTTTAACTTTTTAGGTCTAAAGGCGTATCCAAATAAACCACCACAACCACCACCTATTAGATGTGCAAACTGTGAAACATTATCATCAATGAAGATGCCTTGAACTACTTGATTTCCTAAATATATGATAGCTATTAAAATCATAGTTAATGGTATGCCATCATTTTCCTTGGAGTTTGCAAAAGAGCTTAATAAAATCATCATAAACACTATGCCACTAGCACCACAAAGAGCTACATTCGGAAATAGTATACTATTAAAAATACCCGTAATACCTGCTGTTACAGTCATCATAACTAAGAGCCTACTGCTACCATACTTCTCTTCAAGCATTGGCCCTATTAATAAGATGTACATAAAATTGCCTGCAAAATGAGATATGTCTGCGTGTCCTAGTGCATGAGTGAACAATCTAACATAAAACAACGGGTCTAAAAGTGAAGTTCTATAAGTCATAAACAACAATTGATTGGATAATCCCGAAGTTACATAGTTTAATATCAAGGCTATTAGGGATATCAAGGTAAAAGTTAATATGACTGGTGAATTATATGAAATTCCAAAACTTTTCTTTTTTGCCATAGTAAACAATCCTTTCTAATTGATAAAATATCATATTATGTTGAATTTAATATATCACATATAAGAGTATCTGTCAAGAGGCTAATATGTTTTTAATATATTTTGGGTCAATATAGTCACAAAGCCACACACCATTTTTGGATAAGTAAAATTGAATACCATCTTGAAACATTTGAGTAGCATCTATTACCAATACTATGGGCTTTCCGTGACGCTTTCCTACATTGATGGCAGTTTCTACATCTTTAGATAAATGTACATACTGTCTTGTTTGCTTAGTAATACCTTCTTTTAAAATGTTGTCTAAAAATCTACTAGCCGTACCATGATATAGTTCGTTTGGTGGTATCTGTGGAGTTAGTTCCAAGTTTACTTTAATGGAATGTCCTTGATTAGCTCTAATTTTAGAAAAATCCTCATTAAAAGAGTAACGCTTTTTATTGTTATTATCCACTATGTATTTTAGAGTTTGAAAATCTATATACTTTCCGTGAGCGTTCATTTTAGTAATAAGTTCATTTACGTTGGCATATCCAAATTCATCAAGAGATATTCCAATACTTTCTGGGTGATGCCTTAGTATTAAAGATATAAATCTACCAAGTTTATCAATATCAACATTTTTGCTTTTAGACATATGAATTAATCCTTTCTATTTGAATACTATAGATAATTTATATTTTATCTAGTACTATTCTACAATAAATATTCAAAATAATCAAGGTGTTTTTGCATATATTTTTGAATTTTAGATATAATATCTTTGTGCAATATTCCATATTGACTTATTTTAAATATTATGATATACTTAACAAGTCGCTTATGAGTTGGGCGAGTGGATAGAAATCAGACCCACAAAATTTAAAC
>JBJFHM010000025.1:0-43153 GCA_051893615.1 Oscillospiraceae bacterium
AAGAGTTTCCTCTTGGATTAGTGGATTTTCTTTAAATACGCTATTGTCCACTCCTCTTCCCATTAAGTCTTGACAATTTAAAGATAATGTATTATAATCAATATATATTTTAAAAATCCATGGTAACACCGATTGACTCTTGAAGTATTGGCGTTGTTTAACAAAAGATACTCTACCCTAGATATATAGTGAAAGTATGCATCAAAGCCGACTAACCAAACAGGAGGTAGAATATGAAAAATAAAACTTTTTCTGTACTTGGACATATTATGAATGGAATGAACATTCAAGCAACTACGATGGCTCAAGCTCTACATGTTGATGTAAGCCTTATAAGCAAATGGAGAACAGGTACTAGACAATTGAATAAAAATTCAGTCTATTTTGATGAAGTTATTAAGTTTATCCTTGATAGTGATAAAGATACATCACATTCTTTAATTGTAAGTGTTTTAACCGATTTATTTCCCCATGAAACGTTTAATGATGATTATAGTGTAGAGTATCATCTAAAGTATGCCTTGGCAAATGAAAACCTTAAGGAGATTGCTCCTACACATCAACAAATTTTTGGAAACGTAAAAACTGTGCCCATCATGGTATTTAACGAAAACGATGGTAGGCGTGAAGCAGTAAATAAAATTCTTGATTATGCAGATACTATACTTGAACCTGCAGAAATAACTTTCTTCGATTGTGAAGAGTTTGAATGGCTTTGGGAAAATGCTTCCTTTTCAGAAAACTTTGTTAAACGTATCAATATATTACTTAAAAGAAATTTTCATGCAACGTTTATCATTCATTATTCATCATCGAAAGAGAATTTTAGAAATTTTTTCAATCTATGTAGTTCGATACTATTTGATCCTAATGTAGATTGGTTTTATTGCCAGTATTATAATGAATGTGTCATGAACAATTCATTCATTATCATAAATCACGCTATTTCTATGATGGGATTGTCTATTAATAGATTAAATTCAAGTACTATGATATTTACTGATAAAAACATAGTAATCAAACATGAAGAAATGATTAAAAATGCTTTAAAGAACTATTATCCACTATTTAAAAATTATGAACCTTTTAGAGTATCTGAAGTTATTGAAAACATTCCACGTTTTAAGAATAAGGAACATTTCTTATCTTTTTTACCCGTTTCGGCATTCATAGGAGTATCCGAAACACTTTTAAAAGAAATATTGAGTATCAATAATATTGATGAAAATACTATGAATAACGTTTTAAAATTAAATTATCATTTCCGAAAGATTACGGGAATACACTATTCAAAATCTTCAGGAGTAGACGGAGATACCGTTTTAATATTCCAATTAGAAAAAATGTTGGAACGAGTATATAAAAAAACTTTTGTAAGTAATAGTTTATCACTCTGTTGTGGTAAAGAAATCATCATAGAGCAAAAATATTATGCCACTGAACTTCTTGATCTTGTCAATGAATTAAAGTCTAATAGTAATTTAAGAATAGTTCTTGCTTCCGAAAAAGATTATGTATCATTACCATCAATTAACTGTTGGTGTATGAGAAACAGTTATATGCTTCAAATGACTAAAAGTGGTTTCCGTGTATGTGATGAAAGTATCGTTGTAAACGTTGCCTCAGATGCCCTTGAAAGGTGTATCTGTCGTATTCCCCCAGAACGTAAAGAGAAAAATTCGGTAATTAACTTTTTATTACAACTAACTCAAGAGTTAAATAGTAATTGATAAATCTATACCACATTATTTCCATAAAGGATATTCTTTATCTCCTCTATGGAAATATTTTTTTCTTTAGCCATCTTAGATATATCATCATATTCAATCTTTTTATGTTCTACACCAAAACCATTTGACACTTTAACCTTTATTGAACCTAAAGAAGTATCTTTAAGTATTTCACGTCTAGTTAAAGTATACCTATTTTTTATAACTTCACGTATACCAATAGTAGATGTATGTTTAAAGATTAAATTAACTAAACTATCACGTGTATCTAAAGAACATAGACAGGTTAATAAAGTTGCTAAACGTCCCTTTTTCATAACTATTGGAGTAGTAAAGACATCTAATGCACCATTAGAAAGTAAAACTTCTTGTGCAAAAGCTATATTTTCTGGTGACATATCATCAAGATTGCACTGTAATTCTGAGATTTCATTAGAAGTTTCTAAAGTTTCGCCAATCATAGCACGTAGACAGTTAGCTTCAGGAAAGTCTTTAGAACCCATACCATAACCGATTTTTTCCACGCACATGGTAGGCATTTGTTTAAACTCTGTGGCAAAGTGCTTTACCAAAGATGCCCCTGTAGGTGTACATAGTTCTCCTTGAACGTTTCCACTATATATAGGAATATTTCGTATAATATATGCAGTGGCTGGAGCTGGAATTGGTAAAACTCCGTGTATACACCTAACTTGACCATATCCTGTATTGATTGGAGAACATATTACCTTCTGTGGAGACAACATTTCCATTAAAAGACACACTCCTACAATATCAGTAATGGCATCTATAGTGCCTACTTCATGGAAGTGTATTTCTTGGACGTTCTTTCCATGCACGTGACTTTCAGCTTCTGCAATTAAATGGTATACTGATAAAACGTCTTGACGAACTCTTTCCGATAAATTTAAATGTGATACCATCTGTTCAATATCACCGATAGTGGTTGAACTATGTTGATGCCTACATTTATGTTGATGTTCCTCAAGACAAACATCTTGACTAACTTCTTCAATACCGTCCACTATTATATGAGTATGCGTCCCTAAAATACCACATTTGGATACCTTTTCTATATCGATTTTTACATTTGGAATATTTAAAGAACGCATCTTATCTAAAAAAAATTGTGGGTTAGGTAATAACTCTATTAAAGATGACATTAACATATCACCAGATACTCCCATATTACATTCTAAATATAGTATTTTCATATTGTATCGCTCCTATATTGCAATGTTAAGAGTTACTTATCTTTAAAATAGTTATTTAATAATTTTAAGACTAGATTGTCTAACTCTTCTTCAGTATAGTTTAGGTCATAATCTTTGGAAAGAATATTATATATTTTATTTTTATACTTATCTTTTTCCTTAGGTTGAACTAAATACAGAATATTGCTAATTGTGATATATCCATTTTCTTTGATAAACTTATCCATCTTTTTTGCTAAAGATACCATAATCTTTTTATTGGTTTGAGTTAGATAATCACAAACTACCTCTTGATTTTCTTTTGAAAATTGACTTATAACGTCTACAGCATCGAGACTGATTAATCCGTTATCAGTAAAGTTTTGTAATTCATATATTAGTTTGGTAACGTTGATATACCTATACATAGTCTTTTTAGATAGTCCAAATTTATCAGCAATTTCTTGAGCAGTGATATCAATATCATGGCGAATTTCCATATACTTTAAAAATATTCTACCATACTCAGATGGGTATACTTTAACTCTTTGTATGTTACTCTCTGTAACATACTTATAGATTACATCGTCACTAATATTTCTAACGATACATGGAACACTTAAAAGACCTAATTCTTTAGCTACTAAAAATCTATGGTGTCCAGATACTATTTGATAACGGTTATTTTCTAATTTACGAACTATTAACGGTGTGATAATTCCAATATCTTTAGCACTGAGCTTTATTTGATTAATCTTATCTTGATTTATATTAAAAGGTTGCTTAGAACCGTTTAGTTCAAAAGGTTCTAAAAAGTTAAGTGATATTTCTTCAACTTTTTCTGTAGTACTTCCCCATGTAGAAGTATAACTTTCTACTAAATCCATGGGAGTGTCTTTATTAAATTGAGTATCATTGCCAAGTGGAACTTTCTTTATAGATGATAAGTCTATTTTGTTTTTCATAGTCAATAATCCTTTCTGATATTAAGTGTGTCAAATTGACACACTTATATTATATGCTTTGAATATTATCCTCTGAATGTGTCAAATTGACACACTTATATTATACACACTTTGGATATTATCTCCTAAATGTGTCAAATTGACACACTCATATTATATGCTTTGAATACTATCCCCTGAATGTGTCAAATTGACACATTCATATTATATGCTTTGAATACTATCCCCTGAATGTGTCAAATTGACACACTTGTATTATATACGCTTTGGATATTATCTCCTGAATGTGTCAAATTGACACACTCATAACATACTTGTTTTAGATATTATCTCTTTAGATAACTTCATAAATGCTATACCTAAAGAACTATTCTTATCTTCGACACAACTGGTTTGACTTATTACAGACTTCTCCACTTGTGCTGGACAGTATGGAATAGTGGTATTAAAAGTAAGCTCAGAATAGTCATTCTTAACAGTATCGGAGATAGAAGCACCTACAATAGTTCTTTGTAGTTTATTCAATAGTATCCCTAAAATTCTTAACTGTGGATTAGTACTCTTATTTATAGATTTAACCTTGTCAACCATCTTTTCAAGACCAACATAAGAATATATTCCACTTTCTACAGGAATGATAATTCCTTTACTAGTATTCATAGCATTTGCCACTAGTAAATCCAGTAGAGTACGACAATCTATAAGTATGTAATCATACTGTTTAAAATGTTCATCACTGAGGCAACGTTTTAGAACATAGTTACAATCTCTATCGTTGGATATTATAGAAGTAATGTTAGTTAATAATGGTGATGATGGAATATAATCTAAACCGTTTTCATTGTGTCTAATAGCATCAATTGGATTAATCATATGAACTCCAGATACTTCATTATATATTAACTCTGCCATAGTAGGTTTACCATCATTTGAGTATCCTAAAGAGTAAGAACAGTTACCCTGTTGGTCAAGGTCTATTACTAAGACTTTCTTTCCCAACTTTACGAGACCGTTAGCTATGTTTATAGCAGATGTCGTCTTACCTACGCCACCTTTTTCAGAACATATTGAAATAATCATTTTTTATCCTCCTAAAATTATACTACTACGATTTTACCATAATATCTATAAGATTGTCAATAATCGATTTTAAAGATTATTTCTATAATTATAGTTAATATGATTTCTTACTAAATTATCAATCTTGAGTACTTCTTCAGGAATATGTACACCTCTAGGACACATCTCATTACATTCCATAGAAGTACATCTTTTGCAACTGTCGGCAACCTCCTTGATGTTTAAACTCATCTTTTTTAAAGCCCAAAAGTCTTTACCCAAATGATAGTAGTTATATTGTCTAAATAAAGTATGTACTTCCCAACCATAGATACATTTACAACGCTGACACCTATCACAAGGTATAGGATTATACTGTGTTTTTAAGGTATCTAAGACAAATTCAAATGTTGGATTGCTTGGACTAAACTCATACTCCATAGCTGTATCTACTTGTTGGAAAGTCCCTAAACCTATCAACGCACTAGATATTGGATAACTTAAAATTCCAGATATTAGTTCTTCAATGGTAAATGGATTTATCAAGACACCTGCCCCATATACTTTATTTAAGATATATCCCTTAGTTTTAAAGATAGGTTCATCTGCAATTCTGTCAAGCATACCACGTTCAAAGATGTTTCCACTACCTTGTAAAACATCTACACGATAATCCTTAGCTCCTCGATAGAGGATATCATAATAGTGTGATGCTATACCAGTATAACGAATTTTACCTTCACGTTTTAAATCATACAAGGCACTTAGAGAACCATATGGACTAAAAACTTCATCTTGATTGTTAAAATCTACTTGGTGTACGAAGTATATATCAGGGATAGTATTCAAATTTTCACAAGATTGCAATACTGCTTTATACATTTGATTTCCATCAAAACATCTAGCCTTATCCGATATGATTATGTTCTCTCTTCCGACTTTTTTAGTAAACTGTCCTAACTTATATTCAGCGTCGCCATACTCGGAGGGAATGGCAGTATCATATAGATTGCAACCGAAGTTATAAGCATAGTTCATGATATCTATAGCAGTGGGAACGTTCGGACTATAGTATTTTGGAAGTACTGGAACGTTTCCACTTAAGATTGGAATAGTACCAAACCCCAATTCTGATACTACTAAATCTGTCATACCTAACTTTCTATACCTCATAATTTTTTTACCCCATTAAAAAAAATATCTTTGCCAAGCATTGTAACATTAGATATAGTATAACTTCTTAAACTTTCACACCATGCAAAGGCTCTATCTTCGATAGTTTCTAAATCCATCGGAAAGATAACCTCTTCTAAACTAGTACAGAATGCAAAAGCCTCTTTGTGAATTATTTTCAATGTAGATGGCAAAACTATCTTTTTAAGACTTTTGCATCGAAAAAAAGTCTTCTCTTGAATTTCTGTAATACCTTCAGAAATGATAATCTCTTTTAGATTACAACAGTGTTCAAACGCTCTTTTTCCAATGGTCTGTAGATGGTTAGAAAGTTCTATCCTTTCAAGACTTTGACAACCACTAAAAGCAAAGTTTCCAATACTTTCAACATTATAAGCATTTTCTACATATTTTAACCATTTACTATTTTCAAAAGCGTTATTACCTATAGAGGTGGTATCTTTTGAAAGTTTAATACTTTCTAAAAGGTTGCAATCTTTGTAGACACCATCACCAATGGATTTTATACCATTAATAAATACTAAGTTAGGAATGTTGCCAGTACTTTCAATTAAAGTATATCCAAGAATTTTAAAACAGTTTATGCAATCTTTAAAAATGTTTCTAACTGTAGTAGGTAAAGTTTGAACGTTTATATCGTCTATATTGTTTAGAGTATACATAGAGCCATCTTCTAAGGTTACACTTTTCAAGTTTATGCAATTTCTAAAAGCATACTCATCTATGATAGTTTTATCATTCAAGATTTTTAACTCTTTAAGAGAATAGTTATTTGCAAAAGCCCAACCACAAACCCTGATAATATCTCTAGGAATTTCAAAGTAATCGTTGCAAGTGGTGGCATCTATCAACATATTATTGATGGTTACAATACTTCTTGAACTCCTAAGATTGTTTAGCCATGAAGTACCAACGAAAGCCATCTTACCGATATACTTAACACTACTTGGAATATTTATATTTTGTAACCTTATACAATCCCTAAAAGTTTCATCGCCTATTGAGACTATATCTATTGGGATAGTTATGCTTTTTGCATTACCTTTATACTTCGTGATTTCCAAACGTTCATTGACTGTAAAACATAGGTATATACTTGATAAAATCTCTTGTACTCTATAAGGTAGTGCATTTTCTAAACAGTTGATACTTTGTGAATATTTAAAAACGTTGTAATTTAAACCATCTAATGTGATGTTCTTAATATTAGTACTACCAAAAAAAGCTCCACTTTTTAATATGACATCACTATTAATTGATATATCCTCTAAGTTGACGCAATCTTCAAAAGCATGATATCCCACTACCCCTTGATATATCTTAACCATACGTAGACTTTCACACCTTGAAAAAGCTCTTTCCTCTATGTTTTGAACGTTTTTAAAGTTAAAACTTTCTAAAGAGATACACTCATCAAAGCATCTTTTCCCGATTGTTTTAATTTCAGGAATTTCTAACGTCTTTAGATTCTCACAGCCGAAAAACGTTTCATCTGGAAGTCGGTCAATACCAAATATAGTTACATCTTCTAAGTTTCTACAAAACGATAATACACTATTCCCCAAACTCTTAACATTTAGATATACACGTTTCAAGTTTGGACACTTTTCAAAGGCGTTGTTTTCTACTACTATGTTTGGATTATCTAAATGAATATCAGTTAAGTACTTACAGTTGGAAAATGCGTACTTTCCAATGGTACATGGTTCATACACAGATATAGATTGCAAATCATCAGTGTTGGCGTACTTATAGGGTTCAATATCATTTGGAGAATAATTCTCCTCTATGGATAAAAATTTTCTATTTTCATTTGGATTACCATCATATTTGATACTACTCTTAAAAAATACTAATTCTCCATAGATTTTTACTCCTTGTGGAAGTTTAAAATCTTTTAAAGATTTACACCCGTAAAAAGCCATATCTTCAATCATTTGTAGATTGTTATTAAATTTAACCGTGTTTAGTTTCAAGCATCTTTTAAAGCAAGATTGCCCCAATTTTGATACATTCTTAGGTAAGTCTATATGGAGAAGTTTAAAACAATTTTCAAAGGCAGAACGTTCAATATTTATCAAACTTTCTGAAAGTGATATCGTCTGCATAGATACACACCCTTTAAAGGCATCTTCTTGAATATCGGTAACTGTATTTGGGAGTATCACTCTACCAATGGCTTCATTATTGGCAAAACAACTTTCACCAATTGTGGTTATTCCGTTAGGAACAGTAACACGTTCTTCGCTACCCCTATATGATACTAAAGTATTACCACTGATATAGAAATCACTTTGAACCTGTTCTTGAATTTTTTTCACTATCTTAGGAGTATCATTATTAAGATAACTATTAATATTAAAAATTTTCCCATCAGATAAAACTATTCTATTTAGATTGTTACAACCTTTAAAAGCATCAACATCTATAAGTAAGCTGTCATTTAATATGCGTATCTCCTCTAAGTTGATACAGTTCTTAAAAGCTTGATTTCTTATAGTCTTTAAACTTTTGGGCAACGTTATAGATACTATCCCTTTTCTATCATAGAAACAACTTTTTTCTATACACGTTATACCTTCAGGAAGTTCAAAACTCTTTAAGTTTACATGAAATTTATATAGAATACCATCTTGAATGGACATGGTTTTATATACTCCCTTAGCGATATCCCTTATTACTGGAGGGATATCATTTTTTGAGGTCATAGCGTCTATTAAATTTTCTATGATGTATTCATCACCATTAGATAATACTACCTTAGAAATCTTAATACAACCCGTTAAAATGTCATCAGTAATGTTGGAAGTATCTAAATCTTTGTTAATGTGTAGTTCTTTTAAGCTAGTATCATTGGCAAAGGTTTGCATTTGAAGTCTTTTAACCCCTTTAATAGATATCATTTCAAGATTATCACAGTAATGGAATACACATCTACCTATTTCAGTTAAGGTATCTGGCAAAATGACACTTTTTAAGGCATGACATCTATGAAAAGCATAGTCATCTAACTTTATCAATCCATTTGGAAAGTTGATATCACATAGTTTTTTACAGCCTTTAAAGGCGAACTTTCCTATAGTTTTTACGGTATCAGGAATGATTACCTTAGTAATATTAAACATACCTTTAAAGACATTATCACCAATAGAGGTGACTTCATTAGGAATTATTACTTCAGTATCTTTACCTAAATACGATAATAAAACTCCATCTTGTATGATAAATTCACTGTTAATCATAAGTTCCACCCTTTAAAAATATTTTTTCTATGATGTCTTTTAACTCTATAAGATTTCCACATCTATATAAATCCTGTTTATACTGTTTCGTTCCTGGAAGTTTTTTCATAAAATATGCAGTTAGTTTTTTTATATAAGTTAATGTGAAGTACTCATCAAAGTATTTAGAAGTTAAATCGATTTGTTGAAGTAGCAAAGTATATTTAGTTTGATTAGTATGTTTTCCAGTAAGCTCAGAAAATATCAATGGATTTTCAAAACCATACCTTGCAATCATGATGCCATCTGCGTTAGTATTTTCCATCATAGTGATGGCATCACTTTGAGAGTATATTCCACCGTTAGCTATCACGGGAATTTTAACTACCGACTTTACGTTAGCGATTTCTTCATATAATGGAATACCATCATACATCATATTTCTAGTACGACCATGAATAGTAATCATATCTGCCCCAGAATTTTCACACATTTTAGCAAATTCCACGCAATTCTTCTGTTTTGGATTTAATCCTACTCTAAACTTTACCGTAATGACCTTTCCACTACGTTTACAAGCCTCTATTATCTTTGATGCTCTAGATAAGTCGCCCATTAATGAACACCCTTCGCCACTCTTTATAACGTTTGGAACTGGACAACCCATATTAATATCTATGATATCAAACTGTTTTATGTAATCACTTTTACAAGCGTTCTCAAATACATTAGGATTAGAACCTAACAATTGCACTGCTTTTGGATACTCATAATCAGTGGTAAACAAAAGTTTCCTAGTAGCTAAATCATGATACTTCAAACCATTACTACTTACCATCTCTGTAAAGCACAAACCTGCACCTAGATTTCTGCACATAACCCTAAATGGATAACTTGTATAACTTGACAATGGTGCCATTAACACATTACTATCTAAAAGGATATTTCCAACTCTTAACCTTTTTAGATAACTCTCTTTAAAACTCTTCATAGATATTCCACCTTATTTTTCCGTGCAATATAGAAGTTGTTACAAGATATGTAAACTATATCGTCCACATTTCACTAAGAGGCTTTTAACGGCTTACTGTTTCACAGATTAAATTATAATCTTTCTGCCTATAAGTTTAAACTGTGGAATATCTTCTATTTTACAACATAACCATACATAACATTTAAGATTTTTTCATATTAGATTTATTATATCACAGAGTATCTTAATAATTTAAGAAAAATTTCAATCTAAAGCAACTTATCCCCTACCTAAGAGGTGGGGGTGTTCTTGCTGTTTTTTTTGATAAAACATTTCCTTAATCTCTTTAAAATATATTAAACTATCTTTCGGCACTCTATATAGTAACGTTTATCTTCAGCGTGACCCATTGAAAAAGTCTTTCTTGGAAGTGAGCCATCTTTAATAACCGTTGGAAAAAGTTCTGTTTTTAACATATCTGGAAGGATAAATCCTATACTATCTGCATTTTTAGAGAGTTCAAGGACGTTATTTCTACCGTGGATATAGTCTATAACGCCTCCATTAAATTTTAAATAGTCATCTAAAAAGGCTTGAACGCTACCAACTGTCAAATTAGATAGTTCGTTATGTATATATACGGTATTTTCTATGCCGTCAATAACGTATGAAAACTTTTGAGTAGCATCAGAACAATCTTTAGATAGTTTTAAAGTTTTAACCATCTTAGAAAGTAAATCATCAACGTTTACTTCCTGTACTATTCTATGGATAGCCTCAAACCTTAGAGCATCACTGTGAAGATTTACTATCTCTACTAGGGCATACCTTGAAGGGTGATTGGAAAAGTCTATATTTGGATTTTCTTTCTTTAATAGTTCATAATGTTCCTTAGCAGTAGCCAAAGAATGATTACCATCACCCATGGCAAAAAGTAGGGTTTCATCTTTTGGAAGATTGTACTTTTTACTATTTTCGTCAAGTAAGTTAGATAGTGAGACGTCTATTTGAGATTTTATAGTCTCATCTTGTATAAGATACCCTTCAATATGACCACCATTTTTCATTAAATTAGAGTTATATACTCTTTTAAGAGAATGCTTAAACTCTGCAATAGGCTCAATAACAGATTTTTTTTCATCATCTATTAAAATCATAATGTGAGTAAGCTCAATAGGAGCATTTTTCCTTACTTTTAGTCTAGGAGGAATTCTTTCTATCACTGTACTTTCGGTAGCTCTAATTTGTGATTTGCTACCTTTATGATAGTCATACTGTTCAAGGTCTATCTTTCCAACTAAACCACAACGTTTTTTACCGTCACTTTGGATACGCTCAACGTAGATAAAACTATCTTGATAAGTATTGAAAGTATCATTTTTGATATAGCCGTTCATGGTAGTATCAATATTTTCAATCAACTGATTGCAACTTTTAGAATTTAAATATATCTCTGGTAGTATTAAATTGATGGTAGACTCTGCACCATTGGTAATATTTTTAACATCTTGCCAATATTGATTACTATATGTGAACTGGTCACAGGCAATGACTGACCATTTAAAGATATCTATATCATCTTTAGGTAGTAGAATATCTGCAGGTTGAAACGCAGTTTTCATAAAAAAATCTTCCTTTCATTTTTACATTCACTGTATTATTCATTAAGAGAATACTGCCATAACGTTCACGTCTTTATCTAATGGGATAGATATAGTCTCCTTGGTAGCATCTTCTATTGATATGCCATCTCCTACCCATTTAACAAAGGTGTGACCTTCAGTAGGTTTGGCAATCAAAGTTACAGGATAGTCGGAAAGGTATGTACCATTCCAATAGTTACTATGAAACTCTGGAATAGTGCTATTTATTTGAATAGTCCCATCGTTAATATCACTAGTCCTTAAAGCTACCTTAACCTTTTCACCTGATAAGTCTAATGAGTTAGATAACATCTCAAAACAATAATCGAAGCGATTATTTAAAAAGTATTTGGATTTTTCTACTAAACGATTAAAATAGTTTTCCATCTCTTCTGTAGTACCTGCACGCCAATCAGGACCTGTTCTTGTAAAACTATCGTTCAATAGAGGAGAATATTCTTCTACGAAGGTATCTAAGACGTTACAAGCATGATTTTTTTCAAAGTTGACGTTCATAATATCTAAAAAACTAGTAACAAACTGTCTTTTAAAACTTTCATTCTTCAGCAGAGGTTTAACAAAGATGTTCACACCATCTTTATTTTTGGTATCTATAAGATTGTTTATAGTATTTTCTGTATAATATCCACTATCAAAGACACCCATGGAATATTCTGTATCGTATACTGCCCAACGCCATTTACCATCTTGATATGGTTGGTCAGTAACCGTGCGTGAACGCCATAGACGGAAATTATTATCCATATCTATCCAATCTTCATTATCAATATAGCACTCTACAGCGAAATAGTCTATTAAACTTTGTATATCTACCATATTACAAAATTCTTGATAGACTTCATCATTAGATAAGTCTTGATTGTCTACGAAGTCTAAAAGTTCTTGATATAGTTGATAATCTTCGTCAGTGCCTTCTTCGATTTCATTACACTTTATCATAACTACGTCTTCTTTTGGAACGTTGTAATGACTTTGAATGTAATAGTCACTATAATCTTCTTGAAGGTTGTATACGCCCAAATATTCACCATTTAAAAAGGCTACTGCTGGAGTAGATGACTGTCTACTTAAACTTCTATCGGATATTAATGTTTGAATGAAAGCATCACGGAATTTCATACCATAGTAATCTGTTCCACCATTTCTTAAGACAAAAGTATCAAACTTTTTGATATCGTCAGTGTTGTCAACTTCTTTATATAAGTTGGGTATCAGTTCGCAATGAATTTTACTATCACCATACTCAGAACGTGCATAAAATTTCAAACTCTTTTGAACACTAGTTCTTGATGAACCCCCCATAATTCTCATACCCACGTTTTGTGATAACATAGAAGTACCATCAACATCAAAGATTTCTATACTAGCTTCACGTTCCCAATCTGAGCCAGTCTTTTTATAATTAGCAGGTTGGAAATAGTCTTTAGTATCATATATACTACCACCATTATATAACCAATTATCATACGTTACGCCCTTTACGTATATACCCGTATTATAATCGAAAAGATTTTCTTCATCAGTAGAAATAGATATTACTTTAGTATTATTATAATCTTTAGTAATATCTAAACCAACGAAGTATGTATGCGATACCACGTTACTAACGTTACCCATTTCATCTATAGCGATAGCCTTTATTACAGTGGCTTTGTCTACAGGAGTTTCAACTACATAAGGTGTTACAGAGGTATCATCTCTATTAGCTATGTAGTTAGGTTCACCCTCTCTTGAGTTTATGACTATTGGCGTAGTATACATAGTAGAATTAATGTCAGGTTTACTGCCATCTGTAGTATAGTATATCGTCTTTCCTGTAATGGAGGATAGTTCTAAAGTTATTGAATTATCATAGAAACCACCATCTAATGAAAATTTAGGCGAAAGAGTGTCCTGAGATTGTATATTTTCTTGCATCTGTGATGTGTCAGTGTTAGTAGTGATACTACTAACACTGATAGAAGTTGCTCCTTCTACAGGGACAGTGGTAGTTATAGGAACGGTGGTATCAATAGTAGTAATACTATCTATCGTTGTAGTTATTTCTTGATTATTTTCTATGGTAGTATCAGTAGCATTAGCTATGATATTAAGAAAATAATCTTCACTATTACTTTGTACCACAGATTTGTTTTCAACCTGTGAATTGTTATCTTGGACTATATAAAGCCATATTACACTTGCTATAAATGATAATATGGTTAAAAATATTATAGTAGCTTTGGTTGTCCTAATCAAAAAAATCTCTCCAATGCTATGATATTGTTATAAAATTATTATATCACCTAAGCCTTTATAAGTCAAGTCGATTTAAACACGAAATGTCGATAATAAGGCGTTTTTTAACTCCAAAAGTAAATGCTGTTGCCGTGCTTCTATGACTTAAAACTATTGACAAGCTAAAAATAATATAGTATAATACAAAGAATGTGATAATATATCATATTTTCTTTACCTATATCGCAAATAACGAAAGAAGTAAGCCATCAATATAGAAGATGTAGAAATCAAAACGTATTAGCGATGGTCATACTGCTATGATAAAAGATTTATGATAGATTATCTTTTCTGAAATATTATATTAAATTACTAATTGATGTAATTAGTCAGCAATAAATTAGTGTGAAGTTAGTGAATTAAATCAAGATTGTAAGATATACAGTGTTCACTCGTTGATATTTTACTAATTGCAATATTTGAACAAAAATCACCTATCTCTAAGTCGTAGTGCGTAGTGATAGAAATATTTCACACTCAACTATAATGTATTGACAAACCACTCTTATATAATAGATAATAATAAGAGTTGTTAAAGAAATTAGTAGAATATCTATCAACGATTATAGGAGGTTAATTTTTATGAATGTTAGTACCATTGGAATATTAGTAGTAATTATAGTCTATTTAATTATGATGCTATTCATTGGTTATGTGTATTCAAAAAAGACGAACAATTCAAGTGAATTTTACCTAGGAGGTAGAAAGTTAGGACCATTAGTAACAGCAATGAGTGCCGAAGCCTCAGATATGAGTAGTTGGTTACTTATGGGTTTACCTGGTGTTGCGTATCTTTCAGGTATAGCTGATGCTTCATGGACTGCTATAGGTCTTGCTATAGGTACTTATCTAAATTGGTTGTTCGTTGCTAAAAGATTAAGATTATATAGTGCAAGTACTAACTCTATCACTATACCAGACTTTTTTTCTAATAGATTTGGAAATTCTAAAGTAATATTAGGAGTATCTGCTTTATTTATTATAATATTTTTTGTTCCATATACGGCTTCTGGATTTTCTGCCTGTGGTAAGTTGTTTTCCAATCTATTTGGAGTAGATTATTTACCAGCTATGATATTAAGTGCTATTATAATTGTGGGATATACTGCTTTAGGTGGTTTCTTGGCAGCTAGTACTACAGATTTAATCCAAAGTATAGTTATGACTCTAGCTTTGATAGTAATAATATTGTTTAGTATAAATCAGGTAGGTGGTTTAGAAGCAGTCATTGAAAATACTAAATCATTACCAGGCTACTTATCTTTAACGTCTATGTATGACGTTTCAAATGATACTTCTAATCCATATGGATTAATTTCTATATTATCAACGTTAGCTTGGGGATTAGGCTACTTTGGAATGCCTCATGTGTTATTAAGATTTATGGCTACAGAAGATGAAAATAAAATAAAAGTATCTCGTAGAATTGCTACTGTATGGGTATTAATATCCATGACTGTGGCTATTTTGATTGGTATTACTGGTTATAGTTTATCTAAATTAAACATAATAGAAACTCTTGAAGGTTCGCAATCTGAAACACTTATAATAAAGATAGCTAATGTGTTAAGTGAACATGGAGTTGTAGGTATCATTTTTGCAGGTTTAACCATGGCTGGTATATTAGCTTGTACCATGTCAACTGCAGATTCTCAGCTTTTAGCAGCATCTTCAAGTGTGTCAGAAAATATTATTAAGGATATTTTTAATATTAATCTTAGTAAAAAACAAAGTATGATAATTGCAAGGGCAGTAGTCTTAATTATTGCTATTATTGCAGTATGTTTAGCTAGTAATCCTGAAAGTTCTGTATTTGGAATAGTATCGTTTGCATGGGCTGGTTTTGGAGCTGTTTTTGGTCCTTTGATGCTATTTTCTTTATTTTGGAAAAGAACTACTAAACAAGGTGCAATTGCTGGTATGATTGTTGGTGGTCTCATGATTTTCATTTGGAAGTATGCTATAAGAACCTTAGGTGGTATATGGGATATATATGAGCTTCTACCAGCTTTTTTATCAGCTTCAATAGTAATTGTTATTGTCAGCTTACTTACTCCAATACCTGATAAAAAAATTATTGACGTTTTTGAAAAGGTCAACTCACTTTGTGAAAATAGTAAATAATCCAAGTTTAACAGAAATAGGTATAAGAAATCACTTTAATTGTAGTGGTCAGTATTAAAAAGAAGTCTAGTCAAATCTAGACTTCTTTTTAATATAGTTATACAATATATGATTTTATAAAATATATACATTATTAACAAATAAGCTATGATTATTTCTTTGATATTATATTAATTGTAAAAAATTAAAAAAAGTTCATCTTTTTTATCTTCTGCAAAGGATTTTGTAGTAGATAAAGATAATACTTCATATACTGATGTTGATGGCGTACTATTTACCAAAGATATGAAAACTTTAGTACAATATCCAGCACTTAGAAGTAATATTGAACTTAATGGATATACCGTTCCTGAAACTGTTACTAAGTTGTATTCTAGCTCTTTCTTTATGAGAGATGTATCTAGTAGCATAGATAATAATGTATCTATTACCATACCTTGCGATGCAGATATAGAAACGGTAACTGATTACTATTTCGGTCATACTAAAGATGGTATCCAAGAATATTGTAATTATGATAGTTTTACCATAGATAATAGTGCCATCGATACTAACATTAACTGTTGGATTAATAGTTATGTTTACTAAAAAAAGAAAGTAAGTAATAAATGTTAATTCATTAAATTACTCTCGTCTACGCTTTGCTAATAGTCGGGGGTAATTCAAATAAGAAACATTACTTTTTAATTATCTATAAATGATTTATCATACTGGCTTGATACCCTGCACCAAAACCATTATCAATGTTTACTACACTCACGCCACTAGCACATGAGTTTAACATCGATAATAACGCAGACAATCCATTAAAAGATGTTCCATAACCAACACTAGTAGGCACAGCAATTACAGGACAATCTGCTAAGCCACCTATTACACTAGCTAAAGCACCTTCCATACCTGCAATAGCCACGATAACTCTTGCAGACATTATCTCTTCAATGTGTAATAATAGTCTGTGTAATCCTGAAACGCCGACATCATATAATCGTACGACTTCATTGCCTAGAAATTCTGCAGTAATAGAACATTCTTCAGCTATGGGAATATCACTAGTGCCACCCGTTGCCACCAAGATTTTGCCTTTACCTGTTGGAATAGGTATACTTCCTATAGTTCCAACGTCTCCGACTTCATGATATTTTAAAGGTAACTCATTTTGGACGACCTTAGCAACGTTTTGAGAAATCCTAGTAATTAGAATATTTTCTTGTCCATGTGATAACATATCCTTAGAAATTTCTATAATCTGTTGTGCAGTTTTACCAGCTCCATAGATAATTTCAGTAACACCTTGACGAATTTCTCTATGATAGTCTAGTTTAGCGAAGTTTAAATCTTGATAAGGTTCTAACTTTAGTTGTAACATAGCATTATCTATGGATATTTTTCCAGTAGATACCTCTTCAAGAAGTTTCCTAATACGTTCATTCATGATTTTTTCCTTTCATCTTACAGTGAATTAATTCACCCATAGAGGAGAAAAGTTATTAACGTTAATTTGTTAAAGTTTCATTCATGCTACCAGTACGATATCCATATAAATCTAAGGTTATATAAGAAAATCCTAAATATTTTAACTTAGAATATATTTCCTCATGAAGTTGCACTATCTTGTAAAAATCTTGTGGAAAAGTTTCAATTCTAGCCATATTACCATGAACTCGTACTCTAACTTGACTAAGTCCCAAACTTAGAAGATACTCTTCTGCATTTTCAACCATAGATAACTTTTCCTTAGTTATAGTTTCTCCATACACAAATCTCGAAGATAGACATGCAAATGATGGTTTATCCCAAGTATTTAAACCCATTTCATGCGACAGTTTCCTAATATCGGACTTAGTAAACTGTGCTATACGTAAAGGACTTTTGATATTTAACTCTTCAATGGCTTTTAACCCTGGACGATAGTCGGATATATCATCTAAGTTAGAACCTTCTACTATGTGAAAAATCCCGTAAGTTTGTGCTACCTTTTTAATCTCAGAAAATATGGCTTTTTTACATATATAACATCTATTAGGTGGATTTTTTGAAAAATTTTCAATATTTAACTCATCAAATTGGATAGTTACCTGTTTAATACTCTCTTGATTACAAAATTCAATACTTTTAAATAGTTCCGTTTCAGGAAAAGAGTTTAAATTTACAGTGATTGCAATAACTTTACTTTGTAAAACGTCGTGGGCAACCTTTAATAGAAAAGTGGAATCCACACCATTAGAAAAAGCTACTGCAACACTTTCTAAGTTAGATAAGTACTCTTTTAAAATATGTAATTTATCTTGCAAATTCGTAACTTTTCACCACTCTTGCAACTTTGGTATTATTCTATCACCAAATTTTTGATATCTTCACTAGTACTGTGAGTATACCTGACACTATCTGCGAATAACTCACCAAAGATATTATAATCTTTATAATGGAAATATTTATTTACATTATAAGATGAACCATCAAAAGTAGTAGTTATGGTATTGTTCAATTCAGTATCTTTGATAGTTAAAGTTTGCTCTGCAGAATTTTCGTCATCTTGAATAGAAGTTGAATATATAGTATTGGTATTAGCTCTAAGATTATAATTGTAACTTCCTAAAGCTATACCCACAGTTTTGCAATCTTCCGTTTGTCTTTTAGATAACATGATAACATAACCACTTTCAGTATTATCATAATAGTTTACATCTTCCGTAGTAGGTGTTGCACTGTAATAGGTTATGTTTTCATCTGTAATGTTCAAAAGACTATTGCATACTAACGTTTTGCTATCATCATCTAAGTTGATAAACGTCTTACTAACTATTTGATTGTCTATATAATTAACCATGTTAGAGTAGAGTTGACCATCTATTTCTATAGTATCGATTAATCGAACCTCTGATATGGTATTGTTATCAAAGTATAACATTAACTTATCTTTATTAGCCTTATTCTCAATACATAGATACAACTCAGATTTGAAAGGTTGTGAAACTACAGAATAAAGATAGTTACCAAATTCATAGTTTTCCATATCCCCACGTTTGGAGATTATCTCATTACCATCAAGGACTAGTCTATATTCTTTGGTGGTATCATCGTAAGAGATTTTAAAGGTATTATCATGATATTGGTAAGTATCTACACCATCGTTTGAAAAAATATTGTTCCCAAAAGCACCTACTAAACTTTTTACGCCTAGAGTATCGGAAAAAGTAACCATAGCACCCACTGGATTAGTACTTCCATCAATGTCTACTACGTCGATGTTTCCTAAAGTATTCTCTTGATACTTTACTCCATCAGATAGTAACATTAAATCTAGGTTTAAATCGTCAAGAGATACTTCCAAAGTATTATTAGAATATGTAGTAAAAATCTTTCCTAACTCTATATTTGCCTCAGATACGCATTCTTTAAAATCTCTACTGTGTTGAATAGTAAATATAAAAGTATCTTCAGCTTTAAGAGAACCATCTGGAGTATTAGCATCTAAATATTCGTATTGGATAAAGTTTCCATAATTACTGCTATCATTTCCACAATATATTGAAAGTCTATCTCTAAAGGTTTCATCTAAGTTAGATTGTATAGAATATATACTATCATTGTCTTGAGTATATAGAGTACCAAAAACATAATTTTCACTATTTTCGATACTATATTTATATGTGAAAGTTTTATTACCATTTTCATCAACTTCAGGTTGAACGTAAGTTTTTGCATTTCTATTTAAAAGATATTCTTTCATTGCAATTACATCAAGAATATTAAGAGTATAGTCGTTATTCATATCAGATAATGTTATAAGTTCACTATCTGTTGGAATAATTCCTAAAGTAGCCTTCTTTAGTTCTAGTAAGTTCAGATATGTAATACCTTTATCTGTCAAACTTTCAGCACTGATTGGCATGGCATTTAACACCATATTAGAGGCAATCAAAGTAGTGCCAAGAGTTGTGAGTATTCTTTTTATGGTATTCATTTTAAAGTCTCCTTACATTGTAATATTTTTAGTATATTATATCACCGATTTTTAGATATTTCAATATTAATATTAAAAATATTTCTTCAAAACAGAATATGAGACGAAAAAAGTACTTTTCTATATTAACTCAATTTTGATAAATTATCAAAGAAAAAATAGGTATAAAAATCTCATTAAGATTAATATTAAAAAATCATACAAATATCCATGGTTTAGAACCTAAAAAAGAATAGGTTACAATATCAGATACTAAAAAAGATGTACTTTTTAAGGCACATCTTTAGATTTTATGAAGTTTTTAGCAGTTTCAATAAAAATTTTCTCAATATATGAGGAAGTTTCACCAATGAGAATAACTTCAGCTAAGTCCTCGTTATTTGGATACTTTTCCTCAACTTTTGATAGATTATAGAACTCTCTAACGATATTTGAAGTATCTTGATTTGAAGCCCTAGCAGATATGAACTTTTCAAGCATATCAGGATAATTATATATGGTATTTAATAACATCTTGTCGGCTACTGAATTTTCTACCAACTCATATTTTGGGAAATCTATGGAAATATTTCCGTCAAGATACTTTCTAATAATATCCAAAAAAGGAACTGGAACGCCTAAATTATGAACGTCATCGTTTGAATAGTACCATTCACTAAGATTACTATACTTCAAAAAACAATAATCTGATAATGAACTATCTATAATGTAGTGTTTAAAATAGTATTCACATAATCTGACATATATTTGAAGATACTCCAAATAGTTTTTAAAGTTTTTGCCATTATCTGTATCTATTTGATACTTCTCATACTTAAAGATTGCTTTCAAATTTGGAGAATATCCATCATGTGAGGACATATAACTCTGTTTTCTGGTAAGTATCGCAAAGCATACATAAGCAGATATCTCTCTTAAATCGTCGTTTGAACGTAACATCTTGATTAAATTTTCTATGTTGTTTAATAGTATATCTCTATTTTTACACTTATAGTAAATATTACATGGTAATACTATTTTAACCACATCATCATGTTCAGAAGATAACTTTTTTTCTACGATTTTAAGACTATCCAAAGATTTAATAACTTTCTGCAACCTATTTTCCAAAGTAGACTGATTTTTTATATATCGATGGACTTTTCTAAACTTTTTGGACTGCTCCAACCATGAAAGAATATTCTGTTCATCGGTTCGCATCGGATTTTTATTATCCATTAAAAGACCGTTATCAGTTAGAACCATACAATATAGCTTCAAAAGGTCGTCATTTGGTGACTTTTCAGCTAATTCACAGATACTTAAATATATGTTTTCTTTTGATGTAGTATCAATGTTGAAAGTCTTCAAAAGACTTCTAAACTTCCAATAATACTCTTTAGATTTCCTCAAACCCTCTTGATACGTCAATCCGTGACTTTTCAAAACTTTTTTAAATGGAACATACTTATCAACAGATTTTTCCAAAAATTCATTGATTTCATTATCCATAACGATATAACCCCCTTTTTTAGATTATTGTATCATAACTACATGATTATGTAAATAAAAAGTAACTCCAAAAATTTTAATCAATCTTGGAACTGATTTTTATGAAATTACTCTAAACTTGATTGCACATCATTGTAGAACATACAAATATTAGTTAAGTTTTTTTAAAAATCTATTGACAAATCTTAATATTAATGATATAATATATTCATACTAATCCTATTTGATAAGTATGATTTATAGTTTGAAAGGTAGTTGAATATATTAATGAATAATAACTCACGTAATGACGAACATCAACACGAGAAAATACATACTCATAGAGCATTAATCGGCTTTGATGAACATGGTATTCCAAAAGTTATAGTTCCTGCAGATACTCATACTCATATAGATGAAAACGGAAACGTCATTGAACACACCCATGAATTTACTGCTGATTATATGAAGGCAGTCGCTGACTATAGAAAAACTTTTCCATCTAAACAGGAAGTATTAGACAATACTCCAGACCCTGCCGTTAAACAAATGATACTACACATGGAACAGATTGGAATAGATACCACCTTCGATAGGTTCGATAAACAACAACCTCAATGTTCTTTTGGATTATCTGGTGTATGTTGTAAAATCTGTAACATGGGACCATGTAAGATTACTCCAAAAAGTCCAAGGGGAGTTTGTGGTGCTGATGCCGATTTAATAGTCGCTAGAAATCTATTAAGGAGTGTCGCTGCAGGTGTAGCTCAACATGGTATGCACGCTAGGGAAGTAGTATTATCATTGAAGTGGGCTGCCGAGGGTAAACTTGATATCCCAATAGTTGGAGAGTACAAAATAAAAACTATGGCTAAAGCCTTTGGAATTCCTACTGCTCATAGGCAGTTGAAAAATATCGCTATAGATTTAGCTAACGTCCTTTTAGAAGATTTATCTAGGACAGAACCTAACGAATATCGAACTATCAAGGCGTGTGCTCCACCCGAAAGACAAGAAGTGTGGAAAAATCTTGATATTTTGCCTATTAGTGCATATCATGAAGTTTTCGAGGCTTATCATAAGTCGGGTTGTGCCACTGATGGCGATTGTAAAAGCATAATGCAACAATTCCTACGTTGTGGATTGGTTTTCACTTTCACTGGAGTAGTTGCTTCTGCTATAGCTACAGATAGTCTTTTTGGTGTTGGCGATAGAGTTACATCTAAGGTTAATATTGGTGCATTAAAGAAAGGTTATGTAAATATTGCAGTACATGGACATCTACCTACTTTAGTTAGTCAGATAGTTAAGACTGGTTATAGTGAAAAATTTCAAAATCTAGCAAAAGAGGCTGGAGCGAAAGGTATTCAATTTTATGGTATATGCTGTAGTGGATTATCTGCTATGTACAGATATGCAGGTGTAATTCCATTATCTAACGCAGTGACGGCTGAGTTAGTTCTCGGTACTGGGGCTTTGGATTTATGGGTTGCCGACGTTCAAGACGTTTTCCCATCTATTATGGACGTTGCTAAATGTTATAAAACTACTGTTGTCACTACTAGTGATTCTGCTAGGCTTCCAGGAGCTGAACATTACGCATATGACCATCACCATTCTAACATTGGAGAAACTCAAGCACTTGCTGAAAAGATTGTTACTAGAGCTATTGAAAGTTTTAAAAATAGACGTGGTATTCCAGTATTTATTCCACCTTATGAAGTAGAGGCTGAAACTGGTTTTTCAGTTGAATATATCTATAAACATTATGGTAGTATGAAACCTCTAGCAGAGGCTTTAAAGAGTGGTAAGATATTAGGTATCGTAAATATGGTAGGTTGTAATAATCCAAAAGTTGTGTACGAGAAAGCTATCATAGATGTTGCCGACGTTCTATTAAAAAATAACGTCTTGATATTGACTAATGGTTGTGCATCGTTCCCACTTATGAAACTTGGATATTGTAATACTTCTATATATAACAAGACTGGTGAAAGTTTAAAAGAATTTTTATCTTATGGAGAGTTACCTCCAGTATGGCACGTTGGTGAATGTATCGACAATACACGTTCTTCGGGAATTTTCAGTGGAATTGCTGGAGAGTTAGAAAAAAATCTTTATGAGTTACCTTTTGCATTTAGTTCGCCAGAATGGGGCAATGAAAAGGGTATCGGTGCAGCGTTAGGTTTTAGATTGATGGGTATCAACTCATATCATTGTGTAGAAGCTCAAATACATGGTTCGGCAAAGGTTATAAAGTTCTTAAAAGAAGATACTAAATCTATGTTAGGCTCTTCTATGAATGTGGATACTAACCCTACATCTTTAGGTGAAAAGATAGTTCAAGATTTTAAATCAAAGAGAGAAAAACTTGGTTGGATAAATCCATAGAGTTTATAACATAAGAAAGAAGGTTTATATTATGAAATTGAATAGATTACTTTCCATTGTGCTATCTATAGGATTGTTTGGTTCAATGGTTGGTTGTAGTGATAGTTCTAATACTAAAGAAAAATCTACAGATAGTGAAAATACTGTAGTAACTATTGGATATCTTCCAATTACTCATGCTTTAGCAGTATTTGAGGAAAAGGAACTCTTAGAACAAGAAAATAGTAATATTACTATTAAATTAGAAAAGTTTAGTGCATGGTCGGATTTAACCGATGCTCTAAATACTGGTAGAATTGATGGTGCATCTATATTAATTGAATTGGCTATGAGTGCTAAAAGTCAAGGTATAGATTTAAAAGCAGTCGCTTTAGGTCATAAAGATGGTAATGTAGTAGTAGTATCCAATGATATTCAAAGTGTTGCAGATTTAAAAGGTAAGACTTTTGCTATACCTCACACACAGTCATCACATAATATTCTGTTAAATGATATGTTATCTAATGAGGGTTTAACCATAGATGATATAAATATCACACAATTGTCACCATCAGAGATGCCATCATCATTAGCAAGTGGAGCAATATCTGGATATTGCGTAGCTGAACCTTTTGGAGCTCAAGCTGTTAGTCAAGGAATTGGTAAAGTATTATACTATTCAGAAGACTTATGGGAAAATTCTCTCTGTTGTGGATTGATCTTCAATGGCACATACTTAGAAAATAATCAAGATACCATTAATATCATCATAGATAAGTACAACGAAGCAGGTTCTAAATTGGATAATGAAACTGCTAAGAGTGTTGCATCGGAGTATTTAGGTCAAACAGATGACGTTTTAGACGTATCTCTACAATGGATTAACTATGATGATTTAACTATTTCTCAAGATGATTACAATCTACTATGTGATAAAGTAATATCTTATGGTATTTTAGAAAATCCACCAACTTATGAGGAGTTTGTATATGAAAAAGATTAAAAAAGTATGGCAAATAGTAGTATCATTTGGAGTACTTATTTTAATATGGCAATTAGTATCAACTTTTGGAGGATTTAATCCTGTACTATTTCCATCACCAAGTAAAGTGCTTTCTGCATTTCAAGAGTTACTTACTAATGGTTTAAAAGGTAGTACTTCCGATGCTACACTAATAGCACATCTGGGCGCAAGTTTATATAGGTTTGCAATTGGATATATAAGTTCAGTAGTAGTTGCAGTACTTTTAGGATTAATTTTAGGTTGGTTTAATAAAGTCTACGCATACATAGACCCAGTAGTACAACTTCTAAGACCTATAGCACCAGTAGCTTGGGCACCGTTCATAGTATTATGGTTTGGAATTGGTGATATCCCTGCTATTGCAATAATATTTATTGCAGGATTTTTCCCAGTATTGTTATCAACTATAAATGCAGTTAGAAATATAGACCCTATATATTTAAAGGTTGCCAAAAATTTCGGATTGTCTCAGTTTGGAACGCTTACAAAAATTGTATTTCCTGCAGTATTTCCACAGATAGCCTCAAGTCTACACTTAGCATTAAGTACTTCATGGATATTTTTAGTATCAGGTGAAATGGTAGGTTCTCAATCTGGATTGGGATTTTTAATCATGGATACTAAAAACTGTATCCGTGCAGACGCTTTACTTGCTACTATGATTACTATCGGTGCTGTTGGATTACTCTTAGATAGATTAATAGGTCTGGCAGAAAGTTTAGTTGCTAAAAAATGGGGATTTGGTGTAGTTAAATACATCAATAAAGATTAATTGAAGGTGGTGTTTTCATGTACATAGAAGTAAAAGATGTATCTGTTCGTTATGATAACGATTTTCAAGCATTAAATCACGTTTCATTATCTATTGAAAAAGGTGAGTTTATATGTTTATTAGGTCCATCGGGGTGTGGGAAGACTACGCTTTTAAATTCAATTGCTGGATTTGAAAAGGTTACAGAAGGTGAAATAACCATCAATGGTGAGAAGGTTGTTAAACCAGTAATCGAAAACATTACCATCTTTCAAAATTATGGACTTCTTCCATGGCGTACTGTACAAAAAAATGTAGAGTTTGGCTTAGAAATAAAAAAAGTTCCTAAAGAAGAACGCAAACAAATTGCTGAGAAGTATATCAATATGGTGGGGCTTTCAAAGTTTACTAATAGTAGACCACATCAACTGTCTGGAGGTATGCAACAAAGAGTTGCCATTGCTAGAGCTTTAGCAATCAATCCAGAGATTATATTCATGGACGAACCTCTAGGGGCTTTAGATGCTATCACAAGAATGAAACTTCAAGATGATATTTTAAAGCTATCTAAGACCGAAAAAAAGACTATCATCTTTGTAACTCACGACATTGAAGAAGCAGTGTTTCTTGCCGATAGGATAGTTATTATGACACCTAATCCTGGAAAGATTAAAAGTATCGTAAATATGACTATCCCTCATACTAGGGACAGAACTTCTGAAAGTTTTCTATATGCTAGAGATAAAATTTTTGAAATATTTAACATGAAACCTGAACACAAACCTGCTCCAGAGTATTTTATTTAGTTTAGTGTTCAAAAATTAATTTTATTGGAGGTTATTTATATGGCTTGTTTTTTAATTCCAACTACAGAAGCGATTATCTCGACTGTAACTACTAAGATTATTGAAAAGAATGAAAAGAAAAATAATAATAAACCTAACTTTTCTAAAAAAATAAAATGGTTATCTAATATGTTGTGGGGAGGTTCTAGTCTACTAGCCTTTGAACACATTTGGCATGGTGAAGTAACTCCATGGTTTCCCTTTTTAACTGCCATGAACAACACTGAAGATACTGCTAATATGTTACATGAAATGAGTACTGTAGGAGTATCCATGTCGTTGGTGGTTACTGCCGTTTGGATTGTTATGGTATTAGTTTCAAGTTCTCTTGAGAAGAAATCAAAAGAGATACCTATTAAATTGAATTAAATCAAAGAAAGGAATATTATACATATGACTTTATTAATAAGTATATTTGCAAGTATCATTACTACTATACTATGGTATAGAAATTTGCCTAATGATACTATGAAATTTGGAAATCTAACTTTAATGTACTGGGGAGCATCTTTGATGTGGCTAGTCGATGCTATTGCAGAATATATCGAACTTCAAGTTGAGTTCTTCAATCCAAATTTAAACGATATGATAAATGATGCTTTCCTTGGAATATCTATAGTTGCATTAGGTTTAATCATTTGGTTGATATTTTTAATAGCTAAAGACCCTCAAAATAAGATAAAATGTTTTTTATCAAAAATTTCAACTCACACATAAACGTAATATAATACTCACAAAAATTTGATAATGTCAAGTATTTTCTTTTAAAGAAAGTATTTTATTTATAAAAAGGTCAGCAAGAACACACCCACCTAAGAGGTGGGTGATGAATTGCCATGACTTTTTTTTAATTATTATTGACAAATTTATGGAATTGGGATATAATTAATATTATAATTAGTAAGTGCAAGCCAAGGAACAAGGGAGTTGATGGATATTAATAACAAAAATAAAAATTCTACATCGACGACATATAAAGTTTTTGAAATGTTTAAAACTATTTGTGTATATGTTTTATCAATTGCGATTGTTATTGGGGCTATACTCTTTGCAACTGATAAAAATCCACAAAAATCACTGTTTGGATATCGTTACTATACTGTATTAACCAATTCTATGGAACCTACACTCTCAACTGGTGATATAGTAATCGTTAAGTTAGCTAATGCAGTAGATATCAATGTGGGTGATGTTATTACTTTTAACCCCTCTAATGAAAGTGATGCTTATCTTACGCACCGTGTAGTTGAAAAGGTTTCAAATTATCAAGATACTGGTGTTACTTGTTTTAAAACTCAAGGTGATGCTAATGATACTGAAGATGGTTTTTTAATCGATAGTTCTAGAGTCGTTGGAACAGTATGTTTTTCAATTCCAAAACTAGGTTATGTTATTAGATTTGTGCAACTTAAATGGTATTTTGTTGTACCATTAATCATTATGTTATTTGTGTTGTTTAACCTAATTGAATACTATTTTAGTCTACAATCTAAAGATGATACTCCTAGTGTAGATGAACAATCTAAAACCTAAGCGTTTTTAGAATATATTAATACAGAAAGGATTTTTATTATGAATGATACTAATATTAAAAAGAAAAAAAGCTCTAAACAAAAGAGAGTTCTTATAGCATCTATAGTTCTAGCGGGTGTTATAATGGTTGGTAGTACTTTTGCGTGGTTTACCTCTAAAGATGAAGTAACCAACAAACTTACTGCATCTAGTAACTATGGCGTATCCATCGTCGAAGATTTCACCCCACCATCAAACTGGGTACCAGGTCAAGAAGTAAACAAGGAGGTTCGTGTTACTAACACTGGTAATATTGATACTTTCGTTAAAGTATCTCTTGGTAACTTTATAGATATAACTTATGAAACAACTGATGGAACAGCACTTCCTGACACTATTGGTGACACACCTACTACTGTTGGCAACTTAATTGAACTATCTCAATCACTTGGTAGTAGTGATGAGCCTGATACTCAAGCTAAATCAAAAGATGAAGTTAAGTCTATTCAAGCGGGTGGTCGTTTGATATATGGCAAAGTTGATGGTATGCCTGATTTTGGTGTAGTTCCATACGAAAATGATACTTTAGTGGGTACTGCATTTACACCTACCGAAACTGGTTTATATATCTTTGAAAGAGATGTTGATAATGATACTAGTGGTAATACTACAACCCGTACGTATGAATATTCTGGTTATTACTTCGTAGCAGATATTAGTGGAACTGGCGGTAAATACTATGCAATCACAATACCTAGTGCTGCAATAATTAGAGAAGATGTCGACTATACTGATGTTAAAGTTGCAAATGTTACTACTTCAGATATTAAATTAAGAACTACTAAAAAAGTTGAAGGTGCAGACTTAACATTTAGTGAAATAAAAACAGATAATACAACTACACCTAATAGTTATTATATACTTGCAACATATTATGGTGAAAATGAAAGTTCAGACAATAACACTAATACGAAAAATGATGTGGCAATTCGTATATATTTAGCTGATACTGATTATGATAGTAATGGTGTTAGTACTAATTGGACTTACCACCTTACAGGTACAAATAGCGATATACCAACATTCTATTTAAACCAAATTCTTACAGGTGGAGAAACTTCTGAGAAACTTATAGACCATCTTGAACTTGATAGCACCGTTACTGAAAAAGCTTACATAAACTTTGATTACAATCTTAAACTCACTGCTAATAGTGTTCAAGTTGTATATGATAGTAATGGTAATATTACAGCTAATGTTAATCCTACTGCAGAAGGTGTTAATGCTGAATGGTCAAGCGACCCAGCAAAAGTAACTGCCATAACAAGAGATACTATCAAATACACAGTTACTTGGGATTTCTAATTAATACATATTAAAAGGGAGCAGTATATATATGAAAAAATTGATATATAGTTTTTTAACAATTTTGAGTTGTGCTGTTCTCTGTTTAAGTAACAGTGTTTCAACTTTCGCGGAAGTCCAATTGCCCGATGGTGCAGTTAAGGGACTTCCCGAAAAGTTGACCGTTATGGATAGCAATGGGAACTCTGTAAACAGTGCTACTGGTGAGTATTTCTTTCATGTAGAAAATATGATACCTAATCAAACGTATTCCAAAGATATCCAAATTATGAACCTCCGTGAAGATAAGGCGTATCATATATACTTCTATGCAGAGCCACTCTCCAAAAGTGGTGATATCGACCTAGAAAATGAATGTACTGCAGTAATATCATTAGGGGGAAATCAAGTATACGAGGGTAAAGTCACTGGCAAGGGAAATATAGATTTAACTAGTAATCCCATAGATTTGGGCTTGTATACTCCTGGAGATGCTAAAATCTTAAACTGTGAAATCACTTGGGATGGCTCAAGCATTAATGAGTTTATCGACTATGGCGAAAGGTTAGTCGATACAAATGGTACAACTATCATTCGTAAGGGTGATGAAGATGCTTACATCTATGGTGAGGTTACTTTCAAATGGATTTTCTACGCCGTAGTAGATGAAACATATAATCCACCTAAGACCGGCATACTGGGTAATAAACCATCATTAATATATGTGATAATCTTATGTATATGCCTAATATTGATTATCATAATGATAGTCTTAATCATGCTTAAAAAGAGTAAGAAAAAATTAAACAATTCTAAGGATATCGATTAATGAAAAAACTATACATTTTATTGTCAATGATGGTGTGTTTGACATTAGTTGTAGTGTATCTATGGAAAAATCAAGAAAATACTCAGGATTTTGATGATGATTTTGTTAGACAATCCGAGTTATACGAACAGATTAAACCTAAAAATATTACTACTTTTCCCAATGATGATACATCAACAGAAGATAATACCATTATTAATAATATAGATTATCTTGCAGAGTGTAAAAATATAAATCCTGATACTATTGCTTGGTTATATATTCCAAATACTTCAATAAATTTTCCTATTGTGCAATCTCAAGATAATGAATACTATCTAAATCATAGTTTGGAAAAAGAAAGTTCTTCGTATGGTGTTCCATTTCTAGATTATAGATGTTCTAATGATTTTTCGGATTTTAACTCTATTATTTATGGACATAACATCAAAGGTGAAAAGATGTTCGCTGAATTATTAAACTTTCAAAATAAAGACTATTTTAATACTCATACTAATGGATATCTTATAACTTCAAATGGAAAATTTAAGATTAATTTCATTGCCTGTTTAATTCTAAAAAACGATAGCTTTGTATATAATACTATATTTTTAACTGAAGAAGAAAAAATTGTGTTTTTAAAAGATATAAAATCACAAGCAGTACAATATCGTGATTTTCCAAATGTTGAGTTATCTAAAATTAACATTGTTACACTATCTACTTGTTCATATGAGTTTAAAGATGCTAGAACTCTATTAATAGGCGTAATAAATGATTAGTACTTTAACTATATTGAAGATAAAATAAAATTTTGATATAATTATAATATCAATTAAATGGTAAGGTAAATAGATATATTGATTATATCGTAAGATACTTTGCCAATTTTATTTTTATATATAACACTCAAAAAAGCCAATAGAAAGAGTGATTTTAATATGACTAGAAATATTTTTAATATTAATATAAAATTTAATGCTTTAAAAAGGATAATAGCCTTTATATTAACTTTTATCATATTGATAAATAATACTAATCTTTTTGGTGGTTTAATGTTGGAAAGTATTGAAGATGACTATAGTAATACTATTGGTAACAGTGGCTTTACCGTAGAAGCTTTTTGGAAAGATATTAATTCACTTGATTATGTTTGGAATGCTACTAAACCAGAATCAAGGTCGCCAAGATTAGTGTTAATGTATAGTAATCCTTCAATACAACAAGCCATTTATAAAGGTGATATTCAGTTTATAGTTCCATGTTTTGGTGATGTGCTTCGTGATGACCCTCCTGACCCCTTACATAACATTGATACTGAATGGACGGGAAATTATAATAAAGAAGCTAATCAATATACATATACTTATGATGGTGAAGCTCAATCTGGAGGACATCTTTCGGGTGGTTTTGAATTGGTATGGAACTTGCAATCACGTGTGTGTGAAAACGGATATTATAAAAGTGATAGCGTCATTGCAAAGATTAGAAAACGTGACGAAAATGGTAATATCCTAAAAGATGCCAATGGTAACGAAATGTGGGATACTATCAAACTTCCACCATTAAGTTTTTCCTTTACTTCCCAACGTGATAACTATGTTGTAGATGTAAAACAAGATGAAACCATAGAATTTATTGATTCTAGTGAATATTATGAAAATGATACAAACTACATATGGTATGATATCCAAAGTACAATAACACGTACTGAAAAAAATTCACGTGGTCTTGAGATGTCTAGCTACTATATTGAATTTACACCTAAAAATCTACCAGAGGGAACAGATACCTCTATTTATATTAGGTATGGTGATAGCTATTATACATTAGCAAGTTTATATGATAGTACTACTGGAATTTATCGTTTTTACCCACCAGATTATCAAAATATGCTTGGTGATTTTGATGAAAAAAATCTGACTATAAATTTTGGTATACCACATGATGCTAATCTTGATGGTGTCACTTTTGATATCACGGGACATTTGAACAGATTATACAAAGATGATGACGATTGGGTATCGGATACTATTGACGAAAAACCCCAAGAGATTGATAAAGTACAAGACTCTTCAACTATTAGTATTATTAGTTCTACAAAAGACGATTATGAGGAGGAAATAGTTATAGGTGCTTCAGGTGATATAACTGCAAGCCATTCTAAGAGTAATCCATATTCAAATGAAAATAACAGACTAAATTATTTGGAACTCTTTAACAGTAAAATTATAAACTTTACATTGACAGGTAATGTTTCAGGAAGTAAAAACTATTCTTTAGTTATGGGCGATGATTTGCTTATAATTCAAACTCAAGATGGAAAGTATCGTCAGTTAAATCGTAATGAATATGAAATCGTGGGTATTACTATGCCTAAATATAGAAAATATAACTTTGCCGATACTACTGGAAATAATTTCACTTATTATGATTATACTATCACAGATGAAAGTAACACTACATATTCAGGTAATACCTACCAAGATGAAAACTTTTCTTGTAGTTGCAAATCAATTAAAATACAGATAGATGGCATAACTGGTAATATTAATTATAAACCAATCGTTAAGATAAAATTTTTGCTTAATGAAAATTCGGATTTTTCTCAAACTGGACAAATTGTAAACTTTAGTTATTTAAGTGTCACTAATATCGATAATAAAAAATTGACACTTTCTTCAAATCCAGCTATATCTGATTATTTTACAGCCGATGGTACAAATATCGTTCAGTATTTTGATGATATACATCATACAGATGGAACACCTTATACTCGTACAGAATCGCCAGTATGGTTGAGAGAACCTCAAGTTAGTATGACATCTTCAACTAAGTTTCCAAAATTCGATGACAATTTGTCCTCAGATTCTGAAAATACTAAAAAAAGTAATACATTCACTTCTACAATCACTACTGGTGGCACTATTACAGCAGATGTTGATACCAATCTAACTGAGTTTTCTTTATATACTGTAATACCATCTTCATTGGATTTTGATATCAATGATGAAAATATTGAGGTTAGTGGCAAGTATTTTAGAGCATCAGATGGTTCAGATGGTAAACCAATGAGCGATTTTAATGGTAGAGTTGTATTCAGTACTAGAAAATATGATAATAATAATACTTTAATCGTAGCAGATTTCTATTTTAATAATGAACCAGTAATAGTTTCACCTAATCAATATGTTAATATTTCAGTAAGTTATCCAATTTCATTGTCTTATCCAACGTATATTGAATCACTAAATAATACTTATACAGTAACATCATATACCATGCTTCATGATAGTGTAACTAGACTTTCAGCTAATAGTACAGAGCCATTTGGAATTGATATCGATAATGATGGCACACTTAATGAAATAGTAGCACGTTCATATGCTTCAAGAAGTGTTGAAAAAGGTGCTGAATCTTGGGAAGAGTATGCTCCAAAGTATGTAAAAAGTTCTTATTCTAATGGATACGTTAAAGAAACTCACGTTAAAATCTATGACAAAAATGAAAATACTACTAGTCAATCATTGTCATTATACTCATATCGTTTAGATTTTCAAATGGGTAATAATAATGCTCGAGAATTAATATTCTATGATGACATAGAACAGGCAGAAGGTACAGAATGGCAAGGTGTATTTCAAGATATTGATATAAGTCCAAACTGTTCAAACTTTGAGTCATTAGGTCTAAATACAACATTATATTACTCCACTAAAGAAGATTCTACACATGATATCTACTCAAACCCAAGTGATTGGCAACCTTACGAAAGTACTACCAATAATAATAATGTAAAATCGATTGCTGTTGTGGTTAAACCTAAAAATCCAGATGATTTCATTATGTGGAGTACATATCTATATTTTACAGTAAATATGAAAGCTCCATCAGATGCAAGTTATTTGAATAAAACGGCAATCAATAAGTTTGAAGTTCAGTATAAACCAGTTGATAAAAACACATTAATAGAAGACGAAAATTATAAAACAGTTACATCTGATGAAACAAAGGTTACACTAAAAAAACAGACTGTTAAACTAACCATTACAAAGACTGACTATAATAACCTCATTAAGACTTATTATAAAACCGATGAAAATGGAAATCAAATAATCGATTATAACCATTATTCTCCAATTACTGGTGCAACCTTTGCATTTTTTAAAATTAAAGAATCTTCTTCAACCGAAAATCAAGAAGAACAAATTGAAGAAGAACCATCTTACAGTGGTACTGTCAACTCTCGAGGAGTATTAGTAATCAACGATTTACAGAATGGTACTTATGAGGTTAGAGAAACGGTAACTCCAAAAGGTTATCAAACTATTGAATCATTTACGATAACTGTTGCTACAGATGATGTTACATTATCTAATGAAAATGAAAATCAAATGATAGAAGATGCAGGTGGTGTTAGATTAGTAAACATTAGCACAGTAAACGGCGTGAGTGTGTACGAATATGCACTTGAAATACCTAATGAACGTATTCCAGGTAAGGTTGAATTAGAAAAATATTGTAATAATCAGTTTAAAGGTAAGACAGCTGTTTCAGATGCCAAATACGAACTATATAATAGTAACGATGAATTAGTATTTACTAATGATAATAATGAATATGATAAGAATGGAAATAATAGTATATTTGAAACTGATATTTATGGTAAGATTAAAGTAACTAATCTACCATGGGGAAGTTATTACTTTCTTGAAAAAGAAGCACCTGATGGTTATGATTTAAATCCAAACAAAGTCAACTTTACAGTAGATTATACCAATGTGTCTAAAACTGAATATATAAAAGTAGAGACAGAAGATTCTGAAAAAACGACACAAGTTATCCTTGTTAAAAAAGATAAGCAAGACGATACTAAATTAAAAGGTGCTCAATTTAAATATCAAGTACTTATGAAGAATGAAAATGGAGAAGATTATTGGTATCCTCAAGTAAAAGACGAGAATGGTAACTTCACTCAAGAATTTCAATCACTTCAACCATATATCACTACATCACCTGGTGGTCAAGTGATAATAAATAACCTTCCATTTGGTACATATCGTTTTGTAGAAATTCAAGCCCCAGAAGGATACGAAACACCAACAGATGATGATATGTATTCAGAAGAGTTTATTTTAGATGCAGAACATTTAAGTAGAACAATCTATATGCTCAATGAACGCGAAAAAGCACAGGTGCAATTAAAAAAAGATTCCGAAGATGGTCTTCTTGGTGGTGCTACGTATAGTCTTTACAAGATTAATGGTGAAATAGATACTATTATCAAACCAGGCGAAGAGGGTTATCCAGTAGAGATAGACACTGACGAAGATATAAGGAACTATCCAGCAATTGTGCAACTCTCAAATGATAAAGAAGAGAAAGATGAGTATAAAGGAAGAGTAACCACCAAAAACGAGAATACAGATACAGATTTGAAAGGTTATACTGACATCATTAAAGATTTAGAGTGGGGCAATTACTACTTTATAGAAGAATTTTCTCCAATGGGATATTCATACCATCATGAGCCTATTGAGTTTACTTTAAATGCTAATAATACTAATGTACCTCTTCTTGTAACTACAACAGATGAACGTGCTACTGGTACAGTAGAATTGAAAAAAGTCGATAAAAGTAATCCAACAACACTTATTAATGGTGCAATATTCCAGTTACATAAAAATGATGGTACATTAGTAAGTGTATATAATAACAAGGGTGATAAAGTAACAGAACTTATCACTGGTAGTAATTTTATCTATGATATTAATCCACCTGAAACTGAAACATCAACAACTGAAAATGATGAATCTTCCGAAGTTGAAAATAAGAACAAAGGTATCATACAAGTTAAAAATCTTGAATGGGGAGCATACTATTTTGAAGAAGTTCAAGCTCCAGATGGTTATGGCTTAAATCCTGATAAGGTACGTTTTTCTGTAGATAATACTAATAGTCAATCAGTGCAAAAACTTGTTTGTGAAGACCCTCAACTAACTGCACAACTCACGATTGAAAAAAATATAGATGCTCGTATAGATGCTTATGGTAGTCCTACCTTTATTTTTCAAGTAGACAAATTAAATGATACTGATAAAACCACAGTTGAAAAATCTTGGACTAAAATGATAACTATCACTAGTGGATTGAATGGCTCTGTAATACTTGCAGGATTAAATTCAGGTACGTATCGTGTTAGTGAATTACCAGTTTCAAGATATACTTTAACAAGTGCTACAGCAGAATCACCACTAACAGATTTGGACAACGATAATGATACTGTTACAATAAAATTAGATTTAAATGCAAAAGGAAAAGTAACTTTTACTAATACGTTAGAACGTTATGATAAGTATAGCCATTGCTCAAGTGCGATAAACGTGGTTGCAACTGGTAAGAAGTTGACATCTATTTCGGCTAAGCTTAATACTCCAATTATATCGCTACCGGCTAAAAATCCAACATATACTTTAACTAACAATGATATAGAAGTTTATGCCGTATACGATGACGGCTCAAAAGAACTACTTACAATGTGTACTGAAGAAACTCCTAACGAAAATGAATATACCATTAGTCAAAAAGAATTTACTGCCACTGATATTATACAATACAAGAAGATAAATCTAAGCTACACAGAAGGTGGCATTTCTGTTAGTACTATGGTTATCTTACAGGTAGATGCTTTATCTACACCAAAACCTATTACGGTAGACTTCCATGCAAATTATGGTTACTTCGGTACTGAAGATGACCCAACTCCTATTTATAGGGTTCAATTTACCTACGATACCGATACTGAGACTATGCAACCTGATAAGGATACCAATCTTATACCTAAACATGTTAATGATACATATTCTTTTATGGGTTGGTACTATAATGAAAATCCTACCGAACAAGACACACAGGTGGATACTGATACCTTATTTGAAAACATAAAAAACGGCACTGAAACCAGTACTACTATTAACCTATATGCCGGTTGGGTTCCAGGTAATGCATACCTTTTAAACGGTAAAGATCAAAATTACGATACTGATACAAATTGCTTGACAGGAAAATTTAATGCTCTATCAATATCAAATGGAAAGACAAAGGGAGATATATTAGCAATTAAACAATCTTTATTTGTCCCTGAATATGTAACCGTTAATGAATTGGTAAATATTTCTACACTTGAAATTCCTTCTTCAAAAATGGGAACAAAAGATGATATGCTTAATTATTGTGTATCTGATGAAGATACAGGAGTAAAAACTTTTCCAATATTTGCTTGGTTTAAAGATGACACAATATACTGGTGGAGTAAAGATATGACACCATCAATGGGCGATAATGGTAATAATATATTTAATGGTATGACATCTCTTCAAGATATAAGTGGTATAAAAAATTGGGACACTTCAAATGTTACAAAGATGCAATGCATGTTTAATGACTGTACAAAGCTAAGCAATATTTCAGCATTGGAGAATTGGAATACTTTTAAAGTTACACGTATGAATGCCATGTTCCAAAAATGCAATGTATTAACCTCTATTTCAGCATTAGAAAATTGGACTACTTCAAGTGTTCAATATATGCAAAATATGTTCCAAAACTGCACTGCATTAACCTCTATTTCAGCATTAGAAAATTGGACTACTTCAAAGGTTGAAAATATGTCAAATATGTTCAATAGTTGCTCTGCATTAACCTCTATTTCAGCATTAGAGAATTGGAATACTTCAAAGGTTACAAATATGAGCCATATGTTTACAAGCTGTTCTAATATTACTTCATTTGCCCCTATTAAGGATTGGGCTGTATCAAGTGTTAACAATTGGAGTGGATTTGCAAGTGGTAGTACCATAAAAAATGGTAACGTTTCTAGAACTGCTATAGATGACTTTAACACTAATGGTGGATTTAGTAAGCTTCCTGGAACTATAAGCACTTCTAATGGTAATTACTATCCAAGTTCATAATTTTTGAAAGGCAACAAATATATTGAAATTCACAAAGATTTATAGTATAATAGTTACAACGATAACTATAGCCGTGATGTTAATATCAATGGTTATAGTTATCCCAAGGCTATTTGGAATAGAATGTTATGTGGTAAAAAGTGGCTCAATGGAACCTACGTTGAACGTAGGTTCATTGACCTATATCGATACTAATAAAACTTCATTGAACGTTGGCGATATCGCTGTATACAAAATCACACAAGATAACAATGAAACGTTAGTAATACATAGAGTCATATCCAAAACAGATGATGGTTATCAGTTCCAAGGTGATGCCAATCAAGTTGCAGATGCTAACTTAGTGAAACAAAATCAAATAGTTGGAAGTTATATATTTCAAATTCAAAAAGTAGGTTTTATCTTGGCACGGTTTAATCCTGATATGATTACAAAGTTGATAATCCTACTGGTGATATTGAACGTTTCAGTAATTTTGATAGAAAAATACTCAAATAAGGAGGCTGATAATTTTGAAAACTAAAAAACGAATAGTATTGATTATAGTGACATCATTATTATTAGTAAGTTTCATCATTGGAGGAATGTTTGCATATCTAACCGATACCGATGAAGTAACTAATAAATTTACGGTTGGTAAAGTCTCCATAGATTTAATAGAACCTAGCTTTTCTGGAATACAAACAGGTATAATTCCAAATCAAGAAATCAACAAAGACCCAAAAATTACTAATGATGGTCAAAATGATGCTATCGTATTTTTAAAGATTACAGTTCCAATCAAGAACGTAGCGACTGCAAATCTTGATGGTACTCTTACGGAAGAAAAAATTAATGGTCTTCCTACTAAGAAGACACAGGAATTATTTACTATGAATGGCAATCCAGGTGTTTCAGGAAATTCACAACATAAGTTTAACCTTTCTGATAATGGTACTTCATCAGGTTGGATTGAACTAACTGGAAAAGAACAAACATCTACAGATGGCACAACATGGAATGATTTCACTGCATATCCTGAAATAGGCAAATATTATTATGATGATGGCACAATTCATCGTACTTACGTTTTTGGATACAACACCATTCTAAAACCAAATGAAACTACTCCAACCATTTTTGATACAGTAACTTTTTTGAACATTATTGAGGGACAAATTCCATCAGGAACTGAACTAAATATCAACATAGATGCTTATGCAATTCAAGCAAATTATATCGAAAATATTGATACAACTTCAAATACTTTAAGTAATAATACACTAAGCCGTATCTATGATGTGTATGTAAAGCAAAATAGTTAAAAATGTAATACATAAGGGAGAAAACAATATGCCAAAAAAAAGATATCATGTTAATAAAAAAATCATATTGTTGATTATTACAATAATTTTGTTGTTTACTATCATGATAGGTATGGTTATTGCTTATTATGTCAATAGCGATAAGAATAGCAATCAATTTATTGTTGGCGAAAATGAAAATAAAATCACTGAAAGATTTAATCCTCCAAGTGAACAGATAGCAAATTCTAACAAGTATCAAAAGCAAGTACAAGTAGAAAATACTGGAAGTGTACCTTGTTATGTACGTGTATATGTTAGTTTTAGTGATTCTCAAATTTTAAACTATTCCAAATTTTCCGATGATGAAATTTTGACTGAAAGTACCACTTTCTATAGTGCAAACCCATCAGCTGAAAATAGTTTTGCAAAGTATCTTCAAGGTAATAATAATTCAGGAAAATGGACTTATATTGAAACAGATACTAATAATAGCAATCTAAATGGATACTACTACTATACTGAACCTATTGCACCAAATGAAAGTACAGAACCTCTATTTCGCTGGATTGATACAGATTATGATAATAATGGAAATGCAATCCAACAATATGAAGTGTTAGTCTATTTGGAAACAGTACAAACTCTTGACACAAATGGAAATACATATACTGGTGATTCACCATGGAAAAGTGCATGGGAAGAGTTTTTACAAAAAAATCATTAAACTAACGCAAGTTCGATGAAATTTAGAAAGATAAATAGGCATAGAAATCCCATAGAATTAATTATCTAAAAAATTTAAGCGAATATTGTAGGTTTAGAATCCGAAAAGGAGTAAGCTACAATACCAGATACTAAATTTACCAGAAAATTAATAGAACTTCTATGCCTAGTGTGTTCTATTTGAAGATTCTCTTTAAGAATATTGTTGACAGATTCAATAACTGCTCGTTTTCTTAAAAGGAACTTATCTTCAAGCGTAACTAATTTATTTTTCATATTTCTGCGTATTCTTGTAACTAAAGTAATATTTTCATCATAAAGTTTTCCAAACAATTTTAATGAAATATATCCAAAGTCAGCAAATATCTTCCCATAGATTTCTTTAGTCAATGTTAAAATAACGTTCCAATCACGGTCATTAACATTACCCGAAGTTAAGCAAAATGATAGTATTTCACCTTTTTCATTATTGATTAAATGAAGTTTAAATCCATAGAATAATCCAGTGGAGCTATATCCTTTTTAAGCAAGTCCTTTGAAAACTTTATGAGAGGATATTCTATAAATTAAAATAAATACCCCTTCTCAATTAAATATAGAAAATAAATTTACTGAAGAATTTTTAAATCATTATGTATTTAATAATGATTTATTATGGAAAATTCTTAATGAAAAAGAAATAATAAATTATCCCCTAATATCTAAACCCAATATAAAAACAACCATAAATGAACATCTTTTCTCTATATGTTCTGTAAATTATACTTATATGAATATCTTATTATTGCTTGACGAAACCTATAATCTTGTGTTTTACTATCCATAGCGAATTAAGTCTCCTTTTTGTGTTGGTTTTGCTCAATTTATTTTAACACAAAATTCCTTAATTCGCTACTTCTTTATTATTTTCTCTATTGGTAAAAATTGTGTCTCACATCATTGTAGAACATACAAGATTTTCATGTAAAAAGTTTAAAAATGTATTGATAAAACAAAAAAATAGTGATATAATGTCAACCAATAGGGAAATATGTAAGAAGTCTTTTCCTATTAACAGCTTACTGGCAATAACCTTTGGTATCATATGATAAACTATGTTAAGAGATATTTTGATAATTTCCTATATTATTTTTAAAAGAAAGTTTTTTTAGTTACAATTGATAAAGAAAAAATCACATATCGTAAAGTTGAACTATAGTCAAAGTACGAACGTTAATAAAAGTTTAACAGATAATGAAAGGATAGACCGTTCAAACTACAAAGAATATTTAAAACTCGACAATATGGCATTAAGAATTTGTATCTAAGATATATCGAGTGATGTAACGAAACGGCTGTAAACTTCAAGAAACAACTCTAAAATATAGGTTCTACAAGAAAGATTGTCAACAGAATGACATAAGATGCTAGTACTATTTGCGTAGTTATAAGCTAATGGAAGAAATAGTTCCAACCTTGATAAGTTAGTTACCATCAGTCAAGTTGATGGGATTTGAAATGATTGAAAAAATAATATTAATCTAAAGAGTGGATATTTCCATTCTTTTTTAAATACAAAAATTTTCAAAAAAGTGCGTAACATTTGCCATTAACCACGTAGATATGTGAGTGTGATAGAAACAGTATATTATTAAACTTAAATATTAATAAATATATTATTAATGTGAATTGTAATCTCACATTAAGAATAGAAAAAACTCACACCAAAAATAGAAAAATATAGAAGTAAATACCATTTTTAAAGGAATTTTTCGAGGAGTGGAAGTCTAATGATAGAACAGAAAGTAATAAACAAAAACGGAAAAGTGTTTACTAAAATAAAAACTTCCAAGAATATTAAATCTAGTTTTGAACAGTTCAGTCTATCTATGCTATTGAAAAATTATAAATGTATAGACAAATGGCACTCACGCCAATATAGATATTACCTAGTGGAAGGAAATACATTAGAGTAAATTGTCGGAAAACAGAAAAAACCGCCCACAATGTAGGCGGTAAAAATTATTCTTTGTTAGGCTGTTTGCCATAGACTCTTTCCATTGCTTCTATTGTGACAATCCACTGTTTGCCAAACTTTTTGACGTCTTGACCGTCTATGAGTTTACCACTTGCAACGGCTTTTCTAAGGGTGCTATCGTCCAGATTCCATAGTTGACTGGCCTCTTTAAAAGATAGTAAATTATCAAAGATATTTGACATTCTAAAAACCTCCTAATATTCTAACTATTAAAATTATAAAGATAACTTTGGTAGCTAGGCTTAGTAATTCCTTGAATAAATCCCACATCAAGCGAAATAATTCCATAGTTATTGACCTCCATTCTATTTTATGTTATAATAGAGGTGCGGAGAGGAGCTCCGCACTCATAGCCTTTAGAAACCGTATTTTATTAGCAACCATAGAGTTGTTAAAGTGCAAATCAAAGGTAACATTTCTGTAAAGAGCTTATTTAGAAGTTTGGCGATTTCAATAAGCTCTTTTATTATTTCCTCCACTTTCTTTAGAAACCTCATTTTATTCACTTCCTTTCCGAGTTGTTTAAAACTTTTCACCTCTCTTCCCTTAACTCTAAATATATTATATCACGATATCGTGAATTTGTCAAGTACTTTTTGAAAAAAATTAAAAAAATTTTTAGCACTCTGTTTTTAGGGTGCTATTTTTATGTAACAAAAAACA
>JBJFHM010000026.1:0-9393 GCA_051893615.1 Oscillospiraceae bacterium
TTATTTTTAAGATGCTTGACGTTCATACGTCTATACGATAAAATTATATTAGGGACTTTCTGTCCTCTTATATGAATTTAATTCATATTTATATTATAATTCAGTATTCTGAGTTTGTCAAGTAAAATTATAAGAATACTGAATTTTTGTTAATATCTCACAAAAAATAGGAGGAAAATTTATGTTTTATGAACAATTAAAAAAAGCATGTAAGAAAAATAATACATCTGTAACTGCTGTTCTAAAGAATATTGGAATAGGAACTGCAAACGGAACTTATTGGAAGAATGGTTCTAACCCTACTGCTGATATAGTTGTTAAGTTATCTGAATTTTTAGGAGTATCTTGTGACTACTTACTTACTGGAAAAGAACCAACACCCAAAGCTACTATGATTGAAGTACCTAAACCACAACTAACCGAAAGCGAAGAAGATATGTTAACAGCATTTAGAAAGTTAACAGCACACCAACAATGTAAGTTAATAGTTAGAGCTGAAGATATGGCAGAAGAAAACGAAAAGAATAATGTTCAAGAAAATGTAGGGTAATAGATATAACAGATATTGTGAAAAAATAGGCTAGGAACTAGTTCCCACCCTATATAAAAATAGTTCCTTAGTTCCTACCCCTAAAATTGAAAAGAAATTAAAATAAAAAATAAAGGTTTAGAATTTACCATTCTAAACCATACAACACACCTACGTTATTTGAACGCTATTTGAATTTTTTTGAACGCCATTTGAACGCTTTTTGAAGAATATTTGAAGAAAAATTAAAAACCCCTGAAATTAGCTCTTTTGCATTAATTTCAAGGGTTTATTTTTAACACCATTTTTTAACAGTTCAAAATATTTCAAAAATACCCACCGTTAAACCAACGTAAAACCGTACTTTAACAGTGGGTATCCTATTTTAACCGTAATTAACCGTCATTATTCATTTTTTCTATTCTCTCTGTTAAATCACAACTGCATTGTAAAGAATAGTTTCCTAGACTTCTATGTAACTTGTAATGGAAAGAGTTATTATCTTTTCCAACATAAGTATAGGAAAGGTGTCTATAAGTTCTACTGTAATGGTATAATCTTAGATGATGCTATAAGGTTTTCAAAATCTCATTATGATACTGCTATCATGAAGGTAATGGAAAAAATACCTTTATACATAGCTTACATAGAGAAAGAGTATAACGTTAGTATCATGAATAAGACCATATTAAAACAGAGTTTAAAGTCTGCATGACTTAATCAGTGATACTTTAAATTTAATGGCATTATGGATATTTCCCATAATGCCATTAAATTTTATCTTTAAAAACCATACTTTTTGATAAATGCTATATTATCGGTAGTAAAGGTTTTATCTTTTAGGTAGCTTAGATAATCGTCACTAGTAGGAGAAAAACTTATAGAGTATGCACACAGATTTTGATGCTTTTCTTTATACTTTAGATTAACATTCTTATCATTGTACTTGTTATCGCCCAAGATACCACAACCTATATGGGACATATGACTTCTAATTTGATGTGTCCTTCCTGTGATAAGTTCTACTTCGATTAGATGTAAACCATCTTTAGATTTTAAATATCTATATTTAGTAACAATCTTTTTAAAGTCAGATTTAGGCTTATCCGATATACTTACTAAGTTAGACTTATTGTCCTTTTTGTGATATGCTATAAGTGTATCACTATCTTTTGGAGGTCTATTAGTAGTAATACATAGATATTTTTTGTGTACTCTATTATCTTTAATCATTTGGTTAATACTTCTTAAAGATTTTGAGTTTTTTGCACAGATAACTAATCCAGAAGTATTTCTATCGAGACGGTTGCACAGTGCAGGAGCAAAAGAATTTTCTTCGTTAGGATTATATTCTCCAATCTTTATTAAGTATTTTTTAATCCTATTTATTAGTGTATCAGATGAATTTTCATTATCTGTATGGACTACTAATCCAGTAGGTTTATCTACTATTAAGATGTTTTCATCTTCATAGACTATTGAAATCTCCGTTGAAACTGAATTTAAGTTTAAATTGGATTTTTTATCAGTAGGGGAGAAGAAGTCATCATTGATATACATACTTACAATATCACCAATTTGTAGGCGTTGGGATATCTCACACCTTTTATTATTAACTTTGATTTTCTTAGTCCTAATAAACTTATACATCATAGATTTTGGTAAACTTTTACAAGTTTTTAAGATAAACTTATCTAAACGTTGGTCACTGTCATTGGAATTTATAATAAATTGTTTCATTATGCTTTTAAGATTTCCTCAATTCTTAAAATTTCATCATCAGTGAAAGTAGTCTTTTTGATTGCCTCAACGTTTTCTAAAATCTGTTGGGGATTACTAGCACCTATTAAAACAGAAGTTATCTTACCGTTTCTCAAAATCCATGATACTGCCATTTGGGAAAGTTTTTGACCTCTTTCCTTAGCGATTTCATTTAACTTGATAAGTTGTATTCTTCTTTCATCTGTGAGTTGTTGTGCCAACCAAGTATTTCCTTTACCAATCCTAGAATTTTTTGGAATACCATGGAGATATTTATCAGTTAGCATACCTTGAGAAAGTGGTGAATAAGCTATTAATCCAAGACCGTTTTGAACTGCGAAATCGTCAAGACCGTCATCTTCAATCCAGCGATTGAGCATGGAATATGATGGCTGATTTATTATAAATGGAGTTTTTAACTCTTTAAAGATTTCTAAAATTTTAGCAGTATTTCTTCTATTATAGTTGGATACTCCCACATATAGTGCTTTACCTTGTCTTACTATATCGTTTAAAGCTACAGCAATTTCTTCGATAGGGGCATCTGGGTCAAAAACGTGATGATAGTATATATCTACATAGTCGATGCCCAAACGTTTTAGACTTTGGTCTAAACTAGCTATTAGATACTTCCTTGAACCATGTTTAGAACCATAAGGACCAGCCCACATATCGTAACCTGCCTTAGTAGATATACATAGCTCATCACGATATGGACGTAGTCCTTTATCAAGGATTTTTCTGAAATTTTCTTCAGCAGAACCACCACCATAATTGTTAGCTAAATCAAAATGGATTATACCATTATCGAAAGCAGTATATACCATTTTAAGCATATTATCAAAATTATCAGTTTCACTGAAGTTGTGCCACAATCCTAGAGATATGGCAGATAGTTTAAGTCCTGATTTACCACAACGATTGTATACCATGTTATCATATCTGTTAGATTTTGGAATATACATATAATTACACCTCACTTATATTAAAAATGTTGTTTAGAAGTAACAATCCTGTAGGGGTTTTAAAGATTTTATCTTTAGCAGATTTTATTGCACTCATAGAGGAGTTATCCTCAAAGAGATTTACCAAGAAATCGGCTTCTACTAGTATTTGATAGTCTAATCCCACTATGTTATCGTATGTGTGATGATGTCCGACTAAGTAACAAACTCTATCTATTATGGAGGTTTCAAAACCTAGAGATTTTAGTAACTTTGATGCCTCTGGAACGCCCTCAATCTCTTGATACTTTCCCGAGGCACTATGATACTTTAATTCACTATTCTTGATACCTATATCATGTACCATAGAGGCGACTTCTAAAGTAAAAAGCTCCTCATTAGATATATTTTCTAATTCTCCTATACACTTTGCATAAGAATGTACCTTAATAAAGTGATTAATCCTTTTTTTATCGCCTTTGAAATATTTAATCATGGCGACTTTTAAACTTTCTAACTGTTGCATTGAAAATTCTCCCAAATGATAATTTAAATGTATTGTAAACTTTTCAGTATGAATATTATGGCAGTAATGCTCACAGATGATAACAAAGTAGTCAATACTACTATACTGCAAGAAAGGACTGCATCATTTTTCATACTTTTAGCCATGATGAAACTTGCGACTGTAGTCGGTGAAGATAGCATTATCATGATGGCTACAAGTTCTTGATTTCTAAATCCTAAGTAGATGGCTATAGGTAACACTAATGCTGGTTGAATTACTAACTTTATCAAAGATGCCACTATGGTTAAGTTTAACTTTTTAATAGCTTGAGTACCTTCAAAATCTGCTCCAATGATTAATAATGCTAGTGTTGAAGTAATACCTGCCAAATTAGAGATAGTCTTGTCTATTATGGTAGGGAAAGTTATATCTAATAGGGCGAAAGGTATGCCACAGACTATTCCTATTATTATCGGATTAGTTACTATTCCCAACAGAACCTTTTTGATTAAATCTTTTCCATGTAGATTATTTCCTTCACCATAGATTGAATATAACGTAACTGCAACGATATTATATAAAGGTACACTAGCAATAATCATCATGGGAACCATTCCAGAATTGCCATACATATTTTGAGAAAAGGCTACTCCAAGTATAGCAGAACTTCCCCTGTAAGCACCTTGAACGAAACTTCCAATAGATTTCTTCTCTTTGATGAACAGGACACTGAAAAACCATATTATAGATATACATATCAATGTTGCTACAAAACAAAAGGTTATGAACTTAGGATTAGCCATCTCTTTAATATTTACAGAGGAGATATCTCTAAATAATTGTATTGGAAATAATACTTTAAAGACGAAATCATTAGTAGCAGGGACGAAGTCCTTCGTTAAGATATTCTTTTGACGTAAAATCCAACCTAAAAAGATTGTCAAAAAGATTGGCAAAGTAGCATTTAAGCTAAATACAAGATTTTCCAATGGTATAAATACACCTCTTTTTAAGATATATCAAAACTATTGACAAGCAGACTTTTTTTAACTATAATAGTGTATAAATATATATTAAGAAAGGATTGTGCTTTTTAAGATGTCAGCATCAGAAATTTTTGATATACCTGAATACTATTATTTTAAAGCAGGAAATGATTATCTTGGTAGCCTTCACGGATTAAACTTTAAGATAACTAGTGGTGAAAATCTAGTAGTATATATATACTATGGCGTGAAAAGTTTTGAGCTTTCGGAAATCTCTCAAGAAAAGACTTTCTCTCAAACTGAAAATGGCTATAAAGATTTAATATCTTGGCTTGAGGGTGTGTATCTGGAACATAAGAAAACACCCCTATTCAAGACAAGAATGTCGTTAAAATAATAGATATTATAAATAGGTCTTAACACATATTAAGACCTATCCATATTTTAGATATTATAATAATCTAACTAACTATCGATTAAAATAGATTAGATTCTGTAGTCATAGTTAGCTTTTTAAAAAGGGTTTGGATTTCGTCACCTTTTTCGATATCCTTTTTACGAGTTTCTAAAGCAGTAGTAAGTCTTTTGCTCATTTGTTCGTTAATCTTGTAAGCTAGTTCTAGTTCGTGTAGGGAGCAGTTATCAGAAAGTGCGATAACTAACTTCATAGCATACATATAGTTTTCAACGGCATCTTTAAAGGAGTAAGTCTTAAAGAGGTTTTGTAGTTTTTCTTCTTTTTGCATATCGAACTCTTGTTCAGCGTAACGAGCCTTGTTTCTAGTCTCAAGGATTATAGCCTTAGCATCGTTGTCGATTTCCTTATCATAGAAGTATTCAGGACCTAGACCGTAAAGACTAGATAACTTCTCTTGGTTTACTCTTGACATCTTGCCACCTGCACCATTTTCCCAGTTAGAGATGGAAACTCTGCTAACGTCTAGACGTTCAGCAATTTCTTCTTGAGTAGCACCGTAAATTTCTCTCATATACTTGAGATTGTTCATTGGTTTTTCATTTTTTTCCATATTATCAAAATCCTTTCGAGTAAATCCCTACTATATGTAGGTGTGACTATACAAAAATCTTAAACAAACGCAAAAATTTAATATCGAAGGCACTTATAAAATAGACACTTTTAAAAGTTGAGTTGACTAATTTTAGATTTTGTTTACTAATCTTTGCAAGTCTTTCAAATACACCTATATTATAGCATTTATATTGGATTTTGTCAACATGATATTGAAATTTATTTTGAATTTTTATAAAAATTTCATCAAACGTACATATTTCTAAGGATTTTATTAGAGCTAGTAGGGAGAATTTTGGAATATTTGTGGTAAATCTATTAGAGTTAAATTAAACTTTGCTAATAATGTAAATTGTTGCAACGAAAAGCAATGTAAAAGGCGGTAAAATACAGATACCGCCTTTTTTTCTACATCATATAGGAGAAATCGTTACACATACAACCAATTTTTCTTATGGTCTTGCATAGATTTTTCTTCATGTGTTTTCTTTGTTTTGGAGTAGTTCCAGTAAATACATAATAGGTAGCTCCAATAGCTGAGCCAACCATTAAACCTTTTGCGATAGTCTTTAAACGCATAAAACATCACCTTTTAAACAATATTAAAGTTTTAAACTTCAAGACTATTATATGTGTATTTAAGTTTTCAATTCTAAGAAGTTTTATCCAAAAGTTTTTTTAGATATTTTCCTGTATACGATTTTTCACACCTTGCTACCTCTTCAGGAGTGCCAGTTACTACGATTTCACCACCTTTGTCACCACCTTCAGCACCCAAATCTATGATGTAATCACATGATTTGATAACGTCTAGGTTGTGTTCAATGATTACTATAGAGTTCCCACTATCTGTTAAATTCTGTAAGATGTTTATTAATTTGTGAACGTCTGCAGAATGTAATCCTGTAGTAGGTTCATCTAAAATATAGATGGTTTTACCTGTTGAACGTTTTGAAAGTTCTGTAGCCAATTTAACTCTTTGAGCCTCTCCACCTGATAGGGTGGTAGCACTCTGTCCAATCTTGATATATCCTAAACCAACTTGTTGTAAGGTTTCCAACTTTTTGGATATTTTAGGCACATTTGAAAAGAATTGTACACCTTCATCGATACTCATTTCAAGGACATCATATATAGATTTACCCTTATAATGGACGTCAAGAGTTTCACGATTGTATCTTCTACCACGGCAGACTTCACAAGGTACATATACATCTGGAAGGAAGTGCATTTCAATCTTGATGATACCATCACCTTGACAAGCTTCGCAACGTCCACCCTTGACATTAAAAGAAAATCTGTTAGCTTTGTATCCTTTAGCTTTGCTATCCTTAGTTTGTGCGAAGATTTCTCTAATATCTGAAAAAACTCCCGTATAGGTTGCAGGGTTTGAACGTGGTGTTCTTCCTATTGGTGATTGGTCTATCATTATGATTTTGTCTAAATTTTGGACTCCTTCAATCTTATCAAAATCAGTAGCAGTATCATTGGCACGGTTTAGGACGTTTAACAGATGTTTCGCTAAGATTTGATTTATCAAGCTAGACTTTCCCGAACCTGATACCCCTGTAACACATACCATCATACCTAATGGAATGGTGACATCAATGTTTTTTAGATTGTTTGCGTGTGCATTTATAATCTTAAGATAGTTTCCGTTTCCTAATCTTCTAGTGGTTGGTACTGGTATAGACTTCTTACCACTTAGATATTGTCCTGTAATTGAACTTTCACACTGTAGCAACTCTTGAGGAGTTCCAGAGAATACTATTTCACCACCATATATTCCAGCACCTTTGCCAACGTCCACAACGTAGTCAGCACTCATGATAGTATCTTCATCATGTTCTACTACTATTAGAGTGTTTCCCAAGTCACGGAGTTTTTTTAACGTTGTTATAAGTTTATCGTTATCACGTTGATGTAGTCCAATACTAGGTTCATCAAGGATATATAGAACTCCTGTAAGGTATGAGCCTATCTGTGTGGCTAATCTGATACGCTGACTTTCTCCACCTGATAGAGTTCCTGAACTTCTCGCAAGGCTTAGATACTCCAAACCTACATTCTTGAGAAATCCCAACCTTTCCTTGATTTCTTTAACTAACCTTTCAGCTATGATGGTGTTCTTTTCATTCATTTTAAGATTTTCAAAAAATTCAAGGGCTTCACCAATGGATTTATGGCATAGTTCATCAATGTTGATGCCTCCAACCGTTACGGATAAGACTTCTTTCTTTAAACGCTTACCCTTACAAGTAGGACAAGTTACCTCTTTCATATATTTGGATAGGTCATCAGTGTTAGAAAAATCACGGTCAGTGAAGCGTCTTTTTAGATTGTTCACTACACCTTCAAACTTTGAATTTCTGTAACCACCACCAAAACTTTCGATTACATCTATGTGGAGTTTTTCATCAGTGCCATATAGGAACACGTCTAAGACTTCTTGAGGCAAGTCTTTTATAGGGGTATCAAGAGAGATGTTATATCTTTTAGCGATAGCATTGTAATACATCATGGCTATAGAGTTCTTTCCTAAAGAGTTCCACCCACTAGCACAGATACCACCATCTGCAATGGACTTATTTCTATCAGGGATAATCTTATCAATATCGATTTCTTGAAATACTCCTAAACCTGTACAAGTTTCACACGCTCCAAACGGACTATTAAATGAAAACATTCTTGGAGACATTTCTTCCATGGAAACGTTATGTTCAGGACAAGCATAGTTTTGAGAAAATAACATAGTTTCACCATTAATGATATCTACCATTACTAGACCGTTCGCAGAGTTCATAGCAGTTTCTAAACTTTCAGCTAATCTTGATTGTATACCATCTTTGATTACCAACCTATCAACGATTATTTCAACGTTGTGTTTCTTATTTTTATCCAATTTGATTTCTTCAGATAGGTCGTATATGTTTCCATCACAACGCACACGAGCGTATCCAGAACGTCTAACCTTTTCTAACTCCTTAAGATGTTCACCCTTTCTACCTCTAACAATAGGGGATAGAATTTGTATCTTAGTACCTTTTTCCAATGCCATTATAGTATCTGTGATATCATCAACCGTTTGCATGGTGATTTCCCTACCACATATTGGACAATGTGGAATTCCCGTCCTTGAATAGAGTAACCTTAAATAATCATAGATTTCTGTAACTGTACCTACGGTAGAACGAGGATTTTTTGAAGTGGTTTTTTGGTCTATAGAAATAGCTGGGGAAAGTCCTGTGATGCTATCAACGTCAGGTTTGTTCATCTGTCCCAAAAATTGCCTTGCATATGATGAAAGACTTTCCATATATCTGCGTTGACCATCTGCAAATATGGTATCAAACGCCAATGAAGACTTTCCAGAGCCTGACAATCCAGTCATAACGGTTAGGCTATTTCTTGGAATTTCGACATCTACGTTTTTAAGATTGTGTTCTCTAGCACCTTTGACTATTATTTTATCATTCATAAAAAATAAACCTCCCAATTGATATATAAGTCATTGTAACATAAAAATTTTATAATATCAAGTAAAGAATATACTTAAAAACTCTCAAATATATTATACTGAGAAAAGTTGAAACTATACAAAAAGTCCCATGAGTAAAACTCATAGGACTGCATAT
>JBJFHM010000027.1:0-39965 GCA_051893615.1 Oscillospiraceae bacterium
GTAACGTTGAAAATACTTGGTTGGAGACGACCTGGAAAGATAAATCGATGCCGACATATACATTCCTCAATAGCTCAGTCGGTAGAGCATGCGGCTGTTAACCGCAGGGTCGTTGGTTCGAGTCCAACTTGGGGAGTTGGTTAATAGAAAATCCTAATGCTTCTAAGGAGTTGCATTAGGATTTTTTTATTAATATTCTTAAGATAATTAAGTAAACTTCCTTGTATATATAGAATAATTGCTAATATATGATACCTTAGATTATTGTATTAATCTTTGCTAGAGGTAAAGATTTTTTTAATTCGCAACATTTTTTTTAGGACATACTATATATGATATGTTATAATGTAAACATTTAATTAAGGAGGAAAATTTTTATGCTAACTTTAAATGGAAAGTATAACTCAGCTAACGTCTACACTGATATTATTGATAATGATAGTATTCGTCAAATCATAGAGTTATGTAATCAAGAGTTTACTAAAGGGGAAACTATCCGTATGATGCCCGATGTCCATGCAGGGGCAGGTTGTACTATTGGTACTACTATGACCATTTCAAACAATATGATAGTACCCAACTTAGTGGGTGTAGATATTGGTTGTGGTATGGAAACGGTAATTCTAAAAGAGAAGCATATTGAACCTATGAAACTTGATAAGGTTATTCGTGATAAAATTCCTATGGGTTTTAATATCCGTGATAAGGCACATAAATTTTTTGAAAAGACTCATATTGAATTACTATACTGTTATGATTATATCAATCCGATTAAGGCTGAAAGAAGTATAGGAACTTTAGGAGGTGGAAATCACTTTATTGAAGTTGATAAAGGTTCAAATGGAAAAATCTATTTAGTAGTTCATTCAGGCTCAAGGCATTTAGGTTTACAAGTTGCCAAGTATTATCAAGAAGAGGCATATAAGCAACTAAATCATTGTAGTGATGTAGATATCAAAAATGTTATAGATAGTTTAAAATCACAAGGTAGGCAAAAAGAGATTGAAAAGACTATTAAATCTATAAAAAATACTAAGACTACATCAGTACCAAAGCATTTGGCATACGTTAGAGGCGAACTGTTTAATAGGTATATCCATGATATGAAGATTATCCAAGAGTTTGCTTTGATAAATCGTCAAGCTATGATTTATGAAATTGTTAAAGGTATGAATTTCCATATAGTTGAGCAATTTAGTACTATTCATAATTATATCGATACTGAAAATATGATTTTACGTAAAGGTGCAGTATCGTCGCAATTAGGGGAGAAGTTAATCATTCCAATCAATATGCGTGATGGCAGTCTAATCTGTACAGGAAAGGGAAATCCTGACTGGAACTATTCTGCACCACATGGGGCTGGACGTTTGATGTCTCGCTCACAAGCTAAAAACTCTTTTACAGTTTCGGAGTTTAAAAAACAGATGAAAGGTATATATTCAACTTCCATTGGAAGCTCAACTCTTGATGAGTGTCCTATGGCATATAAATCTATAGATGACATTCTAGGCAATATAGAACCTACCGTAGAGGTAAACGACATAATCAAGCCGATATACAATATCAAGGCTGGGGAGGAAGAGGAGTAATCTTTACAAAATATTTACTAAATTAAGATTGACCTTTTACTTTATTTGGTGTATAATAATCTTGTAAAATTTCTAGTAGGTGGATTGAAGAAAGGATTTTTTATGAGTTTAGTATATTGTTTAGAAGATGATGACGGTATAAGGGAATTAATCCTATGTGCTTTAAAATCTGGAGGTTATGAAGCCGTAGGATTTCCAGTGGCTAGCGAACTTAAAGCAGAGATTAAAAATAAAGCTCCTAATATGATACTCTTAGATATCATGGTACCTGATGAAGATGGTATCAGTGTATTGAAGTATCTTAAAAAGAATGAAGCTACCATGGATATCCCTGTAATAATGCTTACTGCTAAATCTAATGAGATTGATAAGGTAAATGGTCTTGAACTTGGTGCAGACGATTACATCACTAAACCTTTCGGAATTATGGAACTTCTATCTAGGATTAAAGCTGTTTTGCGTAGAACTAAGAAACAGTCCAACGTTGAAACTTCCGTCTATAAAGTGAATGGTCTTTCGGTGGATACAGAAAAACGTACAGTAACTTTTGAAGATAATGAAATCATGTTGACTTTTAAAGAATATGAAATTTTAGTATACCTCCTAAAAAACAGAGGTATCGCAGTTTCCAGAGATAAGTTGATGTCTGAGGTTTGGGGCTTTGAATATGAAGGTGAAAGTCGTACAGTGGACGTCCATATTAAGACGCTTCGCCAAAAGATTGAGGCTCAAGGGTGTGAAAATCCAATAATCACCGTTAGAGGGTTCGGTTATAAGATAAAATAGGATAATTTTAGGGGATTTTTAATGTGAAAATCCCCATTTTTTGTCACTATTCTTTTTCAATTTTCTAAAAATCGGGAGTTCATTTAACTAACTCTAATAGATTTTCTATTAAATTATTAAAAAAATCATGTAGATTGCACACTTTAGGACTATTTTTTTCTATATAAATTATAAAAAGATGGTTGCAAAAGCTAAATTATTATGGTATAATATTATATAGATTGGATTATCCCATTAAGGGGATATAAAGTGTTTTAAGAATAATTTGAAACTAAAGGGTGGATAATTAATTATGAATTTTGAAATAAAAGATGGCGTTCTTGAAAAAACTATCGATGATGATAATCAAGAAAAAGTGGTCATTCCAAATAACGTTACTGCTATAGGTACGGGAGCTTTTAGTAGTTGTTCTTCTATAACGACTATAAATATCCCCGAAAGTGTAACTTCTATTGGTGAACGTGCTTTTGAAGATTGTGATAGCCTTGCAAACGTTAATTCTGCTGGTGGAAATAAACTTTTTAGATTGTTAATGCTATTAAGAAAGTTACTATCTAAAGAAAAGAATAGTGCTGTACTTTCTAAAAATGTACAGTCTATAGGTAAGATGGCTTTCTGTGGTTGCACTTCGTTAGACTCCATTGAAGTTGACAAAAAAAATATGGATTATAAAACTATTGATGGTGTCTTATATGATAAAGACGTTAAAACTCTTTTGATGTGTCCTAGTGGTAAAAAAAGTATAACTATCCCTGATACTGTTACTGCTATTGGAGACTATGCTTTCTATGGTTGTATGAAGTTGAGTGAAATCATCATTCCTAGTGGTCTAGTTTCTATTGGAGACTATGCTTTTTATGAATGTATTGGTCTTTCTAGCATAGCAATGGCTGAGGGCGTGGAAAAGATTGGCAAACGTGCTTTTAACTGTTGTACCAATCTAAGAAATATTAAATTTCCTTTCAGTATTTCGGAAATAGGTGAGGAAGCGTTCCAAAACACTCCTTGGATTGATGAAAATCATGAAAAGTTCTTGATAGTCGGCAACGGTATACTATTACAGTATAATGGATATGATGAAGTGGTCGAAGTCCCTAGGACTGTAAAATCTATTGGTAAACGTGCATTGGAATATTGTGGCATACCTAAAAAGATTATACTTCCAAACAGTGTTAAGTACATCGATGACGGTGCTTTCATAGGTTGTCACGCTTTGGAAGAGATTGAAATTCCAGATAGTGTAACATATATTGGTGATAAGGTTTTCCGTGATTGTACTAGTCTAAGTTCTATAGTAATCCCTAGTAGTGTTCAACATATAGGAAATTGGGCTTTCTATAATTGTTCAGGTTTAAGGAAGGTCACCTTCCAATGTGAGTTACAGAAGTTACAGGATAACATCTTTGCATATTGTACCAGTTTAACTACTATGATTTTACCTAGTACTTTAACTGAAATAGGCTTCTATGCGTTTGGTGGTTGTAGAAATCTAAAGAACGTTCGAATTCCAAAGACTATTAAGGTTATTCGTTCTATGGCTTTTGCTCACTGTGGTTATATGAGTGAATTGGTTCTACCTAACGGTTTGGAAGTAATAGAAGATATGGCTTTTGCCCATTGTCTAAATCTTAGGGATATAAATATCCCTGATACTGTTACTTCTATAGGTGCTAACGCTTTCCAAGATTGTGACTATATCTCGGATTATGTTAAGAAAATAATCAAACAAAAGACTATCGCTGAATAATATTTTTAAGGAGACTTTTTATGGTACGTTGTTCAAACTGTGGTAAACAAATTGCAAATGGTTTAAAGGCTTGTCCTTACTGTAAAACTCCCATAATGAGTGATGATGCTAACGATACTATCCACGTTATGAAAGCTCTAAAAGAAATTTATACTACTTTCGGTGTGGAAGCTATTAGGGATAAACAGAGATTTATCTCTATTCTAAGAGACTATATCCCTGAATATGACAAGGAAAGACGTCTATTAACCACTGCTATAGAAAATGGTATAGTAGATGCTCTATCTAGAGAGGTTACAGATAAACAATCTGCAGTTATTAAAGCTCGTGAGTATATGGAAAAAGAACTTTTCTTATCACGTGTAGCAATAGAATTTATTATCGAAACCGTTACTTATATGTTGGGTTGGGATTACGAAGGTATAGAAGAAGAAGAACCTATAGTTACTCCTAGTCCTAAAGAAGAGCCAACTAAACCTATTGTAGAAGAAAAAGAAGTATCCCAAAAAGTTAATGTGGAAACTAAGGTTTTCACTTCCCAAGATGCTATGAAGTTTAGAATTAAAGGAAATGTAGAAATCCCTATAGGTTATACTGCCATTAAGGGGTTTGCATTCGATGAATTTAACTTCTTAAAGTCTATCACTATACCAGAGGGAGTAGTAGCTATTGGGGAATATGCTTTTTCTAACTGTAATAGACTTTCTATAGTAAATCTTCCTAGTAGTTTAAGGTTTATCAAAACTTCTGCTTTTGAGAGTTGTCCTAAGTTGACATCTATAGAAATTCCAGAGGGTGTTATCTCTATAGAGGAGGGAACTTTCCAATTTTGTGAAAATCTTCAAAGTGTGACTATTCCAGATACTGTAGGTAGCATAGGAGCTTCTGCATTTTCATGTTGTGAAAATTTAGGTATCATTAACATTCCAGATAGTGTAAAATATATCGGTGAAGATGCTTTTAATTACTGTTCTAATGTAATCATAGAGTGTGTCGAGTATTCATATGTGCATAAATATTGCCAAGCTAATGGTATAATGTATAAAGTAATAAAATAGTTAAATTCGGGAGTGATAATTTGTGATAGAATTTAAAACAGGTGATACTGTTGAACTTGAGTATGGTGGTTCTGCTAAAGTTATTAAAGAACTTGGTCGAGGTGGTCAAGGTATAGTCTACTTGGTAGATATTAAGGGTAAAAACTATGCTCTAAAATGGTACGATGTTGACAAGATGCACAATCTAAGTGCTTTTAAAAAGAATATATCTTCTAATATTCAAGATGGTTCTCCTAGTGAAAAGTTCCTTTGGCCTATGTATATGACTAAGTCGGGTATAGATGGCAGTTTCGGTTATATCATGGAACTTAAACCTGAAGGATATGATTCCTTTGTAGACATCTTAAATATGTATAAAATCTCTACCGATAAGGCCACTGGTAAAGCGATAAAGACTGATGTCCAATTTAAGAGTTTATTCGCCATGGTAAACTCTGCAATCAATATTATCAATGCTTTTAGGCAACTTCATAGGGCTGGAAAGAGTTATCAAGATTTAAATGATGGTGGTTTCTTTATCAATACCGAAACTGGGGACGTTCTAGTCTGTGACTGCGACAATATCGCCCCTGAGGGTTACAATTTTGGAATTGGTGGTAAACCTGGATATATGGCTCCTGAAGTCGTTCGTGGTCTTGCAAAGCCTGACGTCCAAACAGATAAGTATTCTCTAGGTGTGGTATTGTTTAAACTATTGTTTAGAGGTGACCCTCTTGAAGGTGAAAAGGTCATCAAGAGTGTATGTTTAACAGAAGAAGCTGAATTTCTTCATTATGGTAAAGAAGCTGTATTCGTATATGACCCAGAAAATGATACTAATAGACCAGTTAAAGGTATCCATGATAACGTTATAAAACTATGGAGAATATATCCAGACTATATAAGGGATTGTTTTACTAAACTATTCACTGATGGTATAAAAAATCCTAATAGAAGACCTATCGAAAATGAATGGCAAAAACTATTTGTACGTTTAAGGTCGGAAATTTTACATTGTGTTTGTGGTAGGACTACATACGCATCTACTTTTAGAAGATTGTCTAATGGAAACTATCAATGTCCTAAGTGTAATTCTGAGTATTTCTCTTTACATTTAAGTAAGGGAAACTATGACATTCCTATATATGAGGGTGCTAAACTATATCAATGTGACGTTTCTAAACTATCCGATGATTTTGATACCGTCGCAGGTGAAGTCATTGAAAATAAGATACATAAAGGCGTTTTTGGTATTAGAAACCTTTCTAATGCAACATGGTCTGTTAAAGTTCCTACGGGTGAATTTAAAAACGTAAGCGTTGGCAAGGGATTTCCTATTTGGAATGGGCTAGAAATCAACTTTGGTGACGTTTCTGCTAATATTATAAATCATATGGATTAAATAAATATTAATTTTTATAAAGGAGAAATTTTTAATGAGTGATTTTGTTAATAATCAAAGTTATTTAGATGATGATGACCCACTGGGTTCTACTGGTGTTTCCAAAAGAAGTCTTGTGCTTTTCTTCTTAATAGACGTCTCAGGCTCTATGAAAGGTACTAAAATCGGTGAACTTAACACTGCTATGGAAGAACTAATCCCAGAAATTAGAAGGATTGGCGAAGCTGATACTGACGTTAAAATAGCAATCCTTAAGTTTTCTACTGGGTGCAGTTGGATGTATTCCGAACCTATCTCCATTGAACAGTTCGAATGGAGTAGATTGACTGCTAACGGTATCACTGACATGGGTGCAGCTTTTACCGAACTTTCTGTTAAGATGTCTAGAAATAACTTCCTTAATTCACCATCTCTATCTTTTGCACCAGTAATATTTTTAATGACAGATGGTTATCCTACAGATGATTACAAAGCTGGTCTAAAAAGATTAAATGCTAACAGTTGGTATAAATTTGCTCTTAAAGTTGCTTTAGGCATCGGAAAAGAAGCTAACGACTCCATGTTGGCTGAATTTACCGGCAGTCCTGATACTGTAGTCCATGCCTATTCGGGCGTTCAATTAGCTAACTTGATTAAGAAGGTCGCCGTTACTTCCTCACAGATTGGTAGCAAGAGCATGACTTTAACCGACAACAACGAAAACAGAGAATTGACTGCAGAAGATGTCGCTAGCAGAAAACAACAAGAGTTAGGCAAACAGATTAAAGATATCGCTAAAAATGATGAATTTAATGACATCTTTGATGCTGGTTGGTAAACCTATCTTACTTATACTATTATGTGATGTAGGAACGGTTATCAGCCGTTCCATACATAACATTTTTATGTTATTATATATATATATTGGAGTTGAGTTTTTATGTGGATTTTTAACAAGAATAATCAAATTATAAACCTTGATAAAGTATGTACTATTTCAGTAGTTAAGGGAAAATCTTACTATGATGATAATGCAGTCCTTCAAACTTATTACTATATCTGCATTGATGGTAAAAGAATAGTAAAATGTATCAATGAAGAGTATGCTTTAAATGAAATAGAGAATATTAAGTTATATATTTCTCAAGATAAGTCTATATATCAGGTCGAAGGTATTAAGATGAATGAAGATGAAAATGGTAACCTTATAGACTGATGTTCTATTATTTACATATCAAGAGGGGAGGTTGTGACGTAATTGTTTAAAGGTTTAAACGTTACCGTCATGGGTAGAAGTCATGAGGAAAATGGGACTGTCTGTCAAGATAGTTCCGATTTTGATACATATAATAACTATTCTATCTGTGTAGTTGCAGATGGTCATGGTAGTAAAAAACATTTTCGTAGTGATGTAGGTTCTAAATTAGCAGTTCAATCTTCTATGGAGACCGTGGCTGAATTTATGAATGATTATAAGTCTTTTAGTAAGGCTTTTCGTGCTACTCCAAGTAGGATTATTTCGAGAATGCAAAAGAATATTATCTCTAAGTGGAACGATAAAATTCTAGAACATTACAATGAAAATCCAATCACAGATAAGGAGATGGCTTTATTCACTGGTAATGAGTTTAATAGCATCAAGATGGAATCCTATTATGGTACAACTTTAATAATTGGCGTTCTCTGTCAAGACTTCTCTTTTGGTTTACAGATTGGTGATGGTAGTTTAGTCATGATTAATGAAATGGGTGAAATAGAAATGCCTATCACCGATGATGAAAGTCACCCTGCTAACATTACAGCTTCAATGTGCAATTCTAATGCTTATGAACTCTTCAATAGCTATTATAGGTTCGATAATCCTATCGCTTTGATGGTTTCTACTGATGGTTTATATACTTCTTTTGCCAGTAGACATGGTTTTGAAGAATATAATCTAATCGCTTTATCGTTAGTGAGTGATATGCAGAATGCTCAAAGTTCTATAAAATCTAACTTGGAAAAACGTACTAAGTATGGTAGCCGTGATGATATCTCTCTTTCGATAGTATTTGACGAAGAACGCAGAGCCTTAAAAGAAAAGTTAATTCAAAACTCTTTAGACCATATGAAAAAGGTCTCTAAGATTGAAGTCGCTCGTCAAATGGCTTTAAAAAAGAAAATTATGAGTAAAAATGCCTTAAATGATGAAGCAGATGAAGAGTTTTAATCTTTTAAGATTTTGATATTTTTTAGGTGGATTTTTATTAATCCACCTTTTATTTTCTATTGAAGTATTCTAAATTTTGTAGTATAATATTATACATACATAATTACATCTTATGAAGAAAGGAAGTCTTATTCATGATAATTTTAGACGATTTAAAAGCTGAATTGGTCTCTTATAGAAAAGATATCAACGAACTTTTTGAAGTTCTAAACATATCACAGGCTAAAGAGACCATTAAAAGTTTACAGTCACAGATGGAAATGCCTAATTTTTGGGACGATTTAGAAAACTCTCAAAAAGTGGTACAAAAATCAAAGAATTTGCAAAATAAGGTTGCAACTTTTAATCAACTTGCCAATAAGTTAGAGGATACCATCACTATGGTGGAGATGTCTATTGAAGAACAGGATAACAGTATGGTAGATGAAATACTTTCAGAAGTAAAATCTTTTAAAACTGAACTTGAAGATATTAAACTTTCTACTCTACTTTCTGGTGAATATGATAATAAAAATGCTATCTTAACTTTTCATGCAGGTGCTGGTGGAACGGAAGCTCAAGATTGGGCAGAAATGTTATACAGAATGTATAACCATTGGTCGGAGCGTCACAATTTTAAAGTTAAACTTCTTGACTATCTTGACGGTGATGAGGCTGGGCTAAAAAGTGCCTCTATCCTAATAGAGGGTATGAACGCTTATGGATTTTTAAAATCCGAAGCAGGTGTGCATAGGTTAGTTAGGATATCCCCGTTTGATGCTTCTGGTAGACGACATACTTCTTTTGCTGCCGTTGAAGTAATGCCAGAAATAGATGACACTATCGAAATAGATATCCGACCTGAAGATTTAAAAGTCGATACTTACCGTTCTAGTGGTGCAGGTGGACAACATATCAATAAGACGGAATCTGCTATTAGAATTACACACATTCCAACAGGTGTGGTGGTATCTTGTCAAACTCAAAGAAGTCAATATCAGAATAGAGACTATGCCATGAAAATGTTACGCTCTAAGTTGATTGAAATTAAAGAACGTGAACATCTTGACAAGATTGAAGATATAAAGGGCGTACAAAAAGAGATAGCTTGGGGAGCACAAATCCGTTCATACGTCTTTATGCCTTATACTCTCGTTAAAGACCACAGAACTAACTTTGAAAATGGTAACATTCAAGCAGTAATGGACGGCGATATCGATGGCTTTATAAACGCTTATCTAAAGTCGTTAATTAGGAAGTAAAGAGGTGTTTTCATCTTGAAGAAAAAGTTAAGTGAATACATCTCAGAATATTTCAGTCTTACTTATGATAATGCCTCATATGAGGTTATCAAGGAAAGAATTCTAAGTGGTGGACAAGTACGAGGTACTAATCTTTGTATCTTGATGTTAGCTATATTCATAGCATCTATTGGATTAAATATGAACTCTACAGCAGTCATAATCGGTGCTATGTTGATATCCCCTTTGATGGGTGGAATTATGGCTATAGGTTACTGTATCGCCACTAATGATATGAAGTCTGCGTTACAATTTTCAATTAGGTTAGTTCTCCAAGTAGTGATTAGTTTAGTAACGTCTTATATATACTTTACACTTTCTCCGATATCTACAGCACATTCAGAACTTTTAGCTAGAACTAATCCAACTATTTGGGACGTCCTAATAGCTTTCTTTGGTGGATTAGCTGGAATTATTGGAACTACTAGACAAGAAAAGGGAAACGTCCTTCCTGGGGTTGCTATAGCAACTGCTTTAATGCCTCCATTGTGTACGGCAGGTTATGGTCTTTCTATACACTCTATGGATTTTTTCCTTGGAGCTATGTATCTATTCTTTATAAATAGTTTCTTTATCTGTTTGAGTACCATCTTAGTCTTAAAGATTATGAAAGTTCCAGAGTATAAGCCTTTATCACATAGGGCTAGAAAAAGAGTTCATACACAGATAATTATCTTAGCTTGTATAACTATAACACCTAGTATATATCTAGCGTATCAAATGACCGATGAAAGTATTAGAGATAGTCATGTCGATAAGTATATCCAAGAAAATTTTAACTTTGAAAATACTGATGTAATCCAAACCAACATATCAGATAACACTATTGAAATTGCTCTTTTAGGTGAAACCATAGACAGTCAAACGTTAGCCAACTTAGAAAGTAAACTTGTAGACTATGATTTAGATGACATGACTTTAAAGATTACTCAAACAGAAACTAACTCTAGTGTGGACAACGAAAAGTTAAAAGAACTTATCCAAAGTCTAATTAACAATAATGTTGATATAGCATCTTTTAAAGACTTTATGAAGTATCAAACTACTACCATTGATACTAATAAATCTAATAGTTTAGTAGACTTTTCTCAACTTGCTAAAGAGATACAATCATTATACCCAAGTATAGATAGTTGTTCAATCGGTTATATTGACAAGTATCTTGATGGAAAACTTTCTAATGAAGTCAAGAGTACGATAGTAATCATGATTGATGAGAAAGATAATTTTACTTCCAAAGATTTAAATCAATTGAATAGTTGGCTCAAGACTAAATTAATAAATGATAACTTTGTAATAATTGAAAATCCTATAACTATAGGTAGTTCCATACATTAAATATTATAAAAATCGGGAGAAATTCTTAATTTTCATATCCCGATTTTTTTTAATCATTAGACTTTATAATGCTCATGAATTTGAATGGTATTACATAAGTAATCAAAATAGTTACCACTATATAAGTGAAATATGGATACCTATTGAAAAGTAAAATTCTAAAATTTTAAATTTAGGGAACAGTTTCCAATCTGTTCTCTAAAGATTTTATACTTTTGTTGAAAAAATCTTAAAATTATGATATAATATCACTTTAGAAAGGAAAGTGATATTTTTCTATGTTACCAATGCTTTGTACAGTAGCGTGTTACACATTTTGTTCTTATGCAGATAAGTTCTTAATATCTAAGGAGAAGATTTCCAGAAATATGTTTACATTCTTCATTTCGTTTTTTCTCTTGATATTTATGTTAATGTATCTTCCATTCGATTTCTATTTTCAACCTAATACTTCAACCTTCATACTATTGGGAGCTTTCACTATCTGTAAGATGTTAGAGTTTAATCTAACTGCTTTTACTTTAACCGAACTTTCAGCCTTTGAGTTAAAAGCATGGTTGGGTTTAGGAGTGGTAATATCTTACTTTTATGATATATTCTTTAATAATGTGGATTTTAGTATAGTATCTGCGATTTTTATAACTATGGTAGTTACAGGATTGTTCTTAATCGCTAATGATAAATCTAAAAAGGTAAACTATAAAAAAATTGGGTTTGGATTGTTTGGTGTCATAGTTGGAAAATCGGGTTATGGTATAGTAATCCACGAAATAAAAGATACTTGTAGTAGTACTCTAACTATGTGTATCAGTTTAGCTTTGATATGTCTAATTATGTTATTTTATTACAATCCAATTGAAGATGTTAAAAGAAATCCTAAAGCCATTGGAAAACTGTCATTAATTAGAGTAATCAATACTATAGGTTCACTGGTTGAAAATTATGTAGCTACTATTAGTGTCATAAGTTACTCTTTGATACAACCACTCATCTTAATAGTTATGTTCATAATAAGCATATTTAAAAAAGATAAATCTTCTAAAAAGGGTATGTTTGGTGGAGTAATGTGTATCATTGGAATAGTAGCCTTACAATTAACCCGTGGAAGTTGATAACTTTCTAAAATATTATCTTGAAATAGTGAAAATCATTGACACTATTTCTAAATGATGTTATAATATTATAAAGGTATTAACTACCTCTAAACTACTTTTTGAAATGAGATGATTTATTGAACTTTATAGGTGAAGAATGTATAGTATGTCATGAAAAGTTTACTGATGATGATGATATCGTAGTATGTGAAGTTTGTGGTACTCCTTATCATAGAAAGTGCTACAAGGTCTTTAATAGATGTATTAATCAAGACTTACATGAAAAGGGATTGTCCTTTAAACCTACACAGATTACATCTAAAGAAATTAAGTCTAGTGATGTAGATTTAAAATCTTCTTCACATGAAAAATCGCAACCAAATGAGGATTTAGAGGATAACTCATATAATAGATTTATAGAAATGTCCAAAGACATTTTAAATCAAGTGAATTTAAATCCTGATGAGAATATTCATGGTGTCTCTACTTTAGAATTTTATTTGTATACTAAATCTTTGGGAAGTACTAGAAAGTTCTATAAGTTAAAAGATACTAATAAAAAACGTGCATTTAATATCTTTGCACTTTTAATTCCAGAATATTATCTAGCTAGTAAAAAGATGTACGTCGAAACTGTATTTACCTTTTTGGTAAACTTCTTCTTAGAAATTCCTATGTTGATACAGTATTATAATCAAATATATGAGAACTCTTTTGAACTGTTGGTGAATAATACCATTTTTAAAATGGTTGGTAATGTGTTTATGGCATTATTTATTTTGTTTAGGGTGTTTTTATCTTTTTCGATATTGCCAAGATATTTTGATAACTGTGTTAAAAATATCAAAACTATAAAAGGTCGTAGTAATAAAAACGTGTATCTAAAAAAATTACTGGAAGTTAGAGAAGGTTTTAATTTTTTCGCTATATTGATAGTTATGCTTTCAAGTGAAATTTTAAAGTTTTCACTCTACTTTTTGACCTGTTTATTATATAACCAATATATTTAGGAGGATTTTATTTTTATGAAGATTAAAAAAGCGGTAATCCCCGCAGCTGGTTTAGGTACTAGAATTTTACCAGCAACTAAAGCTATGCCTAAAGAAATGATTCCTATAGTGGACAAACCTGCAATTCAATATATAGTTGAAGAAGCCGTTAAAAGTGGTATTACTGATATCTTAATAATTATCAGTAGAGGAAAGTCTATAATTGAAGACCATTTCGACAGAGTTCCTGAACTTGAACAACGTTTAGAAAGCAGTGGAAAACATGACTATCTAAAAGATGTTATAGATATCTCTAAGTTAGCACATATATCCTTTGTGAGACAACAACAACAATTGGGTTTAGGTCATGCAGTTCTACAAGCTAAAAACTTTGTGGGCAATGAGCCTTTTGCCGTTCTATATGGTGATGATGTAATCATAGGAGAAGACCCTTGTATAGGTCAACTTTGTAGAGCATATGAAAAGTATGGAAAAGGTACTGTTTGTATCAAGGAAGTTCCACGTCAAGACGTCAAGAAATACTGTTCTTTAAAAGTTGAACATATTGAAGACAATCTTTATAGTGTTTCAGATATGATTGAAAAACCTCAAACTGATGAAGAAATCTATTCTTGTTTTTCAATCTTAGGTAGATGTATTCTACCTCCTGAAATCTTTAAGATTTTAGAAAATACTCCATACGGTTCAGGTAACGAACTTCAACTAACTGATGCTATGCGTGTTCTGGCTCAACGTGATAGTTTCATAGGTGTAGACTTCACTGGTAAACGCTATGATATGGGTAATAAACTTGGTATTCTTCAAGCCTCTATTGAAGTTGCTCTTTCTAGAGATGATTTAAAAGAAGACTTTACTAAATATCTAAATGATTTAAGAATTAATCAATTACAAAGTATATTATAATAATATTAAAAGGCATCTTTATTTTTAGATGCCTTTTAATATTATTTATTTTTTTTATTAGTATTTTCTAAAATTTTCGCATCTTTTTTAGCCATTTTTTTCTTTTCCTTTGCCATTCTTAACAGCTCCTTTTTAGATAATGCTTGTTTATCCGTAATTTCATTGTTAGAGTCTGGATTTGTAATAGTATCAGTAGTGAAAGCGTTAAAAAGTCGCTGTTTGTTGAAGTCTTTTTTATCACTTTCAGAAAGACCATTCTTTTTCATGATGTCAGAAATGCTTTTACTTTTAAAAGGTTTACTATTTTGAGAAGTTATAGGTGATACTGATATCGAACTATCTACAGGTGTCGGACTGTTATTACTATACATACTTTGATAATATCTACTAGGTGTAGTTTTGCTTATCGGTGTTGAATTTTTTGGCATTGGATTGTTAATATCATCATCTAGCATATTAAAGTCTTTAAGATTGGTTAGTGTATTGTCAGTGTTATTAGAAGTATCCCAACCGTCAGACCAATCCTCAAAGCTATCGTTAGAGATAACGTTTTCATTTTCTTTATTAAGTAAATCTTTACTATCGATGAAAGTACCTAACTTTATACTTTCATTAATGTTGGTCATAATGTTACAATCGATATTTTTACTATTTATCTGTAATATTAAATCTATGCAGTTTTCACAAGGCATAACAAAAGCACCATTTTCAACATTCAAGGTGATTATAGTGTCTATTTTAGATTTATTAGCTTTTATCATAAGGGAGATTGCTTCAGTTTCTGAACAAGTATTTGTTAGATTACCATTTTCTATTTTATTTCCATTAGTTGCCTTGAAAATCTCATCATCTTCTGTGGATATTACTGTAACAGTTGAATTATCATTTACACTAAATCCAAAACCATTAGATTTTTTTTCTGTTAGCATATCAAATGCTATATTATATAATGTGGATAAATCCATAAACTAAAACTTCCTTTCTTTGGCGTTTTTGCATAATATACTATATAAATTATAAACGATTATGGTCAATATGTCAATAGTTTTGAATAATATTTTTAATATCTTAAAGTATTATTATATTTAGTTAAATATAATATATTTTTATGAAAGAATAGAAACATACCCCATCTTTAAATCAAGTTTAGATGGGGATTTCATATTAAGTATCATTTATATTTTTATTCTCCATAAAATGGTTTTTATCTTTTTTATACTTTTTATACCAATTTCCGAAGTCTCTTAGAGTTGCGTCCATAGGGCGTATAGGTTTATAAAGGAGTTCTTTTCTAATCTTATTGCTATCTATAGTTAGAGATACACCATATTTACATAACCATCTTTGGGTAATTCTAGGAGCTTCAGGAACGTCTTGGATAAACGCACTTCGTTCATTAGTTTCAGCCAACTTCAATGACTTCGCAAAAGATACTTCTTTCTTATAATGAGGAGTTTCTCCCATATAGTAGAAGGCTCTATCTATTAGACTTTTGAACTTCCAGTTAGCCTCTCCACAGATGTTATATACTCTAAACTCTTTTGATGGTGTCAATGGATTAGCTACTGCTAGTTCTATAGCGTGTACAAAGTTTTCTATACTACATGGATTTATCAAATTAGAACCGTTCTTATATATTGGAATACCTCCACTTTCACTTAATTTGACCATATTACATAAGAATTTAGTATCCCATTGACCTATGACATCGGTTGGACGTAATACTATGATATCTAAATAGTTACCTGCATAAGTCTTTAATAGACTTTCTGCTTTAATCTTAGATGATGCAAAGTTACTAAAGTTGTTTTCAACTACGTAATCGTTTTCTGATACATCGAAACGGTCATTATTATCTGTATAGACTTCTGCCGAGGAAATATATATCAACTTTTTAACCTTGTCTTTAATGCAACGTTGAACTAAGATGTCGGTTAAATCTTGATTAAACCTTAAATAGTCTCTAAGAGTTCCCCACATATCGGTCATACCAGCAGTATGGATAACCACATCAGCCTCGCTCAAATCGAAGTTATCAGCATAACGTAAGTCCCACCATTCTGTTTTGATGCCGATATCATCAAACATTTTCAACCTTTTTTTATCTCTGCCAAGAGCTATGACATTGTAACCAGCCTTATTAAGTCCAGCAGTTATGTAAGTACCTAAGAAGCCAGAAGCCCCTGTTACTGCCACTGTGAGTGGTCTGTTTAAGTCCATAATAAGAAACCTCCTCAAAACATATGTAATGTATCTAAATTAGATTTTAACATAAAGCCACAAAATTGTCAAGTATTTACCCCATTTTTTTATATAAATTATAGAATATTTCCCGAATTTGAAAAAAAAATACCTTGCAAAGTTCATATGTATATGATATAATCATCATAATTAAATAGATATTTTTTAAACAATTGAAAGGTGTATTAATATGAAAAATAATGGTTTAAGTTTACCTATTATCATGGGTATAGTAATTACAATGATATTGTTAGTTATGATTATATTTTATATATCTAATAAGGGTGATAAAACTGTAGTATCTAATAATGATACTTCCGTTACTACTATCAACACCACAAACATAGAGGTTACTTCTCAAGATGTTTTAGAAAATGAAGTCATTACTACTATCGAGACTACTCAACAAACATCACAAGATACTACCATTCAAGAAAGTATAAGTTTAAGTATTCAAGAAAGTGATGGCACTGTTCAAGATATTAATATCCACAATGATGGTGGTGAAGTTAATCCTAATTTTAACATAGTGGTAAATGGTTCTCAAATAGTTGTTACTACTAATAATATTAATAAAGATGATGAAGTATACAACATTGAAATAAATTAATCTATGAAAGGATATATTTAACGTTATGAAAAAATATTCTATATTAAGAAAGCTGTGTTTAATTACTGCATTGACTACTCTCTTAGTTGGTTGTAATAACTCATCTAGTAGCAAAGATGTTGGCGTTACTAAAGATGATAGTCTTAATGGTGCTACAGTAAAGTATGAATGGAGTAATGTGGCCATAGATGGTGGTGGTTTCGTTCCAGGTATGGTATATAATTACAAGGAAGAAGGTTTAGTATATGCTAGAACTGATATCGGTGGTGCATATCGTTGGGATAATGATAAACAAAAATGGCTACCTATCACAGACTTTTTAGGTTCTGACGATTGGAACTTAATCGGTATTGAAAGTATTGCCACTGATAATGTAGAACCTAATAGAGTATATCTTGCGTGTGGAACTTATCTTAATAGTAATGGTGCTATCTTATCTTCTGATGATTATGGCGAAACTTGGACACGCTATGATTTAAACTTTGGTTTAGGTGGCAACATCTCGGGACGTGGTACGGGTGAGCGTCTTATGGTTGACCCAAATGATAATTCTATAATCTACTTTGGCACTAGGGATAATGGTCTAATGCGTTCCACAGACTTTGGCGAAACATGGAATTTCGTTGAAAGTTTTCCAGTAGTAGGAGACTATTCTCAAGAGAGTAATCCAATTGGCATTATGTGGGTTGAGTTTGATAAGTCTTCATCTAGTGAAGGCAAGAAGACTAACGATATCTACTGTGGCGTCGCCATGAATGATGGTAATTGTATATATAAATCTTCAGATGGTGGCGAAACTTGGCAACAGTTCGGTGAAACTCTTAAGGGATTATATCCATTACAAGCCGACATTTCCGACAATGGTAATATGTACGTAGTATACAGTGATAATTGTGGTCCTAACCTTTCTCCAACTAGTGGAAAGGTATACTCCTACAACCTAAAAGATGGTACTAGTACAGATATCACCCCTAGTGGCACAGGTGAGGGTTTCGGTTTTGGTGGAGTATCTGTAGATGCTCAAAATCCTGATACTTTGGTAGTATCATCTTTGGGATTGTGGTCGCCTACTGACAACTTATACCGTTCCACTGATGGTGGTAAGACTTGGGCATCTCTCTTTGACGGCAATGGTCAAGGTGAAAATAAACACTATACTATGGATACATCATCTTCGGATTGGTTAAAGTGGGGCAATCCAGAGGCTAAGACGGGTTGGTGGATTACTGATGTAAATATTAATCCATTCAATTCCGATGAGATTATGTATGGTACAGGTGCGACCATCTTTACGACTACCAACGCCACTAATATGGGAAACGATGTAACCATCACGGCACACGCAGATGGCATAGAGGAAACGGCTGTATATGAGATGTTATCACCTCCTAGAGATAGTGGTCAAGTTGAAATGTACTCCATCATGGGCGATTTGACGGGGTTTCGTCATGAAAACGTTGAGGAAGCCCCTAAAGATACCGACTTCTTTAAAAATAGTGACCCATTCGATATAGACTGTGCTTGGCAAAATTCCGACATAGTTGCATATACTGGAAACTTCTCTCATGGCGTTAGATACTCCACTGACAGTGGAAAAACTTGGAAATTAGTGACAACTACTCCTCTTGGGTACGAAAGTTATCAAGATGGTAGGGTAGCTTTAAGTTCTAAAGGGACTACTTTAGTTTGGTGTGCAGGTAGTATCCAAGCCAAGCCATACGGTACTACTGACTTTGGAAAGACATGGTTTGAATGTCAAGGACTACCTTATAACTCCGTTGTGGTTGCCGATAAGGTCAATGATGATTACTTCTATGCCGTTAATGATGGTCTCTTCTATTACTCCATTGATGGTGCTAAGACTTTTACTAAAAGCGATGCAGTCATCTCTTCTAGTGCAGTGATATCCACTACGGCAACTGCTGAGGGTGACGTTTGGTTATGCAGTGGCATATTAATGCACTCCACTGATGGTGGCAAAACTTTTGAAAGTATAAAAGGTATAAAAGCTGATTGTATAGGTTTTGGTGCAGGTCAAAACGATGGTGACCCTATGGTTATCTACGCTATGGGTTCTACTGAAGAACTTGGAAGTGGTATCTTTCGTTCTACAGATAATGGCGTCTCTTGGGATAAGATAAATGACGACTATCATCTATTTGGAAATTTAACTAAGTCTATCACAGGTGATAGTGACATCTTTGGTAGGGTGTATTTCGCTACCAACGGTAGAGGAATAGTTATGGGAAATGTTGCTGAATAGTATCTTAAATAATATATCTGTTATTTTAAAGTGATGATTTACAGTCAAAAACTGTAAATTAAGTTTGATAATCGACAATTTTCAATAATTGGATTATATGTTAAAATTTTGTGAATATATTTGGTTTTCGATTGACATTTCCTAAAAATAAAGTATAATATAAATGAATAGCAATGAAATCAAGGACGATTTCTTTCAGTAGGTTTCTTTTATTAGAATTAATACCTACCTTATTTCTACGTTCTTGATTTTTTTTGTGTAAAAATTTAATATTTTAAGAGGTGTTATTTTATGGAAGAATATGAGTTTCTTTTATCCATTGCGATAATACTACTTACGACTAAAGTTTTGGGTCTAGCCTCCAAAAAGATAAAGTTGCCACAAGTAGTAGGTTCGTTAGTAGCAGGTTTGCTTATTGGTCCAGCATTTTTGAACCTTGTGCCATCTAGTGATTTTTTAAGCAACATTTCTGAGCTTGGTGTAATTGTGTTGATGTTTTCTGCAGGTTTAGAAACGGATATCAATGAGTTGAAAAAGTGTGGTTTAGCATCTTTCTTAATAGCCGTCATAGGTGTAGTAGTTCCATTGCTTGGTGGATACTTCTTATTTGAACCTTTCAATGAAAGTACAGCAGATGCTACCAAAGTATTCTATGAAAATATCTTTATGGGCTTGATTTTAACAGCTACTTCTGTAAGTATTACTGTTGAAACTCTTAAAGAGTTGGGTAAACTTTCTACTAGAGCAGGAAATGCCATCTTAGGGGCTGCTTTAATAGATGATATCTTAGGTATCATAGCATTGACTTTGGTCACAAGTTTAGCACCATCTGATGACCCTAACGCTGAAAAACCTGTAATCAGTGTAGTTCTAATTAAGATTTTACTATTCTTTGTAGTAGCATTTGTAGCTTGTTTCCTATTCCATAAGTTTTTCAACCATTGGACTACCAAAAAAGGTAAAGATATGAGAAGATTTGTAATTACAAGTTTTGTATTCTGTTTAGCACTTTCATATATCGCTGAAGTTGGTTTCGGTGTTGCCGATATTACAGGTGCTTTCTTTGCTGGTGTTGCTATTGCAGGTACTAAAGAAAGTCATTACGTTACTAATAGATTTGAAACACTATCATATATGTTACTATCTCCGATATTTTTTGCAAGTATAGGTTTAAAGGTAGAACTTTCTAGCATGAGTGGAACTATAATATTATTTACAGTACTACTTACTATTGTAGCAGTTTTAACCAAAGTTGTAGGTTGTGGATTAGGCGCTCTTGTATGTAAATATACTCCTAAGGAAGCAATCCAAATTGGTGTAGGTATGGTATCTAGAGGTGAAGTAGCTTTAATCATTGCGAATAAGGGTGCATCTATGGGATTAATAGATACAGAAAAATATTTTGGTCCTGTAGTAATTATGGTAGTAGTAACTACTATCATTACTCCAATCTTGTTAAAAGTGGTCTTTAAAGACAAAGATGGTGATATTACTGAACACAAAGATAGTGGATTAGTTGAGAAGGTTAATCAAGCTATTAAGTATGAACAAGATATCCAAAATATATAAGGTTTAACTTTAAAGAACGTCTATAAATTATAGACGTTCTTTTTTTTAGTTTATATTCAGTTATCAATCATAGATAAATACGTTATCACCATCAAATGAGTAGCCATCATTAAAGTCATCATAAGTATATACGGTAGTTTGAGCAGTAGTTTCATAGTTCAATGTATATTCGACGCCTTCATCTTCGATGTAAGGTTCTGTTACGGTAGTCACTGGAGGTACTAAAGTTTCGCCAGTATATTCAACCACACCATAACCACGGATTTTTTCCCAAGTAGTATTAGCTAAATCAGAACGATTGATAGCTTGTATCATGTAGTAGTCACCATTTTGGGTTTCATCTGCGAGATAACAGTTCACTGCCTGTTGAATTAGTGATATCGATGCAGTATAATGTTCCATACAATATATTAGTTTTTCGTGGCTCTTTTGATACTTTATAGGCACAGCACTATTCATACTAACCATGGTATCAAGATAGTATTTAGAAGTATTGTAGCATTCTGTTAGACTGTTAGTCCAAGTATCCGAAATGGTGAATTGATTGGTTATAGCATTTAGATTAGTCAACATTACTTCATAACCATCAATAATATTTTTGACAGTACTTTTATATTGAGTAGGCTCTATGGTGCTTACAGGAATAGTATATGTCGTAGTTATAGTGGTATTGATAGTAGTTTCATCAACTTTTTCAGAAGTTCCAATAGTATCAATGCCATCAGTATCACCTATTTGAGTTGGTACAGTAGTATTTTTACAACCTACGGCTAGGCATATTATAGATATGATTATCACAGTTAATAAATATTTATTCACATTCATAATTTAGAAAAATCCTCTCAAGATATATATATTAAACAAGCTTTATTATATCACAATAAACGGATTTTTTCAATATCATTTAGTTATTTTTTACTAGAAGTTAATTACCTCACATTATATTATAACTTTTGATATTAGGTATTTTTTTTTTATTATTCACATACATTATTATTAAAATATCTAAATTATTGGAGTGATTTTTTTGAATAGTTCTAATGAAATGCAGGAAAGACCTGTTATCCTAGGAAGATACATAGTAGAAAATAATGCTACCGTTCGTGCTTGTGCTAAACAGTTTGGAATTTCTAAATCCACGGTGCATAAAGATGTCACTCAAAGTTTAAAGTTGTTACAACCAAGTCTATTCTATTCGGTGAAAGACGTCCTAGATACCAATAAAAAAGAACGTCATATTAGAGGTGGTCTAGCCACTAAGATGAAGTATCAACGTTTAAGAGAGCTGAAAGAAAATAGGATATAGTTATAATTTTAACCATAGAGGGGACATCAAGAAAAGATGTCCCATTTTGTATTTATCAAAATGGTATTATCTATAAAATTGGGATTACTTGACTTGACAAATTTTCTAGTTTGATATATACTAATCTTTGAATAAACACACGTATATTAAGGAAGGTGTATCTATAATGACTGAAAAAGAGTTCCTACAAAATTATGATATGAGTAAATATCCAAGACCATCTGTAGCTGTCGATATGGCTATCTTTACCGTTAAGGATTTCCAAACTGAAAACTATAGAAAATTACCACAGAAAAAGTTGAACATCTTAATGATTAAAAGAGGAAACTATCCTTTTAAAGATAAGTGGGCTTTGGCTGGTGGCTTTGTTATGAAAGGTGAAAGTACTGAACAATCTGCCAAACGTGAACTTTTTGAGGAGACTGGTGTGGAAAACATCTATTTGGAGCAACTATATACATTCTCCGATAGTGACCGTGACCCCCGTGGTTGGATAATGAGCTGTTCTTATATGGCTCTTGTGGATTTTAAAAAGCTAAACGCCCATGCAGGTGACGACGCTAAAGAAGTTGAATGGTTTAGTGTAGATTATGATTTAACTTCACAAAATGAAACTACTATCGATGGAATTAAAACTATTGAAAGATATTATACTTTAACGTTACAATCCGATGATAATAAGATAGTCTTAAAATCTCAATTGTGTAATAAGTTACACGTATCCGTTAATGGAACTTGGTGCGAATGGATTGAACTCTCTAGCGATTTGGCTTTTGACCATTCAAAGATAATAGCCTACGCTATCGAACGTCTTAGAAATAAGATAGAATATACTACTATAGCGTTTAATCTATTACCTGAAACTTTTACCTATACCGATTTACAGATGGTTTGTGAGACTATCTTAGGTAAAAAGTTACTATCTGCGAACTTTAGAAGAAAGATGAAAAAGTATGTTATCCCAGCCGATGAGATAAACTTAAAATCGGCAGGACATAGACCAGCAAAACTTATGAAAAGAAACTTTATATAATCTTTGGAGGTTGAAATGTCTTTTTGAAAAAGTTTATACCATCTAACCTTAATAGATAGTGACTAATCTAAAATAACATAAGTTACTATGATATTTTCTCATAGTAACTTTTATTTTGTAGTAATATTTTATCCCATTGATAAATATACTTATGTTGTAATAATATCTTTTTCAATTGGAGGTAAATATATGGATTTTAAATTGAATAAAGAAACGATATCCATTAATGAAGTAGTCTTTGAGGGAAATCACGAACAGTCTGTTGAATTGGATTGTATCCTTCCAGACTACTGTCCCGATATTTTTAGAGTTATAAAGTGTGTTACCGATACTAAAATACTATCTCAAAACGTTGCAGACGATAGAGTATCTTATGAAATGGCTGTATCTATTAGAGTGCTGTACTGTAGCGAACATGAATGTGCAGTTAGATGTATCAACCAAAAACTTAACTATTCAAGGACTATCGAATTTGGAAAACCTTGTCCTAATTCGTTTGTGGAGATTATTCCTAAAGTAGATTATATCAATTGTAGGGTAGTAAACAAGCGTAGGTTAGATATTCGTGGAGCTGTATCTATTAAGGTTAAAGTAAACTCATTGAAAGAACAATCTGTAGTTTGTGATGCTTTTGGAATGAATATCCAATTAAAGAAAACGCCTTTAAAGTATACGATATCTAAGGTATGTGCCGAAAAGACGGCTATCTTTAATGAAGATACTTCCGTACCTCAGACTAAACCACCTATTTTAAACATCTTAAAATATGAGCCATCGCTAAACATTACAGAGGTTAAAACCGTAGCTGAAAAGATAGTAGCTAAAGGAGATATCAATATAAAAATTTTATACAATCCAGATAAGGAAAACCCATTACCTGAAACGTTATCTTTTTCATTTCCGTTCAGTCAAATCATAGATATTGACAACTTAGATAGTACTTATAACAATAGTATCATTGGTGATGTAGTATCTTGCGACATCACCGTAAACCCTGATGATACAAACTCTATGAAGAGTATCACTTGTGATGCCACTATTAGATTAAAGTGCTTATCCACCAAAGATATAGATACTAACATAGTTACTGATGCTTATTCTATATCACATATTTGTGATATCTCTTCTTCTACCATTAAAGTGAGTATGCCTCCAACTAAGTTAAATGAAGCCTTTCAGTTGAAGGAAACTCTTGAATATAATGATGGTGAAATTTCTACCATCTGTGATAGTTGGGCAAGTATTAAAAACGTATCATATAGGTTAGATACTGAAAATAAAACCATCAACATGATGGGTATAATTCAATACTGTGTGTTAGCTGAAAATTCATCTAATATGGTAATCATCATTGAAAAAGATTGTGGATTTGACTATTCTATTCCTATGCAAACACTTTCAGAAAATACTTGTATTGAACCTATCATAAATATAAACTCATGTTCTTACACTATGTTATCTAATAATGAGGTATCAGTTAAAGCAGATGTTACTCTAAACGGCTCTATGTACGATAATAAACTTGTCGATTGTGTTAGCAACATCACAATAGATGAGACTGCTAAAAAAGTACGTGATGGCGACTACTCTATTAAGTTATACTACGGTATCCAAAATGAGGATATTTGGGATATCGCTAAGAAATATAGCACCTCTGCCGAAGAAATTATTAAAGAAAATAACTTAGAAAGTAGTATAATCCAGAATGATGGCATGATTTTAATACCTATTTCTAATTAAATTGGGGGTTAATCTATGGTGAAAGATATCTATAACGACATCGCTAGGCGTACTGAAGGTGATATATATTTAGGAGTAGTAGGACCAGTACGTACGGGAAAATCTACATTTATTAAAAAGTTCATGGAAACGCTTGTAATTCCTAACATTGAAAGCGATTACAGAAAAGAACGTGCTATTGATGAGTTGCCACAATCTAGCGCAGGTAAAACCATCATGACCACAGAGCCGAAGTTTATCCCTGAGGAGGCAGTGAACATATCATTGGGAGATAATACCTCACTAAACGTTAGAATGATTGACTGTGTAGGATATATAGTCCCTAGTTCTTTAGGATATATCGAAAATGAAATGCCTAGAATGGTTAGAACTCCTTGGTTTGATGAAGAAGTACCTTTTAATATGGCTGCTGAAATAGGTACTCAAAAGGTCATTTCTGAACATTCTACTATAGGGCTTGTAATCACTACAGATGGTTCTATTTCGGATATTCCTAGAGAAGAGTATCAAGAGTGTGAAGAGAGGGTTATCAATGAGTTAAAGGCGATAAAAAAGCCTTTTGCAGTCGTTATGAACTGTGTCAATCCTAATAGTCAAAAGATTAAATCTATGTGTGAGGAGCTATCCAAAAAGTATGATAGTTCTGTAATTCCGTTAAACTGCTTGGAACTCACCGAAGAAGATATTAAAAATATCATTAGAGAAGTTTTATACTCTTTTCCTATTAAAGAGATTAACATATCTACAGCTAAATGGATTACCAGTCTTGAAAAAGGTCACTGGCTTAGAGATAACGTTTTTAATGCAGTTAGGCAATCTGCAGAGAACGTTTCTACTATGAAAGACGTTTCCAAAGTGGCTGAAAGACTCTCTCAATGTGATGAGTTAAATAACGCATACATCAGTAACATGGATTTGGGTAAAGGTAGTGTAACCATAACGGCTATTTTAGATAGCAACCTATTCTATAAAGTCTTGGGTGAGACTACTGGCATACAAATTCAAAGTGAAGCTGACTTACTTCCATTACTCACAGAACTTAACAAAATTAAAAAAGAGTACGATAGAATTAAATCAGCTTTTGAAGAAGTCGAAACTACTGGATACGGAATAGTAATGCCATCTATGGAGGAACTCTCCCTAGAAGAACCTGAGATTATTAAACAGGGTGGAAAATATGGGGTTCGTTTGAGGGCTTCTGCACCATCTATACACTTGATGAAAGCTAATATCACGACTACTGTAAGTCCTATAGTTGGCACTGAAAAACAGAGTGAAGAACTTGTTATGTGTATGTTAAAAGAGTTTGAAGAAAATCCAGTTAAGATTTGGGAAAGCAACATCTTCGGAAAATCTTTGCATGAACTTGTCAACGAAGGTCTACACAATAAGCTATATAAGATGCCTCTTGAAGCTAGATTGAAAATTCAAGAAACTTTAGAAAGAGTTATCAATGAAGGTTGTGGAGGATTAATCTGTTTTATACTATAGTTTGAATATGAGTTTTTTATGTGGTGGATATTTTTTGAAATCCACCTATTTTTTTGTACAAATATCAAAGTTTTTACCACCTATATTTTGTGAATATTATACAAACTTTTGAAAAATTAATATTTTATGTAACATTTCTCTTAGATAAACAGTTATAATAGTAGAGGGTTAATATAAGAAAATCCAAATACTTAAAAATAGAGGTGGGAATTTTGGGGGATAAAAACTCAAACTCTGTTGAAAGTATTATTAAAAAATATGGAGATACGGTTTACAAAATCGCTTTTTCTATGACGAAGAATAAAAGTGATGCTGATGATATTTTTCAAGAAGTTTTTTTAAAGTATCTAAGATACTCAAATGAGTATGAATTCGATAATGAAGAACATCTAAAAAGGTGGCTAATTAAAGTATGCGTTAATTGTGGAAAAGATATGTTATCTTCTAGTTGGAATAAGAATATATCTACTGACGACGATGAAAATTACATAGAAATTAAAGACGATTTCAATATGGAAGATAACTCTACAATAAGTGTGGATTTAAAAAACGCTCTCAATCAGTTACCACCAAAGTATAGGACTGTAATATATCTGTTTTATTTTGAACAACTTTCAACAAAAGAGATTGCCAAAGCAATCGGGTCTAATTCGGCTTTAGTTAGGGTATACCTATCTAGAGCCAGAAAAATCTTAAAAGAAATATTAGGAGGTGAATACAGTTTTGAGTAAATACCATAAAAGTTTTAAAAATGAATTTAACTCTTATATGAAAGGTATAAAACCTAGTGATAAGCTAATAAATGATACTCTTTTATTACTTCAGCAAGAACAACAAAAACTAGATTGCCAAAAGGTTAAATCTAAGCAAAATAGAATACTATTACTATTGACAAAACCTAACTTTAGAAGATATGGTGCTTTGGCTTGTACTGTATTACTTTCATTATTTGCAGTTAAATTATATTCTAGTGTTTCAATTGAGGAGCTTCCTACCCAAATTGATACTAGTACTTCCGTTACTACTACAGAATTAACAACCAGCAATTCTAATGACAGTTTAGAGTTTACCAAGTTTTCTACAGATATTTCCTATCTAACTGGAGATGATGATTTGAATATTAGTGATACTAACTTAATATCATCATATGAGAGTGATATATCTTCATCTTTGCAAACTGACACTCAGAAAGTATCGGTGACTAGTACTACATCTAGTGGATTAGTTACAATTACAGTACCATCTACTAACCAAACGGAAGTAGCTAGATTTGATACGTCTAGTAATTATGGTACTTCGATAAGTATCACGAATACAGAAGATGATGTTATACATACTACAATATCCAATACCTATGATACTGATAGTAGTTTTACTTCACAATCGAGTATTGATTCTAACGTTACTAAACCTACCATGACTACTAAACCTTTGATTACTACTATATCATCTAATATAAGTACTACTAAACCTTTAATTACTAGTACTATATCATCTAATATAAGTACCACTAAACCTTTAATTACTACTACCACATCGAGTGTAATTGATATTGATGATGAACCATCAATAAGTACTAGTAAACCTCCAATCATTACTACGATACCTTCATTAGTGACTACTACCATCACAACGAATGAAGGACAAGACATTTCTTGTACAACTGTTCAAGAACCTACTGACGGTGATTTTGTTACGACAACCAACCTAGAAAATGAAACAGATAATTCAATAGGAGCAGGACAAGGAGGTAATTCCAATGCTCTAATTACCACTACCAGTGTAGAAAATACTATAGAATATCCTTGTACTACTGGTGATGATATTCCTGTTCCTGTGACTTCTTCTAATAATACTACTTCACAAACCTCTTATAGTGTATCTTCTTCAAAGATAACTACTATACAACCTTCTCAACCTGCTGGAGAACCCGATGAATACTATACTCCTATCGATATTAACGACTTCGGCTTTGGAAGTGTTCAAACTTATCCTTTTACTGCAGTTAGATTTTTATTGAAAAATGATGATAATGGTTACTATCATGATGGTTATGTGGATATCATAAGAATATTACAGAACTTCCCTCATACTGAGTATATACCATTTGTGGGTTCTATAGTCACTCTTGGTACATATGACGACTACTGCGACATATTGATAATATATGATTGTACATATAACGAATTATGCAGTTTTATTGATGAATTTTATCGAACCATAACTGTTGATACTAAAAATGAGTTGATAACTCCATTAATCTGTGAAAGTTTTTCAATTTCAGGTGACCAAACTATCGAAGATACTCAATATATTTTAGATTATCTCATAGTAGATGATATCTCTTTAAATGATGGTCTAATAACGGACGTTACTAAAAAATTACAATATCTAAAATGATGCTATTGAGGTAAATCAACGATATTTTCTATAATCTCTTTAAAGATGGGTGCAGAAGTAGTGTTTCCGTATCCACCGTTTTCTACCAATACGGTGACAGCATACTGTGGGTCTTCTGATGGGAAAAATCCAGTAATCCATGCTTGACAGATTTCTGTACCATCAGGATTATACTTTCCAGTCTGTGCTGTTGAAGTTTTTCCACTGGCAGTAGTGTTTTTAGGTCTACCGTTTGAAGATGGATTATCTTGTACAGCAGATTTCATAAAATCCTGTAACTTTCTAGCAGTATCTACGGAGAATACGGGCGTATATTTAGGGGAGTTTATATCATAGAGGTTTACACCGTTTGAAGTCTTTCCTTTTACTAGATATAGTATAGGCATTTCACCATCATTGGCGATAGCACACGTTAAAGAATTAATCTGTATAGGAGTAACAGTCAAAAGTCCTTGACCAAAAGAAAAGTTTCCCTTTTCAGCTGGGATTTCTAAATCTTTTTCGGTAGGTAGGTATCCATCTGCAGATGATATATTTTTGGCAAATACAGTTTCTCTGCCAAATCCTAGACGTTGGCAGACTTCTAGTAATCTTTCATTAGGTATGATTTTAGATAACTCTATGAAGTAGGTATTACAAGAGTTTTTTATAGCAGAACGCATATCCTGTATACCATGACCATCTAGCTTATGGCATTTAAACTCTTGATTTTTAATCTTTATCAATCCAGTGCAATCGTATTCGAAATCGGGAGATATTCCACATTCTAATGCTACACCACTAGTCACAAGTTTGAATATAGAACCACAGCTATATTCACAGAGAGTTCTATTTATGAATGGTAGATTGTTATCGTTTAAAGATGCTTCTAAATTATTTATATCAAAGGTAGGAACACTAACCATAGCTTTAATCTCACCAGTGGATATGTCCGTTACTAGACAAGCCCCTTTCTCAACGTTTTGCATAGCAGTTTCGCAAATAGTTTGGATATCATTATCGATAGTAGTAACTATTCCATCGGTTACTTTATGTGTTGAGCTTATTTCTGGATTAATCCCTTGTAAAACGTGACCTAAACCATCTTTAGTGAAAGTTATCTTGTAGTCTACTTTAGTTTCGTTGAAAAAACTATCATAAGATTTTTCTAATCCTGAAACTCCTTTACCGTTGGAGATATATCCTATTAGATGTTTGGCTATTTGATTTTCATCATACCTTTGTGGAATGGTAAATGAATAAATATCTTTAGATTTGAATATATTCTTAGTAGTCTGTATGGCAAACGGCATACCACTGCTTAATTTAGATTGAAATTCTTCAAAATCTACCACGTATTGAGAAACTTCGTTGATTGCCTCATCTGTAGGATTTACTACTGATATATAATTTTCTGTCTTATTTACCATAAGTTGAAAGTTGCTATCATAGATGTTTCCATATACTGTGCCTATATCTACAGTGTAAGAGTATTGATTATTTGCTATTTCTGAATAATCGTCATTAACACTAATGGATAGTATGTGCATATATAATGAAAAAAACATGACCATCATAGTAATGGCACATATCAATAAACGTTTTACCATGGTTTAAACATATCCCCCTGATACTATTTTTAAGTATAGTATAACCTATTTTTTTCGATATAATCAAGTATATTAAAGGGCGTATCCCAAAATATGGGTACGTCCTTTAATCAATAATTGACGTTATATTAAATTAAGATTTTTCTTGCATAAAGTCACATTTCGTGGTATAATAAATTCTAAACTAAAATGTATTAGGGTTAATCTATTAGGAGGTCTTTTATTATGAATTTAAATTTGCAAAATAGATTATCTTCTTATGAACCACTATGGAATAAGTGGCTTATTCAAGAAGTTATCTGTTCAGATAAGTTTCCTAACGTTTATAAAATAGTAAATAAAGATGATAGAAGAATATCTGTTATTAAAGCTTTTAACGTTAATGCTGAAACTTTTGCTAATACTCTTAAATGCTCCCTCGATGATGTTCAAAGTAATCTAATTAAGATATTAAATAATATGGTTCAAATTAACGTCCTAAAAGATTGCAATAATTTTGCTCCTTACAGTGACGCTTTAATAAAAGAAATCATTCAAGATGGTAGAATATTAAGTTATGATGTCATCTTTAAAATAGATAATGTTGAATGTCTATCTACTAAAATAAAAGAAGACTATACATTTTCTCAAAAAGAAGTAGTTAAACTTTTGTATGATGTTTTAAATGTGTTATCTATGGCACACAGTAAAGGATTAACTCATAAATATATAAATCCCCAAACCATAATGTTTGATAAACATAATTCATATAAGTTAAGTGACTTTGGAATGTATAGTCTTTTATCAGTTTCAAAGGATATCACGTATTTGGCACCAGAGGTTCTAAACGGTAAAAGAAATAGTATTCAAAGTGATATCTACTCACTTGGATTAGTAGTATATCAACTACTTAATAATAATAAGTTTACTAAGGCGTGTGATAATGGAGTACTTCCATCAATAGGTGACGTAAACTCTAATTTGATGAAAATAGTCCAAAAGATGTGTCATATTGACCCATCTGAGAGGTATTCATCTGTTAGTGAGTTAATCCAAGATTTAGATAATATAGATATTAAACCAATCAATAGGATTAAAAGTACTCCAAAAGAAAAGAATAATGTTACTTCTAAAAGTAGATATAATTCTAATATTAACGATAGGGAAGTATCTAATACTAGACCTATCCCTGTTGAAGTAATATCTAATGATAATAGTGAAGTTGAAAAAGAAAATAATAATGTTACACCTTTAATTATCACTTGTATAGTGGTAGCTATGGTAGGTTTCCTATTTGGATTTATGATATATAAAAACAACTCCATAAATACTGCTGATAGTGTCGTAAATCTTGAAAATAGTCAAACGACTACCATTATTGAAGATACATCTATAGAGACTACTTTAACAGAAAATGAAGAAGTAATCTATACTACTGTTCCTACTGAAATGACTACGGAAACTACTACAGAGACTACTCCTCTTATGACTGAAACGGAATATCTTACTACGATACCAACGACTATTACTCAGCCTACTACAAGAGGAACTACTATCCCTGCTACTGTTACTCAGATAGTTACTACTACAACTACCCAGCTTACTACTACTACGACTACTCAACCAATCACTACTACCATTACCACTACACCTACGATTACTACGACTATCACTAATACGACTACTTCTGTATCGTCTCAGCCTAGTGATGTGAAACATCATTATTATTTCAAGCAAGGTTCATTCACTTGGGAACAGGCTTACAATGATGCCTTAACTAATGGATATCAACTAGCTACTTTCACCAACTTAAATGAATTTAATGCTATTAGGAGTGTAGCAAAATCTTCAGGATTAAAATACTTTTGGCTTGGTGGTAAAGTAGAAATCTACAATAATGATAGTGATACACCTCACTTTTATTGTTACTGGCAAAATGGTGATGACAGCTCATTTTTAAATACCAAAGAACCAAATTGGTATTATAGCGAAAAGTATAAAGTACAAGAACCATCTGGGTGGGATATCAATACTGGTGAAGTAGAGCCTTATATTATGTTATGGTATCTTGATGATTGGTCTCTATGTGATAATGGTATCAATGCTTGTGCAAATGCTGATATCTCAGGTTACATCTATATGGATTGATAATATTTCCTAACTTTAAGGAGTTTTGTATGTTATGAAAAATCTTATAAAAAGAAGTATCTTAATAGGAACTTTGCTTTTAAACGTATGTGTATTAGTATCTTGTAGGGGAGAAAGTTCTCAATTGTCAGATGAAACCACCCAAACTAGTATTGAACAGACCTCACAAGATACCACTACTATCAGTGATGGTACTGAAGCCATCACTACTACCATCACCATAGAGGATACTATCGAAACAAAGGTACAATCTATTTTGGATAATATGTCTTTAGAGGAAAAAATATATCAAATGTTCATAGTGACTCCCGAAGACCTTGCAGACGTTGACGCAGTTACCCAAGTTGATGAAACTACTAAATCTTATTTAGAGAGTTATCCTGTAGGAGGAATAATCTACTTTGCTTATAATTTAGAAAGTGATACTCAGACTAAAGAGATGCTTTCTACTACTCAACAGTATATGAAAGATATCAATGGAATAGGTCTCTTTATGTGCGTAGATGAAGAAGGTGGAAAGATAGCTAGAGTATCCAGTACTTTAGGGACTACTCAACTTCAGCCTATGGAATACTATGGCGAAAATGCTAATCCTGAAGAGGCTTATAATATTGGTGTTACTCTTGCAACTGATATCTCTCAATTTGGTTTTAATGTTGACTTTGCTCCCGTTTCCGATGTTGATTTAAATATAAATAATGGTCTACATGAGTTTGGAAGATGTTTCAGTAGTAATCCACAGACGGTCGCCTTAATGACTGAAAATGTAGTTAAAGGTATCCAAGATAATAATGTGGGTGCTTGTATAAAGCACTTTCCAGGGCTAGGCAGTACTGATGCTGATACTCATGACGGCTCTGTATTTGTGGAAAGAACTAAGGAACAGTTTCAATCTGTAGATTTTATCCCTATTAAATCGGGGATTGATGCTGGTGTAGATTTCGTTATGGTTAGTCATATGACTATTGAAAATCTTTCAGATGGTCTTCCTTGTGACCTTTCTAAAACTATCGTTACTGATTGGCTTAGAAATGAATTGAATTTTAATGGTATAGCTATAACTGACTCTCATCAAATGGGTGCAATTTCTAGTTCTACTAGTGAAGATTATTCTAATGGTAAAGCCTCCGTTATGGCAATCAAATCGGGAATTGATATAGTCCTAATGCCTGAAGATTTAAATCAATCTTTTGAAGCAGTGTATCAATCAGTAGTAGATGGAGAAATTCCAGAGAGTCGCATCGACGAAAGTGTAACTAGGATTTTATTAGAAAAAGAAAAGTTAAATCTATTATCTTAATAGACAATTGTATAAATAGGGGAGAATAAAAAATGTATTTACAGCAATTACAATACGTTGTAGAGGTTGCTAATTGTAAATCTATAACGGAAGCTTCCAAGAAGTTGTTCATATCTCAACCAGGACTTTCAAGTGCTATTCATGACCTTGAAAATGAATTAGGTATTGAAATCTTTAAAAGAGCATACAAAGGAATTACTGTCACTAATGATGGTATAGAGTTTTTATCATATGCCCGTCAAGTAGTCGAACAGACCAACCTTTTAGAATACAGATATAAAAATAAGTTGTGCCCTAAAAAGATATGTTCAATATCTACACAACATTATTCTTTTTCTGTTACAGCGTTTTCCAATCTCATTAAAAAGTTTGATAATCCAGACTATGAGTTTACTCTAAAAGAGACACGTACTTATGAAATTATAAAAGATGTCGCCGATTTTCGTAGTGAAATAGGCATCTTATATATTAACGACTTTAATAAAAATATCATTAAAAAATTAATTAATGAGAATGAATTAGAATTTTATCCGTTGTTTACTGCAGAACCACACATATTTATAAGTTCCAAACACCCTTTAGCAGATAAGTCTATGGTTGATTTACAAGACCTAGAAGAGTATCCATTCTTGTGTTTTGAACAAGGTACACATAATGCTTTTTTCTTCTCAGAAGAGATTTTGAGTACTATTCCAAGAAAAAAGGTTATCCACGTAAGCGATAGAGCCACATTGTTTAACCTTTTAATAGGTCTTAACGGATATACTATCTGTACTGGATTACTTAATAGTAACCTTAATGGTGATAATATCATTTCCGTACCACTAAACGCTAAAGATAGTATGCAAGTAGGTTATATAGTAAATTCTAAATTAAAGTTAAGTGACTTTGCTTTAGATTATATCCAAGAACTTAAAAAAATCATTGAGCAAGGTCAAGCATGATATTAAAAATTCCCATAAGATTAAATATCTTATGGGAATAAAGTTTATTAATGCTTTTTGAGTTGTATAAAACCTACATCATAGAGGATAATCTTTCGTTAATGGCTTCTAAGAACTCCTTAGAGTTTACTTTCTTCTTATTTTCTAACTTGGAGATTAAGTATAAATCACCAGTCATGATGCCATCTTCAATGGTTTGGATAGTAGCTTTTTCTAACTTGTTAGCATAGTCTACAAGTTCAGGAATGTTGTCGAGTTCACCACGTTTTCTTAAAGCACCACTCCAAGCAAAGATTGTTGCTACTGAGTTTGTAGAAGTTTCTTCACCTTTTAGATATTTATAGTAATGTCTTTGTACAGTACCATGTGCAGCCTCGTATTCGTAGATGCCATCTGGTGATACTAATACAGAAGTCATCATAGCAAGTGAGCCGTATGCAGTAGATATCATATCGGACATAACGTCACCATCATAGTTTTTACAAGCCCAAATATATCCACCATTTGAACGGATAACTCTAGCTACTGCATCATCTATTAAAGTGTAGAAGTATTCAATGCCTAGAGCTTCATATTTTTCCTTATATTCGTTGTCATAAACTTCTTGGAAGATATCTTTAAAAGTGTGGTCATACTTTTTAGAGATAGTATCTTTAGTAGCGAACCAAACATCTTGTTTGAGGTCTAATCCGTAGTTTAGACAAGCACGAGCAAAACCTCTAATACTATCGGATTTATTGTGCAAACCTTGAATGATACCATCACTATCTTTAAAATCGTAGATGGTTTCCTTAGTTTGAGTACCATCTGGATTAGTTACTAATAGTTCAGCCTTAGAGCCTTTTGCAACTTTCATTTCAGTGTTTTTGTATACATCGCCGTAAGCGTGACGTGCGATTGTAATAGGTTTAGTCCATGTTGGAATGTATGGAGTTACTCCCTTTACTAAGATTGGTGTCCTAAATACAGTACCATCTAAGATGGCTCTAATAGTTCCATTAGGTGATTTCCACATCTGTGTTAGATTGTACTCACTCATTCTAGCTTGATTAGGTGTGATAGTCGCACATTTAACAGCTACACCATATTTTTTAGTAGCCTCAGCACTATCGAAGGTTACTTGGTCTTTGGTTTTTTCTCTGTACTCAAGACCTAGGTCATAGTATTCAGTCTTTAGGTCAACGTAAGGAGTAATTAAGATATCCTTAATCCATTGCCAAAGAATTCTAGTCATTTCGTCCCCGTCCATTTCAACTAGGGGAGTAGTCATTTTGATTTTATCTGCCATAGGAATAAACCTCCAAAATATATTTTTAGCGATATAATCGCCTAATAACTAATTAAGTATCTAAGAAGATATCAAAAATATCTTCAAAAATTTTAAAATTAAACTTTGATTTTTAATATTTATGTTTTTTGTGCAATAAAGAAAATTCTCTTAAATGGAAAGATTATTTTTCCATCATTACAGGTTGAATATTCTTTTTCTATTTCATGAATTATTTTATTCTTAAATATTCTCTGTTCTTGAGGATTTAATCTTAATAGATGTGGTCTAATTGCAGTACTACTTATAAAGTCTATGATATCTTCATAACTATTCATAATATGACCATAATCAGTTTGCCAAATTTGAATATTATTGTATGATGCACTCAACATATTGTAATATTCATTTAAAGAAGCATTATTATATAGATGTTGGTCTAAATCTTTAAAAGTTTCGCCATAAGTAGATAATACTTTATCAGTACATTTTTTTATAGGCATGATATCATAATTTGGTACTTGCATAGCTAAAATTCCATTTGGATTTAATATATTTGCAATATCATTTAAGAATTTTTTTTGATTATCAAGCCATTGTAGAAAGGCATTGGAAAAGACTAAATCAAACTTGCCTAAATCTTCAATGGATTTACTGCAATCACGTTGAACCCATTGAATTTTACTTTCATGTTCTTTAGCTTTTTCAAGCATTTCAGCTGACATATCTACACCTACAATTTTGGCATTCGGATAAGCATTTTCTAATGGAAAAGTACTCATACCAGAACCACAACCGATATCAATAATTTTGTTATATTCAAAATTTGGTAATCTATGAATTAAATCTAGAGTTGGTTGAAGTCGTTCGTTTTTAAATTCTTGGTATTGATTAGCATTTCATTTCATAGCAAAAACCTCCTTAAATCTAAATCACTGCAAAGATAATTTTAACATCATCAGGAACTATCTCGTTGATAGCGTTTTCAAACAGATTGAAAACCACATCTTTTTGATTTCCAAAAACTCCACAACCCCAAGCACCTAAGACTATCACTTGTGGATTTTTACTCACTGCTAAAGATAGTATCTTTTCAATTCTGTGTTTCATAATAGATTTAATCTTCTTATCGGAATTAAAAAACTTTGCGAAAGTTCTATTTACTGCTGGACAAGTGATAAACGAACATTCAATTGGATTACCTAAAAGCATATCATTACCATTTCTGATAATTGGCACATTAGGAGAGTAAATCATATAGTCGGAGTAGATAAAAGGAACGCTTTTAAATCTATTGTGATTATAAAACTTAGTACAATCTTTAATGGCATAATATAACATAGAGGTTCTGCAAAGACTTTCCTCTTGAGCATCTCCACCTAAGATGTATCCACCACCCGAAAAGTTGGCGTTTGCAAAGTTCAAAGCTATGATATTCCCATCAAACTGTTTTTTTAGATTTAAAATGCAATCTATTGTAGATTGATTTACTATGTTATCATTTATACAATAATGTGATTTTCTATCAATCGTTTGGATATCAATATTTGTGATAATCTCACTTTTAGGAATTGAAAAATTATCTTTTAACTTAGAATTTTCAATTGTGATTTTAATATTATGTACAATCATAGTAACCTCTAAAGATACCACTAAAGTATAAAAAAACTCCCCGAACCCACCCATATATTTAATAGTTGATATTTGGTAGTAACAATAATTTATAAATAATCAAATACTTCCAAGAAAGTATGTCTGATTGTATACATATGTAACTATAAGATACTTACATAATAAATAAGAAATCGTTCCAAATAACCTTATTAGTTACTGAGAGATGTATATCCACCCTAAAAAATATATTACCAAGATTATAAAATTTTATTTTTCTATTAAGTCGGTAGTCCAGTTAGCACCTTGTATTTTAACGTTGAGTTCTCTTAATTCTTTGGATAGTAAATCAAGATTTTTTTGTAATTCTGCAACGTTCACAGTACTGTAAATTTTAATCTCTTTATTAGAATATCGATTTACTATTTCACTAGCCGAATTTAAAAAATTTCTAGTGATTGTAACTTTTTTAGTTAGAGTATCCTTTTTAGCGATTAAATCTGCAATAGATATGCCATCTATGATGGTTACACAGTTAGTATAGTTAATGGATTTTATCAAATATTCTAATTTAGAAATACAGTTATCTAATTCGGATAACAATTCAATAGGATTTTCAACAGGTTTTTCACCTTCTTGAACTTTAGAATTATTTAAAAGTCTGTTATTCAATTGTGATATTCTTTTTTGCAAGTCTGCTCTTTCGGATAATGCTTCTGCTAACTTCATATAAAATCACCTTTATTTTAAAATAGGTGGATTGTGTTACAAATCCACCTTTGGATATATTAATTATTTTTCATATTTTCTCTAGTGTAATCTAGTAGACCACCTGCTAACATAATATCCTTAGTACGTCCAGAGAGTTCACAAAGTACAGGGATTTCCTTACCAGTAGTCTTATTGATAACGTTGAATTGAGTAACACCATCTTCAACGAGTTTTCTAACGTTTTCGATTGCTAAAACGTCACCTTGTGAGATGCTATCATAGTCAGCTTCGTTTACGAAAGTTAAAGGTAAAATTCCTGCATTGATTAAGTTTGCACGGTGTATTCTTGCAAAAGATTTTACCAATACTGCTTTAATTCCCAAGTATAATGGAGCTAATGCAGCATGTTCTCTTGATGAACCTTGTCCATAGTTAGAACCACCTACTATGATACTTTGTCCTAGTTCCTTTGCACGAGTTGGGAAAGTCTCATCACAGACTGTGAAACAATGTTGAGATATCGCTGGAATGTTTGAACGTAGAGGTAAAATCTTAGCACCAGCAGGCATAATATGGTCTGTAGTGATGTTATCTTCAACCTTTAAAGATACTGGTGCTTCAATAGTATCGAGTAGTGGAGCAGTCTCTGGATATGGCTTGATGTTTGGCCCTCTTAGGATTTCAACACTGTCCATAGTTTCTTCAGGTTCAGGAAGTTCAATCATATTGTCATTGATAGTGAACTTTTCAGGAAGTACAAAATTAGGCATTTCACCAAGTTCGGTAGGGTCGGAGAATACTCCATTGATTGCTGAATATGCTGCCACTTCTGGTGATACTAAATAGATTTGACCATCTTTAGTTCCAGAACGTCCCAAGAAGTTTCTATTGAAAGTTCTTAAGGAAATACCCTTAGAATTTGGAGATTGTCCCATACCTATACATGGACCACAAGCACTCTCAAGAATTCTAGCACCTGCATCTATGATATCAGAAAGTAAACCCATATCAGCCATCATTTTTAGAACTTGCTTAGAGCCTGGTGCAATCGCTAAAGATACTCCTGGGTGAACCTTATTGCCTTTTAAGATGTGTGCAACTTTCATCATATCTAATAGTGATGAGTTAGTACAAGAACCGATACAAACTTGGTCAATCTTCATGCCTTTAAGTTCTGCAACAGTTTTGATATTATCAGGAGAGTGAGGACATGCAGAAAGAGGTTTCAATTCACTTAGATTGATTTCTACAACTTCGTCATAAACTGCATCATCGTCAGCAGATAATGGTTGCCAAACGTCACCACGTTCTTGAGCCTCTAGGAATTGTTTAGTAATCTCATCAGATGGGAATATAGAAGTAGTAGCACCAAGTTCAGCACCCATA
>JBJFHM010000028.1:0-1713 GCA_051893615.1 Oscillospiraceae bacterium
AACTTGCATTGTTCACGTGTTGGTTTCTTTCCTTGTTTCATATAAACACCTCCTAGATGACAATATTCAAAGCATCTACAACAGCTTTTATGCCTTCATAAGTATAGTTGCCATTTGCTACTGCCTTATCGAAGATATTTACAGTTCCACGAATACCTTGAATAGATTTGGCAATCTTCCAAAGATAATCGATTTCTAAATCTTTATCAGCAATCATTGGGAATAATTTTTGGATATCTTCACGTTCAATCTTACTGGTAGTATATATTCCAGTAGTCTTTTTGCGATTGATAATCTGTGCAAACTTAGCTCTATCACTTAGAATATAACTTAGTATTCCAGGGTTTCCTACAAAAGCAATTCCTAGAGTTTGTCCTTCGTGTTCAAAGGTATCTGGTAAACTTCTAAGTGCCTCAATAGTGCTAAAGTTTAGATTTTGAGCTTCATCAATGATTATAAGCATACCATCGGAGAGTTTATTTCTTAAAGATAACCAAAGACCATCTTTAGATTTAGGTTTATCTGCTCCAATTTCATCAGCAACTGCACCTAATACACTTTTTACACTGCTAAAGCATGGATTTAATGTTATAACAAAGCAATTATTAGGGTGGTCTTTTTTGTATTGGAATACTGCTTTAGTCTTTCCGATACCTGCATCACCACAAGCGATTGCTATACCACCTTCAGTTTGACATAGGTCAAGCAATCCGTAAATGCTCTCAGATATAGAAGTTTTAACATAGCCTTTAGTCTTGTATATCTTTTGATATTGTTCTTTTACTTTAAAATAATCTTCTATTTTTTCAAGAATAAATTCAACGTTTCCAGTATAAGTTCCCTTTCTTAGTGATGATATCACACTTGGTGTTATACCCAAAACGCTTGATGCACTAGCTTGACTACCTTGTTCTTGAATAAGTGTTTCCAATTTGGAAAGGGTCACTTTTTGATTTTCTGTATATTCCATAATTAATCACCTTTCTGTTGTTTTTTAAACGAAGTAATTCTACTAATATCAAATGATACTGTACTCATATCTTCGCCACCACTTGCCATCGGTAAAGGTTCATCGACTGTAACCATAGTAGTATTTTGTGGTAAATGTACAACGAATTTTTGTTTTCCTTTGTTAATAGTAGCTGTAAGGGTATCTTTTCTAGTGATATGAAACTTTTTCCCTTTAAGTTCTTTATTACGTTCTTTAATTTGATATACCACACTTCTATTAAGACGATTACTTTCACCAATCTGTTTACTGCCCTCCTTGATGTATTCAAGCATAAGTTGGTCAGCACATTTCCATGAAAATAAATATTTATCATTCAAGTCGTAAAGTCTAACTTCTGCAAGATTTGAAGGGTCAAACCTTACAAATACTTTCTCGCCGATATGTTCCCAAGTGATATATTCATCATAGTACCAAATATCTTCACCTTGAAAACTAATGCGAACTCCTTCACGTCTAATCTTTTGAGCGACTGTGGTTCTCATAAGTAGTAAACTTAGACTATCTGCATTGGTAACCCTGAGTTCAACATCTTGAATAGATTTATTCCAAACGTCTATACGGCTCATGCCTTTATATTTAACCTCGCTACCTCCATAATTTTGAACATTATAGCAGTAGTTTATGTATTCTCTAAAAAGTTCTCTTAGTTCGTGTTCAGTTTCAAGAATACCGTTTTTGATATGTCTTTTTAGGCTTTCAGG
>JBJFHM010000029.1:0-7894 GCA_051893615.1 Oscillospiraceae bacterium
GCGTTAGGTCTATCATAAACTTTGATGAGGTTTTCAAAGTCTTTGTTTTCAACCAACACGTTTTTTAATCTTTGTGAGATTTCAGCAAATCTATCAGTAGATAAGTTTCGCTTGTGACAACCAAAAGTTCGCCCATCAGCACCGAAGCTAATCTTTGTCTTAACGAAAAACATTCCTGCTCTTTGGATATCTGTAAAACCTGTGCCATGTTCAAGGCGATTTTTCAAATCTTGGAACACTTCACGACTGTTTATATAACCATCTATTTCTCTTTCAAGTTCTTCCCTATGATATTTCATACAACGGAATAAGTTCACAAGGTCACTATTTGCATCGTTATAAACTTCAAGTGGAGCATGACTATCTTTAGCAAATAGCACAGAACCACCACCACCGAACACTTCAACATATCTTTCAACATCTTGTGGAAATTCGGAAATAATCCTCTTAGCTAAAAGTGATTTTCCACCAATCCACGCAATAAAACTCTTTATTTTAAACCCTTTCATTATATAAAATTGGGAGAGTTCTAACTCTCCCGAATATTAACTAGTATATTTTTCAACATCTGCTTGAGATAAGCCGAAGTAGACATAGAAATCAGTCCATGATGGATTATAGTTCCAAATGGAACTATTTCCTCTAATTTCGTCGCCACGATATTGTGAACCTGTCCTTACGTCAACGTGTACTGCTTGATATCTGCTTGAGATGTTAGCAACTCCACCAAATCCGATGTCTTCACTAGCCACACAGCACACAACCTGTGCTGGAATAATTCCACTAGAGTTTCTGCACACGATATCAGCAGCTTTACCGAGAACGTGTTGCCCTGTTCCAGAGCCACCGACCGCCTTATCGTGTTGAGAAGTTCTATATCCTGAATTGATTGTGATACTTGTACAATTCAATTTTTCATAGAGTTTTTCTAACATTTTCACTAAATCGTATGAAATAAGAACATTATCGGAATATAATTTGCCGTTGCCGTCGATACTTGCGAACTCTTTAACCTGAAAATGTGGTGATAGGAAAATATCTTTATCTTTGGAATAAGAGAAAGTCTTAACTCCTTGCCAAACTGAATAATTTTCAGTTGTGGACGTGGAGTTGTCATCAATTTCGCCAATCTCCTTGAGGTAATCCTCTAACGTCTTGAGGTCTTTCTCATTAACCACGCCATCACCATTTACATCATAATTATAGACGATAGTTTCATTAGTCTTGCCATAGCCGTTGAATTTTCCTGATTTAATTATACTTGGATAATCAATATAGCAGTAACTTTTATCAACGTACTTAGAGGATATTCCATCTACTTGTGGATTATCTATCTTATTGGTAGAAGCTCCATATTGCCAAATGCCATACTGACCAGAGTAGGTACACTTGCTAGACCATTGAGCCACCCAACAACAAAATCTATCCTTAACGGATTGAGTGTAAAAGTTATCTAAATAGTCTATGTTGGCATAAAAGCCACTGAAATAGCCATATTTTTCAAGAACTTCACAAAAAGCCTGTGTCATATCGGATACTAATTGTTTAGTTGCAGTAATTCCATAAGTTTTTTTAATGTAATTGTAGCTATCATATTCCCAGTCGTAAAAAATGGGTAAATCAATTTTACCTCTATAAGTGTCTAGGGTTTTTGCTAAGAACTCAGCTTCTTGCTTGGCTTGAGCAACAGTTGATGCATATCCAAACCAATATATCCCGATATGTAAACCAACGGCTAAAGCATTCTTAATATTTTCCAAAAAACAACTGTCAAGAGTTCTAAAACCAAATCCAGCACGGATAATCACACCTTGAACGCCATCGGCTTTGACCTTAGCGAAATCAATTTCCCCATTGTGATGAGAAACATCTATCATTTTGTATTTTACTTCCATGTTTTTTCTACTCCTTTTCTATAGCAGTACTAGCACTAATGATATTAGAAATGCTGTAAACTGCTATAAGACGACCTCCCTTTTCGATTATAACAGATTTACCATCATAGCTCCAGTTATCGTAGTCTTTGCTTTGTTCGTAGACAATATGACTATTCTTGTTAATTATAATTGTTAATTTTTCCATAAAACCAAGTCCTTTCTATTCGTTTAAGTTCATAACTGCTGAAATCCCACTAGCGACAGCACTAGCCACTAAGGATATAACCACCGTTTTAGTCAATTCTTGCCCTTGATACGCTAATAATTGCATAGCTATCACGCCTGAAAACGCTTGAAAAAACGTCCTTAAAGCACGTTTTTGCCATTCTTTCATGAAACCACCTCAATAGATTTAATTAAAAATATTGGATTTACTGTCATATATTTAAATCTCAAGTAGTAAGTACCACTCTCGATATTCCCATTTGGAAACAGATTAACCGACATATAAGTGCCATCATCGGCATAAAATGATGGAATATTCTCAAAGGTTGCAACGCTTTCGGAAGTAAAATCGGCAGAGGATAGCACTTCAACGGCGATATTGCTTCCAGTAGTTGTGCAGTTATAGTTTACCAACAATCTTGAATTTGTATTCAATTGGATAGGGATTAAGCACAAAATAGTGACGTTTGAAGACCAACCAAACATTGTGGATAACCTTAATTGATATTCATACTCACTTACACAAAAAGATGTATTTTTATCGTTAGCTTGTGATATTGTATATTCGTTATCGTCCCATTGGGAATTTTTTAACTTAAAGCTATCCAGATAGTTGGAGTAGTTAGAACTATCAAATAACACAGTTGTGGAAGTTTCACCACTAGGAAGATTGTTAATCAGGTCGTTAAGGTGATTAATTTGACTTTGCAAAGTAGTATTTGTGGACTTTAAATCAGTGATATCCGTCCAAACATAACCTAAATTTGAAGTAATCACCTTATTTTGCACTGGATTTTCCGAAGTTTCCGAAAGTTCTGTATCCACTTTGATATCTGTACCACTTCCAGAAGTTCCGTCAGCTCCTTTAAGATTTGGAGTATTAAAAGAACCATTTGCATCGGTAATGGTCAAAATGTAACTATTTGAAGTACTTTCGGCAATGGTAATAGTTGGGGAAATGCCGTCAATTCCATTAGTGCCGTCTTTTCCGTCTATGCCATTTGAACCATCTGCACCCGTTTCCCCTTTATCTCCCTTTTCGCCTTGGATACCCTGAATGCCTTGTATACCTTGCAACCCCTGTTCGCCTTGTTCTCCCTTGTCGCCTTTTTCACCCTTTAGAGAGTTCAAGAAGTCGATTTCAGTGCCAATATTTCCTTGATTTAGCCAAATTTCATAAGCAGATAACCCATTTTCTCCATCTTTTCCGTCAATTCCATTAGTTCCGTCCTTACCATCAATACCATCATGACCGTTTAAACCGTCTTGACCATCTTGACCTTTTTCACCAGTATCACCTTTTTGACCTTGTGCAGAAGTACCAGTATCTACGTATTGATTTTGTGCAATATCCCAAACCCACCAATTTCCATTATCGATGTAAGGCACTTTAACGGCGATATTTTGAGCAGTTTCAAGGAGTTTTTGCATATCATCAAGAGCCTTTTCTACAGTATCCAAAGAGGGTAAACCCTCACCAGTTGCTGAACTTTTGACGTAGATAGGTGACATCACATACTTTAAAATCAAGTTATCGCCCTCGATTGCACGAATTTCAAGTAGAAGTTTGCCATCAACTGCGGTAAAATACTCATTGATAACCCATTTTAAAATAATATTATCATCATTTATTGATTTATCAAGAGTTTGGTCTATTAAGTTTTGATTTTCGTTGACTGCCCTCAAAACAAAGTCGCAAGTGGATAAATCTATATCATGATAATACCTATCAACTTGAAAATTGATAATATCGGCATTCTTTTCGCCATTTATTAGCAAATGTGCTATATTAGACGTATCTATGTACTTTTGATTAGCTTTTAAAATCATAATTCACCCCCATTAAGATATTGTTAAACCTTGATTTCTTAATTCTTGTTTTAAATTATCGATATTTGCTATAATTTCCCCAATTTGACTCTGTATAGTGTTCCACTGAGATATCAAATCTCCTTGAGTACCACCAGTAACGCTATTTAAATCTCCTATTTGTGACTGTAAAGTATCCCATTGTGATGTTAAATCGGTTGAAAAGGCTTCATATTGGTCGCTCATTTTAGTTTGAAACTCTTGGTTAAGTTGGTCAGCAAGATATTTTGCTTTAGATATAGCCTCTTCTTTAGCCCTTTTCGACGGTGTACGTCTAGCACTATCAAAAAGTATACGATTATCTTCTCCTGAGCATTCTAATTCGTAGCCACCTCTAAAATTCCATATGATTTTTGTTAATACGCTAAAATAAGCATCGTAAGGTAGCATAACACGTTGACCTAAGTGGAGCTTATCTTGACAATGATAAGTACAACGGAAAGGTCTAATAGTTATTTGGTGGGTTTTTCCATCACCATTAGCGATATAAAACCCTCCATTGTAATAACCCTCGCCAAAGAGTTGTGCTAAGCTATCTAATAAAGCCATACAGCTTCTGTCGTCTGTGCTTAGATTGTGAGTATATGTCCAGTTCCCGTCTACGAAAGGATTACCCGTTAAATCGATAGTAAAATAGCATTTATCGTTACCAGAAACGGTTGATGTACTTGAGCCTGTACTTCCTGAATAGACTTCAACATAACAACGTTTAGCATGTATAGTAAAATCAGCTACTTCTAAAGTATCCAATTCTATATTATTTGGATTTATATAGTAATAACTATCATGATTGTCTTCAAAACGTGAAATTGATATGCAAGGCTCGAAATTTCTATCAGCGTTGTATTTGCATTCAATAAAGCCACCTGCAATAGTGCCAATGTATGATAAATAATCTCTTGGTGATGTGATTTCAGTACTGTTGGCAAATTCTTCAGTGATACAATAGTTGCCCCATTCATAATTTGCGTTTGGAATAGGGGCGGTATCATTCCAAACAAAATTACCATCATCATGTGTGAGGTTACCCACATTCTGCCCACTTAAATTGTTAGAAACTATTTTAACAAGTTCGGATAGAGTTCCTTTTAAGGTTAATCTTTGCTTTTTTAGTGTTTCATTAAAGCTATCGCTTAAATTTTGTGATAATGTTTTATCGCCATTATCATCATAAATAGAGCTATCAAACCAAATAAGAGCATCAGAGCCTTGTATAGTATAAATATCTTGATATTTTTTAGCGGAAGTAACCCAAAACACTCCTCGATGTATCCAACCAGAATTGCCATATTTACTGTTTAAAATTACTTTAGAACCTATAATATTATAGCTGTTTAGAGTATTTCCTGTAATCCTTATAGTCATACTAAGAGTGCTTGAATATACTCCGCCCAAGGAAAAGGAGTTATCTGGGGTAGCTTGTTGTGTTATAGATATATCATCATCAATGATGTTGCTATCATCAAAATGAAATTCAGCACCATTGGTAAATCTAATATATCCGTCAATCTGTTCGTATATGTACATGATTACACCTCTTCAAACGTTCCTGATATGGTATATAATCCACCATCAGCATTATAAATTTTACTTTCTGTGATTTCCGAAGATAAAAAATACTTTTTTCCAGTAATTTCTTCAAAAATTTTAGTATCGTCAAAGCTGTATTTTATCGTGTATTCATACGAATTTTGAAATATTGGCATAAAAAGGTCATAACTATCCTGATTACATTCTATCGTAAAATTGATGACCTCCACATTTAAACGCTGTCCATATGTTATCGTTTCTCCAGTTGATGAGGTATACTGTTTTTGTAACCTTTTATATTTTTTATCGAATTTAGTAAATCTAGCGACCGTATCTCTATGGATATCAACAGCTACTCCATCAGTGCCAAAAATAGTAAATATCATATTGCCACGCCTCCACTTCTTGCATTTTCCATCGCTCCAGCTTTTATGACAAACTCATTCAACTTTTGTGAGTTCTTGAAGAGATAGTTTTGTATCACATAAGTTTTGTTATCTTGTGTATTGATATTCTGTTGTGGATTTTCACTGGATTTATACGCCGATTGAACCACTCCTGAATAGCTTGGAACACTTTGAGCATAGTTCAACGATTTAAGTTGTGAATATATACCATCAATATCTATACCTGTAATCTGTGAATTTAAGGTTCTGTTAATATCATCAACTTCGATATCGCTAATGCCATTTTCCAAAGATTTGTTGATATCTTCAATAGCGTTTTGTGTTTTATTTTCAAAACCTACTGCGATACCCATAGGCATATATTGACCAATCATATCAGCCATTAAACGTGAGGGCGAATGTATACCCAAAAAGTCAGCTAAGCCTTGAGCAATGTTAAACACGGCATTAAATATGTCATCACCTACAGAACTTACCATGGATAAAAATCCATCTTTTAAGCCTAATAGCATTTGAACACCAATATCTTTAAGTTTGGCAGGTAATGATGATAGATTAGTTTTAATTATATTGATAATATCATCAATGCTACTTTTTAAAGAGCCTTTCATAGCAGTAATTCCATTTTTTAGCGAAGTTAAAAGATTTTTGCCTAAACTTGCAAGATTTACCATAGATATGATATTCCAAATCATTAGTAGAATTTCTTTTATATTATCAAAAATCAATTGACGATTATCTATTAAACCTGTTACAAGTGACCATATCAAAGCCCCTGCAACAGCAATTAATTCAAATAAATGCCCATTGATTTCCTCACAAAATGCATTAATAATTGCTGGAGCTTGTTCAATAAGCATTGGTAATGATTGTATAATACCTTCCATAATTGCAAAAAGTATACTTACACCTGCTTGAAAGATAGTATCAATATTTTCAGTGATAACTTGTATCACATATAAGATTAACTCAATTATGGTAGGTATTAGCATTGGCAGATTTTCGGCGATAGCTTGACAAATACTCACAAGTAATGTAACACCGAGTTCCATAATCATGCCAAAGTTATCCATAAATATTTGAATTATTGAATTAATAATCTGTGGTATCATAGCTATTAAGGTTGGCAACCCTTGATTTAGTCCCTCAATAAGAGTAATTATTAGTTGCATACCTGTTTCTACCAACATTGACAAATTGGTTATAATAAAATTAACTAAGGTAGTAATTAAAGTAATTCCAAAGGTCAAAATATTTGGAAGTGCAGAAATCAAGCCGTTTAGAATAGTTTGCAACAAATTTATTCCCGTATCCAACAACATTGGAAGATTGTGAACTATACCAGTAACAATTGCCCCAATGATAGTTACTCCAGAAGATATTAAGGTAGGAATATTATTAGAAAGAATAATCGCAATAGAAGTTACTATATTTGTAACAGTTTTAGAAATCTGTTCCGAATTTTCTGCTATTCCTTTTGTGATATTGGTCAACATTGTAATTCCCATGTTGTAAAAACCAGTAAATGCACTACCACCATTAGAAAATCCGTTAGTTAGTAGCGTAGATATAGCTTCTGATATGCTTTGAGAGTTTGCTCCAATGCCTTTTACCAGTCCTAACATCATATTAGTACCAGTTTCTATTGCATTTTGGATAAGTCCCGAATTATCGGTCAGTAAAGAGTTTAAAACATCACCAATTTTTGAAACTCCACCCACTAAACCACCACTTGATATAGCAGAATTAAATTCGTTCATATATCTTGTGGCATTTTGAGTTAATTTTTTAAGAGGATTTTCTAAATTATCGTATATAGCAAGTTGAACACCCTCAGTAGCAGATTTAAAAGTAGTCCAAGCACCTTTGAGATTATCATTTACAGTTTCAGCCATCTTTTGAGCAGCACCATCACAGTTGTACATAGCATCATTCATTTTATTGAAATCGCTATCAGAGGCGTTGACTACTGCTAAAAGTCCAGAC
>JBJFHM010000030.1:0-1667 GCA_051893615.1 Oscillospiraceae bacterium
AACTTAAAATTTTAGGAGGAATTTAAATGGCTCACGAATTACAAGAAAGATATTCCGACATGGTTCTCGCTAAAATGAGGGCTGAATTAGTATTAAAAGACGGAATTGTGTTCAACAACGATTATGAGGGTTCACCAACTGCTGGAGCAGTAAAAATCCCTGTTCGTGATGTGGAAGTACAAGTATCCGATTATGACAAGGCTAATGGTATCAATGCTAATACAAGTTCTACAACCTATAAAACTTTAGTAATCAATAAGGATAAGGCGGTATCAGAAATCATTGACGGCTACGACGCTGAAGCCGTTCCAGATGGCATAGTCGCTGAACGCCTTGACAGTGCAGGTTATTCCATGACTCAAACTATGGATACCGATGGCGGTTCTACTCTTTTAGCTGAAGGTACAACTTACAATGCTACTACTATCGACGTTTCTAATGCTTACGATACTATCGTTGATATTAGAACTAAGATGTCTAAAGCTAACGTTCCAAAGGATAACAGATATTTACTTGCAACTCCTGACTTCTACGCTCTACTTCTTAAGGATAAAGACCACTTTGCAGATGGTTCTGCTCTAAGTGACCAAATCAAACAGACTGGTGCAGTCGGCAAAATCGCTGGATTTACCGTCTACGAATGGAACGATAGCACTGCAAATCTTCAATTTGTGTGTGGTCACCCTAAGTATGCAACTCGTGTAAATGAGTGGAGTGTACCAGTAAAACTCGAAGATATGAAAGACGGTAAGCACATCGGAGCAAGTTGGATAAATGGTAGACAAGTCTATGCTCATACTGTTACTAGACCTCAAGCCATTTATTCTATATATTCACCCTCTAGTTTACAGGTAGATATCATCAAGGGTACACTTAACAAAAAAGCTATTATAGTTCCAAAAGCTAGTGGAAAAGAAGGTACTACTTATGCTTATAAAGTAAATCCAAGCATTAGAGCAACTTATGGACAATATTCTAAAGATTATGCTGGAAAAATTCTAGAAATTAACATTACTGAAATTCCAGTAAGCGTTGGTGATATACTAGAAATAGCAAACTTCGTTGATGATAAAATCGTAGCAGTAACATATGTTTCTATTACTGCAAATCACCTTGCTTAGTAGGTGATATAATGGCTTACGCTGATTTTGGTTATTATCAAGATTTTTTTTTAGGGAAACTAATCACAGATATGGAGCAGTTCCGAACTCTTTCGGAACGTGCCTCCGAATATATCGACAAGGTGACGTTTTATCGCATAAATACAGAGGTTCTCAAGGATAAATCTGTTGAAAAGTTGATAAAAAAGTGTACTTGTGCCATTGCGGAGGCTTATTATATCTATGATAGCAATCAACTTAATGATGGAAATATCACAGGTGCTAAGACTTCCGAAAAGATTGGGCAGTATTCTGTATCTTGGGCAAATCCTTTAGATAGTCTTGAGAGCCTTACTGGTGGGAACTTTCCAAGCTACTTGAGAAAACTCTGTATAAGATATCTAGGCACTACTGGATTAATGTATCGTGGGGTGTGTTACTGATGTATACCAATGCAGATTGTACTATTTTCAATGCCTATCGTGATAAATCTCATAAGTGCGATAATTGGCGAAAAACAGTAATCAAAGGAGTTTACTGGGAAGACGCTAGTGGAGAAAACTCTCA
>JBJFHM010000031.1:0-36384 GCA_051893615.1 Oscillospiraceae bacterium
ATTCTTATTGATTGCTACCTTTTGCCAATGTTCAATTTTCAAGATGTTTTCTAAATGCATTGTATTATATCGTCTTAGCACGATTGATATGTTTGCACCATTAGCTCAGTTGGTAGAGCAACTGACTCTTAATCAGTGGGTCCACGGTTCGAGCCCGTGATGGTGCACTAGTTGGCCCGTTGGTCAAGCGGCTAAGACATCGCCCTCTCACGGCGAAGACACGAGTTCGATTCTCGTACGGGTCATTAAAGAGTAAATTAATCGGTGTTAATAGTGCAGAGGTTCCACCCGTTCCCATTCCGAACACGGAAGTTAAGCTCTGTAACGTTGAAAATACTTGGTTGGAGACGACCTGGGAAGATAAATCGATGCCGATATTTATAAAAGTATTTCAGAAGTCATGTTTTTGACTTCTGATTTTACTAACATTTTAGGGCCATTAGCTCAGTTGGTTAGAGCTCCCGGCTCATAACCGGACGGTCCTGGGTTCGAGTCCCCGATGGCCCATAAAAAAGCAATCCTTTTGGATTGCTTTTTTTTTCGTCCTATGATATAATATATTATATTATAAGTATGTGGAGGTATTCAAGATGAAAAAATCTATTAAAAGTTTGACTATTCTAGTATCCATAGTATGTGCATTGAGTTTGATGACCCCTATTCATTCCAGTGCTACCACTAAAGAGGACGTTATAGCAGTTGCTAGACAGGTCGGTATGCCTGAAAACTTAGTACAGAGCTACATATCGTTGGGGGCGAATATAGAAGTAACTTCTGAACAGTGCGATAAGGCTATTTCTATTTTGTATAACATCTATGGAACTACCAACGATAAGATAAAAGATGATTTTGGCGTAGATATCCCAGACGAACCCCCAACTACCGATAATGATAACGTTGAAAATCCTATAGATACTGAAACCGAACCTGTAGTGACTAGCAATCCTGTGATTATAGAGATTGTAACTACTCAACCAGACGTTACAAGTTTACCAACACAAGAAGTTACTACTAATCAATTGAATAATGTCGTGACTACTACGACTACTTACACTCAACTAGACATTGCAAATATTGAAAGTGACTATCAAAGTCCAATAGAAGAAAGTGAATTTATAAGTATGTCATATGAAGAAAAGATTGAGTTTGTAAACTCTCTACCTCAAGAAGAGCAAAACCAATTTATGAGTAACTTAACCACTGCCGAAAGGAATAGTATTATTAAACAGATGGATATTGATAGTAAAGCAAACATTGTGAACTCTATCGTAGAAGCTGGAAAGTCTATGGGATATAACTTTTCTGTAGATGAACTTTCATCAGATAACATATCATTATCTTTGAGAGATGGTGAGGGTACTCTAATAGGTGTTACCAAGTTTGGCACTACCATAGATGATACTGGCAAAGATTATACAGGATTAATCCTTTCTATGTTGGCTATTATTGGATTATCTGGATATGGTCTATTTAAGATTTCTAAAAAGGTGGGGTAATCTATGGAGAAGAAGTATGTTAAAAGAGTAATTCTTTCTATAGTCACTCCAATGATTATGCTTATATTGTGTGGTGCTATATTAGTGCTATGTGGCATCAAGCCATATAACGTAATGTCTAAGTACATAAGTCTTGCATTTATGGACGATATGAAAGTAACTTCCACTGAACAAGGTTTGGTAATCAAGGATAATGATATTTCCATGGGATATTCGGGGGAAACTTCACCTACTGGAGAAGTAACCTATCCAAACTTTGGAGAACAGTATGCAGTGTTAAACTGTCCAACTGTGGATATATCCGTACCAGTGTATTGGGGAAGTAACTCAACTTTATTGGAAAAAGGAGCTTGTCAACCGACTACATCGGCAGTTATCGGGACTGATGGAAATACTGTAATAGATGCTCATGTTAATACTTTTTTTGCTAATTTGGATAATCTTCAAGTTGGTGATATCGTGACTTTAAACACTAATTATGGTGAATTTACCTATCAGGTACGTGAAAAGATTGAGTTTAACAAGGATAATAATTCTTATGTAAATCCTAAAGATGAAAACATTTTAACTTTGTATACTTGTAAAATTCAGCTTTTAGGTACTTCCAATATTAGAGTTGGTGCAATCTGTGATTTGATAAAATCAAAATTCTATGTTTATTGACACTTCTAAAATAGAAAGGATTTTTGTTTTGAAAAACTTAAAAAAATATCTTCCATGTGTATTGATTAACGTGTTTATGGTCTTTATGTTCATACTACTTGGAATATTATCATTTATTAAGAGTTATATCATATCGGGTGATGCCTTTTTTGATACTTTAGAAACTAAAGACATATACTCTAGCATATATAACTCTTTAGATACTTACTATCAAGAACAGTATAACTCTACGGGTATTCCTAAAGAAGTGTATCTTAATGCCATAGACTTAGATGAAATTGAAACTATTACAGATGATTTAACCTATCATGGGGTGAACTATATTGGAGGTAATCCAAACAGTTTAACCATTACCTACAACTTCGATAAGTTGGAAAATTCCATAAATACCTTCTTTGATGAATATGCTAAATCTATAAACTATGCTAAAGATGATGTTTACTATTCTAAAGTATCTACCGTTACTCAAAACGCCATAGATAAGGTTACTTCTCAATGTGATGTGTTTAATTGGAATACCTTAAAATCTGTTGGATTACTTGATAAACTTGCAAGTTATCTACCATACGTTGACTACGTTCAAGTGGCTGTAATAGTCATCTTAGTGATATTACTAATCTTTTTGATAGCATTGAATGGAAAACATTACTTCTTAGATAACGTATATTGGATTGGTACTAGTTTAAGTATATCATCAATAATGATGCTTATACCTTGTACATATCTAAAACGTGTAGACTATTTTTCCTCATTTTCGGTAAAATCTGAGATAGTTTTTAACTCCGTTACAGGATTTTTAAACACTACTTTAGATAAGTTTATATCTATGTGGTTTGTGATGTTGGGTGTTGGTGTTGTAGTGTTCGTCGTTGGATTTATCTTAAACTTGTGTATTAAAAAACATCAATAAAAATGTTACCTTTTGAGACTTCAAGGCTGAAGTCTCTTTTTTTAAAAAAGTTGAAAAATTAAAAAAAATCTCTTGACTTAGAGTAAACTCTAAGTATTATAATATAGTTATCAAATATTATGGGAGGTTTTCTTAAATATGTATCTTGAAAAAATCAAATCACCTAAAGATTTAAAGTCTTTGCAACTAAGTGAGTTAGAGGTTTTATCCTCTGAAATGCGTGACGCTTTATTAACTAAGTTGAGTAAAAAAGGTGGTCACATAGCACCAAACCTAGGTATGGTTGAGCTTACTATTGGATTACACTACGTTTTTAACTCTCCAATAGATAAGATAGTCTATGATGTATCACATCAAAGTTATTGCCACAAAATGTTGACTGGCAGAAATGATGCTTTCCTCTATGAAGATAAATATTCCTCCGTTTCAGGATATTCCAATCCAAGTGAAAGTGAACACGACTTTTTTACCATCGGACATACTTCAACTTCTATCAGTTTAGCGTGTGGTCTTGCTAAGGCTAGAGATGTTAAAAATGAAACTGGTAACATCATTGCAGTAATAGGCGATGGTTCTCTAAGTGGTGGCGAGGCTTTTGAAGGTTTAGACTATGCTTCCGAATTGAATAGTAACTTTATCATAGTAGTAAATGACAACGATATGTCTATAGCTGAAAATCATGGGGGAATATATAAAAATTTGAAACTTCTCCGTGATACCAATGGTAAAGCTGAATGTAATCTATTCAGGGCTATGGGATTAGATTATATCTTTATTCAAGATGGTAACAATCTATTGGAGGTTATAGAAAAACTTCAGCAAGTCAAAGATGTTGACCATGCTATAGTAGTCCATGTATGCACCCAAAAGGGTAAAGGGTACTCCTACGCCGAAAAGGATAGAGAAACTTGGCATTGGGGTACGCCTTTCGATATCGCTACAGGTAAATCGTTAGTTGAACTTTCTGGTGAAGATTATGGCGAAATCACTGCTGAATATCTTCTAGGTAAGATGAAAAAGGATAGTTCCATAGTAGCAGTTACTTCGGCTACTCCTACCGTATTTGGATTTAATCCAAATAGAAGAAAGTTAGCAGGTAACCAATTCATAGATGTCGGCATAGCTGAAGAAAATGCTGTTGCCATGATATCTGGAATGGCTAAGAACGGTGCTAAACCTATATATGGAGTTTATAGTACTTTCATTCAAAGGACTTATGACCAACTCTCTCAAGATTTGTGTGTTAATAACAATCCAGTAACTATTTTGACGTTTTCGGCTTCTGTATATGGTATGAATGATGTCACACATCTAGGTATCTTTGATATTCCTATGATGTCCAACATTCCAAACTTAGTATACTTAGCACCTACTTGTAAAGAAGAGTATCTATCTATGATGGAATGGAGTATTGAACAGAATAAGTATCCTGTGGCTATTAGAGTGCCATCTAATGGGGTGATATCTAGTGATAGGGAAGTCCTTACAGATTATAGTGATATAAACAAGTATCAAGTGACTAAAAACGGCAGTGAAGTGGTAATTATTGCCTTGGGTGACTTCTATCAACTAGGTGAGGAAACCGTCACTAAGTTGAAAGATGTCTTAAACGTTGATGCCACCTTAATCAATCCTAGATATATCACTGGTGTAGATACTCAACTTTTAAACAGTTTAAAGGAAAATCATAAGGTAGTCGTTACACTAGAAGATGGTATCCTTGATGGTGGTTTTGGTGAAAAGATTTCCCGTTTCTATGGCAACTCTGATATGAAAGTCCTAAACTTTGGCTTGAAAAAAGAGTTTTTAGACCGTTACAACGTTCAAGACGTCTTAGAGGAAAATCATTTGACTGCTGAATTAATCGTTAATGATGTTAAAAATTTATTATAAAGGAGAATTAATATGGGAAAAAAAGTTTTAATTATATCATCTAGTCCAAGGAAGAACGGAAATTCGGATACACTATGTAATCAGTTCCTTAAAGGTGCAGTTGAAACTGGAAATCAAGTTGAAAAGATATTTCTAAAAGATAAGAATATTAACTATTGTATGGGTTGTGGCGTCTGTAATAATACTCATAAGTGTGTACAAAATGACGATATGAGCATAATTTTGGATAAAATGGTTAATGCTGATGTCATAGTATTAGCTACTCCAATATATTTCTATACCATGGACGCTCAACTAAAAACTCTTATTGATAGAACAGTTCCTCGTTATACCGAAATAAGTAATAAGGAATTCTACTTTATACTAACTTGTGCAGATACACAGAAATCAATGCTTACAAGAGCAGTAGAAAGTCTTAGAGGTTTTACTGAAGATTGTCTTGAAAATCCTATTGAAAAGGGCATCATATATGGTGTTGGTGCATGGAATATCGGAGATATTAAGAGTACGCCATCATATAATCAGGCTTATGAGATGGGTAAAAACGTTTAATATTAATAAAATATCCATTATATAATCTCTAAAAGATTGGGAATGATGTTTTTAACACCATTCCCAATCTTCATTATTTATTGAAAGAGATGCTAACTTATATCATAAGGTCGCAAATTTGGTTTGAAAATTCTACAGGATTTTCAACGAACAAGCCTTCTATTAATAGAGCTTGTGAGTATAGTAATTTAGTATACTTGGTTACTTTGTCTTTGTCGCCATCGTTGAAAGCATCTTTTAGAGATTGGAATACATTATGGTTTGGGTTGATTTCCAATATCTTTTCAGCGTTCACCTGTGGTTGATTTGGCATAGAAGTTAAAACTTTTTCCATATCTATAGAGATTTGACCCTTAGCAGTTAAACATACTGGGTGTTCTTTTAATCTTGTAGATAGTCTAACTTCTACTACTTTACCTTTTAAGACATCATTCATAAATGAGAATAGGTCCTTATTTTCTTCAGATTTAGTCTTAATTTCTTCTAATTCCTCTTTAGATTGTAGACCTAGGTCATTATCTGCAATGGATTTGAATAGCTTACCATTGTAATTGAATAATACTCTTAAGCAGAACTCATCTATGTTTTGGTCACAACATAGTATATCGAAGCCTTTTTCCTTGACTAAATCGGCTTGTGGAAGTTGTTTAATCTTGGAAATACTTTCACCGGTAGCATAGAAGATATACTCTTGTTCTGGAGCCATATTGTCACAATATTCTTTAAATGTGATGTACTTATCTTGTTTTAGTGAGTAGAATATTAACAAGTCCTTAAGGGTGTCTCTAATGTCGCTATCAAAACTTCCTTGGATACCTGCTTTAAGTTGAATTCCAAACTCTTTGAAGAATAGTTCATACTTTTCACGGTCGGTTTCCATTAGTTTAGTAAGTTCATTTTTGATAGTCTTTTCTATATTCCTTGAGATTATCTTAACTTGTCTATCGTGTTGAAGCATCTCTCTAGAGATGTTTAGTGATAAGTCTTCAGAATCTACTATACCTCTTACAAAACTGAAATGGTCTGGGATTAAGTCGGGACACTTATCCATGATTAGAACTCCGTTGGAATAGAGTTGTAGACCTTTTTCAAAGTCTTTGGTGTAGTAATCATATTCAGGACGCTTAGGAATGTATAAAACAGCGTTATATGTAGCCAAACCTTCCGTTTTGATGTGCATATGGATTATAGGGTCATCAAAGTCCATAAACTTTGAATGGTAGAACTTATTGTAATCTTCGTCAGTAAGTTCGGATTTATTCTTCTTCCATATAGGAACCATGCTATTTACTATGTTATTTTCAACTATAGTTTCTTCTTCGTCCTTGTCATTCTTTTCGGTGATTACCTTTTCAAGTTTGATAGGGAAACGAATATAATCAGAGTACTTTTTAATCAACTCTTCTAACTTTTCGCAGTCAAGATACTCACTATACTTTTCGTCTTCGGTATCGTCTTTTAGAGTTAAGACTATATCAGTACCAGTAGTACTCTTTTCACAAGGTTCTATAGTGTAGCCATCTACACCTTCTGATTGCCACTTATATGCTTGTTCTGAGCCGTACGCTTTAGAAGTTACAGTCACTAACTTAGATACCATGAACGCAGAGTAAAAACCTACACCAAACTGTCCTATGATGTCTACATCTTTTTTACTTTCTTCACCGTTTTCGGATTTGAATGCAAGAGAACCACTCTTAGCTATTACGCCAAGGTTATTTTCTAGGTCTACGTTGTCCATACCGATACCGTTATCGGAAATAGTAATAGTTCTATCTTCTTTGTTAGAACGTATTTGAATGAAAAAGTCATCTTTTTTAAGGTTTATAGTATCGTCTGTTAGTGATTTAAAGTATAGTTTGTCGATGGCATCACTAGCATTAGAGATAAGCTCACGTAAAAAGATTTCTTTATGTGTATAGATGGAGTTTATCATCATTTCAAGAAGTCTTTTGGATTCTGCTTTAAATTCCTTTTTTTCTTTTTCCATTTAGGACACTCCTTTTAATGTTCAAATTTTATTGATATGTTTAGCACTCTAATATTGTGAGTGCTAAACAATAATATTATTATAGTACTAATGATATTAAAAATCAAGAGTTTTTTATTATGTTTACAAAATGTTCATAATTTGTATGGATATTCTAATTTACAGATAGTTTCTTATGTGATAGAACGTGGTATTTTCTTTAATAGCTTGTATCCATTCATTGAATAGATTTTCAAGATTTAAGATATCTACTGGTTTACCATTACTTTTAGCGTAGTTTATTGTATATCCTGTACCACTGTTTGGATTAAACATTAGTGCATATAATCTATTAGAATGGTCTACCATATATCTGTTGCGTGTTAGATAGCTATACTTACTTTGATAGTTATCTATACAGACTACTTCAGAAGCGTTTTCTAAGATTTTTTTATATATAACCTTATCTTCAATAGAGAAGTTGCTACCATGTTTATTAAAAGGTTTAACTGCTACTATTTCTATGTTTGGATATTGTGTTAGTTTTAACTCTATAAGAGTTTCACCAATCCATAAATCCACGCCTGTAGACATTCCAATATAAAATCTATTAAACCCTTCTTCTATGTACTTCAATAACTTGATATATAATATACTTTTTAAAATTTCTACGAAATTTTCATAATGTTCTCCTGCAAGTGATTGTATTTTTTCAGCTCTATGTCCAGAAAAACAGATACTTTTTATCATATAATAACCCACCTTTAAATAAATATCTATTAATATTGTACCATATTATGGATTAAATTACAACCCATTTTTTAGTAAAATTTCCAATTCTTTGGAACTAAACTTTTTTAAGGATTATCTAAGGTTAAAAAGTTCTATCTTTTCAAGTTAATATTTTGGAGAATATTCCCACGGAAATCAATTTTATAGTATTTGATATTGGTAATTTTTCTATACTTTGTTCACAATATCTTAAAAATTGATTTCCGTGCTAAAATGGGAACATCTTTCCCCACAGAGTAGATTTTTCCATCTTGAGCTTATGGATAAATCGGAAGTAGCCGAAAAAATTCTTGACAGTATTATTTCAATAATCGGATAAATAAAAAAATGAGCGACTTTCTAAAGTCGCCCTTGATTTTACCATGTACGTGAATTAAGCTGTTTAAACTGTGCAACAGTCGGAACGTGGGAATTTAATCCACCGTCAACGTTGATAATCTGACCTGTTACATAACTGCTTTCATCTGATGCGAGGTATACGCACATATGACCAATATCTTCTGGACATCCATAGCGGTCTACCATAATATTGCTGAGGAAAATATCTTTAAGAACCTGAGGAACATGAGCATCATTTTCAGGAGTAACAATAAGTCCCGGTCTTACGCAGTTACAACGTATATTCTGTTTGCCGTACTGTAAAGCAGTAGATTGTGTAAGCAAATCAACACCGGCTTTAGCACATGCATAGGCAGTTGAGCTTAAATCTCCGCCACATGATGCCATAGAGCCGATATTTATAATAGAACCCTTTCCGGATTTCTGCATATACGGAAGAACGCATTTTGTAGCATAGAAAGTTCCCCTTAAATCGCTCTGGAAGATATTATCCCACATTTCGAGAGTTAATTCATCAACTCTGCCGTCCTTGAGGCTTACGTTCGCAGCATTGTTTACGAGAATATCGATTTTGCCGTATTTTTCAAATGTATCTGCAAACAGATTTTCTATGCTTTTTGTGTCTGTAATATCCATAAAGTGGTAAGAAGCTTCTCCACCCTCTTTAATGATACTGTCGGCGATAGCCTGACCTTTTTCCTGACGGCGTCCGCAGATAATAACCTTTGCACCCTCAGATGCGAATAATTTAGCAATACCTACCCCGATTCCACTTGTTGAACCGGTAACAACTGCAACTTTTTCTGCTAATCTTTTCATAATGTACCTCCTGATTTTTTATTTCACAGAACTTAAAAATACTGTGATTATTATTATTATTATTGTATATCTTTTTTACAAAAAAGTCAAGTATCTTTTTGATGAGGCACGAAAATTAATTTTATAGGCATAAAATGGAAATAATCGAATGACTAGAAATGATATAATCAAAAAAAATCAATTTCTATATTTAAAGAGTAATTTTATAGTACTTGATATTGGTGATTTTTCTATACTTTGTTCACAATATCTTAAAAATTGATTTCCTTGGAATATTCCATAAAAGATTGACCTTCCTTAAAATCTGTAGTATAATTATCTATAGCATGAATTTTTTAGAAAGGTGGTATATTGTATTATGAATGATGAAAATCCTATCTTTGACTATACCCAAACCATTCCTGATAGGTTTAATCCTTTTAACAACGATACTGAAAATCATACTTATAGTAACGACTATAGAAAGATAGTTCCTCAAATTTCTACCAAAGGTTGTGTACTTCCAGAGAAGCCATCTAAAGCAGAAAAGAAGAACATTAGAAGAGTATACAATCTAACTTCCTTAGTAGTTTTAATCTATTTTGGGTTGACGTCTATATTTAACCTTATCTTTTCAACACTGTTGAATGGTATCTCTATTAACGTTGTAGGCTCAGAAAATTTGAAAGACTTTTTAAACAATAGTTCCATAAGTTTGGGAACTTCTGCTATAGTGTATACTATAACTAATATTTTATCATTTTTGATAGGTTGTAAAATCTTAGGAATAGATATTAAGAATGTATTTAATAAACCTCAAGTTAAAACTCCACAGATGTTAAAACATATTACCACTACTTGGGGATTACAAGGTTCATCTATTACTATAATCATGATAGTGGCATTAATATTCTTTACAATCTTTTCCGATGATTTGATGAATTCTAACATAGTGCCAAGTAGTATGACGAACTTATCAACTAACCATAGCTTGACCAATACTATAGTATTTTTGGTATATGGTTGTATAGTAGCACCTATCACTGAAGAGATGTTTTTCCGTGGCGTAGTTTTAAGAGGATTTTCTGTAGTAAGTCAACGTTTTGGAATATTCGTCTCAGCTTTGTTCTTTGCTCTAGTGCATGGAAATATATTACAAGGAATGAACGCTTTCGTAATAGGTCTATACTTTGGATTTGTAGCAGTAAAATATAATTCTATCTTACCTAATATGTTGATGCACGTATGTGCTAATTTGATACCTTTTATAATTACATCGTTATCTAGTGTAAATATGTTTGCGTGTGCTATAGTCATATATATGTTCTATGGTACTATGTTGATTTTAACTATAGTGTTTTTATGTTTAGGAATACATCAAAAGAGTAATAGATTACCTATTCAAACCTATTCACAACGTACTAGAACCTTACCAATATTGATGAGTTCTATATGCTTTATAGCTACAGTGATTATATATTTAGTAAGTATGATTTTACCTATCATATCATAGTTTTAGGAGGATTTTTTATGGAAAGTTGTTTCGATATAGAAAAGTTAATATCACTTTATGATGATAATGAAAAGTTAAAGTATCTATTCTTTTGGGGACATCGCCCTAATAAAGATGGTTCTATCTCTAAGACTTGTCTTAGTCAATGGTTCGACTGCTCATTTACTATAGATGGCTTTACCTATCACACTGCCGAACAGTACATGATGTGCCAAAAAGCTAAACTCTTTGATGACGAAGACATATTTAAAAGGATTTTACAAGCTAATCACCCTAGTGAGTTTAAAAATCTTGGTAGATTGGTTAAGAATTTTAATCCAACGATTTGGGAAAAGCATAGGTTTCAAATCGTTGTAGATGGTAATATGGCTAAGTTTTCGCAAAATCCTGATTTAAAGGAGTTCCTTATTAGTACTGGTGATAGGGTTCTAGTGGAAGCTAGTCCATATGATAAAATTTGGGGTATTGGTTTAAGTGCTAACGCCTCTAATATAGAAAATCCACATATTTGGAAGGGTATCAATCTGTTAGGGTTTGCCTTAATGAAGGTTAGAGAACAGTTACGTTAAATATCCTAGAGAAATTTTAATTTTTGTATGGATTTAAAAATAATATCATACAATATAATAGTTTTCAGAAAGGGTATTTTAAATAATGGGTTCTAAGAAGAAAAGAAGGTTAAGAGTTAGTAGTCTTATAAGCGTATTATTGTGTTTTATCTTGCTGATAGGTATTACTGTATTGATTGTAAATCTTACTAGTAAAGAGAATAATCACGATATAGGCGAGTTGGAGAGTTCTTACAATACTGTTAAAGCAGTCCTCCTAACTGAAGAATGTGATGACAGTATCTTAGCTAATAATACAACTATAAATTTGGATTTTACTCAAAATACTAGTTACTATCAATATTTAAAGCCAGAAGAACTAAACTCTAAGCGTGTTATGGTCATAAATAAGACTACTAATGAAATAATCTTTGAAAAAGATGTTGATAGTTTATGTTATCCAGCAAGTACCACCAAGATATTGACCTCTATAGTCGCTTTAGAGTATATCAATCCTAGTACCGTTTTTACCGTTGGTGATGAGTTGGAGTTAGTTCCATCGGGTTCAAGTTTAGCGTATATATCCCAAGGTGAAAAGATTTCCCTTGAAAAGTTGTTATACGGTTTGATGTTGCCATCTGGTAATGATGTAGGTTATACTATCGCCGTGAACGTCGCTAGACGTGTATCTAATAACTTCGATATGAGTTGTGAAGATGCTATCTCTTATTTTGCCAACCTCATGAATAAGACTGCTAAAAAGATAGGTATGGAAAACAGTAATTTCGTAGTCCCTGATGGTTTCCACAATCCACAACACTACGTAACTGCCCGTGATATGATGAAACTCTTAATATATGCCCAGAATTTCGACCTATTGAAAAAGGTGGCATCTACTTATGAATATAGCTTTAAATCGGGTGATAAAGAGTACATTTGGATTAATTCTAATCGTCTATTAGATAAGTCTACAGAATTTTATTATGAGGGTGTCACTGGTTTTAAGACAGGCTTCCATGATGATGCAGGTCATTGCGTAGCTATCACTTGTAATAAGAATGGTGTAGAATTGTATATGGTTCTCATGGGTGCAGATACTATGGTTCTTCGCAATCGTGATACCCTTAACCTCTTAAATATGGTGTACAATCCTACAGATATTAAACGTGGTCTACAATGGGATTTGAAACCTGGTGAAACTCTTCCACCTAACGTAGATGTTTATGGAAATCCTATAGTGACTACTACTGTTACCCCTCAAACTGATGAATTTGGTAACATAGTAACTACCTCTATATTGGGATTTTAGACTGTTTTTTTAGGGAGGTTATATCTATGGAGTATATTCACAATATTGATACTAACGTATTACTTTACATTCAAGAAAATATCCGTTCGGATACTTTGACCGTCTTTTTTAGTAACTTCACTAAACTTGGTAATAGTGGTATCTTATGGATTTCATTATCTTTGATACTACTATGCTTTAAAAAAACTAGAAAGATGGGCTTAGTTATGACCGTTTCTCTATTTTTGGGATTTATAGTTACTAACGTAATCTTAAAAAATTTGGTCGCTAGAACTAGACCTTTCTATGCTATCCCTGATTTGAATGCTTTAGTACCATATCCAAGAGACTATTCTTTTCCATCTGGACATACGACTTCAGCTTTTTCAATCTGTACACCACTATTCATCATGCTTAATAAGAAGTATTCTTTTATATTCTTGATTTTTGCCACCTTAATGGGATTTTCTCGTTTATATGTAGGAGTACACTATCTAACTGATGTTCTATGTGGTTTGATTATAGGTATTATGTGTTCAATAGCATCATACTTTTTGATTAAGTGGTTTTATAATAAGTATTCCAATACGTTGCAAGTTAATTAGTATCAATAATAGAACTCCCACTTAATTTGGTAGGAGTTCTATTATAACCATATCAAATTTTTTTAGCAATCTGCTTTAATGTGCTGTTTAAGATGGTTCTATCATGTTGAGATGGTGCAGTATTATTGTATCTAATAGATAGGTAGATTTTAGAAAGTTCTTTAGAGTTTAAGAAGTTATCCAACCTATTAGAAATTTCCGTTACACTTTCAAAAGGTTTGATATCGTAGCCTAGTACGTTTAATCCATATATTAGTACAGAATATCCAAATTGGTAACTTTCAATAGAGTTGTTCATCTTTAAGTAAGATTTGTAATCTTTTTTGAAGGTTCTTTTGCTGTATCGTATACTAGGGGTATCCGTGATGTAGTCAGTATATCCTTCATTAGATGGTATTGTAAATGATACTTTTTTAGGTTCTTGATAAGTTTTTTTAAACACTTTTTTAACGTTTTCTAAGATTTCTTTAAACTTTCCAATGATGTCTTCATGGTAATAGTATATTAAAAATAGGATTATTCCAACGGATACGATAGTAGCTATATCACCAATTATATCGGAGGAAGATTGAACATAAGTGTTCATAGATGGATTTTCTGGAGAAGTATCCTCTATGGGGATACTTTCTTTTTTAAATAGAGAACTTAACTTTCTAAATATGTATACTATTCCACGCAAGATAGCTACCATTAAATCGTATAATGCTGAACCTATCCTATTGGAAAATATTATGAATGGTATCGGGATAGCACATAGTATCAAGGTTAGTCTTCTGTTGTACTTGTAGATGTCTTTTGGAAGGCTATCCAAATTTTTTGAACGTCTTAGGATTAAACTATCAAGTCTACTTCTATTCTTCACGATGGCGAACATAGTACAGAAAATTACAAATGCTATTATGTTTAAACTTTTAGAGGTTTCTATCTCAGATTGCCACCCTATAAACGTAACTATTAAAAATATGAAGCATACCATCAAAAAGACATAAGTGTTAGATACTTTTTCAGTATCTATAAAGAATAGCTTCTTAATTAAGATTGATAATATTACACTGGAGACTATCCAAACGGTTATAGAGACTTCATCTATTAAGATACTGGATATTCCACCAAGTATTATTCCTACTAATAGAGTTATCGTCCATTGAATGGAATTTCTTTTCTTACCTCGGATATTCTTTAAGGTTAAAAAGGTTGTGAAAGTATCTGCCACCGATTGCACCACATATGATATAAATATTATTACAGAAGTTACATCACTAATATGATACACCCTACATACTAAATTTATGATTGGAAACGTTACAACTATCACCATGATTGATATTAATACTTGCATAACTCTATAACCTCACAAAGATAGTTTTTGCATCTTTTGGATACTCTAAAACTTTATTTTTTAATGGAGTGACTATCACTAAAGTTGAGCTACTTTCCACTTGTGGGAAGTCATAGCTTTTAGGGATTAACTCTAATTCAGCACAAAAACGCATAATATTTAAAGCATGATTTTCTCCAAAAGATGTTATAGTTTTCATATTAAGGTTGGTATCCAATTGAACAGGGATATTTTTTCTGGCAAGTTTTACAGCTATACTACACGCAGTACTTAAAGTCTTTTCAGATAGATTTTCTTCGCAATTATCGTGGATATATAAGAACACTTTAACATGGATATCACAAGAGAAGTTTTCATCTATAACCATTAAATCGTTAGTCTTTGCAGAGCTTTTCCAATGTATACGATTTAACCTTTCATATCCTGAATACTGTCTAACTCCACGCATTGAGAATACGTCTGTTAAGAGGTTTCTTTTAACTTCAAAGTCTCCTATTATGCCATTGATGGTGGTATCAAGTTCGGGGGTACTGATTAATCTAGGAAGTACCATGATAGTCGCCTTGATATCTTTGACAGACATAGAGTATTCATTAATTCCAAGTATGTCACAAGAGTTTAAAACTACACTTTCTATTGAAAATACTCCTCTTTTTGATGACGTTATCTTCCATTCACGTTTAATGGACTTTTTGCCCTGTATGGCGTAGCAACTAGAGATAAATCTACTCTTATGTGCTACAGATGAACACTTTTCTGAAAATGTCAAATACTTTGATGTGGTCAATTCAGCCTTTAACCATGGTATTGGTAAATACTTATCGTTAGATAGTTCCTCAATGAAAGTAATCTTATCACCTTGAGTAGTTTCAAGCTGTTTAAAGTAGCAATCATAGGATAGGTTATCAAAAATGTGATTTTTGTATACTTTAGATTGTATCGATAGAAGTATTAAAATCAATACTATTATGACTAATATGGTTATGGAAATCACTCCTTAGAATTTAAATTTATCATATTAAGATTAAGTATCTTAGTACAAGGTTGATAAATTTATCACAAATACTATTTATTTTTAATCAGTATGAACCTGTTACATAGAACAGATATCAAGGTAAGGATTAAACCTGAAAAAACTGTCCAACCCAATAGAGAGTTCCTTAACCTATAGATTTCACTACTTGGGACTACTCCTACTATGATGTTATCATCATATATTAAATACCTTATATATGACTTTGTACCACCAACACTGTAAAAAAAACCACCATTTTCATCATTAAGATTAAACTTTTCCCTAGGTAGTTGTGAAGGTGTTCCTACTAAAGATATATCAGTATGACTTAGATAGGTATAAGTATCACTATTAATGATGGCAGTAAAACCATTCTGTAATAGAGGATATTCCGAAGTTACGTTAGAAACTTCCGTGGATTTTAACATCTTACTCATAGCTTCTGAAGAAAAAGTTAGTTGTATGATACCATCATCATCAAGACGGGCAACGCCAGTAACTATTCTACCACTACTATCGGATAGACTCTTAATAAAGGTCTTATCGTTGGTATATGGAATAAACTCCTTAATTATGGTATCATTAGGGTTATAAGTAGAAGTACTATATTCAACGTTGCCTGTAGAGTTGCCTATAGTAATTTCATCAGCGTTTAAGATAATTCTAATCTCTTCCAAACTCAACTCATAAGATAATTCACTTGAACTTTGAGATATCAACATAGATACCATTTGAGCCTTTTCTTCACAATCAGATACTATTTCATCTTGTAAGGTTTGGCGTTCCTCACTATCTTGAGAGAGACGTTCAACTATTTTCTGTAGTCTAACGTCAATGATATCCTTATAGATGTTAAAATCAACGACACCTGAACAGTAAAAAGCGAACAATCCAGTTATGATAGTAGTAACTATCAAAGGGATTATTATACCTTTATATTTTAGGAACACATCTTTCATTATATCACCTTTTTGATACGTCTAAGATACTCTACTTCATCTTGATATCTACTTCCAATGGATACTTTAAACTATTATCAACATTCTTGGATTTTAACTCTAAATTACAAATTTGGTTATACAATAGATATAATTTCTGTGTATGGTTTTCTAAATAGTAATAATACCACACATATGGGATAATTAAACCTAAAACTAGTATCACTAATACAAAAACTCCCATATTAGAAGTTACTAAAAATACTCCTAAACAGATAAACTCTATTATGGCAAACAAGAAAGTAACTAAAAAATGGATTAATCTTTCATGTTGAATAAATTGTATCTGTTTTAGATGTTCAGCCTTAATATAGTCGAAATCTTGAATGTTGCCACTAGCTAATAGATTTTCAAGCATTAAAATGTATTGGTCAAGATACTTTTTCATACTAAGCACTTCCTTTTTTTATGTTAATTTAATTATATCATTAAAACGTAGATTAATCAATAAGTTTTTAGTGATAAAAATACAAAAAAATTCAAATATTTTCCATAATAGATACTAATAAAAAAAATCTAAAAAATTTTTCAAAAAACTCTTGACAAATTCAAAAAGTTGATATATAATATAATAGTCGGCTGAAGAAAACGGCAGATTTTAAAAGTGAGTTAAATCTTTTTTTGCTTTAAAAAGTTTTTAAAAAAATTTAAAAAAAGTCTTGACAAATTAAAAAATCTGTGATATAATAATTAAGTCGATTAGAGATGATAACAAGTTAAAAAAATCACATTAAGTATCGAGGCGTAACTCAGTTTGGTAGAGTGCTTGGTTTGGGACCAAGATGCCGCAGGTTCGACTCCTGTCGCCTCGACTTTTTGCTGGTGTAGCTCAGTTGGTAGAGCAGCTGATTTGTAATCAGCAGGTCAGGGGTTCGAATCCGTTCACCAGCTTTTCAAGATTTTTTTAACTGTTTAAATTTCTTGATAAAACCAATTTAATATGTTATAGTGTTAAAGTTCTTGTTAGCAATGCTGGTGTAGCTCAGCTGGTAGAGCAGCTGATTTGTAATCAGCAGGTCAGGGGTTCGAATCCGTTCACCAGCTTTTCAAGGTATATAACATTATATGGGCAAGTTCCCGAGTGGCCAAAGGGGACAGACTGTAAATCTGCTGCTTAACGCTTCGGTGGTTCGAATCCACCCTTGCCCATCGAAACTTACTCTTAGTCCTACGAAGTTTTTTTGTAGGACTTTTTTAATGTGTATGACAAAAATCTTTTGGAGGTTTATCTTATGGTTAGAGAAGATTTAAGAAATATTGCAATTATTGCCCACGTCGACCACGGCAAGACTACCCTAGTCGATGAAATGTTAAAGCAAGGTGGAGTTTTTAGAGAAAATCAAGCAGTTGCTGAGCGTGTTATGGATAGCAACGACCTTGAACGTGAAAGAGGTATCACGATACTTGCAAAGAACACTTCCGTCATGTATAAGGATACTAAAATAAACATTATCGACACTCCAGGTCACGCAGACTTCGGTGGAGAAGTTGAACGTGTATTATCTATGGTTGATGGTGCTTTACTACTCGTAGATGCTGCTGAAGGTCCTATGCCTCAAACTAGATTTGTGCTTTCTAAGGCTCTTGAGATGGGTTTAAAAATCATAATCGTAGTAAACAAGATTGACAAGCCTGATGCTCGTCTTGATGAAATCGGTGACGAGGTTCTTGAGCTACTCTTAGACTTAGATGCCAACGATGAACAGCTTGAAAGTCCTCTACTATTCTGTTCTGGTAGAAGTGGCACTGCATCACTAAGCCAATACGAAGAGGGTAAGGACTTAACTCCACTATTTGAGACCATCATAAACTACATTGATGCCCCTAAAGGTGATGAAAATGGTAGTCTACAGATGTTAATATCTTCTATAGACTATAATGAATATGTCGGTAGGATAGGCATAGGTAGGATTGAAAGAGGTTCTATCAAAGTAAATCAACAGGTTACCGTTGGTGACTATCATGAGAGTAAGAAACCTTACAATGCTAAGGTGGTTAGTCTATTACAGATACAAGGTCTACAGAGAGTTCCTGTAGATACTGCTACCGTCGGTGACATAGTTTGGATTAGTGGTATCGAAAACATCACTATTGGTGATACCATCTGTGCCACAGATAACTACGAACCTTTAGAGTTTACCAAAGTTAGTGAACCTACCGTTGAAATGACTTTCTCCGTCAATGATAGCCCTTTCGCAGGTAAAGAGGGTAAGTTCGTAACTTCAAGACAACTTAGAAAACGTCTATTTGATGAGCTTTTAAAGGACGTATCTTTAAGGGTTGAGGAAACCGACAGTACTGACTCTTTCCGTGTATGTGGTCGTGGTGAAATGCACCTATCCATATTGATTGAAAATATGCGTCGTGAAGGTTATGAGTTATCAGTATCTACGCCAAAGGTTTTATACAAGGAGATAGATGGAGTTAAGTGTGAACCTATCGAAAGGTTGGTAATCGACGTTCCTAACGATTGCACTGGCTCAGTCATGGAAAAGATGGGTACTCGTAAGGCTGAAATGGTTAATATGCACCCTCAAGGCAGTAGGACTAGATTAGAGTTCTTAATACCATCACGTGGATTGTTCGGTTATAAGAGCGAATTTCTAACAGATACTAAAGGTGAAGGTATCATGTCTAGTGTGTTTGAAAAGTATGAACCATATAAGGGTGAAATTCCTAGAAGAAATACAGGTTCTTTAGTATCCTTTGAGACGGGTGAGGCTGTAACTTATGGACTATATAATGCTCAAGAAAGAGGGTCATTATTTATAGGTGCAGGTACTCCAGTATATGAGGGTATGATAGTAGGCTCATCGCCAAAGGTTGAAGATTTGGTAGTAAACGTATGTAAGAAGAAACATCTAACCAATACCCGTGCCAGTGGCTCAGATGATGCCCTTAGGTTAGTACCTCCTAGAAAGTTATCCCTTGAAGATAGCCTAGAGTTTATCGCAGATGATGAACTCCTTGAAGTTACTCCAAAGAACATTAGAATTAGAAAACGTATCTTAGACAATTCACTACGTGCTAAGACTAAGGCTAAAGAAAAGTAATATAATGAATATATCAAAGGGTGGATAGTATCTTTCCACCCTATATTATTAAAATTATAGCTTAACGATGTTTGGCAAAAAAATTTTAGGATAGAGGTGTTAAACATTAACTTCAACTTTACCAAAAAAGGAATAGTAACTATTGTAAGCATAATCATGATTATTTTGGTAGTAGTAGTGATAGTAATAGTGAAATCCCATAATGATGCGACTTCTAAGGCGATTGTAGATAATCCCATAAACGTCAGTGGAACGGTATGTATAGATGCAGGTCATGGTGGTTCGGATACTGGAGCAATCTCCACTGATGGCACTATGTATGAAAAAGATGACAATCTAAAGTTGGCTTTAAAGGTTAGAGAATATCTTGAAAATATGGGTATCGACGTAGTCATGACTAGAGATGATGACACTAACATAGACTTAAATGAACGTTGTAAAATCGCTAACAGTTACGATACTAAGATAGATTTATTCATATCATTACATAGGAACTCTGCTGAAAATACTTCGGCTAGGGGAGTGGAAATTTGGATACATAACTCTAAACCTCCTGTAGATATTGCATTAGCTGAAAATATCTTAAACTACTTGATGAGTATAGAAAATCAAGAAAGTAGGGGTATCGAGTATGGGTATAGGGGAGATAGCTCTGAAAATTACAGGGTGAACAAACTGACAACTATGCCTAGTTGTTTGGTAGAGACTGGCTTTATTTCTAACACTGAAGATGTAAAAATCTTTAATGAACACCTTGATGACTTTGCTATGTCTATATCTTTGGGGATATATCAAACTCTTGAAGATATCGCCAAAGGTTCAGTAGATACTTCTAGGGGTAAAGCTGGTCAAAACTGGGATTAAACCTCTAAAACATATACTTACTAGGCATAATCTTTAAAGATGGTTTAGAACCCTTTTTACCCTCAATTAAAAATAGCCAAGGAGAAGTATCAGGATTTTTACATACTAATTGTAGAGTTTTAGGTTCAATCCCATTAGATTTCATTGCAGTGATGACGTCTGCTAAACGTTCAGGACGGTTACACATACACAATCTACCACCGAACTTCAGTAACCTATTAGCAGATTTACACACATCTTGGATAGTACATAATACTTCATGACGAGCAACCATTTGAGAAGTAAGTTCACTTTTAAATCCAGAATTGACCGTAAAGTATGGTGGATTACAAGTCACTAAAGAAAAGTTTCCTATATCTTGGCAATCCCATAGGGATTTTAAATTCGCACACACTGGAATGATGTTTTCTATATTACTTTTTTCAATGCCAAGTTTAACCTGTTCTATGGCGTTTTCTTGGATATCCACTGCATAAATCTTTTTGGGTGGATTTTTTCTACACATGGCTAATGGGATAATTCCACAACCAGTACCTAAGTCACAGACTAAATCGTTAGGCTTGTAGTTAGAAAATTCGGTTAAGAGTACAGCATCAGTGCCAAACCTGTGATTTTTTGACTTACACACGAATATTCCGTTGGATATTTCTTCATAGCTAAATTTTTGCATAAAATTCTCCTTAACGTATTGACTTTTATTCTCCTCTATGATATAATATAATCAATGTGCCTCTATAGTTAAATGGATATAACAGCCCCCTCCTAAGGGGCAGTTGTGAGTTCGATTCTCGCTAGGGGTGTTAATTTAAACTTAATTATTAATGTTTAGGCGAATATTTAATGTATTCGCCTAATTTTTTATGATAATCAACTTTTTTGTGTAACCACTTGAATGTTAGTTCCATCACTGGTAGCAGTAATGTTGCCATCATCACACGTGATATAGGTTTGAACGTTTAAACTATCCAATAGGGATAGAGTATCTTGTGAGGCGTAATTCTTTTCAGAGCAACATATCACGGCATATTTAGGATTAACTCTTTTAAAAAAGGTTTCTAAGTTATCTAGGTAGTTGCCATGATAAGGCACTTTTAGAAAGTCACTTTGAATATCTCCTAGAGACATTATCTCATCAAGACGAGTTTCTTCGGCATCACCAGAGAATAGAAAAGAGTTCTCTCCATGGATTGAACTCACTACTAAAGAGAAGTCATTTTCTTCATTTTCTCCATAGTAATCTCTTTGAGGTGGATACACTGTAAAAGATACATCATCTAAGTTAAAAGATAGCGTATTAGTGACGTTATTAGGGGTGATATCTAACTGTTGCATAGCCTCACAGTAGTTATCATATTCATTGCTAGACTTTTCATAATAAGGTTGAAGTATAGTATCTATAGCAACGTTCTTGACTATCTTAGATGCTCCACCAACATGGTCTTGGTCGAAGTGTGTTATTATAAGATAGTCTACTTTAGATATGTTATTATCTTCCAAATAGTTTAAAATGTTTTTTCCGTCACCTTTTTCACCACAATCTATGATTACTGTATGATTTTCAGTAGTTAAAATCATGCTATCAGCCTTGCCGACATCTAAGAAGGTGGCTTTAAAGTTGCCCGTTACCTCTAAGTTGGATTTTCTCTCATTTTGAATATTGTCATCATTGCACCCAACCATTGCACTTATACTTATGATAGATAATAACGTTAAAAGTATACTTTTAAAAATCTTCATATAGAAACCTCTTTGATACTATTCACCAAGGATACTATTCTTTAACATTACAACGTCAGTAACGTTGATGTTATTATCTGTATTCATATCGGCGACTTCTATGTTAGAAAGGTTATTAATTCCTAAGATATGTTTTTTAAGTAGTAATAAGTCTAAGTATGTGATGTTACCATCTTGATTTACATCGCCTACCTTAGATGGTGTTGGTATAGGTTTGTTATCTTCTGGGGTAGTGCCATCAGGTTCAGTACCATAGATTAATATTCCATTTTGATATACTGTAATCTTATCAGTAACTACGCCTTTGGTACTGTCACCAACTGGAGTGTAGTCTAGTAAGTCTTGATTAGAATAGTCGTTAGTAGCGTCCCAACCCGTTTGATAGTTTGGAAATACTAATGCCAACATGGTTTCACATTGGTTTCTTCCCTCAGATACTGGCATCGCCACTCTACCATCTGGATAAGACACTTCAATATAATAGATGTTTCCATCATATTGGGTAATTGGTGATACTTGGGCAGGAGTAACGCCATCATACATAGAGGCTTGGTCACGGTCTACACGTACTACGATATCTTCAGGTTTAAACCCACTATCTATAATTTCGGAAACGTCAAAATAGTAGCGATATGACATATTATCTTCAATTCTGGCTGGAGTGGTTGAACGGTTGGTAAATTTCAAACTTAAAGATACTCCACTTGATGAATTTTGTTTAATCATAGCTTCGACGTAGAATTCAGGAGCGATCTCCTCAGGTTGTGGGAAAGATGTATCTATATTACCACCATATTCATCTACCATCTTACAGAGTAGAGCTGTAAATCCTGCATTGTAGTCTGTGGCAACCTCATTATTGATATAGTTTCCACGACTATCTTCATAGTTGCCATCTTGAGTAGGGCCACCTACTAAAGCTCCATATAAGATATGAGCGTTAGTCTCAGGATATTCTAAATCATTTTTGTAGCTACTGTGAGCAGTTCTATGGTGTACGTTTACAGGATAGTTTTCTCCATAGCCTACTACGTAACTTCTATTGTCTGGATTATCCCCTAAGGCGTAGTTTATTTGAGTTTCATAGAAATCCACATATTTGGATTTGTCGTTATCGTTAGAGAGTATAGTATCACAAGCTACTGCCCCGATAAAACCAGCAGTTTCGGCGTAACGTAGACAACCCCAAGTAGTAAGCCATTTAAAACCACCTTCTAGGGTTTGAACGTCATTGCACCAATAATCAAGATGCTTTTTCACTTGGTTTATATAGGTATTATCTTGAGTATTGATAGCATATAACAAAAGACCACCTTGCATAACGTCGTCCCAACAGTGACACCATGAATATTTTAGTTCATTAGTGCCTAACTCTTTGCCTAAGTTTGGTATATAGGAAGTTGCTTTATCTAGATAAGTTTTATCACCAGTAGCCATATATAGCCAGTTAGCAGAATAGAATAGGTCATCATAGAATTCACTTGAGCGATAAAATCCACTAGCATCGGAGGAGTTATAGCCACTATCACTTTTTTGAGCGTCAGCAAGTTCAAAGTAGTGTTTAGCGTGTTCTATGTAGGTATCGACCTTATCGGATTTACCTTTTAATGCGACTGCTCCCGAAGCTAGGGCAGCTGCCATCTCACCGAGTACGGCAGAGTAACCCTCATTATCTGTGGTGTAGTATGGACGTACATAAGAGCCATCTTCTTGCATACCATAGGCTAGGAGTTCAACAGGTCCCCACCAAGTGTGGTCTTCTTGACCGTTACCTACTTGATATACTACATTGTCACCCTCATCACAGTTTACGAAGTAGTCGAGGACGAATTCCAAGTTGTTTTGATACGTCTCCCATTGACCTATCTTTTCTATACCGTCCCCATATTGATATAGTCCCCATGCCAACATACTAGCAGAGTATCCCATAGGTAGATTAAATTTAACGTGGTCACCTGCATCATACCAACCACCAAGGACGTGGTCGTCCATAGTGGAGTTTGCACGCCATTCTACTCTATTCCATTCAGGAAGTTCCCCAGCCTGTTGACATTCATAAAAGTATAGTGATTTTTGCAAAGCCTCTGCATAGTTCTGCTGACTTTCTGCAGATATACTCATCTGTGGAATAGCACTGATGGACATCATAGCTACTAAAGAGGTTGCTACCACTCTTGATATTAACTTTTTCATCTTAAAAATTATACCTCCCAAAAAGTTAGTAATTAATAATCATCATAGAGGTGACTTGTTAGTTATTGATTGCATTGTACAGTTCACCTTTAGAAAAGTTTGTAATTTTTGCTATCTGTTTACAGGCATCAGCAGTGCGTGTTCCACTAGATACTAACTCTTGAACCTTTTCTATAGCCATCTCAAAGGTGATATCATCTTGTGGTGTAGACTGTTTTCCCTCTACTACTATTACAAACTCACCTTTTGGATTGTTTACATTATAGTATTCTATCGCTTGTGATAGAGTCATCTGTAGAACCTCTTCGTAGATTTTAGTAATCTCACGACATAGAGAAATCTTCCTATCACCGAAATATTTATACATATCGGAGAGGGTGCTTTTCAGTTTATGAGGAGCTTCATAGAAAATCATAGTACGAGGTTCATCTACTAACATTGATAGATGGTCGTACCTCTGTTTTTTGGTGACCGATAGAAAGCCTTCAAAGGTAAATCTAGAAGTGTTTAATCCCGAGATTGCCAACGCAGATACCACTGCACTAGGCCCCGGAACTACTTTGACTGGAATACCTCTCTCATGACACATTCTAACCAAGATTTCTCCAGGGTCTGAAATACAAGGCATACCTGCGTCGGTGACTATTGCACAGTTTTGACCGTTGGCAATATGGTCTATGATGTTCTCCGTTACCTGTTGTGTGCTATGGTCATGATAACTTATTAACTTGTTCTTTATGTTGAACCTATTAAGAAGTTTTAAAGTTACACGAGTATCTTCTGCAGTGATGAAGTCGACATCTTGAAGAGTTTTAATAGCCCTATAGGTCATATCATCTAAGTTTCCGATGGGTGTGCCTACTACATATAGAGTTCCATTCATAGAAAAATCCTCCTAGAAGTTAAGTCAGTTTATAGTCCTTTAGGTAATATTATACTAGTAAAATGTGGCTTTGTCAATTATTAAACGAACAAAACGTGGAAATCAATTTTAAAGGGCATACTTTTTTCAAGTATGCCCTTTCATAAATTATATTGTGGAGGTTGGTAATAACCTAACATACTAAGCTATGATTTCATCATTTTCAGAGTTGCGACTTTTAAATTCTATCTTCCAAATAGTGTTAAAAGATTTTCTCTTGTATATTTTTATAGCATTTATAATGAAATCGAAGACCATCAAGCCTAAGAATACCATGCTGACACGTTTTGATGTATCGTAATCTATGCTAGATAGTGCGTTCATAATAGGTGAGAAACACTTATCCATGAAAAAAGTAATGATTAAAGCAAATCCACTACTAGTTGGTACTGAAGTATATTTAGTGATATGTAAAGCAAATCTTGAATAGTTCCACCAAATTATCTTACAAGTCTTTTCGACGAGAGTCCCTAGCAGTATTTCTGCCACGCATACTAACAAGAATGAGCATAGGAAATAGAAGACTATCCTTTTAAGTGGAGTATTTAAAAATGGGAGCTTATCAAAGAAGTGAGAATTTTGTGGAGTACCTAATATTAAAAACAATCCAACGATAGCAACACCATAGCCAAGTAGAAATGGTAAACACATATTTCTATTATCTATGTATCCTTTTGTGATTGCCAACCAAACATTTTCTACTAAAAATCCTAAGAAAGAGACTATAGTCATCATTAATATTAGACTATAAATATCATATTGTAGTTTCATAAAAACACCCTCTTTAATATAAGAATTACTTAATGGGAATTTTCGGAAATCTTTTAAAACCTCAACCATTTTATTTGATTGATTATATTATAAACTATTAAGATTAAAATAATATTAAAATATATGTGATACTTTAATGAAATTTTCATCTCTTAGATGGGTATTAAATCACTAGATATGTCATAATATATACTTGAGGTGATTTTTCTTATGTGTGGTATTGCAGGTGCAGTCAATTCAAGTTTAGACTATGAAACTATTTTAAAGATGGTAAACTCACAAAAAAGGCGTGGTCCAGATGCTGATGGTATGTATATCAACTATGAAACGGTACTACTTCATACTAGATTGGCAGTAATAGACCTTGAAAACGGTACTCAACCTATGATATCTAATGAGTATGGTAGCGAGTATTCCATAGTATATAATGGAGAACTCTATAATACTGATGATGTTAGAAATCAACTTAGAAAAAAAGGTTTTTCTTTCAAAACTCATTCAGATACTGAAGTAGTGTTAAAATCTTACATCTGTTGGGGCGAAAAGTGTCTTGATAAGTTCAATGGTATATTTGCCTTTGCCATATGGTCGTCAGATGAACATAGGCTATTCTTCGCCCGTGATAGAATGGGCGTTAAGCCTTTCTTCTATAGACATCTTAAAGATAGTTTCATATTTTCATCGGAGTTAAAAGGGATACTCTCAGTACCGAGTGTTGAACATACATTGGATATCAACGGACTTTCGGAAATAATATTAATGGGTCCTGGACGACAGAGTGGAAACGGTATCTTTAAGGGTATAGATGAACTTCCTCCTGCCCATTATGGATATTTTAATCGATTTGAAGGTTTGACAATTAAAAAGTATTGGCAAGTCGTCGATAAACCTCACACCGACAGTTTAGAAGATACTATTGAAAACGTTAGATATCTAGTTAAAGATGCTATCATTAAACAGAACGTTTCCGACATTCCTATATGTACGTTTTTATCTGGTGGTTTAGATAGTAGTATAATATCTTCTGTGACTAATAGTAATCTAAAAAATCAAGGGAAGAGGTTGCATACGTTTTCAGTACACTATCGAGATAATGAGAAATACTTTAAAGCTAACAAGTTTCAGCCTAATAGTGATGATATCTACATCGAACAGATGGTTGAATACCTTGGTAGTGAACATCACAAAATCATTATTGATACCCCCGAACTGGTAAACGCCCTATACCTCTCCGTAGATGCTAAAGACCTTCCAGGTATGGCTGACGTAGATGCCTCTATGTTATTACTATGCAAAGCTATCAAGGAACAATTTTCTGTCGCCCTTTCGGGTGAGTGTGCAGACGAAATCTTTGGTGGATACCCTTGGTATAGAGATAAGACTATCCGTGAAACTGATGGTTTTCCTTGGTCGCAGTCCACTGCTTTTAGATACTCTTTCCTTAATGATAACGTCGCTAGTAAGATAGAACCTCAAGAGTATGTATATTATAGGTATCAAGAGACCGTGAACAGTGTTATCATAGATAGGGAGATTTCCCCGTTAGAAAGGCGTATGCGTGAAATGATGAAGTTAAACCTTGATTGGTTCATGCAAACCCTACTAGATAGAAAGGATAGAGCATCAATGTATAGTGGTTTGGAAGTCCGTGTGCCTTTCTGTGACTATAGAATAGTTGAGTATCTATATTCAGTGCCATGGGAATATAAGGATTATCTAGGTAGGGAAAAAGGGTTACTTCGTAAAGCCAGTGAGGGTATCTTACCTAATGAAGTACTTTGGAGAAAGAAGTCGCCATATCCTAAGACTTTCAATCCTAACTATTTGATGGAAGTATCTAGCAGGTTAAGACGTATCATAGAGGAGAATAACTCTCCATTATTTTACTTTATCAAGAAGTCTGCATTGGAAAAGTTAATCTCTCCAGAGTGTGAGCCTGTGCAATGGTATGGACAGTTGATGAACACTCCTCAAACTATAGCGTACTTCCTACAGTTGGATTATTGGCTTAAAAAGTATGATATCCAATTCGATTTTTAAAATTGATTTATACATTAAAATTCTTCTTGACTTTTTTAAATTCTAGTGATATAATATAATAAATCTATGAAGAGGAAAGACCTCAAATGTCTAGATGCTACTAACAGAGAGCAAGTGCCATCGGCTGAAAGCCTTGCAAAGTAATCGATTTGGTGTGTATACCGTCCTCCGAGAGCGTCCAATACACGTCGTTTGACTAGCGTTATATAGTCCCTAAAGGCAGATAGGTTTATTTATGACTATTTGTAAATCTTGGGTGGAACAGCGAATATTTTTTAGAATATATCGCCCCTTGAACTTTTATCGGTTTGAGGGGCGTTTTGTGTTAATTATTAATTATTAATTATTAATTGTTAATTGTAGGGGGTGAGAATTATGTCAATAGTAGATACCAACAAAATAGACGGTTTAGCTCAAGTTGAAAAGACGGGTAATCTAGTAGTGTTGATAGTAGACCATCTTCAATGGCTAGTACCACACCATTATATGTTACTTGAAAAAAAGATTAATACTGCTCTACAGTTTGTACAATCTGGGCAGATATACCAAAAGTATCCTAATGAAAGAAAAAGGGTTGAAAACGGAGAAATTAAGATAATCTTCCAATTAGTTTTAAAGTATCCACCGACTAAAAAAGCCGATGAAAACTTAAGATTAATATACAACCTTTTGCAAGAAGTAGGGATTACACTTGAATGTATCGTAAAGAATGAAACTTTAAAGGAAGGAAATTAAAAAATTATGGTTAAACTAACTTTAAAAGATGGCTCAATCCGTGAAGTTGAAAACGGTGTTCAAGCCTGTGAAATAATCAAATCTATAGGCATGGGATTGTATAAATCATCATGTTGTGTAAAAATCGATGGAGAGGTTAAAGACCTTAGAACTCCACTAACTCAAGATTGTAGCTTTGAAGTTATGACTTTTGACAGTATTGAGGGTAAAAAGACTTTTTGGCATACTGCATCACATATTTTGGCACAAGCCGTTAAGAGACTATATCCTGAAGTTAAACTTGCTATAGGTCCTGCTATCGATAACGGCTTCTACTACGACTTCGACGTAGAAAAGCCTTTCACTGCTGAAGACTTAACTAAGATTGAAGCTGAAATGAAGAAAATCGTTAAAGAGGGTTTGCCTCTTGAACAGTTTGAAATGTCTCCTCAAGATGCCATCAAGTATTTAGAGGACGCTCAAGAACCTTACAAGGTTGAACTTTGCAAAGAACACGCTGAAAAGAATGAACCTATATCTTTCTATAAACAAGGCGACTTTACTGACCTATGTGCAGGTCCTCACTTGATGACTACTGCTCCAGTTAAATCATTTAAACTAATATCTAGTACGGGTGCATATTGGAGAGGCTCTGAAAAGAATAAGATGCTTTGTAGAATATATGCTACAGCATATCCAAAGGCATCACAACTAGAGGAAGAACTCAAACGCCGTGAAGATGCTAAACTTCGTGACCACAACAAACTTGGTAGAGAGTTAGAACTTTTTACTACTGTGGATTATATCGGTCAAGGTTTACCAATCTTACTTCCAAAGGGTGCTAAGATTATCCAACTATTGCAACGTTTCGTTGAAGATGAGGAAGAAAAACGTGGATATCAATTGACTAAAACTCCATACATGGCGAAATCCGATTTATATAAGATTTCAGGTCACTGGGGACACTATAAAGAAAGTATGTTCGTTCTAGGTGATGAGGAAAAGGACAAAGAAGTCTTTGCACTACGTCCAATGACTTGTCCATTCCAATATCAAGTATTCTTGAATAGACAACGCTCATATAGAGATTTACCTATGCGTTTAGGTGAAACTTCCACTCTATTTAGAAATGAAGATAGTGGCGAAATGCATGGATTAATCCGTGTTAGACAGTTTACACTATCTGAGGGACACATCATATTGAGACGTGAACAGCTTGAAGAAGAGTTTAAACAATGCCTTGAACTTGCTAAGTATATGCTTGAAACTCTTGGACTTGCTGAAGATGTAAGTTATCGTTTCTCACAATGGGACCCTAACAACTCCGATAAGTATGAAGGTACTGCTGAACAGTGGAATGAAGCTCAAGAAATTATGGGTAAGATTTTAGACGATATCGGTTTAGAGTATGAAATCGGTATTGGTGAGGCTGCCTTTTATGGTCCTAAGTTAGATATCCAAATTAAGAACGTCTATGGCAAAGAGGATACTCTAATCACTATACAGATTGACCCTCTACTTGCTGAACGTTTCGGTATGGAATACGTCGACGTAGATGGTACTAAGAAACGCCCATATATCATTCATAGGTCATCAATAGGTTGTTACGAAAGAACTTTAGCTCTCTTGATTGAAAAGTATGCAGGAGCTTTCCCTCTATGGCTTGCACCTGAACAGTTAAAGATTATGCCTATCGCTGATAGACACATCGAATATGCTGATAAGTTATACTCTCAATTTAGAAACCTTGGCTTTAGATGTTCCGTAGACGATAGAGCTGAAAACGTTAAGAAAAAAATCCGTGATGCACAACTTGAAAAAATCCCTTATATGCTAGTCCTTGGCGATAAGGAAGTGGAAACTAATACAGTATCTTTGCGTTATAGAAGTGGTAAGACTGAAACTCTATCTGTAGATGATTTAATCAGTAAGTTAGTATATGAACGTGACAATAAAGTTAGATAGGTAAAAATATCGGATAGAGGTTAAAAAACTCTATCCGATTATAATTATGTGATTTTAATCCTACCTTTCAGATAGTTCGGTATATTCACGTCTAGTGGATACCGACTTATAAGCTGGACGAATAATCTTACCATTGTTTAGAAGTTCTTCTATCCTGTGGGCAGACCAACCGACTATTCTTGACATAGCAAATATTGGAGTAAACAACTCATTTGGAATACCTAACATTCTATACACGAAACCACTGTAAAAATCCACATTAGCACTGACACCCTTGTATATCTTTCTTTCTTCTGCAATGACTTCAGGTGCTAAACGTTCAACCATAGAGTATAAGTTGAACTCATCTTCAAGACCTTTTTCGATAGCTAGACTTCCCACAAACTTTTTAAACACTTCAGCTCTAGGGTCAGATATTGAGTATACTGCATGTCCCATACCGTATATTAATCCTGCATTGTCGAAAGCCTGTTTATGGAGTAACTTCCTTAGATAGTCCTTAACCTGTTCTTCACTAGACCAATCTTTGACGTTCTTTTTCATATCGTCGAACATTTGTACTACCTTAATGTTAGCTCCACCATGTTTAGGCCCTTTGAGTGAACCTAAAGAGGCTGCTATAGTAGAGTAAGTATCTGTACCAGAAGAGGTAACTACATGAGTAGTAAAGGTTGAGTTATTACCTCCACCGTGTTCTGCATGGAGTACTAGGGCTATATCTAAGATTTTTGCCTCTAACTCTGTATATTGACTATCTGGACGTAACATATATAGAATATTTTCTGCAGTGGAAAGCTCAGGATTAGGATTGTGTATTACTAAACTTCCACCCTTTTTGTAGTGGTTAAACGTTTGATATCCATACACAGAAATTACTGGGAATAAGGCAATAAGTTCTAGGCACTGTCTTAAAACGTTAGGTATAGAGGTATCATTAGGATTTTCGTCGTATGAGTATAGCGTGAGAACACTACGGGCTAACATATTCATCATATCGCCGTTAGGGGATTTCATCAAGACGTCACGAGTAAAGTTGATAGGTAAGTTTCTAAAACTGGCTAATAGCTTAGTAAACTGTTCCAAGTTTTCTTTATTTGGAAGATTTCCAAACAATAGTAGATATACAGTCTCTTCAAAACCGAAGCGTTTATCTTTAATAAAGCCGTTTACAAGAGATTTAACATCTATTCCTCTATAAAAAAGTTGTCCATTACAAGGGACTGATTTTCCATTCACCATTTTAGTAGAACATACTTCACTGATATCAGTAAGACCAGCAAGAACACCTTTTCCATTTAAATCTCTAAGACCTCTTTTAACATCGTATACTGTATATAGTTCTGGGTCAATATGGTAATTATCAACACACATTTGAGCAAAATTTTCTGTTTCTAGGTCTTTTTCGGTGTAATAATACTTTGACATATAAAACCAATCCTTTCTTTTGAAAATTATACTTTTAATTATACCATAAAATCGGGATATAAATATTAATAAACTGTTAATAATTCCTAGATAGCTTTTGATATGTAGTTAATTAACTAAGATATCGAAAGTATTTCTTGTAAATATACTTTTTTTAATCTATTGACTTCTCTTTGGCAATATGATATAATATTTCCAAAGTAGTAATATTGAATTTCTATTTCTTAGGGAGAGTGTTAATATGGGTATAGACTGGGAAGATATTCTTGATGCAGATGGAGACGATTTGGCTGATGCTTATGAAGATTCTATAAGTGATGCCGAAGATTATCTTGATTATGAAGATTCTTACTATGATGATTATTATCAAGATGATAACAATTATTATCAAGATAGTAACAATTGTGAAAACAAATTAAACAATATTGATAAATACTGTGATGAACTTTTATCCAATGATGAATTCTTAGAAAAACTTTTGGATAAACTTATAGATAAGCTTGAGGACAGATTTGTAGATAAAATTCCTGAAAGACTTAGGAATAAAATTGTAGGTAAAATTCCTGAAACACCTAGAAATCAAGTTGCAGGTGGAATTGTTGCACCTATTCAAGAACCTTTTGACGGATTTGAAGACCTTCCTGAATTTGACTTTTAGGTAATGAAGAATATTACTTTGATTTCTTACATCTAGGATATGTACTATATAGTCAAGATTTTTAGAAAAGTGAGGTTTTAACTATGGAAGATAAGAAAAAAACTTTGGAAAATACCGTTACTAAAGAGGAAAATCAAGGTTATACTAGGTACGATAGCCAATATGATGAAAAACAATCTTGGGCTGAGGAGGCTAAGGAAGACCTCGAAACTTGGATTGAAGAACAAGGCATATATATTAGACAATAATCAAAAAATCGGGTGAACTTTCTCACCCGATTTTTTTAACGTACTCTATTAAACTTTTCTTGTCGTTTTTAAGATTTTCCTTTAGAATTTCATCTAGTAGAGTGTTTAATATACTTCCGATATGTTTACCAGTGATACCCATAGATTTTAAATCATTGCCATTCAACGATAGTTGTTTTAAAGTTAAGCACTCACCACTAGAGATTATACCTTTAGCGATAGTCTTAATCTGTTCGAGTTCTCCAACGTGCTTGGAGCAAAACTCATGTTTAGATAACGCATCAGCCTGTTGCACTGATATTAAATCAAAGAACACATCTTCTCCCAACGTGGATATTGACTTTTTAATATCATATACGTTGTGAAACTCATCATCATGGTGGCGTACTAGCGTAGTTACCCTTTTTATGGTTGCGTTATCATATTTAAGATTTTTTAAAACTTTCTCCGTGATATCTGCACTTACATAGGCGTGTTTATAAAAATGTCCGTTTCCGTGACTGTCAAGAGTGAACGTTTTAGGCTTACCAATATCATGAAGTAACATAGCCAAACGGATATTCAAATCTTTTGGGGAGTTTTGCACTGTCATAGCCATATGTTCCCATACATCATACTTGTGATACCTTGAACGTTGATTAAACTTAATACACGGTTTAATCTCAGGAATGATAGTAGAAATTACATCACTATAAGAGGTTAAAATTTCGTGAGGTTTCTCGCCCATGATTAACTTATTTAATTCTACAGCAATCCTTTCCATAGATACTTTTTTTAAGGTATCTTTTAACTCATGCACTTTTTTTGATGTATTCTCCTCTATGGAAAAGTTTAGTTGAGAGGAAAATCTGATAGCCCTCATTATACGTAAAGCGTCTTCAGAGAAGCGTTTTTCTGGATTTCCAACGCAAGTAATCAAACCGTTTTTTAAATCGTTGATACCATTAAATTCATCAACGATACCTACGTTATGGTTATATGCCATTGCGTTGATAGTAAAGTCACGTCTTGAAAGGTCATCTTTAAGTTTAGAGGTATACTGTACATTGTCAGGGTGACGACTATCAGAGTATGAGCCATCTATCCTGTAGGTAGTGATTTCAACGGTAATACCTTCGACTACTACGGTAACAGTACCATGTTTTAGACCAGTCTCAATAACGTGATAGTCTTTGAAAATGTTTTCTACCTGTTGGGGGGTGGCATTGGTAGTGATATCGAAATCGTTTGGAGTTCTGTTTAATAGGAAATCACGGACACAACCACCAACGATAAAAGCCTCATAGCCGTTAGATATAATCTTATTTAGGACGGTATCAACATAAGATGGAATTTTAAACATATTAAAAAAATCACCTCTTTCTTAGATTTTTGTACTAGACTATTTATTTTTGTTATTTTTGAACATCTTCAAACTTTTTACAACAGGCTAACCCTAAAATGATGCTAACATATGGCATAATGTGGATAGTAGTACAACTTACAAAACTCATAGTTACAAAAGCTATCATAGATATTAGTAAACCTTTAAAAATATTACTATCGTTAAACCTTTTGATTACTTTAATAAAACAGAAAATTACTCCAATGAGGTATATTATCAAGGCAGGAACTCCCATAGAGATTACTATCTGTAGATAGTCGTTATAGACTAAATCAAAGCCATTTTGGATATATCCAGTGCTTTCAAAGTCGCCCAATTGTGTATATATGAAACAATCCAAACCCACGCCAAAAAGTAGAAAATATTTAAGGTAGAATATAGCTATCTTCCAAACGTATTGGAACACTTCACTGACGTTATTAACGTTAAAGTCGGCACTAGGAAGCCAATAAGTATTAGTAATCCCTAGACGGTAGAAACTATCTTGGAACATTATAGCACCATCATAGAAGATATAGTGACCATCTAAGATTACAGACACTATATAAGTGATTAATCCAACTATTACACATAGTATTACAGGGATAAAGTTCTTATCTTTCTTAAAAATTAGTATCATAGAGGTTGAAATCACTATGATGATAAAGCCTATAAATCCTACTACGGTATGGGTATCTAACATTAGATACGTATATATGGCACTCATAACCATGTAGAACCTATCCTTTTCAAGACAGGATAGTATCAAAGTAATACCAAGCATCAAACCAAGATATTCAGCGAAGAATATGGGACTGCCTGAAAATCCACTAGGTAAGCAGACTTTATACAATGATATACAGTTTAAGTTTTCATAATAGGACATCTCAAAGGTGAATAGGTAAGATATCACTTGCAAAAATCCCCAACAGCATTGAACTGCTGAAGATGTTACAAGTATCTTGATAATGCTTCTTAAATTAACCTCCTTATTAATAAAAGTCATTAATAACATAATCGTGGCACATGAAATGACCGTTAAAATCCCAGTAGTTCGTCCATACATACCATTGATACTATCTATTGGCGATATGGATTGTATGGTAGATAGTAAAGACCACAAACAAAATGCTGAAAGTATCACTATAGGTACAGTATGTACAGATTTAACAAATCTTTGACGGCTCACCATGATTACCAACATTATAATTGATGTAACCCATACTACTGCTAAACATATGAATGGAGTATTTAAAAATCCATAAGCTTTACCCATTCCAAAACCTAGTAACTTAGAGAATATTTCAATTAATTCAGGGACGGCTTGACCTATTACAAATAGTATGGCAATCAATTTAGCACATATTACTGGTAGTTTTTCGATGGTGTCATCTTTCATGTTCAATATAAAATTGGATTTCTCCGTAGTACCGAAAATAGTTTTAGGCATAAAAACACTTCCTTTTTATAGATTTTCGTCTATCAAAATACCCTACCGAGATAGTAGGGCATTATAAAATATTGATACTTTGTTATTAACTAATCTCTACTTGGCGTACTCAATGGCACGACTTTCCCTAATAAGATGCACTTTAATCTGTCCAGGATAGTTGGATTCATTCTCAAGACGTTGAGCTATACTCCTAGCAATAAGTACCATCTTTTCATCGTTGACCTTTTCAGGTGCGACCATAACACGAACTTCTCTACCAG
>JBJFHM010000032.1:0-33133 GCA_051893615.1 Oscillospiraceae bacterium
ATCCAAGTAACTTCTAGTACTGAAGATACGCTTCCAACTGAAACTACCATAGATACTAGCCGTAGAGAGTTACAGACTACTAATGAATTTAACGGAGAAATAGTCATTACCGAGGAAAATATGTCCACGACCATTCCAGAAGTTGTGATAACTACTGCACCTGTGCAGAATACTGTCAATACTACTATTCAATCTACATCGGCTTCAGTAGTTAAGGCAGATGTAGTGGTCTCTGAAACTAAAGTTCAAGTTCAAAAGATAGAATTAAGTACTTACTCTATTAAACTTGAGGTTGGTGAAACTGAAATGCCTATAGTTACTATGACACCATCAAACGCCACAGATAAGTCGGAAATTTGGAACAGTAACAACGTTCAAGTAGCCACTGTAGATGATAAAGGAAATATCAAGGGACTTTCTGCAGGTACTTGTACTATTACAGTACAATCGAAATCTAACCCTAACGTAATTGGAGAAGTAAACGTTACAGTAGTTGACCCAAGTATAACGACCTCTACAAGTACTGTCACTACCACAGCCACAACTGTTGATACATCTACTGATAACAGTACTGATAACATAGTTACTACTACATCTACTAGTGATGAAATTACTGAACCTACTTATATCTATGGAGTTTTAGTAGCTAATAAAACTTATGGTCTTCCTAAAGATTATGACCCTTATGATGGCAACATCGCTCCTGAAGTTCAATCTGCATTCGATAAGATGAGTGAAGATGCTTCCAATGAAGGATTAACCTTATACATTTCCTCAGGTTTCCGTTCATATGACTATCAAGCTCAACTATATGAGCGTTATGCAAGTAAAGACGGTTATGATATGGCAGATACTTACTCTGCCAGAGCTGGACACTCTGAACATCAAACTGGTCTTTGCTTCGATTTAAATACTATAGATGATTCTTTTGCTTATACTGATGAGGGTATCTGGGTAGCTGAAAACTGTTATAAGTATGGTTTTATCGTTAGGTATCCGAAAGGTAAAGAGAGTATAACGGGTTATCAATATGAGCCATGGCATTTGCGTTATCTTGGTGTAGATTTAGCTACCAAAGTATATAATAGTGGTTTATGTCTTGAGGAGTATTTAGGTATTACATCAAAATATAGTGATTAATATAAATCGGAATGGTAATGATATTTTACCATTCCGATTTTATCTATTCATAGAACTTATATCCAAAGATATCCCAGTAACTTTTACTTTCTATGGTTTCTTTTAACTTTCCACTAACTTGGATATCATAACTTGCAGAATCTTTTTTCATACAACTTATGGTAAACTTATAAGTATCATTTGGAGATAGGTTGACATCATATACTTCCTTAGTTTTAGCTATCTCTTTTTGACTAGAGTTAAACAACGTAACAACGACTTCAATCTGTGAAACTTCAAAATTGGAGGTGTTCAGTACTTTTCCATTGATTATTGAACAACCTTGATTGACTATTCCATTTCGTTCTATAAGTTTTAAAGAATTTTCACAATTGGTTTTTTCATAATATGAAACGTTACCCCCTATAAATACTATGATACCTAAAGCAAAGATAATAATTATGAGTAGTTTTTTAAATCCATCAATTTTTAGCATTTTCTTTTAACCTATTTACTCTTTCTTCATCGGGTGTGATGTATGCAGTCTTATTGTGTGTAAATATTACCATTCCCGGCTTAGAACCGTTTGGCTTTTTAACGTACTTTACAAGACAGTAATCTACAGGAACTTGTGATGATGTCTTGGCTCTACTATGATGTACTGCTAATATGCAGGCATCTTCGATAGTACTATCGGGAGGAGTTTCGCCATTAGTCTCGATTATGACGTGAGAACCTGTGATGTTGTGAACGTGTAACCAAATATCCAATTTGTTGGCAATCCTAGTAGTGAGTTTATCGTTCTGTTTATTGTTTCTGCCCACTAAGATTGTATATCCATCAAATGATTTAAATTCTAAAGGAGGTAATTCTTTTGGTGGCTTACCTTTTAACTTATTAGATTTAATATATCCTTGTTCAGCGAGTTCCAGACGTAGTTGAATAACTTCATTTTCTGTTTCTGCACGAGTTAAGGCATCAAAGACACTATCAATGTAGATTAATTCGTTTTTACCTATTTCAATCTGTTCAGTTAGTTTTTGCTCTGCCGTTATAGATTTTTTATATTCACTATAATAGTGTTGTGCGTTCTGTGATGGTGTCTTTCTAACGTCAAGAGGAATTTCTATAGTAGAGTAATTTGGACTATAAAAATTTTCTAAGATTGCTACGTTATCACCTTTATTAATTCTGTACATATTGGCAGAGATTAAATCTCCATATAATTTTAGAGTATCCTTGTTATTACAGTTGGACAATTCTTCCGTTTGGATATTAATCTTCTTAGTGATGCGTTCATTAGTGTTTATTAAGAGTTTAAATAAGTCATCTGCACGTTGTTTTAAACGTGAGTAACTGTCTCTTTCAGAATAGAAGTAATCTAATAAATCAAAGACGTTATCAAAATGTTTAGTAACCATTAATGCACCATATTGATGTATTTCAATAAATGAGAAGTCTTTAAGTTGACCATCTTTAGTCTTAACTATGGTATAAGAAGTTTTACCATTTAAGATTAAGTCTTTAGTCTTTTTGATAGTATACAATAGTCTAAAGGTTAGGTCGTCGTTTAAATCGTAGGTTTTAAAGTCTGTGGATTTAGTAGCAAAGAAAACCCACTCTCTGCAAAGTATAGGTGAGACACCTTCAAAAACCTTTATCAACGTTTTGGATAAATCTCCATTAGGTTGCATATTAATTCTTTGTAAGATTTCATCATCTGTAGCAGTTAAGAAGTTTAGTCTATCATCTCTTGGAGGAAGTTCATAAGTAACATTAGGTAAGATTAACCTTTCACGGCTCATTTCAGCATCTACACGTTTTAGACTATCCATAACCTTTCCGTTTTGATTTATTAAAATCAAGTTTGAGTATCTTCCCATGATTTCACAAGCTAAAGTTAAGATAACCATATCGCCAAGTTCGTTCATACATTCAAAGTCAAAGAATAGTATTCTTTCCAATCCATCTTGACGGATATCTACTAACTTTCCACCTCCTAGATGTTTTCTCATAAACATACAGAACATAGTAGGAACTTTAGGGTTATCAATGGAGACGTTGGTTATTTGTACTCTACTACTAGATGCTGAAACGCATATCAAGACTTTATAAATACCACCATTAACCCTTATAGATATCAAAATTTCTTCCCTTGATGGTTGATGAATTTTATCCACTTTACCACCTATTAAAAATTTTAGATTTTCCTTTATAGTATATAAGAAAGCACCATCTAAAGCCATATTTCACCAATCCTTTCTAAATAGGTTAAAAAAATCCACCCAAGCAAGTGGGCAGATTTATATTATATATATTTTACAACATCACGAGAGTTATATGCCACGAACACTTCAATATTAGGGACAGAAGCGTATATATATTGTCTCAAATAAGGAACTATAATATTTTCAGTATAAAAATGTCCACAATCGAATAAAGATAGATTATTATCATAAGCATATAGCCAACGGTCATGTTTTAAATCGCCCGTTATAAAGAGGTCACCATCTAAAGAGATTACTTCTTCTATCATAGAGCCACCAGAACCACCACAGAATGCAACCTTACGGATAGGTTTATCTATATCTAAATACTTAACCATAGGACAACCTAACACTTCTTTTAACTTCATAGCAATCTGTCTACAGTTTAGACTGGTACTAGTACTAACTATACGACCTAAACCATCTTCAATAGAGGAGACATCTTCACCAAGTGATAATGGTTCTTTTAATATGTTGTATAGAATGTCATTTATACCATCATTGCATATATCCAATGGAGTATGGCAACATATAGCACTAATATTATTCTGTATTAGCTTATACGCCATACTATTTGATGAAATACTCTTTAAAGGCTGAAAGATTACAGGGTGATGTGATACTATTAATTCACATTTACGTTGGATAGCTTCTTGGATAACCTCATTAGTGATATCTAAAGTTACTAAAACTTTGGACACTTTACCATCAAGGTCACCTATTAAGAAACCTGAATTGTCCCATTTTTCCTGAGTAGAAAAAGGAGCAATATCATCAATAACGTTATACACATCACGGATAGTGGTTTGAACTTTACCTGTGGCATAGTATTCTGTAAGGTTAGCGACATCTATTAAATTAGAACTTTCTAAGTTAGAAAACTGTAAATTTTCAACTAACTTCCTCAAAGATTGTACTTTAGCTAAGGCATACTCTTTAGATATGTCATCAAAGAAGTTTATCTTGCCTATTTTAGAGGTAAACTCACTTAATTCCATAGGGAAACCCGTATATTTGACGTTCATAACAGTATAGAATTTTTCTCCGACCTTGGTAGCAACCTCTTTGACTATTTCAAAACCATCGGCATAGAGTTCTTTTCTCAATAGAGGAGCCTTAGTCATGGGTTGTAAGATTAAAGAAACATCTAATTTTTTTAGGAGTGGCTCATTCCTAATGATACTTAGAATACTCTCACCACCTAAACCAGCTATGATAATATCACTAACGCCATGTAAATCTACATTTTTCAAACCATCGGATTTAACTATAGATACTTTATCTTCTAAACCATATCTTTTAATAGTCTGTTCTGCAGAATATAATGGTCCGTCTACGATGTCAGATGCAATAACCTTTGAGCATATCTCTGCTTGTATAAGATATACACTCAAATAAGCGTGGTCAGTACCGACATCACAAACGATACCATTACCATTAACCATATCAGCACAAGTTTTTAATCTATTGTCAATCTTAATCATGATTAATCACTTTCGATATCAGTTGAATTGCTTTTAGTAGAAAAATATTGATTTAACTTTTGAACTAGAGCGTCTGCATCAGTGCCATGGACTGCACAAGCCTGTTCAATGCTTTCACCTCTAGAAGCTGGACAACCTAAACAGTGCATACCTATCTCAAGGAAGAAAGGAGCGACACCGAAATCAGTGTCTAATATGTCTCCAATGATAGTATCTTTAGTAACAGAAAAAGCCATTTTAAAAACCTCCAATTATTAAACAATAAGGCGGAAAAATCCGCCTTTTAAGATTAATCATAATAACATGATACAACAGATTATAATATTTGTCAAGTATTTTTTAGATTTTATATTCAAAAAGTTGTCTAATAGAGATAGTATTAACATATCAAAGTTAGTTTATGCGATATTCATTCCTACCTATTGAAAAAATATCTCCACCAAAGCAATCGTTAGCCACTATTAACGGAAAATCTTGGAAGGTCAACTTTTTAACAGATTCACAACCTAAATCTTCAAAAGCTATAACTTCGCATGATGTTATACAATGTGATGCCAAAGCTCCTGCACCACCTATGGCACATAGATAGATAGCCTTGTTTCTAATTATTGCGTCTCTAACGGCTTGATTTCTTTCGCCTTTACCTACCATAGCACATAGACCATAATCTAAAAATCTAGGAGCAAACTTATCCATTCTACTAGATGTAGTAGGTCCACAAGAACCGATAGCTTTACCTTCTGGAGCAGGTGTAGGACCTGCGTAGTATATTATAGCATCTTTTAAGTCAAAGGGTAGAGGTTTATTTTCATCAAGGAGGTTATTAATTCTTTTATGTGCTGCATCTCTTGAGGTATATACCGTGCCAGTAAGTAAGATTTTATCTCCTGCTTTTAAAGTAGGGATTACTTTTCTAAGTTCAGAAGTATTAACTTTGATTATATTAGACATATACTACATATCCTCCAAAGTTGGAACTACGATATCTTCCATAGTATCCATAGTTTTATTAGATTTTTTATTATTAGACTTATTGTTATCTACTTCTTTAAGGATATTGTCAATATTTTGCGTTTCAGGAAGTTCATCAGGGATAGAGTTTTCAACTTCTTTTAATATATCATCAATGTTACTAGAGTTTGAAAAGTCGTTAGAGTAGTAGTTTTCTTCGGTTTCTTCTTCGTCGATATCATCAGGGGTAGACTCTTCAACTGCCTTTAAAAGGTCATCAAGACCTTCCATATTGAAGCTAAATTCAGATTTAACTGGAGGTACATACTCTTCAAATTCTGGTTCTTTTTTAGATGGTTCTTCAAAAGACTTTTTAGGTGTAACTATAAATTGACTTAAATCATCATCTAAGTTATCTATATCGATAATATTTTTAGGGGTATTTTCTTCTTGTTGGATTTCTTCGGATTTACTTTCCTTAGACTTTTCCTCTTCTTCTAAGATAGCATTTTCTAATTCTGCCAAATCTTCTAAATCGAATATTTTCTTAGGCTGTTCAACAGGATTAAAATTCTCCTCTATGGTGTCAGTATTAGTATCTATATCTGTGTTATTGTTAGTACCTTCGATAGTATCAGTGACGTTAGTAACTTCGATAGTATCAGTGACATTCGTATCTTGAACGGTTTCGATACTTTCAACTTTTTCTTCTATAGGTAATTCAGGAATTTCTTCCTTTGGAAGATTTGAGATTAATTCTGTTAGAGGTTCATCATTTGTAATTTTATCAGTTACAGTTATAACCTTTTCACTAGCATTATCAATTAAATCCTTAACAGAGTTTAAGCTGTCATTGATGAAACTAATCTGTTCCATAATAATAGATTTAAAGTTTTCATTAGTTTGTGCAATATCGTCCGATTTTTGGTTAATTTGAACTAACTTATCATGTGCAGATATTTCAGCTTCTTTAACTATTTGTTCAGCTTTTTCATTAGCTTCATTAATAGTAGCCTCAGCTTTTTCATTAGCCTCATTGATAGTATCTTCAGCTCTTTCATTAGCTTCGGATATTATCTTATCTGCTTCGATTAAGGCATCATCTTTAGCCTTTTGTGCATTAGATAATATCTCTTCAGCCTTTTGATTAGCCTCATCAATAGTATCCTTAGCTTGTTCCTCGGCACTATTTAAAAGGATTTCAATCTTTTTACTACCTAACTTATTTATATTTATCTTTTTAGATAGTTCTTCATAGTCGTTGATGTCAACTTTTTGTTCCATTTCAGTGTTAAGTCTTTCGATAGTGCCATTTAGGTCATCAATAGTTTGATTAAGTTCATCAACATTATTCTTTAAAGATATAATCTCCTGTTCATTGGCATCATCTTTGATGATTTCATTAAGATTATCATTCTCTTTTTGCAACTTTTGAATAGTTTCATTAAGTTTAGATATTTCTTCTTCTTTTTCATTGATGCGATTATTAGTATCTTGTTCTTTAGCTAATAAGAAATCTTTAGCTTGTTGAACCTTTTCTTGCATTAAAGCTATTTCTTCATCTTTTTTAACGATGACTTCATCTTTTTCAGCTAACTCTTTTTCCATCTGTGGATTAAATCCACCATTATTAGTAGCACGTTTTAACTTTAGTTCAAGTTCTTGACGGTCTTTCTCATACTTTTGACGTTCAGTAGCAAGAGTAGCATCATTTGCTTTAAGTTTACCTTCCAAGGTTTTTATGACATCATTAAGTTGACTGATATCTGCGATAGCATCAGTAGTTTGAGTTTCTTTTAATTTTTTTTCAAGTTCTTCAATTTTGGTTTCGTACTCGTCCATCATATTTAGGACGTCGTCCTGTAGAAATCCTTTTTGACCTATTTTGGTAGGTCTAAGCATATTCAAATCATTCGGCATAATGATTTCCCCTTTTTTAAAATTTTCAAAACACAACTATTGAGAATTGTGCATAGTTCACTAATAATATTAACATATTATTTTGGTCTTGTCAATACTGGCAATTTTATTTTTCGTAGCAAAAGCATTTACTTTTTCTTTTACTATTGAAAAAGCCTCAAATTAATGATATAATGGTATTTGATAATTTCTCAGTTTAACCAACAGGAGTTGATTTCTTTTGAATGATTTTGATATAGACTACAATAGTATTAATTCAAGACAAGAATTTTTGTCTATATACTATCTATATTTTTATATGATACAATACAATCGCTATAGCTTTGATATTGGTAACTTTATAATAGCATTATTATCTTATATGGTGGAAAACGGTCGTTTAGATTTCTACTCTATGACTACCAACGATATTAAAAACTTTACAAACAAATATTTTTTCAATCTAAATATGCAGAACGTACTTTCTAATGATGATTTGAACAACATATTAAACAAACTTGAAGGTATCAATAGTGATGGTACTCCTATAATGTATAAATATAGTAATAAATCGGAAAAGGTTGCATACATCTTATTCGATATTGAAAATAATGGATATAAAATTACTGATACAGGATTACAATTTTTAATATCTTCTAAAGAAGTACCACAAGAAAGTAAATTGACAGTCTCCTTGTATCTATTTAGATTACAAATAAAAAAACATAAGTATCAATCTGCTTTAGATACCATAGTAAATATTAATATGGAAACTAAACGTCAACTTTCTATTAAGAATAAAATCTTACATATCGCTAAATATGATGCTCAATTAGGAAACAAAATGTACAACGATTATTGGAAAGATTTCGTTTCTCTTAGATTAGAGGAAGAACAACACTATCAACAGGCTAAGGAATTTTTAAAAGAATATCAAAATCTTTCACAAGAGGACATTACTTCAAGTGATAAAGGACTCCTTCGTAAAATAGATGCTGAATTAAATTTAAGTACTACATTACAAAATCAATATATTTTGGAGATATCATCAATGGGTAAAGAGATGACTGAGCTAAGTTTAAATAGTATCAATAACGTATTTGAAAACAAGTTTAATTTTAAGGAACATTTTGAAGATGCGTATAAATCCAAAAATCCGATAAATTCTTTAATGACTATCATCACACCGTTGTTATTACCAAAAAAAATTAAACTTTTTGATGTTTCGATGGCGTTTGCACAACAACAAGTTAAAACGAAAAATGATATCCAAACCATTGGCACTGTTGCAAATATTAAAGAACCTATTTCAATCATAGACGTTTCAAAACAGTATGAAAATAGAAAGTTAAAGAACTATCAAAAATACTTTACTATTATGATAAGTATGCTTGAAAAGTCTAGTATTGACGATATTAGAGAGTACATCAAGCAGTTTAACAGTGAGGATATTCAATCTATAGACTTTTTAAGTTATCTTATGGATTTAAGTAGCTTTTCCGAATTAAATACTTCACTAGAGAATAATAGACAAATTATCCATTTAAAAGATAAATCCAATGGCATAACCTGTAGTACCTTTGAAGATGTGTTATCAACATTTTGGTTTAGAAATTTAAAGCAGTCTAAAAGTGCTGATATATATGTATGTACTAATGTTAAAGATGTCATCTTTTTAGATAAATCCAAACACAGAAGTATCGGTAACATAAGATTAGAACTACATTTTTTGGAGGTGTAAAGATATGAACATAAATATAGTAGGAAATGCCATTAGAATATTGTTAGAAAATGGTCAACTGTCTTTAAAAATGAATAGAGATTTATACAGAGAAATTTCACTAAATTGGGATACCTTCAACCAATTAAGCGAAATGTGCAATACTATGGGATTATATGTAGTCAACTATAATGAAAGTTACTATATATCACCTATGCCAAGGTCTAAGACGTTCAGTTACTCCAATGAGGAACTTAGAAAAGAATTAGGCAGTCAATTTAACAATACTGATTTATACTTAGTATTAATGATTATGGCTATATTTATTACAGAAGTGTGTCCCAATGGGGAAGAAATAGGGCAATCCTTGATTACATTAAATGAATTTATATCTGTAGTGGAAAAGAAGTTTGAATACTTTAATTCTTTGAAAAACGTTGAGAAACTTTCAAAAGAAAACTCTTATAATATAGATGAATGTCTAAAACGTTGGAATGAATTATTGGCAGTAAATCGCAATCAAGACAATGAAATCATTGAAAAGGGGAAAAATTCAAGATATCAAATATGTTTGACTACTTTAAAATTTATGGAAAAACACAGATTAATAAAACTTGGTGGAGTTAATGGTAAAACCATATACATTCAAGATAGATTTAAAGCTATGGTATCTAATACATATAATAGTAACTATATACAAAATCAGATATTTGAGATTATCAAAAATGCAGGAGGCGAAATATATGGTTAAGTTAAATAGTTTTCGTTTGGTAAATGTTAGAGCTAATAATAATACCATCATATATCCAGACGTTACATTTAATCTTGATGGAAAAAGTACTCTCATAGATGCTAAAAATGGTGGTGGTAAGACCTTAGCAATACAGATGTTATTTCAAACCATACTACCTAAATCTTCTTTTGATGATAATAAAACTATCTTCACCTTATTCGATAATGTTCCACCTAAGACTACTATGCACAGTATATCAAGTTTTAAATTAAATGATGATTATCCTTTTAATACACTGTGTTTAGGTTTTGCAGTTAGTAAATCTCAAGATATTACTGCTGAATACACTATCCTTAACTATGTTATAGAGGGTGACAATCTAGAAGACTATTCCCTTAGTATAGATACTATTGCTCTTAGTTCTAATAATAGAGTACTATCCATAGGAGAACTGAAAAGTTTATTAACTAATAAGATGACTTTGAAAAAGTCTACCTTTAAGATTACTATTTTTGAAAACAACGTTGATGAATATACGGAGTTCCTTCATAGGTATGATATTAACAGTCAAGTATTTAAATTTATTATGAGTATCAACCAAACGGAGAACTATATTCAACAGTATTTTGAAAAAAATTGTAATACACAACAGGGATTATTGACAGAATTTATAATACCTAATACCATATCAGTTTTAGATGAAAAAAAGTCTTCTAATGAAAATTCTACACAAGAAGATATTTCAATATTAGCACAATCTTTGTTAGAAAAGTCTAAGAGCTTAAACGAACTTAAAACCATTGAAAATGATTTAGGAGAGTATCAAAAAATTATTGCCATGATAGATAGCTTTTTATTTGTAGTAAAATCTAATAGGCATAATTTCACTAAATACGATAAATTTTTAAAAGAATATTCTAAACAATACTCAAGCTACTCATATGATGTTAAAAATATAGAACGTCAGTTAAATCAAATCTCTACGGATATTGAAATCACTAAGAGTACTTTACAAGAATTAGATGATACTTTTGAATATCTAACTACTAGAAAGTTTGAATGTGATGTATTAGATACACAATCTACATTGAACAAAGCTGAAGAATGTTACTCTAAATGCTCCAATGATATATTAGAACTTCAATCTAAGTATAACAATATGATTGCTACTAATAGTATAGTTGAATACAAGAACATAGAAAACACTTTAAAAAATCTTTCCGATGATAATACTCAAGTAGGTGATATTTCTAAGTATGCTAATACTATCTACGATATTTCCACTAAGCAGATTGCTAAAAATAATTATGAAATAGAATATACTAAAAAAATGTTAAAACAGTTAAATCTACAACTTGAAGAATATTCACAAAATATAGGTAAATCCAAGCAATTAAACGATATTTCTCAAAAAAATATTCGTGATTTTACTGAAGAATTAAACAATCAGTTGGTGCAGATGGAAACCATTAAAAATAAACTATCTGGATTTAAACGCTATAGTAACTCCTTATTAGAAAATGAAGAACTTTTCTCCATCATAGATAGTATTAAGGAATTAACTTCTAAAATAAAATCTTTAAGTGATACTAAAACTGAATTGGAAACCAAAATTTCCATAGAGGAGAATGAAATAAAACACATCACAAAGGATATTGAACAGTATTCTATATTAGTAGACTATTACTCAAATAAAAAGTCTAACTATGAAGATGAAGTTGCTTCTTTAAAGAGTGAACTCAATGTGGAAGAGTTTGAATTTGAAAGTAAGTATAATCAATTTTTAGATAGAAAGAAAGAAATTATTAAAGCGATAGACCGTATTTCCCAAGAAATACTATCATATAAAGAGGACATATCCATCATAAAAAAGCATGGGTTACTTAGAGAAAAAACTCGATATGAAGCTTTGGAAACGTTACAATCCGAATTAGAAACAGCTTGTTTTGGTTTGGACGTTATCCAAAATAACTTTAAGATTTTAGAAAAGTTTCCATCTTTGGCAGAAACTGTAATCGTATCAGATAAAGACTATAATAATATTAAAAATGGAAATATTAAACTTCCTAATGAAGTTACCAAAGAAAATTTTTTAATCATGCCATATACGACTATTAGAAATATCAACAAACTATCTTTTTCTGATATGTTTCTATTAACTCGTGATAGTCAATATTATAAATCCATAATTGATAACAACGCTACTATAGAAAGCTATAATCAAAAGATTTTAGCAAACAAATATAAGATTGAAAAACTTAATACTGAATATGATACTATCCAATCGTTGTGTAATAGGATTATAGTTCATGTTGGAAAGTATTCATTTGATATCGTTCAAGAGATTAATACTTCTTTACAAGAAAATCAAAACAGTTTAAAGGCTCTACAAGAAGAATTAAAACTTAAAAATTCTACTCTAAGTCAGGATAAATCCTTATTAGATACTTATATTATTCAATTGGAAGATTTATCTTCTAAACTTTCTAATGCTGAAGATAAAAAAGTTCTATTAAACGAGTTAATCAAATTAATAAGTGAAAGTCATAAAAATCAAATTACTATAAATTCAGAAAAGAAAAAACTACTAAACTATCAAGCAGATATTAAAGACTTAGAATTACAATTGGCTTCCATCAAGTCAAAGATATCTTCCTTACAATCAGATTACAACTATCAAATTAATAGCGTTGGAATGTACGAAAACTATATTTTAGAAGTTGAAGACTATATAGACCAATCGGGTAGGGGAGTAAATAGCAAAAATTTAGATTTGTTAATTCAAAAGTTTAGAATGTTGAAAGATGGATACACTCACACTCAATTAGATATTATAAAACCTATATTAATATCACTAATGGATAATATCAAAAAGAGGGAAATTTTTCAAATTATAGATTTTAATGAAATCTATTCTCAAAATCGTAGTTTAGTTCCGTTCGATGATGTAAACCTTGAAATGTGCAAATCTAACTTAGAAGATGCCTATAACACTTTAAAAGAACAGAGTAATTTCTTAGTTGCACAGAATAATTCCCTTGAAATTTATGTATCCAATTTTGATAGTCGCCTTAATGCTGAAGATAGTCAATATTATGATTACAGAAAGTATTCTATTGATGAAGTTCAAATACTATTAAATGATAATAATATCCAAAGAGAACAATTAAACGAAAAGTTAAGAATATTGTTAGAAAAACAATCAAATTTAAAAGATACGTATAATGAATACCTGTTAGAAAGTGAATTATATAAATCTTTTTGTGTGGAAAATCATCTTGATACCAACCTAAAATATGAGAATATCACCAAAGTTAAGTTTAGTGATATGTCTAGTAAGTTTAAAGAAATCTCTAATAATTATAATTATTCTCTTAATGAAGTTAATAATTCTATTAAAAAACTCTCTAATGCAGTAGATGATTTAAAAATATCTGAACAGATAAAGTATACTATTAAAAATAATGCAATTCCTAAACAATCATTCATAGAGGTAACGGCTTTCACTGATAGGATAAAGATTTTAAAATCACAGGCAGAAGCTATGACTAACAATCTTAAAACTACTGTTCAAAATATTGGTCGTATAGATGATGATATCACTCAACAATTATATAGGATTTTGACTGAAATTTTAGACGAAGTCTCAGCAATTCCAAAGATTTCAAAGTTTAAAGTTGGTGATACTTACAAAGAAACTTTTAAAATTAATCTATATGAAGGTGGTAAGGGTTGCAGACTATCCGAAGAACGTATTAAAAATAGCATTAGAAAGTATATAATAGATTTGGCAAATGGTATAAGTTCTCAATATTATGATAAAAATAAAGTTATAGAGTTATTATCCTTAGATAAAATTATTCGTTTCGGTATAGATATGAACCGTCTAAACATACAAATACTAAAGATAGACCAGGAAAGATTAGTATATCAAAATTGGGAGAACATAGTAGCATCTACTGGACAGGAGTATATCATGTATGTACTGTTTACCATAACTATGATTAAATACTTTAATAATGTTGTTAGTAATGATAATAAAACTCCTATATTTATCTTTTTAGATAATCCGTTTGCTTCTGCTTCTGATTTACAACTATGGCAACCAGTAAAAAAGTTCCTTGATAAAAACGATGCACAACTTTTATGTTTATCACATAACGTGCCAGCTGTTAGTCAGATACTCTTTGAACGTCAAATCATATTGGAACAGTTTAAATCGGAAGATGGTATGATTATTAACTCTATAAGGAACGAAAAAACTGAACTAAAAGAAAATATCCAATTAACTCTTTTATAATATAACTGTTAAAAACGAGAGTACCCTTCAAGGATACTCTCGTTTTTAATACTATGAAACAAGAAATATTCAATATAAGGTTTCCTTATATTGAATATTTCTATTATATTTTAATATTGAAGTTTAAAACAGTTTGTTACTATTAAGTTCCTAGTCCTTTTATTAGGTTTATTTCCATTTTGATATTCTTTATTGTTCATATTATACCATAATTTTGGATTTATGTCAAGTTTATGTTTCCAATCCTTTTGATAAATTTTGTAATATAATACAGTTGATTTTCATTACGAATTATGTTATAATCTATACTATGAATAACTATAAAAAGGAGTGTGATTTTTTTTGTTTGAAAAAGATATTCAAGACGCTATCTCTAAATTTGATGGGATTGTTGATATCTATGACGTTATACCTGATGATATATTAAATGAAATAAAGGATACTAATGATACATCTGTTTATAAAGAATTCAAAAATCAGTATGATTTATTTAATTTTAAAAAAAATATAAAAGAAATCCATTACGACCTTGAACAACTCTATCAAAATAATCCTGAACATTCTTACAATATAAATAGGTTCATAGGTTCGCTGTACCTCTGCGAAAACGATTTTCTAAATGCTAAGGAATACTTCCTTCTTTGTAACGATTTTGAAGATGCCATATATCCTTGTATTGAGCTATTCAATCAAACTCAAGACATACAGTATATGAATGAAGCCTTAGACATAGCTAAAAAGTCGCTGGAGAACGTCTGTAAACCTAAATCTAAAGATGATGAAGAAAATGAGTATATTGACTATCCTATATTTAGACTAGTAATGGAAGATTGTCTTAAAAAAGATGACTTCTCTTATATTATTTCTTTAATCGATACTATGTATTCATCTTTTAGAAAAAATGACAAATATGAAACTTTCTATTATTCCTTGATTAAACTCGCTAGTATTAAGGATATTAAACTTTCTTTTCAACAGAATAAAGACTTTTTTTCTCGTGAAAACTTTCAAACGGTCTGTTATAAGATAAAAGAGGTGTTATCAAATAATTCGAACGATGTAGATACCGTGATTTCATTTGAAGAAAAGATTAATATAGCTAACAACTTAAAAAATAAAAAAGATTTCCTTGGAGCAGAAACACAGTATCGTGAAGCGATATCTATTGCAAGTAATCTAAAGCAAAGGTGCTTGGCTTTTAATAAGATATATGAAATGTATGAAAATATTGATAGTATTAAAATGCTCTCAATATTAGATGAGTTTGAAAACGATGATGTCTTTGAAAATGATTTTCAAAAATACTATGCCAAATCCAAAATGATTATAAAAACCAAATCCATCAATTCCGATACTATTGACATTCTCAAGCTGTTATTTCAATCTCTTGAAAGTATAGAGACTGATAATAAATATCCTAGTAAGATAACTGATTTAGTCGTTAAGTGTTTAGAGTTATTAAAACTTTACGTCCAAGATATGCTAAACAAAGACCTATTTAATGATGCTCATACAGGATGTAAGTTAGCTCTCAAATTCATAGATAAGTTTAATAAGAAAAATCATTACAAGATAAATGAATATAGGACATATTTTAACAGTAAACAAAAACGATGTGGAGATATCAAAAAAGATTTAGCTAAAAAGGGAAATGCTAAAATTCCTAATCCAGTCGTTGCACCCGTTATTGATAAAACTCCTATTATTAAACAGAGTGTTACTGACCCTAACGATTTGCCTATGTTTACTTTTAATGGTAGAATATTGGACTATAACCAATCAAATTCTTTCATAGAGGATAACTCTAATTTAGATGAAGAGAACATCAAACAACAGATAAAGAGTTTAATCCAACAGGTAAAGATTTCCCAACTTATTAAGAGTATCTATATCCAAAATGATGTATTTGTAGGAAATCCTAAACAAGCACGTAGTGATATAGATTTCTATTTAAATTCTACTATTAGGACTAATTATATTAAAAAAAGAGATGAATATCTTTCCTTCGTTAAGATTATTCAAGATGTTATTTCACGATTCGGTGAAGATATTCATTATAAAATTACTAAAGATACTATTAAAAAGTATATCTTAGAAGCCATAACTTACCATAGTAAATGCCTTGATGATAAAATGAGTATACAGTATTTGTTATTTATAGAGTTGATTAAAAAAGAAAAAATATCAACTGAAAATCTACTGGAAATATTTAATGAAAGTGAGTGAATAGAATTTTATGGAAAATTCATTGAAAAATAGATATATCCCTAGTCATGTATATGATGATATTAATTCTAACTTAGATAGTTTAAAAGAGCAATCCATTAGATTGAATGAAACGTTTAAAGATTTAGAAGTTAAATGTTCCAATTTTGAAATAATTCAAGATAATGATATTGATAATATTATTTCAATTCTTAGAACGTATGTATTGTTAAAAGAGAGTTGCTTAGAAAAATCTTGTGATATTGTGCCTATAGAGGACGTTAATTCTATCAACTTATTATGCGAAAGGATTAATGCTCATAGAAGTATATCTATTTCCATGGCAAACGATATATTAAAATATGCCTATGAGTTTTTAAAAATTGTTTCAGATAATATTATCACTGATGGTCTGCTTCAAGACCACAAAGAAAAGTTAAAATCCATTATAGATAAAACTCTTAAAGATTTTGTAGATATTGATAACATCACAGAGCAACTAAAACCATATAAGATAGCTATACAATACATATCGAAAGAAATCACAGATTTGACTGAGTATGCCGAACTTCTAAGTTCTACATTTGGAGCAATACTATTTTATAATATAATATCTGGTAATAATATAAAGTATGAGCCGAATACTACTATTGAAAATATGTCTAATTATGATGAAGTCCCTAATATCAAGATTACTTGGGACGATGATTTTGAAGTTTACGACAATCAATTATCATTTTTTGAAGAAAACGAAAATACTTCTGATTATCTTACTATTGAAAATACATTAACTCAAGAAGAAACTTCTATACTTGAACCTCAAGAAGACAATGATGAACAAGATGTTATATCCTCTATGGATTATGATTTTGAAGAACCACAACAACAAGAACAAGAAGAGGAAAACATTGAGGAAGAAGAGTTAGAAGAAACATCACCTATAGAACCAATCGATGAAACTATAGTAGACGTTGAAGAATTTAACTCTATAGAAGAAATAGAAAAGATAGAAGAGTTTGAAAATCGACAGGAAGAAACTCCTTTTAGTGAAAATTTGAGTACCGAATTTCAAGAAAACGTTGAACCTCAATTAGAAGAATTAGAAGAAGAAAATGCTCAAGTACTCCAAACTACAGATATTCTTGAAACTGAAGTTCAAAATGAAATCCAAAGTGAAGTTGAAAGTGAAATTATAGAGACATCATCAAAATCAACATTCATAGAGGATACTTATAATGAAAGTTTAAAAGATGAAGAAAAAAAATCTTTTTTTAAAGAGTTATCTTCTAAAATTTTAGAAAGTCAAAAAGATAGGATTATCCCTCTTAAAGGTGATACTTTAACTAAAGATGAAATATTAAACAAGGTTTTCAACTTAATTCTAAATAAACAATTTTGTTGTGCATCTATAATATTAAAAGAATATTCTCACTTAGACGATTTAAACATACTATATAATCAGTTTGGTCTCGCAGTCGATGACCCACTCATTACAGAATATGATTATTCTACTGCATTTGCTCAAACTTTTGACGAAAGACTTCAGCCATGGTTTGAAATATGTTCTTTACTTAGAGCCATGTTCAAATCGGAAAATAAAGAGTCTGAAAGCTATGGATTTGAACTATATATGAACTCCATAAAAGATAACTCCCCTGAAATAGTAGAAAATATAGCTAAGTTTGATGAAATGTTAGAAGTATTTGAATATATAAAATATAATACTGATTATATTATAGGTGTTAACGTATATGAACAACGTAATACAATCATTAATGATTTAAAGAAACAAGCTAAAGATAAGCTATCATATTGTGACCAAATCGCCTCATCATGGAAGAATAGTAAATTAAAGATAGCCAATAGTCTGTTTTCATCGAATGGAGGTTATCTATATAAATTAATAAAACAAATATCCTTAGGCAACTTAACAGCACTCACTGATATCAAAGCATATTATGAACAGTTCCTTGACGATAATGGTTCAATTAGTAAACAAAAAATATCTAACTATCATGAACAGCTTTGGACTAATTTAGGTGAATCCAAAAACTCGTCTGACTTCCATACAGGATACAAAAATAAGTTCCATGATAAGCTATATAGTATTCTTAAATTCTTTCAACTATGTATCGAAAAGACTAAAAATTTTGAAAATAATTATATTAATGATAATAATGTTAGCAAGTATAGAGAAAAAAAAGGTAATTTATTAAAAATTTTTAAGTTAAATCTATTAAGATTAGAAGAAAAAATCAAAAATCCTGAAATTGCCGACATAGATAAAATAGGTATGATTTGCCTTTATGACACTTTTACTGATATAGCATTATATATTAATAACTGTGAATATCTTGAACAAAACTATTATTATGTAAATCTACTAAAAACGGGGTATTTCCTTTTAGATGATAACTATATACCTTCTACTTATTCATGTACTGATACAAATACTACTACCATAAGTGATATCAATAATATTTATGGTTTAACTCCATGTGATAGAGTATTAATGCATCTACAAGAAGACTTAAAATTTCAAAGTGGTGACAATTTAAAAGATTTTAAAGATGCTATAAAATATAACGTTAAACGTAAAAATAAAAAGAACGTTTATCAAATAGTGCATTATCTTAATGATATCAAATTAACGCCTAATTCATTACAGGAGTACACCAATCAGGTTGACAATGTACTATATAACTTAGAGAGTAAATCAAAAGACTTCATCAATTCAATTGACGCTTTGTACGTTAATGAAGCTCTTTGTGATAAAGGTATTATCAAAAAGATATTTGATATTGAAAATCTAGTTAAGAATACTGTTAATCTTAATGGCAACTATGGTTTTTATGAATTTGTATTATCGGGTTTAAACAAGTATGCCATGAAAGTTTCCAAGTTTTTGTATCAAAGGGACGTCATCATAAATTCCATTAGTAGTGATAGTGAATATTATACAAATATTAACAGATATGTCGATAGTTATAATTATTCCGTGGCAGATGAGCTAATTGGTATGTATTTTAATAATAAACCATATCCAAATTCAATGGAATTACCTCAAGAGAATAGTATACAAGAGTATAATGAAATATTTGCACAATTCATCAAATTTAATAAAGATTATAAGGATAAATTGGACGCATTAGATTGTTCAGCAACATACACCCATATGAATGATGTATATGACAATAATATTAAACCTATCGTTAATAACTTACTATCTAGCGACCGTTATGATTATGCTACATCTGAAGAATTGATAGGTTGTTGGCCTAAGAGTGAAAATATTGTTACTAACGTAGTATACGATATCTTAACTAATATTGGATTTGGTGTAGAGATAAGTTCACATATAAGTAATACTATCATAGATTTAAAACTTTCCAATTCAGAGAAGAATAATTGTATACCTTATACTATTCCACAGCATACTATGTTTTTGAATAGAACATGGAATCTTTCACGAGCTGAAGAAAAGGTCTCCAAGTTACATATTCAAGAGGATACGCTCATAGTATTAGATTATGCCATTAGATACAATAACAGAAAAAGATTTGTGGATATTATCAAAAAAATTTCTAATGGCTACAACGTGGTAGTTGTAGATAGATGTGTCATTATGTATTTGACTACTATTCCACGCATCAAGAGAAAGTTGGCATTTAAAGTATGTTCACTATTCAATATTAATAGTGGTGATTTCCAAGTTAATAACTTTAGAAATCAATATGTTGAGTTATTCAAAAATGAAAGTGGTATCCTTTTAGGAAGAGAAGGCATGGGAAAAACGTCTATTTTGAAGAGATTAGAAGAAGAACTATCTCAAAATAGTGATAATATAGTTTTGTCCATCAACTCTATTGATGATACTTTAGAATATCCTAATAAGATAGATAAAGTATGTCAATCTTTAGACCTAAAAATATACTCTGATACTTGGACTGCCTTTGAAAAATCTTTAATGAGTTACTTAAAAAAGAATGTTAACACTAGAGTCTATCTTTTAATAGATAACTCCGATGAACTTTTAGACAATGGTTCAAACTTTGAAGTATCACCATTAGAAGTACTTAATAGACTTTCTAAATCTACTAATGGTATGTTTAACTTCGTCTTAACTGCTGACAACCAATATAGATACGTTCAATATATAGAACGTGAACAGATTAAACGTTACGTTTTAAAGCCTCTTGAATATAGGGAGACTGCAGAAATTTTCAAGAGTAATCTAAACGGTGCAAAGATATCTATTTCTGATATGGATATTATGAACACTTTAATATCTAAATCTTTTGGTTATCCTAAGATGGTTGAACTTATATCCAGACAGATTGTCAAGGTTGTCTCTAGTGAAGATAACATCTTTGAAGATAAGTATTCTTATGATTTAACTCAAAATATCATTAGTAAAGCGCTTTCCAGTGATGAATATGTTCAAAACTCCATATGTGCTTTGTTAAGATTAATCATAGGTAGTGATTTAAGAGTTAGCAATATCATACCTGTAATATATAGTATGGTGTATACTCTAGATGAAAACTCTGGTTGTTCTTTAGAAGACATAAAGGAAGCTTTAAACGTTAGCAACATAGAGGAAACTTCTGAATTTAATATACTAGATACTCTTCAACAACTAATAGATTTGAACTTAATATTATATATAGATGGTCAATACTATTTTAATCATAATGCTTTCAAAAACTATCTTGGTGGTAGCGAGTTTGCAGGTACTATGCTTGATGAATATTCTAATATGTTTGAAAAGGACGGTATTGTATAGATGAAAAACTCCGACGAAATTTGGTGGACTGGTGTTATTGGAGCTTCTGAATATATCAACTGTATTGAACAATCTTTAGAAGAGAAAAACTCTGTTTTGTTGTTTATTCCACAACATATACCTTGGCATGATTGTTTTATCAGGCATGTCAAACTAGATAATCCAAATAGAAATATTATGAGTTTTAATCTCATAGATTGTTCTAAAATACTTGAAAATAATTTAGGTTTAATGCTTCTTAATAGATATGGTTCTAATGAGCAAAAATCACAGTATAAACATGATATCCCTATAGGAATTTACTTGTTTGATAATAAAATCTTAAATAATAGGACTATTTGGTTTTATAACATTCCTGAACGTTTAGAAAATCGTTGGATTACTTTTCTATGTGAATTTCAACGTAGAAAGTTATTATATCCTAACGTTAATAATACCATACTTTGTATGGAAATAGATGATGCTCATCAAAGGTCTGTCAATAGTCCCTTTACTGATACTATCATTTGGAATAAGCAAGTATTTGACTATGACGTTTTAATGTTTGCTATGCACAGAGTTAGAAACATTAATGAGCCTGAAAGTATAAAGAAATACGTATCACAACTAGCTTCTAGTATAGCTTCATCGGATATTGAACTTTGTGACAGTCTTATTACTAGATACTACGATTTGATTAGATTTCCAGAAGAGACTGTTCAAACTATCTGTAACATGATATACAACAATAGTAATGCTTCCATATTTAATATGACTAAAAGAAAGTTTGATTATATTGTGTGGTCTGCTCAAGAACAAGTATTATTTCCTATCATAGAAAGAGAACGTTTAAACTTTATTAATAAATATTATGATGTTGTAAATAAAAATTTCAAAAATCCTGAAGTCAAAGGCAACGGTGGAGATTACGAATCTCCTTATGATGTCGAGCTAGGTGCTTTAGTCCATATTTGTAATAGAAGATTTCAAGGTACTGAAATTATTAGAAATAATAATATTGATTGGGATACTTTAAAATCTTTACATGAAGCAAGAAATAAAATTGCTCATCGAACTCCTATAAAAGATTTTAAACTTTTTAACGAAGTTCTTAACGCTAAGTTCATAGATTAATCAAAGAAGGAACATCTTTAAAAGAGATGTTCCTTCTTGTTTAATTATTTGAATTATACTAACTAATAGACTAATAGAGGAGACATCTATTTTAAAGACGTCTCCATAAGTTTCTATTATTCTGCAAAGATTTCATCTTTGTTTAGAGTATTTAGAAAATCATTGTAATTCTTTTTGTACATAGCATAAACGTTAATTCTAATAGGATTTTCTTTGTTAGCATTTTCCAAATTGATATGGTCTAGTTGCCACTTAGTTATAGATATCGCTAAAGTGTGTGCTCTTTCTTTATTATCCATAACCTTTTCAGATTTGCTAGTACTCATAGTGATACCACTTTCTTCAAAATCTGGGTCTTGGCTTAAAGTTTTAGTGATTTCTGTATAGTTGTTTCTATATATAGCATATATATTTACTTGAACAGGATTTTCCTTATTGCCTTTAACATGTTCTAGTTGCCATTTAGATACTGCAACTGCGAGGTCATGTGCTCTTTTATCGTTAGTTAACATACTTTTTTTACCTTGCTACAATATAGTAGCATCCTTTCTTGATTTTTTATTTTTTAATGATATCTATTATTCATTCTCTAAATTTGAATTGAATAACGCATCTTGTTGAAAGATGTTCACAAGTTCAGTGTAATACTTGCGATATAGACCATGAACATTTACATTTACAGTCTTATTCTCTTCTTGTGCTCTCTTTGCTATATGTTCTAATTCCCATGAAGCTATCATATTAGCTACATCATGTGCTCTTTCTTCAATAGTAATCAAAGCCGAATATCCTCCTTTTTTTTAATTTGTGTGTACATCTATTCTATCATAAAATGATTAAAAAATCAAGTCTTTTTAGATATTTATTTAAATATTTTTAAAACCTTGATAATAAAGTCTTGGTCGTATATTAAAGAATACAATAGTATGCACATTATAAATCCCAAAATAAATGATATTATTATCTTTAGCATTAAAAATTGATGGTCATATTTGGAATTTTCAGGTTCTATGATTTCTACTTTAACGTTTTCAGTAACTGTATTTGTAGAGGGATTATTAAACGTATCTTGATTGGTTATTTTATCAGTATCAAACTCTAAATTAAATTTTCCTCTTTTAACTTTGATAGTATCTTTCATATAAACACCACCTTATTAATAGATATTATAACTTTAACTTAGTAAAACGTCAAGGATTATTATAGAACTATCTAAAAATTGTAACTAAATTTTTATAATGGTTACAATCCAAGATATTCTTCTAAGCAGACATTTCGATTATACATATCTGTTGCTATATCCACGCCAACGTATCTAATTTGAAAAGACCTGTAACTTCTTCCTGTGAAATTCTCCTTACCTTGTGGATACCTAACTATGAAACCATATTTGTAACAATTTTCAGCAATCCAAGAGGCCTCAGGAGTGCCGTCAAAGGTTTCATCGGCTGAATTTAATAATATAGATAATCCTGTTTGACATTCAGAGTAACCTGCTTGGTCAAGGATTGTATCTGCATAATCATTTCCGTAGGTATCTATAGCAGATTGAAACTTTTCAAACTGCGTATTGAATGGAACGTATCCACTGTTGATGGTTAAGTTTAAACCATCTATAGAGGCATCGGAACACATAAGATTGAAGGCGTCTTGAACGTAAGAATATAGACCGAAATCACCTGAAACTTGTTCTTGAGGTGGAGAGTAAGTATCGGGTAGGGGATAGGTGTTGTTTACTATTAAGATATCGTCTATAATCGTAGGTTGAATTTCTGTAACTATAGGTGGTTCAGTTGTTATTATTATCTCTTGTTCTTGTTGGATTGGAGGTTCAGTATAGTTAATTTCTTCAGTTATGATTTCAGTTGGTGGTTGAGTAGGTTCTGTAACTTCAGTAGTGGTAGTAAATTCACTCGTTTGGATAACTATCGTAGTTGCCTTAATAAACTTATTATTATGATTAGTTCCATTTACTGTAACAGTAAACTTCAAATTTACTTCAGGATTGTTCATAGAAGTCGCAGTAATAGTACAGATACCATTTTGAACTCCTGTTAAGATGCCATTTTCGTCTATTGATGCTATAGTATCATCGGAACTTGACCATTGTATTTTTGAATATTCTTGAGATACATTTTCTGGTAAAATAGAACATATCAATGGTAAAGTATTACCTTCATGTATTTCTATTTGGGTACTTTCTGCAGTTAGATTAGTTACCACTTTTGGTTGAGATATTGTAGTGCTAATAGTAGTAGTGGTATCATTTATAAAGCTACTTACACTTACAGAAGCTACCATATTATTCTTATTAGACTGTTCATCTAATGGATTGGTAGTAATATTATTATTGCTATTCTGTCCACAACTAACTAATAGATTTACCATTAATAGGCTTAATAATAATCTTTTTTTCATATTGAAGCTCCTTTCCAACTAACGTTTTAAACTTTTCATATAAGATTATATCATACTTTCCTATAAAAGTAAAACGGTAAAAGATGTTTTTATCTAAAAAATTTACCATCATGTCTATGTTAATGTAATACTTAAAATATATAGATTATACTCAAGTTATAATTGAATTATAATTCCATTATAATCGAATTATAATCATAGAGGTGACTTTTCGGAATAGATTAATGGTAGGTTAAAAAGATTACAGAAAAAAAACAATTTTCGTTTTAGAGCCTCTTAGTTGCAAAAAAACGTTGACAATTTCTAAATTTATTGGTATTATATTTTAAGTACAGATTGAATTTTTTTGAAAGAAGGAACTTGGATATGGAAAAAATCAAACTCTGTCTTGGTTGTATGGAAGTTCTTGGAGATAATGAGAGAGTTTGTCATCACTGTGGTTATAGTAATAACTCTAACTATAATAGCTCATATATTGCTCCTGGAACTATTTTAAATAATGAGCGTTATACCATAGGCAAGTTATTAAAATACAACGGAGAAAGTGCATTATATATGGCCTATGATAATAATATGGGTTGTAAAGTGATAGTTAAAGAGTATATGCCTATTGGTTTATGTTCTCGTGATAGTTCATCATCTAATATTATTATTAACGATAAGTACTGTGTACAGTATAAATCTTTAATGGCTGAATTTACTGACTTAAATAGGTCTTTGGTTAAGTTAAGGAGTTTAGGAAACATCACTCAAGTATTAGATTTGTTTAGTGAAAATAATACTAGTTATGCAGTATATGAATATACTGAAGGTATAACATTAAGTCAATATCTTAAAGAAAACATGGGGGAGTTGACTTGGGACGAAACTTCTAAACTTTTTCCAAAACTATTGACCACTATAGGATTGTTGCATCAAGCAGGGATAATTCATAGAGCTATCAGTCCAGAAACTATATATTATACCTCTAGGAACGAATTAATGCTAACCGACTTTAGCATCTCTGCAGTTAGAACTAAAGATACTGAGCTAGTACCAGAAATATTTAAAGGATATTCTGCACCAGAACAATACACTGTAAGTGGTAAACAAGGTACTTGGACTGATGTATACAGTATCAGTGCAATATTGTACAAAATATTAACTGGTTGTATGCCTACTGAGGCTATAAACAGATTAGACCATAACAGTCTTTGTTCACCTATAGAGATTAATTTAGACATTCCCGAAAGTGTATCTAATGCTATTATGAATGGAATGGCTATCAGTATAGATAAACGTATACAGACAGTTACTGATTTGGTTACTGCATTATTTAAGACAGTAGAAAAGAAAGAAGAATTTTCATCTACCATACAAATTCCTAGAAGAATGTTAAATGATGAAAATAATAGTATTGATAAGAATCAACCTACTCCTAGCACAGAATACATCGTAAAAAAAGAAGTTGCAGACGATGAAAAGCCATCATTTTTTGATAAAATTAAGTTCCCACTAATGATTGGATTTTTACTATTAGCAATAATTCTTATACTTAGTTTAGTGTTTATCAATATGTTTTCTACTACTGATGAAACATCTACTTCTTCTTTGTTAGAACACAGAAATGAATTCATAGATGATGATGTGATAGAAGTAACTGGTACTACTAAAAATACTCAAGTTACTTTGACTTATTTAATGAAAAATTTAATAAATAAAGATATTGCTGATGTAAAAACAGATAGTGAAATCCAAGATAAACTAAAGTTTGATGTCGAATTTGAATATAATGATGAATACGAAAAAGATAAAGTATTTGAACAAAGTATAGCTATTGGACAAAAGTATCATGAAGGAGATACCATCAAGTTAAAGGTTAGTAAAGGTCCTAGAACGATAGAAGTTCCAGACTATAAAACAAGTACAATGAGTACCTATACCAAAGATGACTACGTAAAAATGTTAGACAGTAAAAATATCCCTTATGAATTGATAGCAGTAATTAACAAAAGCTCAAAAGATGGCTACGTTATTGGAACTGAACCTAAAGTAGGCGAAACTTTAGACCTTGAAAAAGGAGACGTTTTAAAAGTAACTTATACAAACAATCCACAATCGGAAGAGACTGTAAAAAGTACTACTTATTCTATAAGAAGTACTACTATAGCCACTACAGAAAAAACTTATATTACTACTTCAAAGTCGGAAGAAAAGAATAATGAAGATAAAAGAGAAACATATAATGATACTGTAAATACTACTAAGGTTACTCAATCTATATCATCAAAAAATTACGATGAACAGATTACTAAAGTTACATCAGTTCCTATCGATAATGATAACGATGATAACGAAGATAATAATACATATACAGAACCAAAATCATCTTCTTATGATACTGAAAATCATCAAAAGGATACCCAAAATGAAACGTTAGAATATGAAAAAACTTCAACTGATGATAATCAAAACGATGATAATCTTAATGAAGATGACTATTCCAATAATACAGAAAAATTGGAAGAATAGATTAGAAAAATTTTATATCAACATGAGCTAGACTTAAACAATTCTTGCTTGTGTTGATATATTTATTATCTAATAAGTCATATGTATGAAATTATGAACAGAATATAAAATATTTCGTTAAATATATGTTTAACGAAATAATACACAAGAAATTACAAGAACTGTGATTTTTCACAGTTGTTGTGTATGTTTTTTAATCACTTTGAATTTCCATCAAAAAATCTGCAAATAAATCCAAATTTGCAATCACATCTTCTTGGCGTTCAATACAAAGTTCATTAACTACTTTTTTTTATTTTTTTCGTATTTCTTAACATAATATTTAAGACCATGAAGACAAGAATTAAGGCGTTTAGAAACTTCTATTAAATCTGATAAAACAACTTCTAAACTTTCAAATTCTTCAGAAGATAAAGCATTTAAATTAATACCAAATATTTTTTTCATTTTAACAATATATTCATAATAAGAATATAAGTCATTAGAAATAATAGTTTTATTACCTGTAATTTGATATTTAGACTGATACAATAAAAAAATTGGAAGCCAGTCCAAACTTTGAAAACTCTCATGATAGTGAATATCATGCTAACAAATTTCCTCAACGTCTGCATTTTCCATGAAGTCTTCAAAATCGTTGATAGTCTCTAACACTTCTTTATCGTCAGAAGATAGCTCCATATCATTATCTTTGGTAACTTCCCTAGACTGTTTGATTTCCTTTACTTTTCGTTCTACTTCCTTAACTGACATAGAAGAAATATCAATATTATTAGTTAACTCTTCTGTTTCGTCATTGGTAAGTCTACTAAGTATATAATACTTATTAACCGAAAAAGGCGAAGTCGACTTCGTGTTTTTTTATTTCTTGAAATTGTTCATAAGAAATATTAGTAGCTATAGATATATATATTTTTGAACTTGCCTAATACCAAGACCAAAAAGGTCTATGCAACACTATATCATTATCAATAGTACACCAACAATCATATATAGACTCATGACCATACTCATTAAATGAACCTTCAACAGGTTTATTATTATTAAAAATCATATGAATTGATGAATTTAGTAAAGTATTCATAAATACCCCCTTATAAATCTTTATCAAAGTTGGAAAGCCTACCATTATGTATGATACCAAGAACAAAAGAATATACTAAATCGTCCTGATATTTATCAAGATTAAGACGGTTAAGTAATTCAGCAGAACGATTATTATAGTGGATACACCCCTTCCTAACCAAGCCATAACAAATTATGAAATTCTCCAATCATTGAGAGTTCTAATCATTTCAGGAATGTTATGGATATCATAAGCGATATCTTGAATTTGTTTATATCTTTTATTTTGATAACAAATCTTAATTTGATTTATACTATTGCTATGAATTTCCATAAATTCAACTTCATCTTTAAGAATACTTTCATCATAAGGGATTACTATGATTGAACTATCCCTATTTTTTATATATTCAAACTGTTAACCATCAATAAATATTTTATAAACCATGATTTAACCTCAAAATATAGAAATAGGGTGGAGATAATCCACCCATAATTTATTGGATAATACTTAAACTAATCAACTATAATAGATTTACCTGTCATTTCGATAGGTTGTTCTAATCCTAGAACTTTCAACATAGTAGGAGCGATATCAGCTAAAACTCCACCTTCACGGACTTTACACTCTTTACCTACTACGATAAATGGGACTACATTAGTCGTATGCGCCGTAAATGGAGTTATACCATCAGCTTCGAGCATCTTGTCGGCGTTACCATGGTCAGCTGTGATAAATGCAACACCTCCCATACTTGTAATAGTATCTACTACTGCGCCTACACAAGTATCTACAGCTTCAACGGCTTCAACAGCAGATTGAAATACTCCAGTATGACCAACCATATCACAGTTAGCGAAGTTTAGTATCATAACATCATACTTTTCGGATAACATAGCATTTACAGCTTTAGTAGCTACTTCATAAGCAGACATTGATGGTTTCAAATCATAAGTTGCAACTTCCTTAGGTGATTTTACTAAAATTCTATCTTCATTAGGATACTGCTTTTCAACACCACCATTGAAAAAGAATGTTACATGAGCATATTTTTCAGTTTCAGCAATTCTCAATTGAGTTAAACCCTTATCGGAAATATATTCACCGAAAGTATTAGTTAAAGATTGTGGCTTAAAAGCTACATCAACGTTAGGCATAGTAGCATCGTATTGAGTAAAGCAAACGAATTTAACATCTAAGAAGTCTCTGTGAAAGCCAGTAAATTTATCATCTACGAAACTTCTAGTGATTTCTCTAGCTCTATCAGGACGGAAATTAAAGAAGATTATACTATCATCAGATTTAACAGTAGCATCTTTAGTGCAAATGCAAGGGATAACGAATTCATCAGTAACTCCATTATCATAAGATTTTTGCATAGCCTCAACAGGACACTCAACATATTCACCAATACCATTAACCATGGCATCATAAGTTTTTTGAACTCTATCCCAGTTGTTATCTCTGTCCATAGCGTAATAGCGACCACTAATAGTAGCTATCTCTCCTACTCCGATTTCTTTCATCTTGTCGCAAAGTTCCTTAACGAAATCCTTACCACTAGATGGTGGAACGTCACGACCATCCATAAAGCAATGAACGTATACTTTTTCTAAGCCCTTATTCTTAGCCATTTGGAGTAATCCATATAGATGGGTATTATGACTATGAACACCACCACTAGAAAGCAATCCCATGAGATGTAAAGAAGAGTTCTTTTCAAGACAATTATCCATAGCATTGCAGATAGCCTCATTTTCATTAATAGTGCCTTGTTCAACTGCCATGGTAATTCTGGTAAGTTCTTGATATACTATTCTACCAGCACCAATATTGGTATGTCCAACTTCAGAGTTACCCATTTGACCATCTGGAAGTCCTACGCACATACCACTAGCTCCAATAGTAGTGTTTGGGCATTCACTCATATACTTATCTAAATATGGAGTTTTAGCAGATTTTATAGCATTACCTTTAACTTCATCAGTGATACCAAAACCGTCCATGATGATTAATGCAACAGGTTTTTTACTCATAATAAACAAATCCTTTCGATTAAAAATAAAATTCTTTTAAAAAGGGCGGAAATATCCGCCCTAAAATTAACCTAGATTAATTATTATTGACTACTAAATATTAATACTTACTAGCTTCTTCAAGGAGTACTCCAAACTTTTCAGCTACTAAAGATGCTCCACCGATTAAACCACCATCAATATCTTCTTTAGCTAAAAGTTCAGCACAGTTCTTTTCATTCATAGAACCACCATATTGGATAGTAATCTCATCAGCAACTTCCTTGTTGAATAGACCTTCAACAGTCTTTCTGATAAATGCACAAACTTCTTCAGCTTGGTCAGCAGTAGCAGTCTTACCAGTTCCGATAGCCCATACTGGCTCATAAGCGATAATCACATTCTTGATGCACTTTTCACAAGTACCTTGTAAAGCAATCTTAACTTGCTTAGCTACGATTTCTTCTGTGATACCTTGTTCTCTCTCTTCAAGAGTTTCTCCTACACATAGAATAACCTTTAGACCAGCCTCTAAACCAGCTAATAGTCTCTTGTTTACAGTGATATCAGTTTCACCAAAGTATTGTCTTCTTTCGGAGTGACCGATAATAACGTATTCAACACCCATTTCGGTAAGCATATCAGCAGAGATTTCACCAGTAAAAGCACCACTCTTTTCAAAGTGACAATTTTCAGCACCAACCTTGATGTTAGTACCCTCAGTTAAATTTAGGGCAGTCTCTAAGTTAGTGAAAGGTACACAGATGATAACTCCACAAGTCTTATCTTGAGCGATTGGCTTTAATGCTTCGATAAGTTCCTTAGCTTCCTTACGATTTTTATTCATCTTCCAGTTACCAGCGATAATTTTCTTTCTCATGATAAAAAATCCTCCAACGTATATTAATCATCAAGTCCATTTTATTAATGCTTTTGATACATAAAGCACTCTTTCAAACTTGATACCTTATTTTAATTTAGGCGGATTTTTTAAATATCCGCCTAGTATAGTTTTTAAATTTAATTACTTTTCAGCAATAGCAGCAACGCCTGGTAAAACCTTACCTTCTAGGTATTCAAGAGATGCTCCACCACCTGTAGAAATATGGCTCATCTTATCAGCGAAACCAAGTTGCATAACTGCAGCAGCAGAATCACCACCACCAATAATAGTAGTAGCATCGGTTTCAGCTAGAGCCTTAGCTACTGCAATAGTACCTTGTGCTAATGTTGGGTTTTCAAATACACCCATAGGACCATTCCAAACTACAGTCTTAGCAGACTTAACTGCATCAGCAAATAGTTTTTGAGTTTCAGTACCAATATCTAAGCCCATCTTATCAGCAGGAATACTATCAGCAGATACGTTTTCAATTTCTATTTCAGCATCTATTGGATTTGGAAAAGCACTAGATACAGCAGTATCTACAGGAAGTAGAAGTTGTTTGCCATTAGCTTCAGCTTTAGCCAACATTTCCTTGCAGTAATCAATCTTAGTATCATCTACTAGAGAAGTACCTACTTCATAACCCTTAGCCTTTAGGAAAGTATATGCCATACCACCACCTATGATTAAAGTATCACACTTTTCAATTAGGTTAGAGATAACGTTTAACTTATCAGCAACCTTAGCACCTCCAAGGATTGCTACAAAAGGTCTAACTGGAACTTCAACGGCGTTACCTAAATATTGAATTTCCTTTTGCATTAGATATCCAACTGCAGTTTCCTTAACGAACTTAGTAACACCTTCAGTAGATGCGTGAGCTCTATGTGCAGAACCAAAAGCGTCCATAACGAAAACTTGATTGTCTACTAAATCAGCTAATTCCTTGCTGAAACCTTCACCATTCTTAGTTTCTTCAGCACCACGGAAACGAGTGTTTTCAAGTAGTACTACATCGCCTTCATTCATTTCAGCGACAGCTTTCTTAGCATTTTCACCTACGACAGTATCATCTTTAGCGAAAGTAACCTTAGTATCAAGGAGAACTTCAGCTAATCTCTTAGCAACTGGAGCTAATGAAAACTTATCTTCTGGACCATTCTTAGGTTTGCCTAAGTGAGAACATAGAACAACCTTAGCACCATCAGCTAGTAACTTCTTGATAGTTGGAAGTGCAGCTTGAATTCTGTTATCGTTAGTGATAACGCCATCTTTTAGAGGAACGTTAAAATCACATCTAACAAGCACTTTTTTACCTTTTACTTGAATATCATCAACTGTAACTTTGTTTAAACTTGCCATTTAATATGACTTCCTTTCAAAAATATTTAAGGCTATTGCCTGACATATCTATTTTATACTATTTTCAAACATTTTTCAAGTATTTTTAGAAAAAAAATAATATTTTTATATGAGTAAAATGTAAAAAAATAGAGCAATCTAAAAAGATTGCTCTAAATAAATATATGCACCATCACGGGCTCGAACCGTGGACCCACTGATTAAGAGTCAGTTGCTCTACCAACTGAGCTAATGGTGCAACTAATGTCGGCATCGATTTATCTTCCCAGGTCGTCTCCAACCAAGTATTTTCAACGTT
>JBJFHM010000033.1:0-10940 GCA_051893615.1 Oscillospiraceae bacterium
AACTTAAAATTTTAGGAGGAATTTAAATGGCTCACGAATTACAAGAAAGATATTCAAGCATGGTTCTCGCTAAGATGAGAGCCGAACTTGTTTTAAAGGACGGAATTGTGTTCAACAACGATTACGAGGGTTCTCCAACTGCTGGTGCGGTAAAAATCCCAGTGCGTGATGTAGAAGTACAAGTATCCGATTACGATAAGTCTAACGGCATTGATGCTAATACTAGCTCAACAACCTATAAGACTTTGGTAATCAATAAAGATAAGGCAGTATCGGAAATCATTGACGGTTACGATGCCGAGGCTGTTCCAGATGGCATAGTTGCTGAACGTCTTGACAGTGCCGGTTACTCTATGGCTCAAACTATGGATACCGATGGCGGTTCTGTTCTCTTAGCTGAGGGTTCAACCTACAACGCTACTACTATCGATGTTTCTAACGCCTACGATACTATCGTTGATATTAGAACTAAGATGTCTAAGGCTAACGTTCCAAAGGATAATAGATATCTTTTAGCAACTCCTGACTTCTACGCCCTACTTCTTAAGGATAAAGACCACTTCGTAGATGGTTCTGCATTAAGTGACCAAATTAAGCAGACTGGTGCAATCGGCAAGATTGCAGGATTTACCGTCTACGAATGGAACGATAGCACTGCAAATCTTCAATTTTTGTGTGGTCACCCTAAGTATGCTACAAGAGTAAATGAGTGGTCAGTGCCTGTCAAGTTAGAAGATATGAAAGGAGTGGACAATAGCGTATTTAAAGGAAATCCACTAACCCTAAAGGAAACTCTTTATTTTTATTTTTTAACTTATAATGGTATTTCGCAAGACCAAAACGATTATAAGCATCAACAAATACTTCTAATACAATTTTTAGAGTTTCAAGTTTTCTTGAAAAGCATTTACTACGTCTAGCAAGAGTTGGAATATAATGCCTTAAATCTGAATTGATACTTTCTACTGTGAAAGTATCGTTTTTATTATGTGGATTATATATATGTTTTCCAGGATATACTATATCAATATATCCTGTATACCCATCAGTGCAATAATATTTTGCTTCTGGTGAATGGTCTACTATTTGTTGAATCCTTTTTGGTGATTTATCAAAAGCTACATCAAAACCCACAATCTGTCTTGGATTGCGACTAACTATTGTTATTATATATACAATATTATTAGATTTTTTGCCAACATACCAATATAATTCATCTAATTCTAAATAATCTATTTCAAAACTATTATGTGTTTCCTCAGTTATTGTCATTTGTTTTTTTTATCCAATTATAAACATTTGCCTTATTCATACCTAAAGCTTTTCCAACACCTCTACCACTTACACCTGAATAAAACATCTTCAAGGCAAGTTGTTTTGTTTCTTCAGGATATTCGTGTTTCTTTGGTTCAAGTGTATATTTGATTCCACAATTTTTACATTTACAGCGTTGTGTTCCTGAACGATTAAATCCTGCTTTTATTTGATTTTCTATTTTTCCACATTTTGGACATCTTCTATTTTCATCTATTGTTCCTTTTCTCATAATATTCAGCTCCTTATACCTTTTTTTTATTATATCAAAAAATCCATTAAATGTCCACTCCCGATATGAAAGACGGTAAGCACATCGGGGCTAGTTGGATAAATGGTAGACAAGTCTATGCTCATACAGTTACTAGACCTCAAGCTATTTATTCTGTATACTCGCCATCGGCTTTGGTTGGAAGTCTTTCAAAGGGCAATACTAAAAAGACTACTATCGCTACTATTTCAAGTGGAAATACTGGCACAACTTACGCATATAAGGTAAATCCAAGCGTTAGAGCAACCTACGGACAGACCTCAACTGAGTATGTTGGCACTACTTTGGTATCAGGTACTACAGAGATTTCTGCAAGTGTAGGCGATATTATCGAAATAGTAAACCTATCTAGCGATAAGGTTGTAGCAGTTACTTATATCACAGTTACTTCTAGTGATATCGCTTAGTAGGTGATATCATGGCTTACGCTGATTTTGGATACTATCAAGATTTTTTCTTAGGGAAACTAATCACAGATATGGAGCAGTTCCGAACTCTTTCAGAACGTGCCTCCGAATATATCGACATGGTTACATTCTGCCGAATTAATACTGATGTATTAAAAGATAAATCTATTGCAAATCAAGTGAAAAAGTGCACTTGTGCCATCGCAGAGGCTTATTATATCTATGATATTAATCAACTAAACGATGGAAATATCACAGGTGCTAAGACTTCCGAAAAGATTGGACAGTATTCTGTAAGTTGGGCAAATCCTTTGGATAGCCTTGAAACTCTCACAGGTGGAAACTTTCCAAGCTACTTGAGAAAACTCTGCCTAAAATATTTAGGTTGTACAGGGTTGATGTTTAGAGGAGTGTGTTACTAATGTATACCAATGCAGATTGCACTATCTTCAATGCCTATTATGATAAATCTCATAAGTGCGATAGTTGGCGAAAAATAGTAATCAAAGGGGTTTATTGGGAAGATGTATCTGGACAAAAGATAATGTCTAATGGTCTTGAAAATGATTGCTCTTGTTTTATAGTTATCCCTAAAAATGCCGATTTTGGTGGCAAAAAGTATATTAAACCTAAAGAGTATTATCACAATTCAAGTGATAGTACTTTTACTTTTGCTCCAAATGATATTATCATTAGGGGTATCTACATAGGCGATTTTACATCGATTAAGGAAATTAATTCCCTTGACGATAGCCACACAATCTTGAAAGCTAGTGATTTCTTGTATGGTTCGCCATCGGTTCAGCATTGGGAGGTACAATCAAAATGATTAAAATACAAACTCCTCGAGGAATTATTACTAAAAATGGTAAAAACAAGGCTGAATTACAATGGAATAAGGCTTTTGCTAAAAATAGAACTAAGGGTTTTAACTCTGTTCAGGTTTTTATAGATAGTGAAGTACTCCGAAAATGTGACCCTTACGTCCCTATGGATACTGGTATGCTAAAAAAATCGGGAATTTTAGGGACTGTTGTAGGCTCTGGTGAGGTGATTTATATAGCACCTTACGGAAGATATCAATATTACAATAATTCAGGGAATGAAAATCATAATAAAAGTGGTTTGCGAGGTTCTTACTGGTTTGAACGTATGAAAGCAGACCACAAGAATGAAATCTTTGAGGGTGCTAAAAAAATTGTGAAAAGTAGTGGTTAAGATTTCTATAGCTAAAATGTTAAGGGACTATTTCGCAGAATGTCCTCTGCTCCAAGATGGAAAGTTAAACTTTGATTATCTAGGTATAGAACCAGTAGAGTATACTATCGAAACCGTTCCAACTGAACCGATTTTAAAAAAATATGTCGATGGCTCTACGATTAGGCAATATCCTTTTGTGTTCGCCTCTCGTGAGAGTTTTGGAGCAAACGTTTGGGGAAATATCGATACTGCCGATTTTTACGAAAAATTATCGAATTGGGTAAAAACTCAATCTAATTTGAGAAATCTTCCAAAGTTTGAAGACGATTTTAGAGAAAGTTTAAGTTTAAAAATAACATCTAGTGGATACATCTTCCAAGAAGATACAGACAATGTTAGATATCAAATACAATTAGTTTTGAAATATTATCAAGATAGGAGATATACACATGGGTAAATATTTGAATAATTCCGATATTGTAATGAGAACGGGCAAACTTGCGTTCTATCAATGTCGTGGTGAAAGCTTTTACAGACGTATGGAAGGCTTTACTGAGCTATCAAACTCAAAAGGCACTAAAGAATACACTCGTCAGTACGTAGATGAAGACTTTGAACGTACAGACGTTTCAGGTTATTCACCTGAAAAAAGTTACGCCTTTGATAGATATAAAAACAATGAAGTCTTAGACGATATAATATATATTACAGAAAATGAGTTAATAGGACAAGCTATGGTTCGTGGTATTGTATGTTTAGATATGACTACCACAGTATCTAATAATGGAACTATTTGGACTGCTGAGGGAAAAATGCGTAAATGGGCAGTTATCCCTAATACTGATGGTGATATCACCGATTGTATGACTTATTTAAGCACATTCAAGTGTTGTAGTGAGATGATTGATGTTCGTGCAACCACAACAGATGACTGGCAAACTATCACAATAGTTAATATTGCTAACGAAAAGACTGCTTTTGCAGATGTTAGTGTTTCCGATATTGATGGTATTGAACTTGGAGCTATTACACCAAATTCAAAATACGCCAAGTTAGAGGTAAACAACGCAACTAACGGATTTACCATCAATTACCATCGATGTAACATCAACAGTAAAAGGTGCTACAATTACATTGTTGAGTAATTCAGTAAATCTTGATAGCTCTACCAATTCTATTTCAAGAACCTTCCAGCAAAATGGCACAATTGGTACTATCAATGAGTATACAATAATCTGTACATATAATGGAAATTCTACAAGCATAACCATAAAGGTCTCTTTAATGTTACACTATTGCAACGTATTTCCTTACACTAAGTAATATCTATATTGGCGTGAGTTCCATTTGTCTATACATTTATAATTCTTCAATAGCATGGATAGACTAAATTGTTCAAAAGGTAATTTGATATTCTTAGAAGTTTTTAATTTTAGCAAACACTTTTCCGTCTTTGTTTATTACTTTCTATTCTATCATTAGACTTCCACTCCTCAAAAAATCCCTTTAAAAATGATGTTTACTTCTATATTTTGCGTGTCAATTTTTTCTATTTTGCTTGTCCGATTACATCAAAATTTAGATGTCTTTGATTTTACTCTATCTAATGAGGATATTCAAAAGATATCTGCCCTTGATACTGGTGAAAGTCTATTCTTTTCGCACTATGACCCTAAAACTGTTGAGATGTTAGTATCTTTAGTTAGATAAACTATTAAATCCTTCAAATTAATAATTGGAATATCTCAGCCTATTGAAAAAATACATAACGATGACAAAGAACAATGGCATTATGGATAATTTTTCAATTTCATAATGCCCATTCTTTTTATAGTATAAAATTTCAATTTTAATCCAATTATAAACTTGAAAGATATTTCTACATAAATAGGTACGAAGAAGTTCGTATTCTGTTAGGGAATACGAACTTATATAATTTTTAGTATCTTGACAAATCCAAAAAAATATAGTATATTATTAGTATACAGTGTATACTATAATATACTAACAATGGAGGCAATTTTATGGTTGATAAAAAATATTTTAAAACTAAAAGTTTTAGAGTAGATGATGAAACTTTTAACAAGTTTAAAACTATGTGTGAAAAATTTGAAAATCAGGGTGAATGTTTTCAACAAATAATTGCTTGTTATGAATTAAATCAAGCTAAAGATATCTTACCAGAACAGAAAACAAATATCTCAGACTTTCAAGCACATCTAGATGCTATTCTAAAAGGATATCTACACAGTTTAGAATTGAACGAAAATGCTGAAAATCGTATAAGATTAGAATTTCAAACGATTTTAGAAAGCAAAGATAAAACTATCATTGAACTACAAAAAACTATTTCTTCTCTTGAAGAAAATGAAAAAAAATTAACCAATACCAATAATAATCTTAATAACCAAAATAACAATTTAACTGATACTAACACTAATCTATTAAATACAATAAAAACATTAGAAGCTAAAGTTATCTCTGTTGAAAAAGAACATAGTAATAGTATTATAGAACTGCAAAATAAATATGTTTCTGTTTTATCTGATAAAGATACTTTAAACAATAATCTAAAAGAACTCAATAGTTCCCTAAAAGATAAGATAAATTCTATGGAACAAACTATTGAAAATTCTAAATTGTTAGAAAAACAAAATGATACTTTAAATAATCAAATAAATAAATTAAAAAATCAAATCGATACTTTGAATAAAGATATTCTTTCTCTACAATCACAAATAGAAACTTTAAATAAAGATAATCAAACCACATTAACTAACCTTGAAAATAATCATCAATTGGAGATAAATAATTTAAAAGCTATACATTCTAATCAAGTATTGGAAATTAAACAAATTCATTTAGATAAAATTCAAGAATATTTGGAACAAATAAAATTATTAAAAGAAGAAAATTTTGAACTTCTTAAAAATATTAATACTCTTAAAAATAATATTCCATCTTCATAACACTATTTTTTAGAATGAAATTTCTAAACTAATAGGATTAGTGTTTTCTATTCAATAGATATTATTATTATTTATTCTATTAAACTCATATTAAATATACCATAAACTGTGATAAATTACATTTGCATAAAAATAGCTCAAATCCCTTATACTAAGTATAAGGGACTTTTTATTATAAAGGAAGGAATTTTCATGACTGACAAAGAAGTTATAGAATTTGCAATAAATATAGGATTATCTCTACTTGAAAATGGTGCAGAAACTCAAAGAGTAGAAGATACTACTAAAAGAATAGTATCATATTGGTTACATGATGATGTTGAAGTAATCGCTTTGCTTACTAACGTTACAATCTCCACTAATAAGATAACAAGGTCTGTAAGAGTGAAATCTAGAACTATAAACCTTAATAAAGTATGTAAAATAAATCAACTTTCAAGAGATATTGCAGAAAAAAAACTTTCATTCTACGAAGCTAACATACAGTTTCAAAAGATATCCTCTGAAAAAACTTATCCGTTTATAATAAAAACTATCGCAGTTGGAAGTTGTTGTGGTTTTTTCACTCTACTATTCGGTGGAAATATATTTGATGCTTTAAATGGATTTATCACGGGTATAGTATTAAATTGTGTTAAGGAATATCTTTTTAAATATAATATAACTTCTTTTTTGGTAACGCTTATTGGAGGTGGAATAGTATCACTTTTAGTACTGATAATCTCAAAGTGTGGATTAGGTAACAATATAGATAACATCATAATAGGTTCAATAATGCCTCTTGTTCCAGGAATTGGAATAACTAACGCTCTTAGAGATTTATCTGAAGGTGATTATCTATCTGGGGGAGCAAGATTTTTCGATGCACTTATTACAACGATAGCAGTATCCACTGGAGCAGGAAGCATAATTCAAATATGGAGTTATTTTAATCTATGAGTTTATTAATGGATATATTCACACAAATATTATATACATTCTTCGCAACTTGTGCCTTTGCGATAATGTTCGATATACCAAAAAAAGAACTTATTTGGTGTGGATTTACTGGAACTATTGGACAAACTATATATGCTATCTTAAAAACTTTTAATGGCAATATCTTGATACATTTTTTTGTAGCTACGTTTGTAGTTGCATATTTATCAAGAATTTTAGCTATTCATAGACATACACCTGTAACTGTGTATCTTACGACAGGAATAATTCCTCTTGTACCTGGAGCATACTTTTATTATACTATATACAATATCATTACACAAAACAACTATGATGCAATAATATTAGCAATAGATACTTTTAAAATTGCTGGAGCTATATCTGTTGGCATAATAGTAGTTCTTGCTATACCCATTAATATATTTAATAAGATATCAAAACATGGTTAAATCTTTCTTTACTTCAAGAAAACCTATATCTAACGCAATTGATTTTCCATGTACGCTTATCCTTATCTTAGAGATGAAGTGTTCTTAATGACATTTTTATAAAGAAAAATCTTTTAACTTAATCCAAAATGGTTATACTGTCATCAGCATAGGTATTTCCACTTGGATACCTAACGTTGTTTTGAGCCGTGCAACCACAATCCCAACCACGTAAAATATAAGAAGTTTCATTATCAAAATAGCAAACATTATCATAAACTTGATTATCAAAACCCCAACCATCTAAAATGATGTGTACTTGAAAAGCGTCCACTATAGTTTCATTTTTATCTTGATAACAAGTGTTATTTCTAACTATACAGCCATTTCCTTGGATATCTATAAAACTATCAGCATAATTTTCACCTGATATACCCATACCATACATAGTACAATCTTCTACGATAGTGCCAGTAGTTTGTTCTTTTATGTCCACGTGTTCAGCAGAGATATTTTTAAATATGCAACTTTTTATAATATTGTAATCACAAGAATGTGAATATTTTTCTTCTTCATAGTAACTGCCAACGTATACGCCTTCACCGTAACCTTTTGTAACTACTCCAGTATCATGAATATAACTATCCTCGATAGTACAGTATGAACTATCATCACGGAAATGTACGCCCTCAGAACCAATATTATATACCTCACAATTAGATATTATGGAATGGTTGGAATTATCTAAAACTATTCCTTTTTGTGCAGTAGAAACTTTTAAATCCTTAATAATCCAATAATCGCCCGTTATATACAGTGCTATACTATTTTCAGGATTAGTTCCCATAATCTCTGCCATATTTTCGGGATTTTCACTTCTTATAACTATAGGATTTTCCTTAGTACCCATACCATCAGATGCAAATGGCGTCCAACCATCACCACATTGATATACACCATTCTTTAGAATAATTTCATCACCTGCATTAGCATTAAATAAAGCATTTTTCAATTCATCTGTGTTAGATACATAAATCTCATTAGTACCTACTAGACTTTTATCATTTAATAGTTCACTCTTAATAGAAAGATAATCTATGACAGTAGATGACGTTTCATTTATTCCAAAAATATTAGATTTTACTTCTAAAACGTCTTGTAAGTTATACGCATTTACCATCATTGGTAGTGATATAATTAACGTCAAGGACGTAAATAATATAACAGATTTTTTCATAATTTTAAAATTCCTTTTGATTAATAATATTTATGTAGATTGTCAATATATTCGTCTAAGTCATAACTAGGGTTATCTTCATAGGATACTTTTTTCTTAGTTTCATTTTTAAAAAGGTCTGGAAATAAAAACTTATCAGTATCTCTATTTATGATTGCTTTAGTATAAGAAAATAAGTCTTTAATTTCAGTATCTTGAGACTTTATTTGACGATACTTTAAAAGTATATAATTATACTCACTCATATTTATGAAGTTATTTTCTACAAGATTTCTTGCCAATTCTACTAACGTTTTTAATTGATTTATAGTATATTCTTTATTACATCTGTAGTAAAGATTTTTAATATCCTCCATCTGTCGGTCAAATTGTTCAGTTTCGATGGTTGGCATACATAATTCAGGAGTAATATATTTGATATCTTCTAAATCTTCAGGTTTGATAAACTCTTTTAACCTTAAATCATCTACAAAGTTTTCATTATGAACGATATTAAACTTTAAAGCATATATTTTTCTTCCTTTTTTTATCGGTTCAAAATCAAACTTAATATCAGTATACTTTTCTAAAGCAACTTGACATACTTCTATTACTTCTCTTCTAAAATCTTGATATTTCTCTTGCTTGCCATTTTGAATACCTAACATTGATTTTAAATCATCAAGTGTAATAATTCTAAAACCTATTTTTTCATACTGTTTTAATATTTCGTACATTCTCACTTGATTTACCGACTTTAATTTTAAAGCATTCCAAAGTTCATAGCTAAAATAATTCTTCTTCATTTGGAACATATATGGAAGAATCTCTTCACTACACTTTATTTTTACGAACCATTCCATCGTATTATCATCTTGATACACCTCACACTTAGTAAACATTGGAACAGCCATGAAGCCATTCTTACCACTAGTACTAGGTAAATGGATTGGTTTACATATTATGCTATCTGCAACGTTTTTTATATAAGTAACTGTTAATTGATTTATTTCCATAATTTCACAAAATTTTTTTAACGAAAACACTACTGTCCTAGTTTCAGGATTTCTAGCATTAATCTTAGATTGATAAATAGCCAAAAATCTAACTTCTGTCAAACTTAATCCCTTAGGACTTAACATATTAAGTTCATTAGAACGTTCAATCTTAAAAGATAAGTCTAATGAACTGTTTTTTTTTCTTGGCATAAAATCACTCCTTTATTAAATTATATCATCATAGAGAAGTTTGTCAATCACTTAAATATAAAATATACGATTAAAATTATATCTTAAAATAAAAGGTATAATTTTACCATTCAATGATGGCACTTTTATGGAAAAAAAAATATGGAATTTTATAGAAAAAATAGTACATATATTTTAGGAATGATATTTAAAATATTTATATGACCACCATAAAAAAACAAAAATAATTCTGAGAATTGTGAAAATTTTCGCATTTTGTTAATCACAAACGCAAAAATTAAAGAAAAATCCGAGAAAACACTTTATTTTTTTAAATTTACCATATCTTAAAGTGGTAAAGTTTTAAAGTTTACCACTTGAAAATAATTGCTCACCACCTTTCAAATAATTGCTCACCACCTTTCAAATAATTGCTCACCACCTTTCAAATAATTGCTCACCACCTTTAAATAATTGCTCACCACCTTTAGGGCAAACGCTCCATGTATTTACGACGTTTCTGATTGCCGAAAACAAGTATAAAACAAGAAATAAAACAAGTATTAAAACTCAACTCCGTTTTCGTTTTAATACTTGTTTTATTTTTTTTAAAAATCAAGAGGAAGTTTTCGCGAAGCTCAAACTTCCAAACAAACACGCTCTCAGATTTTTTCAAAAAATTCACCCCCCTAAAAAAACAAGAATTTAAAAAACCAACTGGAAAAAATCTTCTAAAAAAGAAAAATTTCATTTGAAACAAGAAATTCATGTATCAAAAATAAAAAACAAAATTTTCTAAAAAAATTCCAAATGTAAGCAACTAAAAATATTATCTTAAAAAAATAATATGAAACTAAAAGACATCTAAAAAAATATTCTTATTCTAGAAGATAAAAACATTTCCTCATTTAGTAGTCTTTTTAAAAGATAACTCTAAAACGCTACAGAATGCTTCATATCGCACGATTAAAGAGTTTTCGATAAATTTCCCATGCGAAAGGTTACCCCC
>JBJFHM010000033.1:11040-32334 GCA_051893615.1 Oscillospiraceae bacterium
CATATCGCACGATTAAAGAGTTTTCGATAAATTTCCCATGCGAAAGGTTACCCCCCTTAAAATTGGCGAATTTAAAGCTATTTTTTTATCTAGATAATTTAAAGAAACTTTTATACTTCTTTAAAAATACCCCATACAAAAAACGTTTCCCTAAATACTTTTCTAAGATAGCTCTAAAACGCTACAGAATGCTTCATATCGCACGATTAAAGAGTTTTCGATAAATTTCCCATGCGAAAGGTTACCCCCTCTTAAAATTGGCGAATTTAAAGCTATTTTTTAATCCAAACAACTTAAAGAAATTTTTCCTTAATTTGTATACATATAGAAATTTTGTACATACTCTTTTATATCATGATTAAAATTCAATATCGAGGAGGAAAAGATTTGAAAAACACCAGAGAAAAAAAAGGAATTAACATAAAGTCTCCACTAAATGGAACTATAATCTCTTTAGATGATGTTCCTGACGAAGTCTTCTCACAGAGAATACTAGGTGATGGTTGTGCCATAATTCCTACAGATGGTAAAATTTATAGTCCTATAGATGGTGAAATAACCTCTATAGCAGAAACTTTACACGCATACGGTTTACAATCAAAAAATGGCTTAGATATACTAATACATTTTGGATTAGAAACAGTATCTTTAAAAGGAACAGGATTTAAACCACACGTTAAAGTAGGAGATACAGTTAAAATCGGTGATTTAATTGCTGAAGTAGATATAGACTACCTAAAAAAACAAAATATTAACCTTACTACTCCTGTACTAATCTGTGATGGTGCTGACGATATGAACATTAATATCCATAATGGAAACGTTAAAGCTATAAAAGATACAATCATAACTTTAGAAAATAAACAAGACATTACCACAACATCAGCTACAGATATCAAAGAAAATATTGCTACCCAAAATAATAAAAATCAAAATAACAACCAAAAAAAGTTAAAAATAAACTTTGATTTTTTACAGAAACTTGGTAAAGTTTTGATGGTAGTCATTGCAGTAATGCCTGCAGCAGGTTTAATGATTAGCTTAGGAAAACTAGTCATCATGACCAGTGGAGACATCACATTTTTATTAAAAATAGGAAATATCATGGAAAGTATAGGGTGGGCAATTATTAACAATCTTCATGTATTGTTCGCTGTAGCTATAGGTGGTTCATGGGCTAAAGAACGTTCAGGTGGTGCTTTTGCTTCGCTGATTGCATTTATTTTGATTAACAATATTACAGGTGTAATATTTGGCGTAACTAATGATATGCTAAATGACCCCAATGCAATTACTACAACTCTATTCGGTCAAGAAATCAGTGTAGATGGTTACTTTACATCAGTACTAGGAGCACCTGCATTAAATATGGGAGTATTCGTAGGAATTATCTCAGGATTTGTCGGAGGAATAATCTATAACAAATATTATAACTTTAGAAAACTTCCTAATGCGTTATCATTCTTTAATGGAAAAAGATTTGTGCCATTAGTAGTAATATTATGGTCAGTGATAGTATCTATAGGATTAGCTATAGTATGGCCAATAGTACAATTAGGAATTAACTCTTTTGGAGTTTGGATTGCTACATCTTCAACTACTTCACCAATATTGGCACCGTTTATATATGGAACTTTAGAACGCCTATTGCTACCTTTTGGACTACATCATATGTTGACTATTCCAATGAATTATACTTCGTTTGGTGGAACGTATCTAATACAAACAGGAGCTAATGCAGGTACTGAAGTATTCGGTCAAGACCCTCTATGGTTAGCATGGGTAACAGATTTAATCAATTTTAAAAATATGGGAAATATGGCTTCTTACAATCAACTACTTGAGACTGTAACCCCTGCACGTTTTAAGGTGGGTCAAATGATTGGTGCTACTGGTTTACTTCTAGGAATATGTTTAGCAATGTATCACCGTGTAGACAAAGATAAACGTAAGGATTATCGTTCGATGTTTGTATCCACTGCGTTGGCAGTATTTTTAACAGGAGTTACTGAACCTATAGAATTTATGTTTATGTTCTGTGCTATTCCTTTGTATATCGTATATGCAATACTTCAAGGTTGTGCATTTGCTCTTTCAGGAATATTCAACTTAAGATTACACTCTTTTGGAAATCTTGAATTTTTAACCAGAATACCAATGTCTGTAAAAGCAGGATTAACTGGAGATATTATAAACTTTATCATAGCTGTAGTAATATTCTTCATAATAGGATATGTTGTGGCATACTTCATGATTGGAAAGTTTAATTTTGCTACTCCTGGACGACTAGGCAACTATACTGATGGTAACTCCGAAGAAGGTACTTCTAATGCAGTACCACCATCATCTAATGGTAAAGGCGATAGTCAACCTGAAAGAATTATCTCATTACTTGGTGGACGTGAAAATATCGTATTAGTAGACGCCTGTATGACACGTTTGCGTGTAACAGTCAAAAATCCCGACTTAGTGGCAGATATAAACGCTTGGAAATCGGAAGGTGCTTTAGGATTAGTTAAAAAAGATACTGGTATTCAAGCTATCTTTGGCCCTAAAGCTGACATTCTAAAATCAGATATTAACGATATTCTATAATTAATGTTATTTGTTGAATGTTATAATACATTTAACAAATAACATTTTCCTTAATATTGTTTAGATTGGAGCTGTTGACTTATAAAAATTTTAACGTTAAATACACATAGTCTCATAGAGGAAAATTATTCCCAAAAGTTAGAATACTTCATTCAAGGTATCATACAGGAGAAACCAGATATTATAGCTTTACAAGAAGTCAATCAAAGTATAAACAGTAATACTATAAATTGTTGCAAACTAACTAATTTTTATCCGTGTCAAAGCGATGTAATTATTCGTAATGATAATCATGTATATAACATCGTGAAGAAGCTTCATAATTATGGTATTTATTACTATTGGACTTGGCTTCCAATTAAAATTGGATATAGCATCTATCAAGAAGGCATGGCAATCTTAAGTTTGAAACCCATAGTTGATATAGACGTCTTTTTAGTAAGTAAAATAAATGACTATAATAATTGGAAAACTAGAAAAATCTTAGGGGTAAGAGTACAAGGTAGTTCAGATTGGTTCTATAGTGTACATCTTAGTTGGTGGAATGATTTAGATGAACCTTTCCAATCTCAATGGATAAAATTAAACAACCATCTAAAAGATAGAGAAAAGGTTTGGATTATGGGTGATTTTAACAATCCATCAAATGTGGAAAATGAGGGTTACAATATGGTATCTAATAGTAATTGGTTTGATACCTATACCATCGCCAATGAAAAAGATGATGGTATCACCGTAGAAAATCTTATAGATGGGTGGAAAGAAAAACTTTCAAAAAGCACTGGAATGAGAATAGACCAAATTTGGTGTAATTATGAAGCCTCTATAAAAAGTTCTAAAGTAATCTTTAATGGTAGAAATAGACCTATAGTTTCTGACCATTATGGAGTTTTAATCAATACAGGAAACTAAGGGGGACTTATCATGAAAAGAAGTTCAGGTATACTGTTACCTATTTCAAGTTTACCATCTAAGTATGGAATAGGTTGTTTTTCTAAGAGTGCATACGATTTTATAGATTGGTTAAAAGAGTGTGGTCAAACTTATTGGCAGATACTTCCGTTATGTCCTACTAGTTATGGAGATTCACCATATCAAACTTTTTCCACTTTTGCAGGAAATCCATACTTTATAAGCCTAGAGGATTTAATAGCAGAAAATCTATTAACTGAAGATGAATGTCAATCTGTAGATTTTGGTAATAATCCTAATTGCGTTGACTATCAAAAATTGTATAAAAATAGGTATCCATTGTTGAAAATTGCTTTTAAAAGATGCAACCTTAAAAATGATTTAAAGTATCTTTCATTCATAGAGGAGAATCAATCATGGCTTGAGGATTACTCACTATTTATGGCTATAAAAGATAAATTTCAAGGAAAATCTTGGTTAGATTGGAATGAAGATATTAAGTTAAGAAAAAAATCTGCCATAGATTTTTATAAAAATAAGCTATCTTATGAGATTGAATTTCAAAAATTTCTACAATATAAGTTTTATAATCAATGGAATGATTTAAAATCTTATGCGAACCAAAACGGAATACAGATTATTGGAGATATTCCAATATATGTAGCCTTAGATAGTGTAGATACTTGGGCAAATCCAAAACTATTCCAACTTAATGATGATAGCACTCCTATAGCAGTAGCTGGTTGTCCTCCAGATGGCTTTTCTGCTACTGGACAACTTTGGGGAAATCCATTATATGATTGGCAATATCATAGAGATACCAACTATAAATGGTGGATTGCTAGACTTTCACACTGTTTTAACCTCTATGATGTCCTTAGAATAGACCATTTCCGTGGCTTTGATGAGTATTACTCTATTCCATATGGTTCTAAAAATGCTATCAATGGACATTGGGAAAAAGGCCCCTCTATGGAACTATTTAATCAACTAGACGAAATGTTAGGAAAAAAACAAGTTATCGCAGAAGATTTAGGCTTCATGACTGATACCGTTCGCAGACTAGTTAAAGACAGTGGATTTCCTAATATGAAAGTTTTAGAATTCGCTTTCGACAGTCGTGATACTGGTTGTAGAAATGATTATCTACCACACAACTATGATGAAAATTGCGTAGCTTATACTGGTACTCATGATAATCAAACTATAGTTTCTTGGTTTAATACTATCTCAAAAGAGGAACAATATATGGCAAGAGAATATTTACATGATTATTATACTCCTAACAGTGAAATATATAAATCATTTATAGCTCTAATATTGCGTAGTAAAGCCAATGTGTGTATTATCCCTATACAAGATTATCTTGGCTTAGATGATGTTGCTAGAATTAATAAACCATCTACCATAGGCGATAACTGGAAGTGGAGACTTACCAAAAAAGATTTATCTGAAGATTTAAAAAAAGAAATCTTAAAGATGTCTATACTATATGGTCGATTTAACTAAACTTATTAAAAACCCTCCTATAGAAAACCATAGGAGGATTTTTTAATATAAAATCTTTATAATAGATTGTTTCCCTTTTCACATATGGTATATATTTCATCATACTTTTGCTCAATTAGTGGATTGACGACCTCTAAACGCTTGATAACTAATTTTTTATACATAATAGGAGCTAATCCCCAACCGATAAAGCCTAAAACTCCGAAGATTGCACACAATATCACATTTGAAGGATTTCCAGTAATTGAAAACACACTCAAAGCCATAAAGATAGTTCCAACTAATCCGATAGCTAAAGATATAGATATGGCTTTGGTCGTTTTTGATTTTTCTAACTTTGATATTTCATTCATACAAGCCTCAAATTGATGTTGTAAACGTGTTAATTCTGCTTTATTGATTATTTTTCTATCACGTTTTAGGCGGATTGAGTTCACTGTCTGTACGTTCTGTACGTTTGGAATATTATCATCTTGAACCCAACCGAAACTTTTATAAGCATCTAAATACATAGATACGTTATTTTTATCCACTATGATTTCTTTATATTCATAACCTATAAAATTCTTACTCATAATGTTCCTCCTCAAGATTTATTGGCAAAGTTACTGTAAAAGTAGTACCCTTATCAACTACACTGGATACGCTAATAGTACCATCTAATAATTGGATAATCCTAAAGACTAAAGCGAGTCCTAAACCGTTGCCCTCGGTCGCATGGGAGGTATCGCATTGATAGAACTTATCAAAGATATGCTTTAGAGTTTCCTTATCCATACCGCAACCAGTATCGGATATACTAACTATAACTTCTGTATCTGTGGAAGTCTGTTCTACTGTGATAGTTCCGCCAGTTTCAGTAAATTTAATCGCATTAGATATTAAATTGTTCCAAACGTGTTCCAGAAGTTCACTATCTGAGTTGATAACTCTCTCATCTTCGATATTTGCCACAAATTCGATATTTTTCTCATCGAATTTACTCTCAAAGAGAATGTAGCTATCGCATATTTGAGTACATACATCAAATTTGGTGGCTTTTGGCTTGATTGCTTGTTTTTCTAGCTTATTTAGTTTTAATATATTGGTTATCAATTTTGATAACTTCTTAGATGTTTTTATAATATTATCTATATAATTACGCTGTTCTTCTATGGATAGCGTTCCTTTTTGGAGCATTTCAGCTGAATTTTGTATCACAGCTATTGGAGTTTTCATCTCATGCGATACGTTAGAAAAGAAATCTGTTTTTAGAGTTTCTATACTGCCTAATTCTTCGACCATCTTGTTAAAATCTAGGAAGATAACATCTAAATCATCTAATTTGTCGGAGGTGTGTCTAGTGGGAACGTATACTGAAAAATCGCCATTAGCTACTAACTTCGTAGCTTTAGAGAGTTCTCTAATTGGAACGATTAATCTAGAATATATGTTATATGTTATCATCAAAGTAATTAATATTGCAATTATTATTAAGATTATATTGACTTTTAACATATATCTATATGATGTCATTACTTCAGGATTTAAATAATCTTTAATCATAATCATGGGAATAGTACAAGAAATCAGCATAAACAAGTAGATTATAACAAACAGTACAGGAGGTAAAAGTCTTCTCTTTACTCGGATATCATTATTCTTCAAGATAACACCGCCTTATAGCCGACTCCCCTAACCGTAACGATTGAAAAACCATCACAAGAGGAGAATTTATCTCTAAGTTTGGTGATGTATACATCTACGGCTCTAAGGCTTGTATTAGTATCTATTCCCCAAAATTCGTCCATGAGTTGTACACGAGATATCGTCTTTTTGGGATATGATAACAATTTATACAAAATATTGAACTCTCTTGTAGTTACTGGGATATCCTCACCATTGATGGTAGCAGTAAGCCCATCAGCATCAAGAGTTAAGTTTCCAACGATAAGTTTTCTTTCTACTCCAATGTTTGCCCTACGAAGTAAAGCTCTAACACGAAGTAGAAGTTCTTCAAGTTCAACAGGTTTAACCATGTAGTCATCAATACCGAGTTTAAATCCTTTCTGTTTAGATGGTAAATCATCTTTAGCGGACATAAATAGTATTGGAATACTTTTATTAATCTTTCTAACGGTTTCAGCGAACTCAAAGCCATCGATATTAGGCATCATAATATCGGATATTATTAAATCGTAGATGTTATTATACATTTCATCGTAAGCCTGTTGAGCCGATAGACACCCTTTAGTAGAAAATCCGCTATCATTCAAATAAGTACAGATTATTTTGTTTAAATCTTTGTCGTCATCAAGTACAAGAATATTAATCATTTTTCTAAGACCTCCATATTTAAATCGTGTTTAGCTAGATACTTCAAGTATTTGATATCTCGTGAACGTTTGAAACTTTTCAACTTAATAGTGAACTCACTTGAACCATCTTCATAATCGATATACTTTAACGGTTTAAACTTGATATCCAAACTTTCACGCTTGATAATCTTTTTAAGTAACTTCTTAGGAAGATTATAATCTTTATTATGTTTAATTCTGTGCAATCTAAAGAACATTGATATTCCTACAATATTAGCAAATATACCCATCATTATACCAACAAATCCGTTATAGTATTGAGGCATACTCTTTTCGGTGAACGATAATATAGCCTCTTGAACTAGTACCAAGTTAATCATTGAAGATGATAGATTTATCTTCTTGATTGCATGAAACAACAATGATTTATTATGTTGTTCAACTATCACAGATTTTATATTCATAACTACTTCAGTAAATACTATCGTAGATATCCCTAAAGCTACATATTGATGATACTCTGCTGTAGGTGGATAGAATAATAATCTAACAGAGTATATTATATATAGAAAACTTATCCCAATTAAAAAAAATCCTATTAATCTGTAATAGAATAACTGTTCTTGTTTCGTCTTGGAGTTTCTTATTCCGACCAATGCACAGACTTTTCCTCCGACCATTCCAAGAGTATATAAGGCACTCACGCAAGTAAAAAACGATAACGATAGTATCCCCAATAGAAGTTTACCTACACCCGAAAAAAAGCTCCCTAAACAACCAACACTAGTTAGGTGCAGAGAGCGTACATTTTTATAATGAAATTGATTATACCATTCTTTTTGCATATCTAAAAGGATAGTTACAATTACATTAAAAGTTTCTTTTAAACTTTTGCTCATACATACACCACCATAATATTTATCTAAGGCATTATATCATGATGATGTTTGAGTTTTGTTTGAGAATTATTAATAATATGTTAATTTTTAATTCCATTATTCACCATAATAAAATTCCCCTAAAGTTTAAGTTGTCAACTATCCGTCATTGCAGATGGTTGGACAAATGCCTTAAAAATATTGATTTTTTATATTTCAATTGCTATAATATAGACAGTTACAAAGAAGAACGTATCCGGATAGTAATTCAATGTACACTAAAAAGCTAAAAACTATCGTGTTACAGAGAGGTAAATGTTATGGCTGAGAATAAAAATTTCAAGTTCGTAGATAACTATGAATTTGATGAGGAACTCTTAAAAAAAGCTTTTGCAGAAGCAAGAGAAATATACAAAGAACGTGGATTTATGCGTAAAATGGGCTTTGGCAAAGCACCAGCAATCACAACTGTAGATATGGCTAAGGCTTGGATGAGTGAAGGACATCCTTTTACTTGTAATCACTCTGAAGAAGTATGTGCTGAGGCTTTAAAAGTACTTGAGGCTGGTAGAAAGTCAGGTGTCCCAATCTTTCATACAACGACAGGTTTCCTTGGCGAAGCTCAAATGGATCTTCCAAGATGGGATGAAAAAATTCCTCTAACAACACTTGATATCAATAGTGAATGGATGGAAATAGACCCTAAGATTAAACCTCTTCCAGAAGAGCCAGTAATCCACAAGAAGTTTGCTTCTAACTTCTTTGGTACACATTTGGCACAAACGCTTAACTATCTTGGCGTTGATACTCTTATCGTAATGGGTGCTACTGCCTGTGCATGTGTAAGACATACAGTAATGGATTCCACAGGTTATGGATTTAAAACAATCGTTCCAGAAGGAACTGTAGGTGACCGTGTTCCTGGTGTCGTTGAATGGAACCTTTTCGACATGGAAGCTAAATTTTGTGACGTAGTTCCAGTAGATGAGGTCGTAAAGTATCTTGAAGGTATTGACCCATCTGTTTATACAAAACACGCCAGAAAATATGATAAGTAAAGTTTCAATTAAACTTCATTGATTATACAATCGTATTCGATATAAATATGATATTCTTACAGACAATGGTGTCCGATATACTTGGATACCATTGTCTTTATTTAAAAAAGGAGTGAACGGTATGAAAAGAATAGGCGTAGATGTAGGTGGTACGTTTACCGATTTCATATATGTAGATGATAATGGAAAGATTGAAGTATATAAAACTTCAACTACTCCACATGACCCATCAATAGGTATGATGGAAGGTATAAATGCAATCTGTGATAAACTTAATATCAAGCATGAAGAAATTCAAGAAATCTTTCATGGTACTACTATCGCTACTAACATGGTTCTTGAACATAAGGGTGCAAGGGCAGGTATGATTACTACTAAGGGTTATAGAGATATTATCCATATCGCTCGTCATAAGAGACCAACAAACTTCTCTATAGTAGAAGATATTCCTTGGCAGAAGTATCCTGTATGCCAAAGACGTGATAGATACGGAGTTTCGGAACGTGTTATCGCTCCAGATGGTGCAGAACTCATTCCCCTTAATGAAGATGAAGTAAGAAGTGCTGTAAGAAAGATGAAAGCTGATAAAGTTGAAGCGATTGCAGTATGTTTCTTATTTTCGTTCTTAAATCCTGCACATGAGCAAAGAGTAAAAGAAATCATTAAGGAGGAATATCCTGAAGTTTATATTTCTTTAAGTTCCGAAGTACTTCCACAATTTAGAGAATATGAACGTTTTACCACTACAGGACTTAACGCTTATATAGGACCTACAACTGCTAGATATATAAAACAACTTGAAAAAACTCTAAAAGAACAAGGATATACTGCTAAAGTACATCTTATGCAATCTTTTGGAGGAGTTGCATCAGCACAAGCTGCCCAAGAGAAACCTGTAAATCTTTTACTATCTGGTCCAGTTGGTGGCGTTCTTGGGGCTATTTGGACTACAAAACTTACTGATTTAAATAATGTAATCACACTTGATATCGGTGGTACATCGGCAGACATTTCTGTACTTGCAGACCTTCAACCTAGTATGAAACACATCTTGGATACTAAAGTCGGTGGATATTCAGCAATGGTTCCTATGATTGATGTTGGTACTATCGGTGCAGGTGGTGGCTCTATGGCGTACATCGATGAAGGTGGTTTCTTCCGTGTAGGTCCACAAAGTGCTGGTGCAGTTCCAGGACCTGCTTGTTATGATAGAGGTGGCACAGAACCTACCGTTTCTGATGCTAACATCATTCTTGGAAGACTTGGTACAAAACTCCTTGGTGGACGTATGGAGATTAAACCAGAACTCGCTGAAAAAGCTATAATGGATAAGATTGGTGTGCCTCTTGGAAAAGATTTATATGAATCTGCTCTTGGTATCATTGACGTTATGAACAATAACATGATACAAGAGATTGAAAAAGAAAGTATCAGACGTGGTTTTGACCCTCGTGAGTTTGCTCTATTTGCTTGTGGTGGTGCCGGTTCTTTACATGCTTGTTCCGTAGCTAGAGAACTTGGAATGAAGAATGTAATTATTCCACTCAATCCAGGAGCTTTATGTGCCGTTGGTCTTGTAAATACTGACCTTATGTATGATTTCTCAAAGACAGAAATGCAACTTTCAACCAATATCAAACTTGATGTGTTGGACGAAGATTACAAAGTTCTTGAAAAAGAAGCGTATAATAGATTGGTTGAAGACAATATGTCTGATGATAAGATTATTATTCAACGTGTTGCTGATTGTCGTTATGAAGGTCAAGGATATGAAATGAGAGTTCCTGTAATCGGTGGTGAAGTAACTGAGGAAACTATCGAAAAGTTAAAGAACTCTTTCCATGAAATTCATAAGAAACAGTTTGGACGTTCATTCCGTCAAGTTGCCGTTGAGATTGTAAATATCCGTGTTATTGGAACTGGTAACATCGAAGATTTACAACCTATTAAGATTGAAAAAGGTAATGGCGATATCTCAGGTGCTATCGTTGGAGAAAGACAGGTTACTTTCAAAGTTGACGGTAAACCTAAACACATGATGACCAAAATATACGACAGAACTAAGTTTAAAGCTGGTGACGTAATACCTGGACCTGCTATCATTAATCAAATGGATACTACTATCGTTATCGAACCAGATTGTATCGGAAACGTTAATGATTATGGTATTATCGTTATCGATATTGATGCTAAAAACTGATATAGAAAGGATTGATATTTATGGCTAAAATGATTGAGGGATTAAACATTCCAAGAATAGAGGTAGACCCTGTCACTTTACAAGTTCTTGGAGGTTCATTTAAGATGATTGCTCAAGAAATGGGAATGGTTCTTTATAGAATGTCCTATTCTAGTATCATTCGTGAGTCTGAGGATATAGGTGCAGGTATTGTAGATATCAATGGTCGTCAACTATGTGAAAGTGAGAGTACTCCAATGCACGTTGGTTCTATTGGTGGTAACGTAAAGGGCATCTTAACTAGATGGAAACTTGAAGATATCCATGAAGGTGACATTTTCATTCACAACCACCCATACTATGGAACTTCTCACTCTCCAGATTTACATATCTGTTTACCAATCTTTTATAAAGGTAAGCTTATCAGTTTTTCGTGCGTACAAGCTCACTTGTTAGATAATGGTTCACATACTCCAGGTATGGACGTATTTGCCCGTGATATCTATGCTGAGACTAGAATATACTATGCTTTAAAACTCTATGAAAAGGGAAAGAAAAATGAACAGTTATGGCAAATGATACTTGACAATGTTCGTACGCCTTCTATGAATGAAAATGATTTAAAAGCTATGATTGCTTCTGCTCAACATGGTATCAAGAGGTTTACTGAACTTCTTGACAAGTATGGTATTGAAACAGTCTTTTCTGCCATAGAAGATTGGATGGACTACTCCGAAAGAATGCTTAGAAATGCCATTGCAAAAGTTCCAGATGGTACTTACTATGCAGAAGGTTATCTTGATAACGATGGTGTTAATCTTGATAAGAGACTAAAAGTATGTACAACTACTACAATCCAGGGCGATAATGTAACTATCGACCTTACTGGAAGTGCTGATGAAGTCTATACTGCTTTTAATGCTTCCTTTGAGGGTACGACAATGACGTCTATTAGCTATATTATGCACGCACTATTCCTTGATGATGACGTATATCAACAATATATCCCACAAAATGATGGTATGAGAAGACCTGTAAAGGTTATTGCTCCAAAAGGTTGTATTTTCAATCCTAATTTTCCAAGAGCATCATTTTCAAGATTTAACCAAGCAAACCTACTTGCCGATTGCGTTATGCGTTCTCTTGCTGATGTTATGCCTGAAAGGGTGTCTGCTGGTACAAGTGCACATATCCACTTTGTAAGTTATAACGGCTTTAATAAAGATAAGGGCGAATATTGGGTATATCTTGAAGTCGATGAAGGTTCTTATGGTGGACGTTATGGCAAAGATGCTATTGACAGTTGTGACGCTTTAGTCGCTAATACTAGAAACGTTCCTATTGAAGAAATAGAATGGCATTATCCATTAAGAGTAGAACGCTATGAACTTAATCCTGAATTGGTTGCTCCTGGTAAGTGGAGGGGTGGTCTTGGAATTATCCGTGAAACTCGTTTCCTACAAGAAGGAACTGTTACTTGTGAGGGTGATAGACATATCGAAGCTCCAAAAGGTTTATTTGGAGGAGCTGATGGACACTCTGCAAGTATGACCAAAAATCCAAATTCTAATAATCCTATTTCGTTACAATCTAAACTTTCAGATGAAGAGTTTAATGCCAATGACGTTCTTCAAATTCGTACACCTTGTGGTGGTGGTTATGGTAATCCATTTGAAAGAGACCCTAAACTAGTCCTTGGCGACGTTTTAGATGACTTTACCACTATTGAAGATGCAAAACTATCATATGGAGTAGTTATTGACCCAGTCACTATGACTGTCGATAATGAGGCTACAACTTTATTAAGAAATTCCAAATAATGTTCTATTTTAAGTTTTAAATACTATCCTTATGGAGTAGAACTCTATAAGGATAGTGTAAATATAACGGATTAATCTATAGTTAGTAGCGATGAAGCTATACTTATCTTTAATGGTTGAGTATAGCTTCTTTATTTATATGAAGGAGAGAAAAAAGATGAAAGAAAATGTTAAAAATAACTCTAAAAATTCTCTTATATCTGATGATGTAATCCCTATTACATCAAGAAAGAGAACACTTAGTGGATTAGGTTTTGCAAACATTTGGATAGGTATGGCGATAGTTATATCAGTATTTAGTTTTGGTGCAAGTGGTATTGAAAAAATGGGTGTTTTGGGAGTTGCATCTGCGACCTTTGTAGCCAACCTTATAATTGCATTTATAGGAAGTTTAACTGGTGATATAGGCGTAGAACATGGACTATCATTTGCAACATATTTAAGAGCCCCTTTTGGAATTAGTGGTGTACATCTTCCAGCAGTAGTTAGAGGTATTATAGCTTCATGTTGGTTTGGAATAAATACATATATCGGTTCAACTGCTATAAACTATTTTACTATGGCACTCTTTGGAGTTGATAACTGGTTTTTATGGTTCGTAATCTTTGCAGTATTACAGATAGTAAATACTATGCTTGGATTAAAAGCTATAGATAAGTTTTCATCGATTGCAGCACCTTGTATCATATTAATAACCTGTTGGATGTTTTATAAAGTAAACAGTCTTGCAGTACTTCAAAATTTTTCAATCTTAGGATATCACCCTGCACAACCATCAGCAAGTTATTGGTTCGTTACTATGAGTGCTAACATGGGTATGTGGGCTGCCCTTGCTGCCGATATTCCTAATATGACGAGAAGTTTAAAAGCTCCTATGGGCGAAAGAAATTGGTTAAAAAGAAATAGAAATAATTGGATACCTCAATTTGCAACCTTACCTATAATAGAAGCGTTTATTGCTGTTATTGGAGCTATCTCATACAAAACTACTGGAAACTGGAATCCTGTTGAAGTAATTCAACAACAAGCACAAGGAATAACTCTTGTTATACTTCTAGTTATGGTTATTCTTGCACAATGGTCGACGAATACTGCTGCAAACTTAGTACCTCCAGCGATGTGTTTCACCAATGCAGGTGCAAGATGGAATTTACCTTATAAAGTATCTGTAGTGATTGCAGGTTTAATAGGTTGTTTAGTTCAACCATGGAACATTCTTAATCAACTTTATACTTACCTTGGATATTTTGGTTCAATCCTTTCAGCAATCGCAGGTATAATGATTTGCGATTACTATGTAATTAGAAAACGTCGTTTAAACGTACAAGAACTTTTTAAAAATGATGGACAGTATTATTATCATCATGGAGTAAATATCTGTGGAATGGTCGCTCTTTTAATAGGAACTATTTTTGCGAACATATTTTCCGATTTTGGTTATTTCTTTGGATTTCCATCTGCTTTCTTAGTATATTTAGTACTTATGAAGGTATGGTATCTAAAGAAGTTTCCTCAAAAAGAAGTCACCTCAAACTTTTCCGATGAATATCTTGGTATATCTGCAAACAGAGACTGGGTTATTCCAGGTTATGAAAAACAAGCTGGTTATGAAGAAATTCCATCTGTTGATGTGGACGTTACACAATATAAAGGTGGTAAAGATTATGAACAGAGAACTGGTCATAAACTTGTAATCACTTTTGGAAGACAATATGGCAGTAGAGGTAGAGAACTTGCTAGAATTCTTGCAAAAAGACTTGACATTCCTGTATACGACGAAGATATGATAAAATATGCCTCTAAAGAACTTAATATTTCTGAAGATGATATTCGACAAGGAGAAGAAACCCCTAGAAATGAATTACTTCATGCACTTACAGCAGGAAGTATGTACGCTGCTAAAGAATATGATGCTTCTACTACTGACAAAATGTTCTTAATTCAATCTAACATAATTCTACAACTTGCTAAGATATCTCCTTGTATTATCGTTGGAAGATGCTCAAATTACGTTCTTGAACAGGCTGGAGTTAAAACTATAGACATATTCGTCGCTGCAAACTATGAGGATAGAATAAAACACGTTGCGAGTCGTGAAAATCTTACCTATACCAAAGCGAAAAATTATGTCGATAAGAAAGAAAAGAATAGAGAATATTATTTTAACTATTATTCTTCTTATGAATGGGGTAAACCTCAATATTACGATTTATGCGTAAATACAAGCTCTATGTCCCTTGATGAACTTTCAAATCACATTTGTGGATATATCAACACTAAATAATAAAACATACTTGTAAAGGAAAGTGATTATTATCAAAAATGCAATATATATAATTACTGCTGGTACTTTATGGGGAATAATATCTCTATTTGTAAATCAGCTAAAAATGATTGGTTTTAATTCAATGCAAGTGGTTTCTATAAGAGTATTTTTCTCTGCTGTAATACTTGTTCTTTATCTCCTAATAAAGGATAAAGAACAGTTGAAAATCAGAATAAAGGATATTCCTCTATTTATAGGAACAGGAGTTGGCAGTATTATATTCTTCAACTATTGTTATTTTGAAGCTATTGAGATTATAGGAGGTGCTTCTGTTCCTGCATTACTACTGTATACTGCTCCAATCTTCGTTATGATACTATCCTTGATTTTGTTTAAGGAAAAGATTACTAAGAAAAAAGTATTATCATTGATAATGACTTTTATAGGACTTATCTTAGTTACTGGAGCTTTTTCAAATTCTGATAGAATACCTTTTTCAGGATTGTTATTAGGTCTTGGTTCTGGTTTTGGATATGCTTTATACAGTATATTTGGAAAGTCCTTAGTAAATAAGTATAGTGCAATTACTATCACAGCATATACGTTTGTCGTTGCCACTATCTTTTCATTGCCTTTTTCGGGTGTAGTACAGAAGGTTGAATTGATTGTATCTGTAAAAGGATTGTCATCTGCTTTAGCATTAGCTATAGTTAGTACGGTTCTTCCGTTTTTATTCTACACTAAAGGGCTGAGTGGAATGGAGGCTGGAAAAGCATCAATTTTAGCAACGGTTGAACCTTTTGTAGCTACTATTGTAGGTATTATTTTCTTTAAAGAGAGTCTATCACTTTCAAAGATTGTGGGTATGTTAATGATTGTTATAGCTATAATAATTTTAAACGTGAATTTTGAAAGTAAAAATCACGATTTATCTAAAAAGAAACTATAATAAATATTGACACAATAAGTATCTTATGTTATACTATTCTTAGTACTTTTTTAGATATTAGAGGGATAGTATTATGAATAAGACATGTGTAGCTATCACGCAAGAAGAGTATTTAGAAATATTGAAAGTATGTAGTAGAGACTTTATCTATAAAGGAGTAAATTATCAAGCCAATCATAGAGTTAAGATGGCTCTAACTTTAGAAGCCAATTTAGGAATAAGAATATCCGATATATGTAATCTAAGGTTGAAAGACATAGTTTCAGATGGTAACCGTTATAGATTAGACATCAAAGAACAGAAAACTGGAAAGAAAAGAACTTTTACAGTACCTTTAGCTTTATATAATTACATAAGTAATTATTGCTTAGAACATAACATATCTAAAGAACAACGGATAGTCCCTATAACTACACGAGCTGTTCAAAAACATTTAAAGAACATCGTAGACTATTTGGGATATGATAAAGCTATATCTACACATTCTTTTAGAAAGTTCTTTGCTACTAACATTTACACTAAAAATAATTACAATATCGTATTAGTTCAACAGTTGCTACAACATAGTAGTTATATGACTACTCAAAGATACATTGGTATCGGTTCTAAAGAGTTAGAAGATGCTCTTGAAAATAATTTGAATTTAGTCTAACTAATCTTAACAAGAATTTCTCGACCCTTTTGAACTGTTTTAAATTGTATAGACAATACAAAAAACATCTATAGTAAAAATATATCATGAAATATACTGACATCTAAATTCAAAAGATGTCAGTTTTATTTTTAATTAAATACCATTATGATTATAGAAAAATATATACTCATCAATAATATTTCTAGCATCTGATTTTTTTGCTTTGCAATTAGATTTTATCAAACTTTGGACGATTTTTCTATATCTTTTTTTATCAAACTTATGTAAAAAATTCTAATTACTGTTTAATATAGGTAGGATATCTTATTAATTAAGTTATTTTGTTTTGTTTAAACCAATTATAAGCATAACTATCTTCAGAAGTTTCAATAAATTTCAAACTTTCAGGAAAACTATTATTAAAAATATTACCTATATAATTGACACTATTAGGAATGACCATCTTTGAAAGATTGTTACACCCATACAATGCATAATCATTGATACTTAAGACATCACTTTCAATCATAATGATTTCCAAATTTTCAAAAGAGCTGAAAGCATAAGTTCCAATAGATGAAACTTCATCAAGAATTTTTACAGTAGATACAACATCTTTGTATTTACTATAAGAAAATTCATCAATAGAGGAATAATCATACATAGAGCCTGTTCCCCTAATGACCAGAGTATAATCTTCATATAGATACCAATTGACATTATCACCACATCGTCCATTAGCTATGATATCATCGTTTTGATTATATTGGTTCTCATATTGATTAACGTATCTACTACTATAACTTGATGTATAATTAAATTCCGTTTCTTGAGGTGTGAAAGTAGTTGTAGTTTCAGTATCAATAGTAGTAACGTATGCGTAGTTATTAGAATTTAAATCATTTTGATAGTTGTCATTCCAGTTATTGTATATTCCATAGACGTTAAATCCAATGGCAACGGTGCCTATCGTAGATATTCCCACTGCAGATATTTTCCCAAATCTATTACACTTTTTTAAGTTGTCAAGATATTCAATATTTATCCAAGCCAATATACTAGAATGTAATCTAACTTGATTTTTACTTTCATATTCCTCAATGGATTTTTTTAACTTTTTACGAGCATAGTTCAATCTTGATAGTACTGTGCCTTTTGGACATTTTAAGATAGTTGCAATAGTATTCACATCTTTTTCCTCAAAATAGTATAGTTTTAATACTTCACGTTGTTCGTAAGGTAGAGTATTAATTAAGTCTTTAATATTTTTATTGGTTTCATTGATGGAATATAACTCATCAGGGGAGAGTTCTTCATTTTCAGATTGACACAAATCTTCATCTTCAAAGATGTCTACATTAGTATCTACATGTTGATTGTATCTCTGCTGGGAAATTAATAGATTTTTAGCCTCATTATATGTGATACTTAACAACCAAGATTTAAATTTAGAGGTATCATCAAGCGTATGTATTTTATTATATACTTTTAAATATACATTTTGAACGATATCATTAGCATCACTATCATTTTTTACCAAATCAAAAGCACATTTATAGACTAATCTGTTAGTATCCTTATATATTTGAGTAAAAGCATACTTATTACCATCTTTAAAGTTGTTTACTGCACTATCTAGATGGTTTAAATTGTTGAACATATTTATCACCTTTTTAGATATTTATATATTCACCTGTCTTTATTATTATAATCTATTATAAAGGTAAAAAACAATCATCTAAAATAGATAAAAATATCATGATAATAATGTGGCTTTTTAGACTTTTTAAACAAATATCAATTTTTTTTTTTAGTTCTAATTTTTCTAAAATCTAAAGAAGAATTTTTTTGTCTTACTATATGAAAAGGATAAAAAGAAAAAATTCTAAAATTCCCCCTATTAAGATTTTTGGAAATTTTTTTAAGAAATAAAATCCAATTCAAAGTTAGATTGTCTTACTATATGAAAAGGATAAAAAGAAAAAATTCTAAAATTCCCCCTGTTAAGATTTTTAGAAATTTTTAAAAAATAAAATCCGATTCAAAGTTAGATTGTCTTACTATATGAAAAGGATAAAAAGAAAAAGTTCTAGATTTCCCCCTGTTAAATTTTTTAGAAATTTTTTTGAAAAAATAAAATCCAATTCAAAATTAGATTGTCTTACTTATGGAAGTATAATCTTTTAATTGCAATTAAAGATAAAAAAATCTAAGTTCAATCAAAAAGCGTAACTATATTAGTTACGTACATTAAACGATAATTAAGGAGTGTATTTTATCATGAAGAACAAATCCATGAAAAGAATCGTTTCCTTAGTAAGTGTATTATCACTACTAGGAACAGTATCTGCCGTTAGTGTTAGCGCTGATGAAGTTACTGAAAGTACTCAACCAAACGTTGAAATAGTAGAAACTGTTGAGGATACTACCGAAACTGACTACGTTTACGATAAGGAAGAAGAAATCAGTAACAAACAACAAGAAATCCAATCTGAGAACGAAGTTAGAAGTCAAGAAATAGCTCAACAACTTCAAGAAAGAGAAGAAAATGCTGGCACTGATGAAACTTTAACTGATGAAGAAAAAGCTGAAATCAAGCAACTAATCGAAGACAAACAAGCCAATATTAAGGCTACTGTTGAAGAAAGAAAAGCTCTAAAGGCTCAAGAGAAAGCTACTAAGGAAAATGAAAAATCCGAAGAAAAAGCCGACATTGAAGCTACAATAGAAGCTAAAAAGTCTGCAATAGCTGAAAAAATTGCTCAAATCAAAGAAAAACATGCACAAATAAAGGCTAGTGTAACTGTTGAAGATAGTTCTGCTGAGTAAAAAAAATCCTTTAGTGTGTGAATAGTCGCCTATTTGCACACTTAAAGGATTAAAATTTAATGTTTGTCTACATTAAGAAACGTCATGTATCTTGACGTTTCTTATGTTACATATTAGGAGAATTGACAATGAAAAATAAATTAATTGGATTAATACTATCTATTGGATTACTTTTTAATAATACTATGGAAATTAATGCTATAAATTCCGAAAATGTAGTTGAATTTTATGATGATACTTTCTATTATGCTCTAAATGAAGATAACGATGTTATAATAAGTATATGTTATGATGAAAATGATATTATATCTGTACCAAATATAGTAAATTTTGAAAATCAAACTTATAATATAACTCAACTTGATGATTATAGTTTTAGTTTTGTAAATCCAACTAGTGTGAACCTCCCAGATAGTATTACATCTATTGGAAGTTGTGCCTTTTATGAATGTTCCAACTTAGAAACTATAAACATTCCAGAAAGTACATCTTATATTGGAGAATGGGCTTTCTGTGATTGTACATCATTAAAAGTTATCGATATTCCTAATAGTATTCAAGTGCTATGCAATGATACCTTTGATAATTGCTCTAATCTAAGTACTGTTAAACTACATAAAGGTCTACTATCTATTGAAGATAGTACTTTTTATGATTGTGTATCATTATCTAATATAAGTATTCCAAATACGTTACAGTCTATTGGTGATAGTGCTTTCTATAATTGTCAAACATTACAGTCAATAAGTATTCCAGATAGTGTGGAAACTATCGGAGAGTGGGCTTTTTGTGACTGTATTTCCTTGAAATCGGCTGATATATCAGGTATTAATGAAATAAGTAGTAATCTATTTAATGGTTGCGTTGAACTAAAAAATGTATATATTTCTAAAGATACCATTTCTATTGGTGAAGGTGCTTTCTTCGACTGTGAAAATCTATCAGATGTATACTTCAATGGTTCTCAAATAGATTGGAATAACATTCAAATAGGTATAGACAATGAATGCTTATCTAATGCAACTATCCATTTTAACAGCGATATGAATGTGCCTAATAAACAGATAAATCTTTTTGCAGATTTTAACCAAGATAATAATATATCTACTATGGATTTACTGATTTTAAAGAAGAAAATCCTAAATATGGAAATATATGATATATACACCGATTTCAATTTGGATAACTCTACGGATATATTAGATGTTATATATTTAAAACAATATATATTTTAATGCTAGTTCGATAAAAAAATGATATAGAAAAACCACTCCAATTATGGTATAATTAAATTGCAAAAAAATAATATACCAAAAAAGGAGTGGCTTTTCTATGAACCAATTAATAAAAATATTTTGTGAAATCGAT
>JBJFHM010000034.1:0-63458 GCA_051893615.1 Oscillospiraceae bacterium
TTTCAAATCTTTATATGTGTGATAAAGATACTTATTCATAATAAAAAATCCCTCCCAAATAATTATATTACTGTTAAGATGTTTTGTCAAACTTTAGTTGACAAATTCACCATTTGATGATATACTTAAAAAAAATTTTGGAGGTTATTACTTTGAGAAATAGAAAAATCCTAGGATTTTTAGCATCTATATTGATGCTATCTACAGGTATTATGAGTAACAATACATATGCAGAGGGTTCTTTATCACAAATAAGTTTATCTGGTGGTAGCATATTAGATAATATTGGTCAATTTACTTATGATTTAATCCAAGATGATGGTACGTTTATAACTCTTAGATATAACTTAATAGATAATGAAATCTACATAAAATCTTATGAAAATTCAATTAATAATGATACTTTGAACATTCCTGAAACTATTGATGGTTATCCAGTAGTTAGCATTTCATCTAATTTACTGGATTTTAAAAATATAAGTATTCCAAAGACTGTTAAAATTTTAGAAAATGGTTATAAATCAAGGAACATTACAGAAAATATTACCGTAGATGATGAAAACCCTTATATCTGTGCAGTGGATAACGTTGTATACTCTAAAAATATGGATACTATCTTATTTGCTTCAGTAAATGTAAACACAAATCTAATAGTTTGGGATAACGTCACTACTATTGGAATGGAAGCGTTTGCATATACTGATATCTATAGTATTAGTATCCCTGATAACGTTATTAATATCGAAACTGGTGCTTTTGCAATGTGTAAAAATCTAACGGAGATTAAACTACCTAAAAATTTGAAAGAAATTCCATCAATAGCATTTAATTGCTGTGAAAATCTTACTAATATTGAAATTCCAAATGGAGTTATTATTATCAATGCTAGTGCATTCATCAAATGTAATCTAAAAGAGATTATCATTCCTGAAAGCGTCAAAAAGATAGAAATAGGTGCTTTCAATAGTTGTAGTAATCTAACGAACGTCAAGTTCTCTGATGGATTAGAATATATTGGAAACAGTTCTTTTGAGGGTTGTAATCTATCTAGTGTTTCAATTCCTAAGAGCGTCCAAACCATTGAAGTTGGAGCATTTTATAATTGTAAATCTTTAAAAGATATCACCGTATATGGGGAAAGTACTTCACTTGAAAGTTATTGTATAGGTTATCAAAAAGGTCAAGATGGAGAAGCTACCCTTATCCAAGATGTTTCTATACATGGTTATAAAGGGTCTACGGCTGAGATTTACTCCAATAGTAACGATATCCAATTTATAGAATTTAGTGAATTACTAGGCGACTGCAATCAAGATGGTTTAAGAAATAGTAGTGATATCCTTGCCATTAAAAGATATCTACTGCACTTAGATGAAAATATCATCAATGCAGACTTAAACCAAGATAATAAAGTAAACGTAATTGATATCATAAAGTTTAAAAGAATATTGCTACATCTTGAAAGTTGGCAAGATTAAATAATATAATGGAAATATCCTATTAAGATATTTCCATTTTTTATATCTTTAGATAACTTTCAGCACGTTTAAAAGCATCTATATTTATTGAATATACTGGATTTAAATATAAATCCCCATTTTTAAACAATCCCTTTGGCATGGATTTCTTCACTATAAATTGATTTTCTTTAACTTCCGTTTGGTCGTCTGCTAAGATTAATCTAACTTTTTCAAAATCGTTATAAAAGTACTCACAAAGTAATGGGATTATGGTATATCTAAAGATGTTAGATAAACTTTCTATACTAGGATTTTTAATCAACTGTAAAAAATAGGTGTGTCCTATTAGATTATCCTTACTAGATAGATACTCAATCCTTAAATTAAGGTTTCTAAACATAAACTCAACGTTTATCCCCTCTATGTTTAGATTTTTAAATAAATCATAGTTAGGAAGCATCTCTACAAAATGAAACCTTCTGCGTAGGGCAGTATCTAGGGATATCGTTGAATGGTCACTAGAGTTCATAGTTCCTAAAATATGAATATTATTAGGTATTCCAAAAATATCTTTAGAGTATGGTAATCTAACTTTTAGCTCCTCAAGGTTGCCAACCCTTTTAGATGGCTCTATCAATGTGATGAGTTCACCAAAAATTTTAGATATATTCCCTCGGTTAATCTCATCTATGATGAAAACTTTATTCCTTACTTGTAAGACATCTTTATGTAATAAGATATTCTCTACTAGTTGATATATTATATCCTTATATAGTTTGATAACAAAATCATCATAGTGGATATTGTCATTATCTCCATTAAAATTTTTTAAATCTTGGATAGTAATATCACCATTTTTTATAGCTGTAATCAAATCTTTTACCATATCGATTGGAATTGTTATGAATTTTGGAAGCTCATCACTGCCCAATTTAACCTTTTTGATTATTATGTTTTCACTAGTTATGTTATCTACTATAAACTTATTTTTTCGTGCATTCTTTGAAGAGACATCTTGACCTATTAAAAAATCCCATGCACTTTGATTTCTACAAAATCTTTTAAAAGTTCCATCTTCAAGAGTATAAGCGATGTCTCTATGGTTTAAAATCGGCTTGATACCCTCTACAAACTCTTCATAACTATACGATTGATGAAAAGTTACCATCTCAATTAAACTTTCACCCCTATATTGATTGAACCTCTTTAAGACATCATCATAAGGTTGCTGAGATATCTCCTCTATGGATTTATTCTCTACTATCGCTACTGCATATATTACGGTGTTATAAGTTTTTCCAGTCCCAGCTACTCCATACAAAATGGTATTTAGATACAAATTAATTCCCCTTTACTGTTTTTTTACCTGTTACATATTCGTAAATTAGAGACTTTCTGTAGTCTTCAAGGTCTTCAAGCTGACGTTTCTTATCATTGATTATAGCATCAATTTCCATGCATTTTTCATCAAGATACTTTACTATCTCTTCTTGTTCCTCCATTGGTGGATATATTATCGTAGTTTGATTTAATATCTTTTGAGTAATACTAAATAACTTTATACCTGTTACTCTTGAACGGGATTGACTTCTCCAACAATCTGTTTGAAATAAATAAGCTAAATATTTAGTATTCTTTCTTTCAATAGGTGAAAGTATGATACTATGATATCCAGCGAATATAATTTCATCACTATCAATATAGACGTTGTTTCCAGTACCCTCCAAATCTTCAGACGTATCTGCAAAGATAAAATCATTTTTATGTACAAGCGATTGACTATTTGTATTAAGATAATTATATGATACATACCTAAATAGTGAATTTACTAATTCTGTACCTTTATTTTCTTTTGAATGAATTTGACCATAACTAATAACCTTAATACCATCTTCAACTAAATTTTCTTTGGTGATATGTAATCCCTTGCGAAATTTAAACATATTCTTTAATTTATAAGTTTCCCAATGTTGAGGAATACTACCAATCCAATCGATACCACTGTCTTTCAAAGGAACATCAAAATTTAATCCCTTAGTCACTGTTTCAGTAATTAAAGATTGCTTATACTCTTTCAACTTATCAATTAAAAGCTTTTCTTTTTCTATGATTTCATCAATTTCGAGACATTTTTCGTCAAGATATGTGGATATTTTTTGCTGAGTGGAAAAAGAAGGAATACATACAGGAAAGTTTGCTAAGTCTCCATACTTTATAAACTGGATTACCGAACCAACTGAGTTAAATTCTGCCAGTGTAGATAAATTACAAGAAACATAATGTTTTAAAAATGAGGGTTCTATATTTCTGAAATTGCATAATACATAGGTTCTTTGATATGCGTTAAATTTACCTTTATAATATCGTGTAAATCCAACTTGACCATTACCTGAAACAATTAGTGCTTCACAATCAAAAGCAAAGGTGTTAATGGTCTTAGGATACATCGAACAAGTAAAAAACGGATAAACACCATTCTCATCTTCAGCATTAACATCTAACTTTCCCGTATTTATATCATATAAAAACTTACCTTTCGTTAAGTCCCAATCATTAGGGATATCGCCAATCCATTGGATACCACTATTTTTTAACTTCATAACTATTATCACCTATTGTCAACTTTTTCTGGGTACATATCATGTTGGGTTAGACGGTCAAAAGCCACTTTTTCCCAAATGGTATCTTTTCTGCCATAGTTACAATAAGGGTCTATGGATATTCCTCCCCTTGGAGTAAACTTTCCCCACACCTCGATATACTTAGGGTTCATAAGTTTTATTAAGTCTTTCATTATGATGTTTACACAATCTTCATGGAAATCTCCATGATTTCTAAAACTATATAGATATAACTTCAAAGATTTACTTTCTACCATCTTGACATCTGGAACATATGATATATATATAGTAGCAAAATCGGGTTGTCCCGTGATTGGACACAAACTTGTAAACTCTGGGCAGTTAAACTTTACGAAGTAATCATTATCTTGATGTTTGTTCACAAAAGTTTCTAAAATTTCGGGGGCGTAATCTGTAGGATACTTAGTCCCTTGATTACCTAACAATGTGATACCTTCTTTTTCTTGTGCATTTCTGCCTTCCATATTTTTAAAATCCTCCTTTAATATAAATCCAAGCCGTTAAATATAAAAGCCTCACGTCTATCACGACAAGTTCCACATACTTTGCAAGGTTCGTCCTTACCCTCATAACAAGACCATGTTAATTCATAGGGAACTCCTAATTTGATACCCATAGCTACGATATCTTTCTTAGTGATATTCACAAATGGAGCGACTATCTTTAATTGATGCCCACTACCCTCATAGATTGCCGTATTCATAGCATTATTGAAAACTTCGCTACAGTCAGGATAAGCATTTCCAGCACTATCGTCGGCATGTGGACCATAATATATAACTTCACAACCTTTAGATAATGCTATCGCACTAGCAGAAGACAGAAACAATCCATTTCTAAAAGGTACATACGTAGATACTGGCTTACCATCGGTTTTAGTGAGTTGTTCTGCATAAGTTTCATGTGGGATATCCTCATTAGATTGACTTAACAATGAACAGTTTGAAAACTGAAACATCTGTGATAAATCTAGTTTTAGATGTTCCACGCCATAGTAATTGGCAATCTTATTAGATGCCTCAATCTCTTTAATATGTTTCTGTCCATAACTAATAGATAGTGCTATAACGTTATCTTTACCATACTTATCGATAGCCAAAGCTAAACAAGTGGTACTATCGACACCACCAGAAAATAATACTAACGCTTTACTCATAATAAAATCTCCTAATCTTTATTATTGAAAATTAATCAAGATAGCCTATTTTGTAACATGATATCATCTTCAAAGCGACCTCTTAAAGTGTAAGTTTCGGTCTTGGCAGAAGTATTCTTGATACCTCTAGCAGTCATACAACTATGACAACCTTTTATATATACTCCAACATCTTGAGAACCTGTAACCTTTTGGATAATCTCAGCGATATCCGAACCTATACGTTCTTGAAGCTGTAGACGTTTTCCAACCATGTCGCAAATTCTGGCGATTTTACTCAACCCGATAACTCTTCCATTTGGAATATATCCAACGTTGACTGTCATATCGTACATTAAGGCAAGGTGATGTTCACAATAACTAAAGATTTCAATATCTTTAACCACCACCACATCATTTTTAGAGCCTACACCCTCATTAAAAGTTTTGCCAAACATATTAGCGATATCATCATTAGAGTAGTTCATACCTTCAAAGACTTCCTCATACATACGAGCGACACGTTCAGGAGTATCAATAAGTCCTTCACGGTCGGGATTATCACCAATAGCTTCAAGAAGTCCTCTAATATGATACTTAATCTTTTCTTTATCTATAGCCATATTAAACTCCCCTTTCCAATGGGTTCCAGATAAACTTGTGCATCTGCAACTGTAAAGATATCCCATTTAAATGATTATCTTTCATAAAGTCCACAATATTTGAAAGTTCTATCTTACCGAAAACGGCACTAACATAGATATAACACTTATCTTTAAGAGAGTACTGTTCTATGATAGTAACCATCTTTTGTAAATCTTGGATAGAACCCACTACAAACTTGACCACATCATTTTTAGACCTATCTAAGTAGTTGAAGTTACTTAAAATCATGTGACTTTCCATGCCACTAGATGGACACTTATAGTCCATAGTAAAAGATGCCCTATTTTTAATCTTAGATAGTTCAAAAATATCAGTTGCACCATTAGTTTCAATCTCTACAGATATATTCTCCTCTTTAGATAACAAGGTAATCAAAGTGATAAAATCTTTTTGTAAAGTAGGCTCACCACCAGTTAAAGTAACTCTATCCACTCCAGTGGATTTGATATAGTCTACTATCTCTTGTGGAGACTGTTCTACATAATCGATGGTTGAAACGTTTGCCCAAGAAGTATCACAATAGGAACATTTCAAGTTACAGCCCTTAAATCGGATAAATACTGCAAGTTGTCCTGCGTTTCTGCCCTCACCGTTGATACTTATAAATTTTTCTACTACTTGCATGATATCATTCTCCCGTATACTCTGCACAGTTGTTTGGAGTTTCATAAACTGTTACAGATTTAACATTATAACCCTTATCCATAAGGGTATCAAAGATGTGTTTGGAAAAATTTTCAGCAGTGGGACGAAACTCAACCTCAATGAGTTTAAAACCTTCATCATTAAGGGCATCTAACGTTTTAGATTTTAGTGTATCCTTTTCATATATAAGAGAATGGTCAAAATTATCAGCGATAGACTTTAAATCTCTTTTAAAGTCAGCGAAGTCCACAATCATGCCACGAAGTTGACCATCATCTTCAAGCGTGTAAGAGAATATTTCTGCGACTATAGTCCATCTATGACCGTGAATATTTTTACACTTACCTTTATAACCATATAAAAAGTGTGCAGAGTCGAAACTTTGTTCAGTTTTTAGAGTATACAAATAAAAAACTCCTTTCAAAAAAATCCCACTAGGATATATCTTAGTGGGCATGATTAACTAACCATGATAATTAATAAATGATTACTAATAATTAACATCTATGAACGATAAAATTATTAACTATTCATTCTTAAATATTAATTAAAAAAGCCCTAGTTTTTTTTAGCGTCAGGAGGTTGCAAAGCGAACTGACGATTTATCACTAATATGATATCACACATTAGAGTAAAAGTCAACTAAAATTCCATATAGATTGAAACTATCTACCACGTTGATATTTAGTATTACGTTTTTCATCATACATGATATCATCAGCCTTTTTAATCATCTCGTCCACTTCCACTTCAGATTGTGGTCTTCCTAAGAATATACCACAACTTGCTCCCACTTGATAAGGCTTTCCTGAAATTTTGTTATACTCATCTATGGATTTTTTCAACCTAGAAACATACTCTTGTGGATAGTTAGAGTCAGTATCTACTACAGAGGCAACTATGAATTCATCGCCACCGAACCTAGCACAAACTTCATCATTGATGGCACTAGATTGCATATACTTTGCTACAGTTTTGATAGCGTTGTCGCCATCACTGTGACCAAAAACGTCATTGATATATTTTAATCCATTCAAATCGATAGAAATAATCATAAAAGATTTATTTTCATCATTTCTAATAGTTTCCAGTTTATCCCTAAGATTTTTATAGAAGCCACGTCTGTTTAGAAGTCCAGTAAGATAATCTCTAACATACATTTCTTCCAATTTGCAGTTCATATCTTCTAACTTAGACACAGCCCTTTTAAGTTTAGCTCTAGTTTGAATGATTGAAAGAATTTTACTTAAATTGTTAGAAAAAGAAAGGTGAGCATCAAAATTAAAATCGACGCTAGTAGTAGAGATTACTATATATCCTATAGTGCTTTCTTGGAAGTGTATAGGAGAAAATATCAAAAATCGATTTTTTTCATCATTTAAGTATTCATCAAGATTAGGCAACATTTCTGAAGCATTAAAATAATCTTCCATAGGAACATAACCATTATACTTTAGATGGTAAAATACTTTCATATTCTTATAAGGTTTTTCTAACTGTTTTGGAGTATTATCATCAAGATTAAGAAATTCTTCACATAGACACACCCACATTTCATCAGTGTAGAGGTTTTGAGCATAACCTTTAATATTTAAAATTTCAATAATATCATAGATGTTATCTCTAGTAGTCATAGATGATAACATACTTTGCATATCGGATTCATAAAATTTATAATTATCCAACTGATTATATAGTTCACTCAATGCAACGTTTGAATAAGTGCTGATAGTCTTATTACAACCACAAGAACCTGCAACTATAAATTCATGATATACTGTATACTCTTTTTCAGGATTTTCACCATTAAAAATTTCATTAAGAATATCTACTGCAACTACTCCTACTCTATGATTATTCTGTTTAGCAGTAGTCAATCTAGGAATGTGATACTTTTCTTGAGTAATTCCATCAAAACCCGTAACCAGTACATCTTCGGGAACTCTGTAGCCTTTTTCATTTAATTTTTTACAACAGGTTATTGCCATACTATCGTTTGAACAGATTATAGCCTCTGGAAATGGAAGACTACTATTAAAGAAATCGTCCATAACTTTTTCAGTAGGCATGAACCAAAATTCACCATAACCGATGCGTTCTTCCTCTATAGGAATGTCATACTCCTTTAGAAGATTTTTATATACGTTAAGTCTTTCTTCAGAGAACGAATTTCCCTTAATACCAGCAATAAAGTTAATCCGTCTACAACCATGATGTTCTATAATATGACGAATAATCTGTTCCATAGCCCTCTCATAGCTATATTTAATGTTATAAACACCATCGATATGTTTATCAATAGATATTATTGGAACGTTATGTTGTTTGGCAGTGTTTATAAGATTTTCAAGTACATCTAATTTTTTAAACGTTTCACTAGCTACTATTATACCATCAACGATATCATAGTTTATCAACTTAAATATTTCACTTTCACCTACTGCAGAGATATAGTTATACATATCTTTTTCGCTATAATACATATCGACAAAAGTATTTATAACTATAATATGATATCCTAACTGTTTAGCACGTTCATATATAGCTGATAGTAACTCTTTTTGGGTTTCTTGATGTACCATAGTAGTGCAAAAGGCTATAATCTTCTTATTTTGACTTTTCATTAAATTCACCACTTTCAGATATACAGTTTTTAAAATTACTCATAATGATTTTCTTTAAATTCTCATTGGACATATCAATGTTATTCTTTGAGATAAAGCCTCCAGCCATAAAAGAGTGACCACCACCATCACCACTTAGAGTTCTTAACACTTTTGAAGTGATATCACCTGCATTTAAACGTTTAGGATACTTTGAACGTGTAGAAAATTTTAGACCATTATTCCTTATAGAATATACTATAGTAAAATCCACACCATCAAGGGAAAGCATAAAATCCGAAATTTTTGAAACTAAGAGGTCATGACATTCAAAAGGGATATCCACTACACCTATACGACTTTCTATATATACGTTTTCTATAGCCGTACCATATGCTTTTAAGTCGTCAATGTTTAGAGATGTCATCATCAATTCGGAAATTAAATCAATATCGGCAAGTTTATAGACTTTAGAGAACATATCAATATCTAATGACTTAACTCCCCTAGTTAGATTAGCCGTATCAGTTTCTATGCCATACAATAGAGCCGTTGCGACATCTTTGGGAATTTCAACGTTAGCGTTGATGAAATAACTTATAATAATAGAAGAACATGAGCCGACAAGTCTAATATCTTTGTACTTATACTTATAGTTAATAAAGGTCGGGTGATGGTCTATACAAGCTACTTCATCGCCTATAAAGTCATCGATGTTAGAGTTATGTTTTTGACTATCTACATTAATGATGTAGTCAGTTTCTTTCAAGCTATGTAAATTTTCAATATTTACCATTTGAATATTTAACAAATCACATAGTTTTTGAGTGGTCAACTTTTCAAGACACCCTTTATAACATATGATACTATCTATACCATAATGCTTTAAAAAATATTGTAATCCAAATGATGACGCTATAGCGTCACCATCTGGAAAATTGTGAGGTTGTATATAGATAGTATCATTTTTTTGCTTTAAAAGTTTAATTAATAGGTTAGAAATCAACATAGTTTAAAACACTCTCTTTAAAGTTTCAACGTCTAGTTTTTGGGCAGGATTAAAATCGTTTGAAAGCATATAATCTATTAGACTAGTGAAATACTGTTTTACCTCAGGTTCTTGGGAAATTTCCAAAAGTCTACTAGTAGATACTAAAAGTTTTCCATCACCAACGGAACATTCAAAGAGTATACCTAATTTATGGTTACGTTCAAAGTTATCTATCATTTGGACTATTGGAAAGAAGTCTTTAGGAGTATCGTCTAATATGGCACAATCGGAATGTGTTATGATGTTATACCACTGTGGTGTTGAGTAAAATTCACTTGGAAACTTTGCTAACGATTTATGACTATTATCTATTAAAAGTCCCATAGTACCTACTGGGATTTCTCTTCCCATACTCTCGGAGATACTTCTAAACATTGGATAACACCAAAAATCTGTACAGTAAAAACCTTGGATTTTCTCCTTAACTTCATTAGGCATAAATAGAACCTTTTCCCCTTTGGAAAGTTTTTCAACAGTAGCTTCTAAGTCCGTAGTGATACTTACATTTTCAACCTTAGAGATGTGAACGTCTACATCACTGTTTGGATAGACCATAAGATTATAATGCTTTTCTATGTTAGTATCCTCTATGAAAAGTTTAAAAGTCAACTTCAATGGACTTTCTGTCTTTGGCATACTTATGTTAATACTTCCTAAGCGAGACAATCCAATACTATGGAACGGTATGGATATTATACCTTCTTCGATGATAGCATCTCCATCTAAAAGTTGCCAAGTGACGGATTTATTCTCTAAAGGTTCAGGATTATAGTAACTTAAAAGGACATTACTATTAAACTCCTCCTTAGATTGATACACATACTTATCAAATTCGCCTAAGAGTATAGCATCGGAACAGAATGAACGCCATTCCTTAGCAGATACTATACCTTTACTATCCATAAAGGCATCTAATATGCCTACTAGTGCAGTACCTTGACCAGTAAAATCTTGAATGTCTAAGAGTTGAAATCCTGCTATATATTTTGAACGGAACGCACTCTCTAATTCTGACTTGTAACACTCAACGGCTAGTTTTCCACTAGCTTGGAAAAACTTATCTGCTAGATGTAACATACCTTTATCTTCTAATCGTTTTTTGAAAATTTCAAGATTTCTAGGTTTTAAGACACCTGTATACTTTTCAATCTCATGGAAGTTTGGAAAAGTTTCATACTGTCCAACCTCGTGAGATACTACTGGAACGTTTGGAACGAACTCTTTTCCAAGTTCATCTGCCTTGATTAACTTCATACCAGTACCATATTGAATTTTTATATAACCATTTTCATCTACTGCATTGGCGTTAGACTTTACACTTTCATTTGGAAAGATACTATTATCATAGTTGATACTTGCAGAAGGTCTCATAGTTTGAACGTGTCCTAGAGGTTTATCACACATAGCATAAGAGCCACGTATCTGTCTATCTACGCTAAACCTAACGCCAGAAAAGAAGTCATCTTCTTCAACTATACATGGATACCACTGGAAATTATTACTTCCCTGTGTGTATAGATGTCTATTATCTATAGATTTATAATTCTTTAAGATATCGTTCATACGTTCCTTACTGCCCCAAAGTTCATTACCTAGAGAGAACATCACAAAACTTGGGTGATTGCCATAAGTATCGATAATTCTAAAACCCTCTTCAATTAAGAAGTTTTGTTCATCTTCCTTGTAACCGTCTTCACCGATACCAGCTAGAGTACCCCAAAAATTAATCTCAGGTTGTAAGTAGATACCCACTAAATCTGCACCAGTGAAAGCCTCATCAGGAGGGCAACACGTATGAAAACGATAGTGATTTATTCCATAAGATTTTGAAATTTTAAAGACTTTTACCCATTCATCAACAGTAGTAGGGGCGTATCCAGTTAGAGGGAAAATCATACCATCATGTTTACCCCTTAGCAGAGTTTTTACCCCATTTATGTAAAAATTATGTTCATCAGTGGAGAACTCTCTCAATCCAAAAGATGTATTAGTAATTTCTCCATTAAAGATGATAATCAATTCATATATAACTGGATTGTATTCACTCCAAAGTTGAGCGTTATCGCCTAAATTCAAAGTTACTGTAGCTATATTATCTTCATCAGTGATTATGTTAAAACTTTGCATTTCTATAATATCCTTAGAATTATCAATATCTAAGGATTTGGTTTTTGCACCTACTTTGATAGTGGCATCAGTAGGTTGAGAAAACTTAATCTTTAATTCAACGGATTTTTCATCAACGTTTGGATAAGTCTTTACACTCTCAATATGGCAACTATTAAAGATTTGAACTTCCATTCTACCTGTGATACCATTCCAGTTAGTTTGAGTATCTGGAGAAGTCATATGACCACCTGCAGTAACATAATCTGTATTGTTTACCATGATTATGATATTATTCTCACCAGTAGTTACATAGTTAGAAATATCATATATGTGTGGTGCTGATAGACTGTCCTGTTCCTCCAATTGATAGTTATTAATCCAAACTATAGTTTTGCGAGTGCGTTCTAAGAAGAGTTTAACACACTTATCTTTTAAATCTTCAACAATGTTGATGGTCTTAGAAAACCATGCAAAACCTTCAAACTTATATTCTTCGGTTAAAAAACCGAGTTCCATATTATTATTGATATCACCTTTTTTTTCACAAGCCGTGGTAGATGGTAAATGTATAGTATCATTAAAATAACCTAAAGATTTAAATTTATTTTTAAGTAATCCCAACTTTTGACCATCGAGATTAAAGTTCCAAATACCTGAAATATCGTATAGTTTTAACATAGAAATAGCCCTCCCCTGATTAAAAAATTCACACTATATTAATAACTTTTTTTATAAATCGTTTCTGCTAGATATCTATTATTCTGTTCAAAGTCAGCAACTATGACAGATTGCCCATCAATGTCATCATAATACCAAGAACTGTCAACGGGAACACGCTGTTGAACTATATCATAGCTTAAAGCAAAAGGTATCTGTAAAGATAGCTGATACATATCTATAGAACTCATATTAGAAGAAACTTCTGAAGCAGTAGCGTTTGCAAAGTTACCAATCCTAAAGATGTTAGGAGTTTTTAACCTATCGATTATAGCATTTATGACAATCCTTTGTCGTTGAGTTCTTTCAAAATCTGCGTTGCCAACGTATCTAATACGACTATACGAAAGAGCCTGTTTGCCATCAAGTTTAAGATTTCCTCCACTAGAAAGTAGGTCACTCATACGGTCATCACCCATGATTTCATTAACCTCACTAATTAAGATATCGTTTATAGCATTAGCTTCCTCATCTGAAACGGTGATATTTACTCCACCAACGGCATCGACCATTTTTACAAAAGAGGTGAAATCTATAATCATACAATCGTCTATCTGTATAGAGAAGTTTTCTTCGATAGTATCTAAAAGAAGCCCTACACCACCATAGGAGTACGAGGCATTTAATTTATCATAATGGTAGTTAGGGATATCCACATAGATGTCACGCATAAAAGAAGTCATTATAATCTCTTTACTACTAGAATTTATAGAGATTAAAACCATACTATCAGAACGTCCTTGTTCTTCGGGAGTTCTGCCATCTGTACCGATTAAGAGAATATTCTTAACTTGCAAAGAATGTAAAAGTTCATTATCTGTGGAAACTCTGTCATCTAAAGCAATCTTATTGACCTTATTGATTAGTAACAATGCAATCAATGAATAGATTACAAAGATACCTACAATTATAGAAATCAACTTTTTAAATAGGTTTTTAATAGGATTTTTCTTCTTAACGTTCTTTTTAGTGCCATTACCATTTTTGCAATTGGTAGTCTTTCTTTTAGGAGTATTATTAACATTATTATCCAAACTTTTAGATTTATTTCTATTTATTGTACTATTAGAACTCACATTGATTTCTTGAGTTACCTCAATATCTGTAGAACGTTTTTTACTTCTATTACTTTGCAATATATCACTTCCCTTGGAACGTTACTTTTTATTCATAAAAGCCTTTAACTTGTCGAATGTCTCTTCGCTGATAACGTGTTCAACTTTACAAGCATCTTCTTCAGCGACCTTAGGGTCTACACCTAGATAGTTGGAAAAGAAATCTGTTAAGATATTATGTCTACTATATACTGATACTGCCTTTTTAGTCCCTTCTTCAGTTAATAAGATTTGTCCATCATTTTCAATAGTAATTAAGCCATCATTTTTTAAAAGTCCTACTGCTCTGCTAACACTAGCTTTAGAAAATCCCATTTCCGTAGCGATATCTATAGAACGAACGTAAGAGTTTGTTCGACTTAAAATTAAAATAGTTTCTAAATAATCTTCTCCAGATTTATGCAATGCCATATAAATAAAATCCTTTCTTTAAAATATATATTTTTATTCTAACATAGAAATAGAAGTTTTTCAAGGGCTTTTTTAAAAATCACAAAATTAGATGATTTTTTAAATAAAATTTGTGTATTTATATAGTAATAACTCATCTATTAAGATTTCTTTGAAAAAGTATCCTTTAAAGATTTAATCACAGTAACCAAACCTATTGAAGATACAAACCCTATGGCATCGACTAAAACATCAGAAAATTTACCCGTTCTACCATCTATAAAGGTTTGATGGTACTCATCTGTACAAGCGTATAGAAAGCATATCACACAAGATATTAAAAATCCTAGAAAATTCTTAAATTTCATATTTCTTTTGCTTAAAACGGAGTGACTGACCAAAGATGTAAACAATCCTAATATGAAGTATAAAAAAACATGAGCATACTTTCTAACAGTATATGCCAAAGAACCATGTATTAATGGAATATCTAAATTGAACTTAGACGATATCTTTTGAAAGATTTTCTCAAAAATATAACTCTGTCCATATGAAATATTACCCTCTTGATTAGAAAATATGAATATTATAACCATCACAAATAGAGTAAGTATCAAAAATATTATAGATTTTTTCAAGTTAATCACCTCTTAAAATGGATATTATTAACTATATCACTAATGGTGTATGTTGTCAAGAATTATGATATTTCCAAAATATTCATTTCCCAAGAGTATGTATTATATCTATTAAAGATACCAATAATTAAGGTATCTAAAAAGATGTGAGGTAAAAATATTATGGCGTATAAAAATAAGGTTGTAATATCTGGAATAAATACATCTTCTTTGGTAGTCTTGAAAGAAGATGAAAAAATGGCTCTACTAAAAGAGTATAAAGAAACTGGTAGCAAACAAGCTAAAGATAAGTTAATCAATGGAAACTTAAGGTTAGTATTATCGGTCATACAGAAGTTCATGAACCGTGGCGAAGATGTTGACGACCTATTTCAAATAGGTGTAATCGGATTGATTAAGGCTATAAACAATTTTGACCTATCCAAAGAGGTTAAGTTTTCAACGTACTGTGTCCCCATGATTAGTGGTGAACTTCGTAGACATCTAAGAGATTACAACCATGTAAAAGTAAGTCGCTCTATGCGTGATTTAGCTTATAAATCTATTCAGGCTAGAGAACTATTGACCAATTCTCTCAACAGAGAACCCACCATTGAAGAAATCTGCAAAGAAGTCGGAGCTGAAAAGTATGAAGTAGTCACCTCTATGGAAAGTATCTGTGAACCGATATCACTATATGAACCAGTGTTCTCCGAAAATGGCGATACTCTATGCGTTATCGACCAACTAAGCGATAATAACAGTGCTAACGAATGGATTGACAACCTCTCTATAAAAGAAGCAATAAATCACCTATCTAATAGAGAGAAAAATATCCTAGATTTGAGATTTTATCAAGGTAAGACACAAATAGAAGTAGCCAAAGAAATAGGAATATCACAAGCACAAGTTTCAAGGTTGGAAAAGAATGCAATCAATAAGATAAAATCTGCAATATAATCCAAAAAAGATACGGAACGTCTCAAAATAAGAACGTTCCGTATCTAAGTATTAGATAAAGTTTCTAAGTACAAAGTACATTAAAGATACTATCAATGGAATATAAATCCAAGTATCATTTTGAGGTAGTATATGAATATTTTTACCTAAGACTATCTTAAAAAAAGTTCTAACGTATATGATAATACCAAATATCACGGCACAAGGGACGAAGGCGTTATATCTAAAACTAGAGACTATATCACCATTCATAAGTGAGAAAAAACTTCTAGTACCACCACACCCTGCACATTGATATCCAGTAGTTAAGTTAAACCAACACGGCAAAAACTTACCTTGGATAAAATCTCCATAGAAATTCTTAACTAGAGTTAATATTAAAAATATCACCCATGGGATTAAACACACTATAAACTTTTTAAGACTAACTTTCATAGAAATCACCGAGCAACTTTTTCATATATTCGTCGGTGGAGTAACTGGCACTACGATTATATCTATTTAAACCAAATAGGCAATCCAAATCTTTAGTGATATAGTTAGGTTTTTCATAGCAGTTTAGAGTAGCCTTAAATCCAAGTTTCTTAAGGATTGGAACACTCTCTTTAGAGATGTATCCAAAAGGATATGCAAACACTTTAGGAGTTTTACCTATATTATTATGAAACTCTTGTTGAAGTTTACCAACATCGGCAGTCAATACTTGTTTATAATCGTCATCAGTTTCATAAGAAAGTTTGGCACAGCCTTTTCTATTGGAGTTATCGTGCATACTATAGGTATGATTTCCAAGTTCGATAGTATCAGTAGCCAACATTTCGTTGATATCTTCCCAAGTACAGTAGGAATATTCAGGAACATGAGGGTCATTTACTGCAGTAACGTCTGTATACTCTCCGACAAAGGATATTATAGCACGATAACCATACTTTTGCAATAACGGTACTAGATAACAATAGTTATTATAAAAGCCATCATCTGCAGTGATTAGCACGGGTTTTTTAGGTAAAGGAGTATCATTTTCAATATAGTCGACTAAATCCTTAACGGTGACGCTTTCATAACCATGAGATTTTAAATATTTAAAGTCATCTTCTACGATTTTTGGAGTAACTATATAATCACTCACTTGAGAAGCGTCATCAATAATACTGTGATACATAATGACAGGAAGAAATATACCCTTTTCATCATCTGCACGACTATATATTAGATTAAATCCCAAACTACACGACAATATTCCCAAGACTATGGATAGTATCACGACCACAAACTTCTTGAAGTTAAAACACATATACATAAAAAATCCTCCCGAAGATATACTTTATACATTTATATGCAATGGAGAATATCTTAAATTCTAAATACAAACCTTTTGGAATATAATTATAAAGATAAAAAATCTATATAGGGGGAATTTACAATGCATAACAGACAGAAGTTTAAGAGTATAATATTATCATTAGGGATTATATTCAGTTCACCTTTTATAGCCTCAATGATTTTAAAAGTAATCCCAAAAGTCTCAGTGACTGCCAATAGGATTGCTAATACTCCCATAAGTGAAAATGCCGAACCCTCTCAAGATGCTTTAACTACCACCATAATAGATAAGGTCAAAGAACCTAGAATAGTCAACGATTGGAGCGAAGATATACTATCTAGTGGACTTGGTTGGGATTACTCCGAAAATGATACCTCTACTTTTAACTTCTTTGATGAAAAGTTTAACGCTACAGCAGGAAACAAACCTTATCCAAACCCTGAAACCTTGACCAATCATAGTGGTGAAGTAATACAGACTATCTTCAATGGATACTCTGGAAAACAGTACATAACTTTAGAAAGTGGTGGACAAGTAAAGAATGTTACTAGCATTTCAAATCAAGATTTACTATCAGAAAGTTATCAAAAGCCAGACTTTACCATAGATTTAAACTCAGAAGAACCTCAAGTATTGATAATGCATACTCACACTACCGAAAGTTTTGAACCCTTTGAACGTACCTATTATGATAATTCTTTCAGTTACAGAACGACAGACAACTCCAAAAATGTAGTCATGATAGGTGATGCTATCACAGAAGAATTAGAAAAGTCAGGCATTAAGACTATACATAATACCACATATCATGATTATCCCTCTTATACAGGTTCGTATGAACGTAGTGCTGTAACGGTTCAAAATATATTAAATGAGTATCCAAGTATTAAGGTAGTCTTAGACATTCATAGAGATGCCTTATCTCGTGATGGTAACTTACTACAACCTATCGTAGAAATAGATGGAAAAAAGTCTGCTCAAATTATGATAATATCAGGCTGTGATGACGGCACTATGAATATGCCTAACTATATGAAAAATTTTAGATTTGCCTCTTTATTACAAAATCAAATATACTCCGACTATGGCGATTTCGCTAGACCTATACTCTTTGATTATAGAAAGTATAATCAAAATTTAACGACGGGAAGCCTTTTGATAGAGGTTGGAACTCATGGTAATACTTTAGAGCAAGTCCAATATGCAGGGCAACTCTTAGGGAAGTCCATATCGAAAGCGTTGATTTCTATTGCTACATAACTCTTTAAGAAAGGATATCAAAAGATGGTTAGATTAAAAAGAATTTTAATAACGTTACTATTTTTAGGACTAATCATACTGTTTGCGTATGGATATATTAAAGTCTACACTAACTCTTATAACACTATGCACCATGAAAAGATTACTGCATTTTCAATTGAATATGAAGATAGAACTATCTATTTAACGGTATGTGGAAAAGATTTCAACCTAAAAATATAGCTTGAAAAATATATTGACATATGATATAATATAAAAGTTCGTAATCTGCCTGTAGCTCAAGGGATAGAGTGTCACGCTCCGAATGTGAAGATTGCAGGTTCAAGTCCTGTCGGGCAGATTTAATAACCTATAATCCCTACTAGATTACAAGAATTTCATCTTGACTTTACCAATTAAGTGTTGTATAATAGTACTAGAAACATTGCCAGAAAGGTGGACTTAACTATGAAAATTTCTACTAAAGGACGCTATGCTCTTAGAATTATGTTAGATTTAGCTATGAATAATCAAGGTGAATATATTCCAATAAAGGATATTTCCGAAAGACAAGAAGTATCTGTTAAGTACATAGAACAGATTATATCTCTTTTAAACCGTGCAGGTTTTGTCAAAAGTGTTAGGGGAAATCATGGTGGATATATGCTATCAGGTAAACCCAAAGATTATACTGTAGGCATGGTTTTAAGATGTGCAGAAGGTTCTATAGCACCCGTTTCATGTTTAGATGATACTATAAATCAATGTCCTAGAAGTGAAAATTGTATCACTTTACCACTGTGGACTAGGTTAAATGAAGCTATAAATCAAGTGGTGGACAATACCACACTACAAGACCTTATAGACGATAATCAAAAGAGTATCAAAAGTAACTACATGATATAACTTTAAATATTAAAATATTTTTAGTAAGTCAAAGTAAATGTATTGAAAAATATAGAAATCTATGTTAGAATATTATAGTAATATGATTTTTTCTAATCATAGATATTTATTATTGAAAGGATTTTTTATTATGAAATATCTTGTAGTGTTATGTGATGGTATGGCTGACTATCCGATTTCTGAACTAGACAACAAGACACCTTTAGAGTATGCTAATACTCCTACTATGGATAGATTAGCTAAAAAATCTTATGTTGGTTTAGTTAAGACCGTCCAAGATGGTATGAAACCTGGTAGCGACGTTGCTAATCTTTCAGTATTAGGTTACGACCCTCAAAAATATTATACTGGACGTTCTCCATTAGAAGCAGGTAGCATCGGAATTGATATGAAGCCTACTGACGTCTCTTTAAGATGTAACTTAGTAACTTTATCCGATGAACCTAACTATCAAGATAAGACTATCTTAGACTACTGTGCTGACGATATTTCTACTGCTGAAGCTAAAGTATTAGTAGATTTCTTAGCTGAAAATCTAAACTCTAAAGAGTTCTCCTTTTATAGTGGAGTAAGTTACAGACACTGTTTGATTTGGAATAATGGCACTCTTGATTTAGGTACTTTGACACCTCCTCACGATATTACTGGAAAACCTATTAAAGAGTACATTCCTAAACACCAAAACGCTAAAAAACTTTATGATTTAATGGTTAAATCATACGATTTACTAAAAAATCACCCAGTAAATCAAGAGAGAGTTAAAAGAGGTCTAAGACCTGCCAACAGTATATGGCTATGGGGTGAAGGCGTTCGTGCCAATTTAGATAACTTCTATGAAAAGTATGGTCTAAAAGGTTCTATGATATCTGCAGTAGACCTATTAAAAGGTATCGGTAAGTTTTCGGGAATGAACGTAGTCCAAGTTGATGGTGCTACTGGCTACCTTGATACTAACTTTGATGGTAAAGCTCAATCAGCTATTGATGAATTTAAAAAAGGTCAAGACTTTGTATACATACACATTGAAGCTCCTGACGAATGTGGTCATAGGAATGAAATGCTAAATAAAGTCAAAGCCATCGCCACCATAGATGAAAAGATTTTAAAACCTGTGTTGGAATATCTTGAAACTACTGGAGAAGATTTTAAAATCTTAGTAACTCCAGACCATGCAACGCCACTAGCTTTAAGAACTCATACTAATGACCCTATACCATTCTTTATATACGATAGCACCAAGGAAATAGATGGCGTTACTAATTTTTGTGAAAAAACTGCAAAAGAAACTGGAAACTATATCCCTACTGGATATACTATTATGGAAGATTTTTCTAAGTAATTGCAACTTGAAATATTATATTACTATTGGGATTGATTTTAAAATCAATCCCAACTTTTTTGATATGTTAATCTTAGTCGTTACCGTCTACGACATCACCATAAGACTGTACAAAACCTTCCATAAAAGACTTAGCCATCTCTTCGTTACCACCACATATATCTAGTACATTTTGAGGGATAGTTCCATCTTGTTGATAGTCATCAATCATAGTTACTATAGCATTAGGGTCTTTGGAAAGCTCCATACCAAATTGGATATAAGGCATCATACTAATCAAGGTTACTATAGATACCAATATACCTAATATGGAAGTTACCAATCCAGTAATTGCAAAAGGCTTACCATTCTTTTTCTTAACTAAGACTATTATAGCCAATATTATAGATACTATCCCTAATGGTATGGATAGTATAAAACATAGACATATCACTAAAGCGACTATTCCCAATACCATTGAGGTTATCGCCATAGACTTACTGCCATTTTGTGATGGTTCGTTCATACCATCATTGGAATAGTTTTCATAAGATTGAGCATTAAAACTCATAAAAAAATCCTCCTTTTAGGGTGTATAGTTTTACCAACTTTTCAAATCTTTAAGATTGAATGGTGTCCTCTGATATACGCAGTAGTTTAACCAATTAGAAAACATCAAGTTAGCATGACAACGCCACTTAAATATAGGTTTTTGAGTAGGGTCATCATTTGGGAAGTAGTTAAAAGGTATTTGAATATCCACGCCTTTTTGGACGTCCCTAAAATATTCATTTGCTAAAGTATCCCTATCGTATTCACTATGCCCCATGATAAAGTACTGTCTACCATTACGATTAGCCACTGCATGAATACCCGAAATCTTAGAAGTTGCCAAGATTTCTAATTGAGGTACTTTCAAGATATCTTCTTTTCTAACTTCAGTATTTCTTGAATGTGGCACTAAGAAACCTTCATCAAATCCCTTTAAAAGTTGAGAATTAACCCTAATAATATCATGTGAAAAGACACCAAACATCTTTTTATCTAATGGATACTTAGGAATTCCGAAATGGTAATATAATCCAGCTTGAGCTCCCCAACATATATGCATGGTAGAAAAGACGTTAGATTTAGACCATTCCATAATGTCACAAAGTTCTTGCCAGTAGTCGACTTCCTCAAATGGAAGATGCTCTACAGGTGCTCCAGTAATGATTAATCCATCATAACGATTGAGTTTAACTTCATCAAAGGTTCTATAGAAGCTACTCAAATGGTTAGCAGAGGTATTTTTTGCCCTATGCGACTTAACATGCATAAGTTCAACGTCTACTTGTAAGGGAGTATTACTCAAAAGTCTCATGATTTGAGTTTCAGTTTCAATTTTTTTAGGCATCAAGTTAAGAATTATAATCTTAAGGGTTCTAATATCTTGGGTATCTGCTCTAGTATCAGACATTACGAAGATATTCTCATTAGATAGAGTTTCAAAAGCAGGTAAATCTTTTGGTATTCTAATAGGCATTAAAATCACTTCCCATCTAAAATATATGTGAATTTAACCCTTTAATAGATATTGTAGCAAATTCACATTAAAATAATATTAAAGCCAAAATCTTTTTGCACAAATGGGCAGATATTTTTAATCTGCCCATTAATTAAGATATCTTTTAATCAAAAATTCCTAAAATACGATTAAACTGGGTGAACTTGTTTTTCAGCATCACCATGTTTACCATCGATGCCATACTTAGCATTTCTTCTCTTTTCAAAGAACTTAACAGCAACTTGACCAAACTGAGCATAACTTAAAACGTCTTCTTCTTGTTCAATCCATTCAGCACATTCTTTGCGAAGTTTATCCAATTCAGGTTCTAAGAGGTCTGCAGGACGGCAGTCGATAGGTTCAGCATCACCAATAATCTTCTTTCTAAATTCAGGGTCAATAGGTACTGGAGTTTTACCATACTCGCCACGAACTATGCCTTTAAACTCTTTAGTAACGGTCTTGTATCTTTCACCCATAAGGACGTTAAACACTGCTTGAGTACCAACTATCTGTGAAGATGGCGTTACTAGAGGAGGTTCACCTGCATCATGACGAACACGAGGAACTTCCTTGAGAACTTCAGTTAATAAGTCTTCCTTACCAGCCTGTTTCAACTGTGATAGTAAGTTAGAAAGCATTCCACCTGGTACTTGATAGATTAAAGCATTAGCATCGGTAGCTAACATCTTAGGGTCAAGTAGACCACTATCAATGTACTTCTTACGAAGTGTCATGAAGTAGTCTCTAATTTCATTTAATAGAACTAAATCAAGACCAGTATCGTATTCAGTGCCTTGAAGTGCTGCTACTATGGACTCCGTTGGAGCGTGTGAAGTACCTAATGCAAGTGGTGACATAGCAGTATCTACAACGTCAACACCTGCTTCTATACCCTTTAATAAGCACATAGATGCTAATCCAGAAGTATAGTGTGTATGTAACTGAATAGGGATATCTACGGCTTTCTTTAAAGCCTTAACTAAAGTTTCAGTTCTATAAGGTGTGATTAATGCAGCCATATCCTTAATACATATGGATTGTACACCCATCTCTTGAAGTTCTTTGGCGTAGTTTACATAATACTCATCTGTAAAGACTTCACCTAAAGTGAACGACATGGCAACTTGAACGTGAGCACCCTCTTTAATCGCAGCCTTAACTGCAGTTTGAAGATTTCTCTTATCGTTAAGAGCGTCAAAAATTCTAATTATATCTATACCATTAGCTACAGATTTTTGTACAAAGTATTCAAGAACGTCATCAGCATAGTGACGATATCCAAGCATATTTTGACCTCTAAAAAGCATCTGTAACTTAGTATTTTTGAAATGCTTTTTAAGTATACGAAGTCTTTCCCAAGGGTCTTCATTTAAGAAACGTAGACAGGAATCGAACGTAGCACCACCCCAACACTCTACAGAATGGAAACCAACCTTATCCATCTTATCTAGGATAGGTAGCATATCATCTATAGTCATTCTAGTAGCTATTAAGGATTGATGTGCATCACGTAACACGGTTTCTGTAATTCCAACTTTTTTAGCCATAATATTAAATAACCGCCTTTCAAAGATTATTGTACAGTTGCAAGAGTATCAGCTGAGTTTACGGAGTCACCTTTCTTAACAGTTACACTAGTAACTTTACCATCACAAGGAGCAACTATATCATTTTCCATCTTCATAGCCTCAAGAACCATGATAGCCTGTCCTTTAGTTACGGTATCGCCTACAGATACCTTAACGTCTAAGATAGTACCAGGCATTGGAGCAGTAACCTTCTCACCTGCACCTGCTGGAGCTGGAGTAGGTGCTGATGCTGGGGCTGGAGTACTCTTTGGAGCAGTTGCCACTGGTACTGAAACTACTGGAGCAGAACCATCTGTAATTTCTTCGACGGCAACATCATAAGCTTTACCATTAACGGTTATATTAAATCTTTTCATAAAAAAATACCACCAATCTGTTGATTTGATTTAATTAATAATTATCCATGGATAATTATTATCTATTAACTATTATATATCACGAAAAATTATAACGTGATATTACTATGTTTCTTTGAAAGTGTTTCGACTCTCTTAGAAGATAAGATATCAAGAGCAGAAATTAAAACTTTTCTTGTATCACTAGGTGAGATTACCTCATCTATTGCACCTTTTTCAGCACTTACCATAGCATTGGCTACACTATAAGAGTATTCCTTAGCGAGTTCATTTCTTTTAGCTTTTACATCTTTAGCACCTTTCAACTTATCGTGCCATAAGAACTCAACTGCAGTCAATGGAGCAAGTGGGGAAATAATAGCATTGTTCCAAGCATAAGTAAAGTCAGCATCAGCAGATTTTCCTGCCATTGCAGTGAATACCACACCATAAGCATTGCCTGTAACTATAGAAATCTTAACGGTAGTAGCTTCGGCATAAGCGTCAGCAAGTTTCGTGATATCTCTAACGGCACCAGCAGTTTCGGAAGCAGTAGTGCAATCGAAACCTTCGGAGTTCAATAGAGTTACTATTGGAATAGAGAAAGCATCACACATTCTAACGAAACGAGCTATCTTAGAGCAGTCATCAGCAGATAACTTATCATTAGTCTTATCAGTACCAACGATACCTACAGTAGCACCTCCAATAGTGGCTAAAGCAGTATAAGATGCCTTGCCAAAGCCATCAGAAAGTTCAACTATACTGTTATCATCAGTAATGCCTTTAACTATAGTAGTAACATTCTTTCCAATTACTCCATTAGGTTCATCATACTCAAACTGTGGCAATGATGAAATGTTATTTACTGGCATTAAGTTTAAGATATCTCTAACTTTCTTGATAGCTTTATCTTCAGTTGGGCAGACTGCTGAAACCATTCCAGCTTTCATACACGCCTTGGAAGTACCTGCACCAGTCTTATCATTTTCAGGTACTGGAGATAAGAAAAACTCACTATCTTCAGTCATTACGACGAAATCAGAGGTACAAGCTAAAATAGATGAACTTCCTGCACAAGTTCCCATAATCAAAGAGATTTGAGGTACTACACCTGAAACTATAGCAGAAGCATTAATCATCTTACCATAACCAGTTAAGGCATCAACGTCTACATAAGCACCATTAGAGTCATATATACCAACTATTGGAGTACCAGTCTTAGCAGAAAGGCTATATAGCTTAGCAATCTTATCAGCTTGAGCCATTCCTACTGCACCACCATTTACGGATTTATCTTGGGAGTAAGCATATACAGGATTACCATTAACATATCCAAAAGCAGTAACTACACCCGAAAGATTTTCTTTTTGCTTTAAAGCTGAACCAATCTCTGTGAAAGTGCCATCATCGAAGAGCATTTCCAGTCTTTTTACAGCTTTAGAACTAGCATTATTAATCTGCATATTTTATCGTCCTTTCAATTCAGAGTTAAATGTTTAAAAAAATCTCTGATAATTTCAATATACAACACTTATGATATCATATTTTCAGAAATTTTGCAAGTCCCAATTGGGATTATTCACAAAATTTTTAATAATGAAAAGATTTTTAGAATAATAATTCACTTTTGATTATTCTATATACATTTTATCCCAAAATATCAATAAAGTTAGAATAGTATAGTTTTTCATTAAAGTTTTGCAATCCTGAAACTTGACCGTCTCCAACTTCTATTATTATGAGTGAACCGTCTAACTTTCTAGCGAAATCTATGGTAAAGAAGTTGCTATCAAAGGTGTTGCTAAAAGATTTGATAAAGTTAAACTCATCATGATTTAAGTTGGTATCATCAGTAATATTTCCCCAGTAATCTATTACACATAAGATTTCATGCAATAAGTAAAAAACTCTATACTCCACAGATAGTTTGATACCACTCTTTTCATGGTATCCTGTAGATATTAAACCTATATACTTTCGTAGAACTATCCCACCTGTAAGATTTTCCCCTTGACGTTCCAAAAACGTATGTATTATTGATAAAGCATCATTAAAGTTAGAGGCATTATCTATATAACAAGCCTCTAACCACTCATGTTTACGACTTTTAACGTAATCTTTAACTATTATAGAGGAATTTCCAAAATGCTTGAGCATATCAATAATATGATTATCATCTATATTATTAGAGTATTCAGAATATGGCGTAAACTCTTCAATTTTATTGTACCAATTCGGAAATAGATGACATTCATCATACTGGGTGCAATCGTTGATTAAGATATAGTTTTGTTTTAGCAATCCATAATAGAGCGTTTCATAAGTCTGTGGATTTAAAATCCAACCTCTATAGATTAACAAAGTAACACAATCATTTTTTGGAAGTCTTGGGACTTGTCCATGGGAGACTAAATCATCAAAATTAAACAGATAAGTCCTATATTGATACTTACTAACTACATCAAATTCTAACTGATAGTCAAAATCTGAGGAACGTCTATCTAATGGATTACTACAGAATAAAAACCCTAAGCGATAATCTTTAATACTAGATTTATCAAATTTCATGATTAATCTTCCTTACCGATAGCGTTCCTTAATGCTCGGAGTTCATCAGGTTTAAGTTCTCTCCATGTAGATGGCTTTAACATACCTAATTTCAATGGACCAATGCTTATGCGTCTTAAACGAGCAACTTCCAAACCGACAGCCTCGCACATTCTTCTAATTTGACGATTTCTCCCCTCTTTTATAGTGATAGTCAATACTACTCTGTTTTCCTCTTTTGTGATTACGTTCACTGTAGCTGGAAGTGTCTTTTTACCATCGAGTTCTATACCTGTAGATAGTTTCACTAACTGCTCCTCTGTGATACTTGGTCTTACAGTAACTCTATACGTTTTGGAAATATGTTTGCTAGGGTGCATGATATCGTTAGCAAACTTTCCATCATTAGTGAATAAAAGTAATCCTTCTGTATTTTTATCCAATCTACCTATTGGATATACTCTTTCATCTACACCCTCAAGCAAATCCATTACAGACTTTCTATTTAATTCATCTGATACAGTAGTAACGTATCCACGGGGTTTATTCATCATGATGTATACTTTATTCTTTCTTTTAGGAACGTATAACCTTTGACCATCTATGGTGATAACGTCCTTAGAGGTAGCCTTATCACCTAACTTGATAGGTCTACCATTTAATTTTACTCTCCCTTGAGAGATTAATTCTTCTGCTTTTCTACGGGAGCAGTATCCTGCATCAGCTATGATTTTTTGTATTCTATCCATTTTAAAAAAATCCTTTCTGTTAATCTATGTAGTTTATTTCTAAACGATAACAATTATAAAAAACATCTTCCTCAAGTTTTACCTTTTTAGATATTTCTATCTTCGCTAAATTACTACAGTTTCCAAAAGCATATTTACCAATTGTGATTATGTTATTTAGTATTATTATTGATTTCAAACTTTTACAACTAAAAAAAGCACCATTGCCAATAGTGATGACATTATTTGGTATTATCAGTGATTTTAAACTTTCACAACCAAAAAAAGCACATCTACCAATACTGGTTATACTATTTGGCATTATTATTGATTTCAAATTTTCACAATATTCAAAAGAAAAATCACCAATAGTGATTACACTATTTGGTATTTTTACGAATGTCAAAGTTTTGCAGTTCAAAAAAGCACTATCACCAATGGTGATTACTCCATATGGTATAACTATATTTTTTTCATTGCCATGATACTCTATTAATACACTATCTTTAATTACAAAATCATCTTTCATAAGAATAGACTTCCTTTCTGCATAGATTTCCACTTTAAAGAGTATATATCCACTTCAAAAATTTCTGTTTTAAAGATGTTTCCATAGGTTTATCATACTTTGGAACGCTTTGACAAGTCGCTAATTTAGATGTAGCCACTACTTCATCATTTAAGGAATATTCGACATATCCCAAAATTTCATTACTAGATATTGGTGCATACTCAAATTGAGGCAAAGTCACCTCTATGGAGTAGTTGCAATCTTTACCCTGTACTTTTGGTAACTTGATATCATCAATAGGTTTTAATGATACAGTATCTTTAATACCACCTACTAAATTTAGAGTAAATTCCGTTTGAGTAGGTTCTTCCATAGATACTTGAGTAAAACCATAATCATATAATGATATATGGTCATTCCAATCATTAGGTGCATTCAACGTGATTACTATTAAAGTTATGCCATCACGTTCACAAGCAGATACTAGACAACGACCTGCATCATCAGTGAAACCAGTTTTTACACCTATCACGCCATCATACATATTTAGTAACTTGTTAGAGTTTTTCAACCATCTATTATAAGGGGGATTTCCAAAGTTGACTTGTGCTGAACTTTGTGAACAAATTTCTCTAAATTCAGGATTTTTCAAAGCCTCACGAGTTAATAGAGCCATATCATAGGCAGTAGAATGATGCTCTCCACTATCTAAACCCGATGGAGTTACAAACAGAGTATCATTCATACCTATCTTTTTGGCTCTATCGTTCATCATAATGGCAAAATCTTCGATAGAACCTGCTAACTTTACAGCAGTAGCGTTGGCACTGTCATTTCCTGATGGTAGCAACATACCATAACATAAAGCCCTCTTAGTTACGATATCGCCCTCTACTAATCCCATAGAAGAACCCTCTACCTTGATAGCATCACTATCGACAACGAATTGGGTATCTAGGTCGCCACTTTCAAGGCATAGAAGAGTAGTCATAATTTTGGTAGTACTAGCCATAGGAAGACATTCATAAGCATTCTTTTCATATAAGATATCACCTGTAGTAGCCTCTATCATAATACAAGATTTAGCAGAGACTTCTAAGGCATCTACACTTATGATTTTCAAATTCAAAGCAAATATTAAAAATCCCAAAATTAGAGAAATAAACCTATTCACGAAAACACCCCCATATAATACTTATGTCATGATGTTTTCAAATATGCTAATACTATATTAGTCGTTATCTTGTTTAGAGGTATCATCATTAGATTTAGATTTAGTTTTATCTTTGGTATTATCTTTTTTGATAAGGTCTGTTATCTTATCTACCATATCGGGTATCTTATTAATGATTACGTTTTCTTTACTAGCATTCATAGACATTTCTAATAGTTTAACATCTCCATTAGAAGATACTACTAAAAATCCTAATGGTTGCATAGAGACACCAGCACCAGAACCACCAGCAAAAAGGTCAACTTCTTTAGTCTTTTTTGGTAAATCAGAACCACCTGAAGCAAATCCATACGAAATTTTGGATATTGGTATAATAGTAGTGCCATCTTGAGTGGTAATAGGCTTACCTATGATAGTATCAACATCTACCATTTCTTTAATCTTATCTAGGGTTACACCCATGATATCTTTTAACATAAAAAACAACTCCTTTTAAAATCAAAATTCTAACATTAGAGACTAAATAATATCATTATCTTTTAATATTGGAATAACCTTAAATATCATTACCAAGATTTTTCCTAGACCGTTACCAAAGCCTATCTTAACCTTAAAAGATATATCATAGATACTATTATTAGAATTATACTTTGGTTCAAGATTTATACTCTTTTTTTTAACTTTAAAGTTTCTTTCAAGATAGCCCAAAACGTTATAGACTAAAATGTTCATCTTACCGAACTTTAAAGCACAGTCATAGGCATCTTGGTCAGCCAGTTTAAAGTTTATATATAGATTGGTAATCCTAAAACTTTTGATGAACTTTCCCAACTTCTTTTTTATAGCATTAAACATATCTAAGACTAAGTTGATAGTATCCATAAACTTCATATCTGGATTAATATCCTCTTTATGATTACTTTCATCTTTTAAGGGTTCTTCACTATCGGTTTTAGTCCCCTCTATGGTTGACTTTTCTTCACTGATACCATCATTAGATTTGACCTCTTTGGAAACCTCTTGACTTTTAACTCTTGATTTTTTATCACTAGATTTATTATCTTTTTTAACTTTAACTTTTTTCTTCTTTTTTTTTGGATAAAAAGTGATAAAAGCATATGTGACTTTATAACTAAGCTCTCCGTCAATATATCTAACACTTAAACATACTGGTAAATAGATTATCACGGCGAGTAATATTAATACTATTAACAATACTATCAAAAGGAGAACACTCCTCTCATAAAGGTTTAAATATTGGGAATATCCTCTGTTTCATTTGATTGACGTTCCCTATCATATGGTAAAGGTGGCAACTCTGAGATATCGTTTAAACTAAAACATCTTAAAAAGTTTGGTGTAGTACGGTATGTAATCGGACGTCCTGGAATGTTTAACCTTTCACTTTCGGAAATTAAATCTTTTTCAACCAGCTTGTTTATAAGATTAGTACTATCTATACCCCTAACACTTTCTATAAAGATCCTAGTAACGGGCTGATTATACGCTACTATGGTTAATACCTCCATCATAGATGATGAAAGCGTATTAGAATGGTTCACTTCAAGGACGTTCTGCACATACTTTGAAAAATCTTTCTTTGTGACTATTTGATAGTAGTCTCCTAGACGTTCCACTTTTAATGCAGAATTACTATCATTGTACCTACTGTTTAAACTATCCACAAGTATTGGAACTTCTTTTAGAGGTATTTCCGTAGCCTTTGATAGCTTCTTTATCTCTAAAGGTTCACCATATGTGAATAGAACTGCCTCTATCCTTGATAACTTCTCTTCCATGAAAATCTTCCCTCATTAAATATCAATCGTCAACTCTTGACTATTCTTAGTTTTCTTGCCAGTAAAAGAGATTTCCTCTGAATCGTCACTGATAAGCAACCTACCCGATTTAGTCAACTCTAAAATTGCAAGGAATAAAGCCACTCTTTCGGAACGGTCATTGATGCCCTCAAATAAGTCGTCAATTTTAGCCTTTCCATACTTATACATGGTTCTTAGTACGGATACTACCTTGACTTCCACTGGGTAAACTTTTTGATGGACTATCTCCTTAAACTTATCTTCGGTCAGTACTGGTTTGATATGTCTCATTCTTTTTAAACCTATGTTCATATAGGCATCTAATAAAACGTCAGGGGTATGGATTACATTGTAAGTATTATCAACTTTACTATTCATAATGCGTTTATGATAAAAAATTTTATCACCACAGTATAATTCCATTAAACGTTTAGTAGCTTCTTTACATAGAGAGTACTCTATTAGAGTACCCTCCAAATCTTTTTTTATCTGCTCAGCCTCTTTTGGATTAGGCAATAGAGAAACGGTCTTAATATATATCAACCTTGAAGCCATTTCCAAGAACTCCCCTGCAAGTTCTAAATCATGAGATTGGCACTCATCAAGATACGCCATGTACTGTTCTAACAGTTTAGAAATCTCAATATCGTTTATGTTCAGTTTGTGTTTGGATATCAAACTAAGCATTAAATCAAGAGGTCCTTCAAAGACCTCTAGTTTAAAAGATAACCTATCCATTAATATATCCTACCTAAGTATATAGTCAAGATATCCATAATGTTTAGAACGCCACTCTGCAACATAGATATTGGCTTATCTAAGATACCGATATTCATAACTACTATTAAAACGATAAATATTATCTGCTCATAACGCATAATGTTGAAGTAGGTCTTTTCATTCAAAAAGATACTGAAAACTCTAGAGCCATCTAATGGAGGAATTGGCAATAAGTTAAACACAGCAAGACCAATATTCAATGATACTATATATCCAAACATATAGAACAACTTCACTGTGATATTATTGTAAGGAGCATGAAAGTATATTATCTTATATACTATCATCGCAAAATAAGCCATCAATAAGTTGGAAATTGGTCCAGCTAATGCCGTTAAAGCCATTCCCATTTTCCTATTCTTGAAATTGTTCGGATTTATTGGCACAGGTTTAGCCCAACCAAAACCCACAGTTAGCATCATGATAGTACCCCATAAATCTAAATGTGCCAATGGATTTATGGTCAATCTACCTTGATTTTTGGCAGTATTATCACCTAACTTATAAGCCACATATCCATGAGCAAACTCATGTATTGGAAAAGCAGTGAATAATACTAAAGCATTAATCAAATATTTGAACATAAGAAAAAATCTCCTTTTCTTAGAGTATTATATATCATATAATTATATAGCAAATTTTAAAAAATTGCAAGAGATTTACTCTATAAATCATAGAAATCAATTTAGAAATGAGCATTAAAAAAAGTACTCATTCCTATTTTATTTTTAAAATTGATTGACAATCTTATATAGATAATGCTATAATTTAATTATGATAAAAATTACAATATATCATAACGGAACTTTCTTCCCTATGATACAAAATTTAAATACAAGGAGTTTTATCAATGGATATTACTATTAAAAAACAGTTACAGGCAATCGCTTGTAAGGTTAGAATGGGCGTAATAGAGGGAACTTATAACGCAAAATCAGGACACCCAGGGGGTTCTCTCTCTATTTGCGACCTATTGACTTATCTATACTTTGCCAAAATGCACGTTGACCCTAAAAATCCAGATATGGAAGACAGAGATAGATTGGTACTATCTAAAGGACATACTGCACCTGCACTATATTCCACATTAGCTGAAAGAGGCTTCTTCCCTAAAGATGAGTTAAAATCTTTAAGACATATAGGTGCTATGCTACAAGGTCACCCATGTATACAAATTCCAGGAGTAGATATGAGCAGTGGCTCTTTAGGTCAAGGAATATCTGTAGCTTGTGGAATGGCTCTATCTGGCAAACTAAAAGAAGCATCTTATAAAGTATATGCAATCTTAGGCGATGGAGAAATCCAAGAAGGTCAAGTTTGGGAGGCTAGTATGTTTGCCAGTCACTACAAACTAGATAATCTTATAGCTATAGTAGATAACAACGGTCTACAGATAGACGGTAAAATCACTGACGTTATGTCCCCTGAACCTATCACAGATAAGTTCAAATCTTTCGGTTGGCACGTCATCACTATGGACGCCCACGACTTCGATAGTATTGAAAATGCTTTCAATGAAGCTGAGACCATAATAGGACAACCAGTAGCAATCATACAGAAGAGTGTTAAAGGTAAAGGCGTATCATTTATGGAAAATCAGGTAGGTTGGCACGGAAAGGCTCCTAACAAAGAAGAGTATGATATCGCTATGGCTGAACTAAAATCACAACTAAAAGGATTGGAGGGTTAATAATCATGTCAAATGTAATTAAAAAAGCTACTAGAGAAAGCTATGGTGAGGCTTTAACTGAACTCGCTGAAAAGTATCCAAACATCGTAGTCCTAGATGCCGACCTTGCTGCTGCTACTAAGACTGGTATCTTTAAGAAGAAGTATCCAAGCAGATTTTTCGACTGTGGTATCGCTGAAGCTAACATGATGGGTGTGGCTAGTGGTCTTGCTACTTGTGGATTTATCCCATTTGCTAGTACTTTCGCTATGTTTGCCTCCGGTAGGGCGTTTGAAATCGTTAGGAACTCTATTGGATATCCTCATACTAACGTTAAGATTGGTGCTACTCATGCAGGAATATCTGTAGGTGAAGATGGTGCTACTCATCAATGTAACGAAGATATCGCACTTATGAGGACTATTCCAGGTATGACGATAATCAACCCAGCAGATGACGTTGAGGCTCGTCAAGCTGTTGAGAGTGCTATCCTACATGATGGACCAGTCTATATGCGTTTCGGTAGATTAGCAGTTCCAATCATCAACGATAAGGAAACTTATAAGTTTGAACTTGGTAAAGGTGTAACTCTTAGAGATGGTAACGATGTAACTATCGTGTCTACTGGTTTAATGGTTAATGAAAGTTTAATCGCTTGTGATATGCTAAAAAAAGATGGTATCAACGCTAGAGTGGTAAACATTCACACCATAAAACCTCTAGATAAAGAATTAATCTGCAAGTGTGCTTGTGATACTGGATTAATCATTACAGCTGAGGAACATTCCATTATTGGAGGTTTAGGCTCTGCCGTTGCTGAGGCTGTTACTGAATGTTGTCCAGTACCAGTGGTAAAAATCGGTGTAAATGATGTCTTTGGTCATAGTGGCCCTGCCGTTGATTTACTCAAAGAGTTTGGATTATCTGCTGAAAACATCTATAACACTACAAAATCTGCACTTGAGAAATTCAAAAAATAATCAAATACCAATAAAAATTATCCATTTTTTGTGGAATTTTAACAAAAAAAAAAAAATATCGTATATTTTGTCAATTGAAATAATTTTATTTTTACCTTATAATATATGTAACAACAAAATATTAAATAAAAAGGAGTGTTTTTTATGAACATTAAATCAGGAGTTGTTGGAGCAGTAGCTGGTGCAGTAACTGGTGCAGTAACTGGTGCAAAAAAGGGAGCCCATATAGGAATATGTAGTGGTGGCACTGCCATTGCAGGAACTGTTCCATGTGCGGTTGTAGGTGCAGTTATAGGTTGTCTTGGAGGGGGTGTTTTGGGCTTTTTAGGATTAAAATAAACTAAGTATTTATATTGTATAAAATAAATTAGTTAAAAAAGTACTCTTTTCTATTTTATTGTTAAAATTGATTAACAAAAAAATATAGACAATTGGATAATTTAATTATGATAAAAATTATATTGTAAAAAATTTTTATATTTAAAGTTCATTAAAAAGGTTCGATTTTTTTAATCGAACCTTTTTTGCTATATTGGAGAACTATTCTCTCCATAGATAAATCCCAAAATTTGTGAATATAAGTAATCATCGGGATTGACTGGCACAGGTTGATAGTTATTAGTTCCAGTACCCCCGTACACTCTAAACGGAATGATATTCTCTTCCGATTTTTCAATCTGCTTGGTATCCTTGTTATAGGTGATACTCTCTTGATAGATTATAGTAGCATTCTCTGGATTTAAATTTCCTCCAAATACGAAGTTTCCAATAGAATAGATAATGTGTACTCCATTGTACTCTTCTAGGGGTTGCAATACATGAGGATGTCCACCTACGATTAAATCTGCACCACTGTCAACTATTCTATGACAAGCCTCTACTTTCCAACTTTCAGCGATATGAATAGCCTCCTCACCACCATGAAAGAATACTACTTGAATATCAGTAGAAGTGTTTAAGTTTTCAATCCTAGATATGATATCGTCAGCATAGTTGCTATCCCAAAGGGAGCAACATACTAAACCAATTTTAACTCCATCTTTTTCAAGGATAACGTCCTTTTCATCATTTCCCCATTGGGTGTAGTTAGTACTATCGATGGCGTTTTGGGTATCTATTTGACCTTGTTCGCCGAAATCGTTGGTGTGATTGTTCGCCAAAGATACTGCCTCTATACTATTTTCCGAAAATATAAAAGCGTTTTCCGTACGACTTCTAAACCAAAATGCAGGAGTATAGCCCTTATCACGTTCTTGAAGTTCATCATCTGTGAAGACGGTTTCACAGTTAGCTATGGTGAAATCGTCAGTAGATATGTATGGTAAAGTCCCTTGAAAAAAGTAAGATTTATCATTATTTAAAGCATAGTAATTAAATCTAGCTTGGTCTGTATCATCACCATGTTGAGTACCTAGAGTACAATCACCAAGGAAAGTCAAATCTATAGTAACTCTTGGATTTTGATATTCAGTAATTACAGTAGTTTGGATAGGCACAGTAGTATCCTCTATGGTAGTGATAGTATCAATAGTAGTTTCAACGTTTTCATTACTTACAGATTGATTATCACTACTACTACAAGCCGAAAACGTCAACACAGATACGATAAATATTAAAAGTAATCTTTTCATAAAACAAAACCTCTAATATGACAAAAATTTCGATATTATATAGTCTATAGTTTCGGCGATAGCCCCAGTATTGTTATTATGATTAGTTACAAAATCTGCAGATTTCTTAACCTTATCAAGAGAATTATTTGGAGCGACTCCAATATTAGCAATTTTTAACATTTCAATATCGTTGTTATAGTCGCCAACAGAAACTATGATGCAATCTTTTAAACCTAAGAGTTTCTTATATTCTTTAAGAGCATTGCCTTTTGAACAACATTTAGGTAACATTTCATAGTAGTTGTTGGTGGATTTAACGAAATCAAGATGCTTATTATAACCATTATCATTTATGAAACGTATTAGATTAGGCATAATATCGGAACTCATAGCAAATAGCATCTTAATCCTTTCCTCTGTTGGACTGACATTTAAAATAAATTCATCTAGTGTACAATACTGTGGAAACACTTTTGAATAGTTGTTATGTTCTTGTTCATATTCATTGTTGCGAACCACATAGATATCCTTAGAAGTTAAGATTTCACAAGCTACTGTTGGAAACTCCTCTAAGATAGCTCTCGCTACAGTTTCAGCACATTCATGAAGCTCATCAATATACATTGGTTTATTGTGAGTAACGTCAAAAATCATGCCACCGTTATATAGGATTACTGGACAATCTATCTGCAAATTCTTGAAGTATTGTGATGCTGACTTGAAATTTCTACCAGTAGCTACCGTAAAGATACCTCCTAATTTTTTAAACTGTTCAATAGCTTTTACATCTATTGGATTAATTTTTTTATCATCAGTTAATAGAGTGCCGTCCATATCGGCGATTAACATTATCCTAGATAAATCTTGCATAAATAAAAAACCCCTTTTTATAATTATTAATTATTAATTGAACTATCCACCCACAGATTTTAACGCCTTTTGAAAGTAATCAGGTAATGGGCTATCAAATTCAAGATATTCATTGGTGATTGGGTGAATAAAACCAATCTTTTTAGCGTGTAGACATTGACCTTCAAAATTTTTATATGGTTTACCATAGACATCATCACCTAGAACAGAATGTCCAATATAAGCCATATGCACCCTAATTTGATGTGTCCTACCAGTTTCCAAAATACACTTAATATGAGAATGTTTATCAAACTGATTGATAACTTCATAATGAGTTATAGCATCTTTGGAATTTTTTTCAATGACACACATCTTTTTTCTATCTATGGGGTGGCGACCTATTGGAGCGTTTACCGTTCCAGTTAGATTTTTAAACCTTCCTAATACAATAGCTTCATATTCACGTGTAAAGGAATGTTTTTTTATCTGTTCAGCCAAACCCAAGTGGGCGATATCGGTTTTAGCGACTATTAGAAGACCACTAGTATTCTTATCTATACGGTGAACAATCCCTGGACGGATAACTCCATTAATCCCTGATAGGCTATCCTTACAGTGATACATCAAGGCATTTACGAGCGTTCCACTATAGTTTGATGGTGCAGGGTGTACTACCATACCTTTAGGCTTATTCACCACTAATAGATAATCGTCTTCATAGACTATATTGAGTGGAATATCTTCAGGAATAACGTTCAAAATTTCAGGTTCAGGTATATTCAAGATAACACTATCATTGAGTTTTAGTCTATAATTTTTGTTTATGACTTTCCCATTTACTAATACTTGACCTTTATCTATTAGATTTTGTACGGCTGAACGAGTAAGTTCTAAACTATCAATACTAGATAAATACTTATCTAAACGATTGCCGACATATTCATCAGTTATTAAGAAACTTTCTGTATTCACTATTGATTATCCTCCAAACTATCAGATTGGTTAGAGTTTTCTAACTTTTTTTCTTTAATCTCAGAAAGTATGATGTATAACAATAATAGACAAGTTCCTATTACTACGCAGATATCTGCAAAGTTAAAAATTGCAAACTTAAACAATTTAACTTCTATATAATCGACTACACGACCACCACGGAAAATCCTATCAATAGCATTACCAATACCACCACCTATTATCAAGGTTAGAGAACTCCATAAGAGTTTAGAATTTTTTCCATACTTAAATAAGATGTATCCACATACTAACACCATGAGTATGCTAACACATATCAACATAACTCTTTGACCTGAAAATGAGCCAAATACTGCACCATCATTTTCAAGGTAGGTCAAATTGATAACGTTTAAGTCACCAAACTTTATAAACTCGATACTCTTCGCATCTTTAAGATTATCTATAGCCCAAACCTTTATGACTTGGTCTACCACTGCAAGGATTACTATACATACTAATGCAACTATAAACATACTATAAAAAGACCTCCCCTAACCAAAAAATCTAATTTGAATTTATGAAATTATTGTGAACCGTTTCTACTTTATCTCTAATACTGAGGAAAACTTCCACAATCAATGGGTCAAAATCTTTATTACTACCTTGTTGGATAATTTCAAAACACTTATCTAGTGGCATAGCATCACGGTAACAACGCTTTTCGGATACGGCATCAAAAACGTCAGCGACTGCCATTATTCTAGCACATAGGGGAATTTCCTCCTCTTTCAAACCATCTGGATAACCCCTACCATTCCATTTTTCATGGTGATATCTTGCTACTTTATAAGCCATATTTAGATATTCTTCGTTGCCAAAGTTTTTAAAAGTCTCTTTAATGATTTTTCCTCCGTTCACTGAATGGAGTTTCATAATTTCAAACTCTTCATTAGTGAGTTTTCCAGGTTTTTGCAATATAGCATCTGGGACAGAAATTTTACCAATATCGTGCATAGGAGCAGATTTAAGTAAGTTTGTAATATAATCTTTTGTAAGGATATCGTTGTAATATCCTCTATTGCGAAGTTCTTCAGCGATTAACCCAACGTATACGCTTGTACGCTTTACGTGACCACCAGTACTATTGTCACGATTTTCTATTAACGTTGCAAAGCCCATAACCATCTCATCATGATATCTTGAGAGTTTATTAAATGCCAAATTCTCTTGGTTCATATACACACTAACAATATACAACGTGACTGCTATACTTGAAATGAGTGTTTCAGGGAAAATCATTTGAATTACCATAACTAACACCGATACCACTAGATAAGTAAATATACTCATTCTTTTATGACTCTCTATATAATTCCAACGTTTGAAAAATATTATGATAGATAAAGTAATATATATTGCTACCATAAAATAACAAGTGTATGCTGGTATTCCCATAGAATAGTTAGTTACTTCTCCGATTTTATATTCAAGTGAACCCATACTAAATATTACCAGTAAAATATTTAATATAAATGGAATATACATTATCAGCCTATGAATTTTTTTTTGTGGAAAAATTCCGGTTATAATTAACATATAGAGAAATAATGTAAATATTACGAAATCAATACTTGATAAAAACAATATATGCACAAATAAATTTAATGTCGGATTTACAGTATCAAGATGATTTACTGTATATACAGTTATACCATCTAAAATAATATTTACAACGCCTAACAATGATAACTTGAAAAAAAGTGTATCTTTTAATTTCACATGATTTCTTTTACATTCTATAACGTACACAAAAATAATATATAGGAGTATAATCAAACAACCAATTTGAAGTTTACAATTTTCCATATTAACCTCTTTTAAAATTGGGCGGAGAGAAAAATTCCTCCGCCCATAAATTTATTTAATCTTTAGGATTTACTTGTTTAAGTTTTCTACTACACAAGCACATCTGTGACATAGCGTTGGATGTACTGAGTTCTTTCCAACAGTATTAGAGAAGCTCCAACAACGTTCACACTTTTCACCTTGAGCCTTTACTACTTCATAAGATACTCCATTAACGTCAGTATCTTTAACTACTGAAATACCAGATACTATTAGCACCATCTTAAGAGTTTCAGAAAGTTCAGTATACTTGTTAAATAACTCATCGGAATTACAATGTACTATAATATTAGCATCTAGAGGTTTACCAATGATTTTTTCAGTACGTTTCAACTCAAGTTCCTTATTAACGTCTTCTCTAACCTTAGCGATAAATTCCCATTTAGATTTAAACTCACTGGAGAAAGTAGCACCTGAAATGGTAGGCATATCGTTTAAGAATACGCTTTCAGCGTTATCACCGTCTTTGTGAGACATAAATCCCCAAATTTCCTCAGCAGTAAACGAAATGATTGGTGCAGAAATCCTAGTCAATCCACTAAGAATAGTGTACATAGCAGTTTGGACTGCTCTTCTTGATTGAGAGTTAGCACCATCACAATATAGTCTATCTTTAGCGATATCAAGATAGAAGTTAGACATATCGACAGTACAAAACTTCATAATAGCACTAAGAACTATATGGAAATCAAAATCATTGTAGCCAGTATCAGCCTTTTGGATTAGCTCATCAAACTTCATGATTGCCCACTTATCAATCTCTTGTAGATTGTCATAGGAGACACTATCAGTATTAGGGTTAAAATCGGAAAGATTTTGTAGTAAGAAACGTGCAGTATTTCTAATCTTTCTGTAAGCCTCAGATAGTTGCTTTAAAATATCGTTAGAAATTCTAATATCGGAGTGATAATCTGAAGATGCTACCCAGAGTCTTAGAATATCAGCACCATACTTTTCTACTATATCATTTGGGTCTATGCCGTTTCCTAAAGATTTGTGCATAGCCATGCCCTTGCCATCTACTACCCAACCATGAGTACAAACTGCCTTATATGGAGCAACTCCTCTATACACTGCTGAAGTCAATAACGAAGATTGAAACCAACCTCTATATTGGTCAGCACCCTCAAGGTATAGGTCTGCAGGTGCAGAGAGTTCGTCATACTCATCTAATACTGAAGTATGTGATACACCACTATCAAACCAAACGTCCATGATGTCATACTCCTTAACAAATTCAGAACAGCCACACTCACACTTAACCGTAGATGGAATAAATTCAGATACTTCTCTAGTCCACCAAGCGTCTGAACCTTCCTTTCTAAATAGGTCGGATATAGCCTTAATCGTTTCATCAGTGATGATAGGCTTTTTACAGTCCTTACAATAGACCACTGGAATAGGTACGCCCCAAGTACGTTGACGAGAAATGCACCAGTCACTTCTATCTTGAACCATGCCTTTAATTCTGTCCTCACCCCATTCAGGTATCCAATTGACGCTCTCTATACACTTGATAGCATCTTCCTTAAAACCTTTAATCGAACAGAACCACTGCTCTGTAGCTCTATAAATGATAGGACTATGACATCTCCAACAGTGTGGATATTGGTGAACAATCTTTTGAACGGCTAATAGAGCATTTAACTCTTCCAACTTTTTCGCAATAGATTTATTAGCAGTATCAGTATCCATGCCTTCAAACTCACCAGCCTCTTTGGTCTGCTTACCGTGAGCATCTACACATACTAAGATACCAATATCATCATACTTTTTGCAGACTTCAAAGTCTTCCACACCGTATCCAGGAGCAGTATGGACACAACCAGTACCACTTTCAAGTGTTACATGGTCACCAACGATTACTGGGGAAAGTCTATCATATAGTGGGTGCTTAGTCTTGATATGTTCTAAGTCTCTGCCCCAAAAAGAACCGATAGTCTCATACTCTGTGATTTTAGCATTTTCCATAGTAGTTTTAACTAGTTCAAGTGCCATAACATAATACTCATTACCGACCTTTACTAAAGTATATTCATAATCAGGACCTAGACAGATTGCCAAATTACCTGGAATAGTCCAAGTAGTAGTAGTCCAAATTACAAAGTAGATGTTTTTTAAATCTATGCCAGTATTAGCAAAAACTCCATTATCATCTACTACATTGAACTTAACGTAGATAGAATAACAAGGGTCTTCAGAATATTCAATCTCAGCTTCGGCAAGTGCCGTTTGACAATCTGGACACCAATAGACAGGCTTTAAAGCCTTATACATATACTTAGACATCTTGCCAAATACTTCAACCTGACGAGCCTCATATTCAGGACGTAAAGTCAAATAAGGTCTATCATACTTGCCGATACTACCTAGACGTTTAAACTGTTGCATTTGACTATCCACATGTTTTAGGGCGAAATCATGACAATGCTTTCGTAACTCTACTGGAGGTACTGCACCATTTTCTACACCTATGGATTTCAATGCCTTTAACTCTATAGGTAGACCGTGAGTATCCCAACCAGGAACGTATGGAGCTTTAAAGCCACTCATATTCTTCTGTTTAATGATAAAGTCCTTTAAAACCTTATTCAAGGCAGTGCCAAGATGGATAGAACCATTAGCATATGGAGGACCATCATGGAGTATATAAGAAGGTTTTCCCTCATTTTTAGACATAATCTTATCATAGAGTTTGATATCCTCCCATTTTTTGAGGGTATCAGGTTCTCTCTTTGGCAGATTTCCACGCATTGGGAAATCTGTTTTGGTAAGGTTAAGAGTTGAGTTATAATCTTGTCCCATTTCAAAAATCTCCAATCTAAAAAATTTAAGAGGCATAGTTCTAGGGATTAAGAACTTATGCCAAAATATGTAAGGATAAAATTCAACAACTAGGATTAGTTGTTAGTAGTATTTTCAGTAGAAACTTCATCTTCTTCGTCGATGTCGTCATAGTCGTCATTCTGTTCATCGGTATCCATATCTGGTATGGAGGAAATCAATTCAAGATGTACTTTGTACATATCAAAGAGTTCTTTTTTAAAGTTAGAAACTACCTCTTGAACACTAGAAAGATGTTTTTCTTCTGCTTCTATCTCATTACGAAGTGCGTCAACTTCTTCTTCAGCAGTGCTGACTGCCTCTTTAATTAAGAGTTCAGCCTGTTCATTAGCTTGGTTAATAATATCGTCTGACTTCTTTTTAGCTTCATTGATGGTTCTATGACCAACCTTTTTGGCATCTAAAAGAGCTTCCTTAACTGCTTCTTCATCTTGTCGATACTCTCTAACCTTATCGGCTAGGATTTGTAACTTCTTGTTGAGTTCCATATTTTCTTTTTCAAGGTTAGAAAACTCGGTAGCGACGTTTATAAGATATTCGTCTACTTCTTCTGGCTTATAACCAAAAGATACCTTTTCAAAACTTTGAGAACTAATATCATTTGAATTCATGGAGAAAAATCACCTCATATATATTACAAATATTTTTTTATTAGGATATGTAATCTACCTTTTTTTGTAAGCTCCGAAGAGACGCTATCTACTATGAACTTTCCATAGCCTCTAACAGATATTACGTCCCCTGACTTCACTAAACTAGGTGGAGATATCACCTCAAGATAGTTTAACGTTACTAATTTAGATTTAATCAACTGAATAGCTTGAGTTCTACTCACATTTAAAGCAGTTCCCACAACGCAATCCAACCTTAAAGATGGCACTGTACTGAAAATCTCTTTAAAGTTCTGTACTACCTCTAAGGTTACAGTATCCAAGATACAAGATTTCACGCCTTGTCTACCAACACAATCAATCTCATTTAAGATTAACTCACAAACATTATTAGAAACTACTACTTGAGAAACACCATCACCTACGATAATGTCGCCCAAAGAGTTCCTTTTAACTTGTAGAGACATGATAGCTCCTAGGAAATCTCTATGAGTTAGCTTAGAAAAGTTAGAGTTATATTTAAACTCTATCACTTTTAATGGGAAATCTTTGAAAGAAGTTTCTATATAGGTGCTATATACACACAAGATTTTCCTTTCAGCATTATCATAGCCACCCCAAAAGGTGTAATCTACTTGAGGATAGTTTTTTTTCAACTTTCCTATATACTGAATAGCTTGTGCGATTTCAAAACTATCTAAAAAGTGAGTATAACTCAAAGATATATTCCTATCAGCAGATAGAAACATATCTTCAAGCCTTTCATTCAAAAAATTATCATCATTGTATTGCATAGATGCAATTACAACATAACCCCATTATTTTCTAGTTCACCGACTAAATCATCGCCAGTAAAACCAACGTTGTGAGGGGTAATTATATAAGTAAGACTTGCAACTGATTTAATAGCACCTTTATTGGCATAAGCCACACCAGTCAAAAAGTCTAAAATTCTCCTTTTAGTTTCAGGAGTAGTGTTTTCCAAATTTATGACTACAGTTTTACCGTTCATAAGATGGTCAGCGACTTGCTTAGCATCTGTATAAACTTCGGGTTTAACAAGAACAACTTCCAACACAGCATCAACCTTAATCCTTTTAGTATTATTAACATTTTGGGTACGACCACGATTTTCACGAATATCACGACTAGGAACGTCATTTACTGGTGGTGGGGGTGGTGGTACTGGAGTACTAGTATTTTCATAATTTTCTTCTATATCAGATTGAGAATTATCATAGTCACTAGTATCCACCTTAGTATGTTGTTTAGATTTAGTTTTATATGAATTTTCTTCTTCGTATTCATCATTACCATTATCGTCGTCTTCAGGCCCGTCGAAAAACCAACCTTTTAATTTATCTACAAAGCTCATAGATAAGATACCTCTGCTACTCAAACCATGGAAAAATATAACCATGTAGAGAAAATTCTTTATTTAACATATAAGTCTTCGCATAAGGTACGAACGACTTTTTTCACACTCCAAAGGCATAATTCCGATGTGGTTCATCATACATATCACAAACGCCTTTAATAGCTTGTGTAACCTTTTCTTAAGTAGCTTTTTCCTTTCTTAAGATTTTTTATTTTTAATCACTACGACCATCTACTTAATAGATAATTTTTACTCTATCCAATAAGTTCCTTTAACGTTAGGAAAAACGAGTGTATGGTCTTAAGGTCTTATTCTACACCTTTACCTTTTAAGATAGGCACATCTTAAAGTATATTTTATCACTTTTTCTAATAGTTGTCTATATTCTCATAATGTTTTTATGGTAGAAATATTATGTTCATTGAATAGTATAGTGACTTAACCATCTATGAATACTTTCTAGCACCAAATAGAGCAGTACCTATTCTAATCAAAGTAGAGCCATACTTTATAGCCTCTTGATAGTCGCCAGAAGTACCCATAGATAAAATATTCATATCTATATTATCTAATTTTTTTTCAGAAATGTCAATATACAATTCTTGCATTTTAGCTAAAAATTTTTCTCCACTGTTTGCAGGAGGTAAGGTCATCAACCCTTGGACTTTTACGTTTTCTAATTGGGAGACTTCTTTCAAGAAATCTTCCAATTGGCTAGGTAAGATACCTCCCTTAGTATCTTCATTGGCTATATTGACTTCCACTAAGATATTTTGAACTTTACTAAACTTTAAAGCTAGTCTATTAATCTCTTGAGCAAGTTTTAGACTATCAACGGAGTGTATAAGGGACATTTCATTTATGATATACTTAACCTTATTGGTCTGTAACCTACCAATAAAGTTCATCTCGGCAGATGGGCTATAGTAATCCTTTTTCGATAGATACTCTTGAACCCTATTTTCACCTAAAAGATTAATCCCTAACCCAATGGCATGATTGATGGCTTCAGGTTGGACAGTCTTAGTAACTGCCATAATTCTAACGCAATCATTAGAAGTTCTATATTTAGATATAGAATTTTTCATATTTTCTGATATATGTTTATAGTTTTCATCTATATAATTAAAATTAGTAATCAAAACCTATCCCACACTTTCTAAAATAATGTCATCGTATAGAGAAAGATAATCGTTATCGGCAGATGCCTTAGAAATTACATAATCATCAGCACGATATATGACATCAATCTTCTTAAATTGATACTTTTCACCAACTTTGATGTATACACCCTCATATTCTGTAACCTTTTCTATACCATTTTCATCAGTTTCAGTAAGGGGTACAAAACGCAAAGCCTCTCTTGGTACTCTAATACCCTCATAATTTTTTACAGACATTTCAACGGTCTCCACTCTATGTTGAACTAGACTTTCAACCATTTGATTGCACATAATATATACTATACTTTCATTAGGGTTTTCAGTATCTTTAATTTGAACGATATCACCATGAGTAGTAATCATACTAGATTCCAACTTAAGATTTACTCTATCACCTACATTAAAAGTCTTTTTAGAGTTATCTATTACTCCGACCATGTACCATTTGTAATCGTCAATGAGTTTGCCAACTACATTGGTGGTATTTAAATTTTCCACTTCATCATTTATGTTTTGGATATCATCAACGGTTAGATTGTACATACTGCTAGTAGAAAGGGTATTCTCATAGCCATCAATGTAGCTAATAAAATAAGAAGGTTTATCCACCCAAATAGTACTTATAGGGTTAGAAAGTTTCGATTCCAACTCTGAAATTTGGGAGTTAAGTTCATCTATACGACCTTGAAAACTACTTTCTGGGTCAGTTACTATCTGCATAGTACTTAGCAAGACTAAGAGTTCACTCTTATTGGCTTGAACCTTACTCATATTGCCAAGTTCTTTATTATAAGAAATGTTTAGATACTTTTCCTCTATAAGTGAACTCAAATTTGATGGTTGTGCAACCTCAGTAGTACCTGGATTTTGTATCTTAACCAAGATGTCTAACTCATTTTGAAGTTTAGCGATATCCTGTTTAATTTCAATATCTTGTTCAGTGGCGTATATGTAAGCTACTACAGAGTTTTTAGAAAGTTTACCACCATCAGAAACGGCATAACTGATAATTCCACCACCATCAAAGGTAAGAACCTGTTCATCACGAATATAGACACCGTTAAAGGTAGCTTTATTTGATGTACTATAAGCTATTGCCGTCTCAGTCTTATACTGTTTTGCAAAACTATGATATGCTACATTAATCACAGTAGTGAGCAGAAATATTACTAATATCACTGCCAATACCTTAGAAGTATCACTATTCATCTATAAAACCAACTCGATTTAATTACTTTTCTTCGCCATCTAAGATAGCTATAGGTCTATTAGGTACTATGGTAGATATGGCATGTTTATAAACCATCTGTTGTTTACCTTCGCAATCCAAGATTACTATGTAACTATCAAAGCCCTTTACTAAACCTTTAAATTGATATCCACTAACTAAGAATATCGTTATAGGAATTTTTTCCTTTCTTGCTTGATTTAAAAAGATATCTTGCAAATTTAAAGACTTATTCATAAATATAACAACTCCATTCTATAAAAAATAAGATTAATTTTGATTGTATACCTATCCTAAAATAGATAAATATAAACTCATCTAATTATAACATAAAAAATTGGTTTTGGCTATAACTTTTTCGCAAAAATCTATAATTTTATTTGATGTATCAAAAGTGTTGAGTAAAATCCAATGAATTCTGTTATCTTTTCTAAACCAAGTGAGTTGACGTTTAGCATAATGACGAGTTTCTTGTTTAATCTTATCTAGGCAATCACTTAATGTAGATTTGTTTTCAAAATATGGGATTAACTCCTTATATCCGATAGCTTGATTAGACGTTTTCATATCACCAAGATTATAAACTTCCTGACATTCTTGAATTAATCCATTTTGTACCATAGTATCGACACGTTGATTAATCCTATCATAGAGTACACTTCTATCTGGAAAGTCTATTCCAAAAGGAAGCCATCTATATGGAGTTTCTACTGAACGACTTTCTACTTTTAGTTGAGACATGGTCTTTCCAGTAAGTTCGTACACTTCTAACGCTCGGATAATCCTACCTTGATTATTCTCATGTAAAGTAGAGGCAGTTTCACTATCTATAGAGTTAAGTCTATCTAAAAGATACTTCTTTCCATACGTTTCAGCCTCTTTGGATAATCTACTTCTAACTTCTGGATTTGACGGTATCTCTATAAATTGAATGTTATCCATCATAGAGGAAATATATAGACCCGTTCCACCAACTACTATTGGCAGTTTACCTCTACTATGGATATCGTCTATCTTTTCATAAGCTAGTTTGACGTATTCAGCCACCGAAAAACTTTGATTTCTATTTAAAAAGCCTATCAAATGATGTGGTATTCCTTGCATTTCATCTATAGTAGGTTTGGCAGTGGCAATATCCATGCCCTTGTAAATCTGCATAGAATCTGCTGAGACTACTTCCCCATTATACCTTTTGGCTAATTGTATACCTAGAGCAGTCTTTCCTGATGCCGTAGGCCCTGCCACTACTATGATTGGTAGTTTCATATGAAAAATCACTTCCTTAAATTTTGATTATAATACACGTTTAAACTGTTTTTCTAAATCTTTTTTACTTAGAGTAAACATCACCGGACGCCCATGTGGACAGTGTCTAATTTTATCGTTAAATATGATTTGCTTCGCTAAAGATAACATTTCTATATCGGAGGTTTTATCATTGGAACGAATGGCAGACTTACAAGCTAAACTATGAACTATTTCATCAATGATAACCGTCTGTGGATTTTTCTTATTCTTTATAAGATTTTCCGATATTTCACATACAGCACTTTCCACATCATCAAGATTTAAGATTTCAGGCACTGATATCACATTTACATAAGGCTTATTAGGAAATTCAAATTGAAATCCTAAAGATATACATAATTCTCTATTATTTTCTAAAACTGATACTTGTTCATCAGTCAATAAGACTTCAATAGGTTCTATCAAGATTTGTCTATCGGTGTAGGCACTTTGAGATTTTAACTTTTCATAGATTATTCTTTCATGTCCTGCATGTTTATCTATTATGATGATATCGTTTTGAAACTCTACCATTATGTAGTTCTTAAAGACCTCTCCAATGAGTTTAACCTCATCTTCATGATTATTAATCTTATTCTTATAAAAGCTAGGTCTAGTGACTACCCCGATTTTTTCAAAATTTTGTGATGGGCTTACATCTATATTTTTAGACCTTTCTTCTTGATTTGTACCATCAATTTTAGATTTATCTTCTTTAATTTTAGATTTTTCCTGAATATTTTCAATTACTTTTGGAATATATTCCTTACTAGAAATATCTTGATTGAAAATAAAATCATTTTTAGATTTCTCTATGTCATTTATAATTTGATTTTTAGATTTTAAATTATTATTAAAACTATTTTCAAATTCTTCATCATTGGAATTGAATATAAATGGATTTTTTTCTTCAATGTCATTTATGATTTCATCATTTGATGGTAAATCTACATTTGGTAGATTTGGTTCAGTATAAGTTTCAATTGGAGTAGTCTTTTCTAATAGTTTGGCGTTCTTAGTCTTAGATAGGTCAAAATCATAGATAAGTCCACTATTCATTAAAGCGTTTTTTACGGCAAAGAAAACTGCATTGAAAACTTGATTTTCATTTGAAAATCTAACTTCTGCTTTAGTAGGATGTATGTTTACATCTATACTCTCGGGAGATAGTTCTAACTTCAAAATACACACTGGAAACTTGCCCGTCATAATGGTAGAAGAATATGCCTCCTCTAGTGCAGTGGTTAAAATATCCGATTTTACTGCCCTACCATTTACAAAAAATATTTGATACTGTCTATTCGATTTTGCATATAATGGTTTTACAGTATATCCCGAAACTATGATATTTTCTTCAGTGTACTCAACTGGGGTTAAATCCTTAGCAAAAGTCTTGCCATATATGGAGTATACTGCAGAATACTGTTCATTATCTCCATAGGTTACGAATTCCGTCCTACCTTCTCGGATAAACGTAAATGCAACTTCTGGGTGCGATACTGCTAACTTTTTAACTATCATTGATATTGCGTTACCCTCAACGACATCACGCTTTAGAAATTTTGCCCTTGCAGGTACATTATAGAATAAATCCCTTACTATGATACTTGTACCATTTGGACAACCTGTCCTCTCGTTCAAGATTTCTTCGCTACCCTCAATTTTATAATGAGTTCCCAAACTCTCCAATTTTAGTTTAGTAAACATTTCAATCCTAGATACAGCCGATACCGATGCCAAAGCCTCACCACGAAATCCTAAAGTCATAATTTTGTCTAAATCTTCCTTAGTGGATATCTTACTAGTTGCAAACCTAATAAAAGCCTTTGGAACGTCCTCTTGAGATATTCCAGTACCATCATCAGTAATTCGCATATAAGATTTACCACCATTTTTGATTTCAATAGTAATCCTTTTAGATTTTGCATCTATGGAATTTTCTACTAACTCTTTAATCACTGATACTGGTCTTTCAACCACTTCACCAGCAGATATTAACTCTGCAATCTGTTTAGGTAAAATATTAATCATTTTAGATTTGCAACCCCTTTCTTTTTAATTGATAATTTAAAATTAATATTCAGGAAAAAATATCAAAGCGTCACGATTTTCAAGCCATAATTCAAACCAATCGAGAAAATTTTTATTAGTAAATGGAAGCCATTCTTCAAAATCTGCCCAAATTTCCCCATAGTGTTTTCCCTTAACCGTGATGCAAAAACCACAAGCACACCCCAAATCCATTAGGCATATATTCCCATATCGTAAGAAATCCCAATTTGAGCCTTGCTTTTTTAGAGTTTCAAAATCATCATATAATAATTCGTTTTCGATAGGGAAATCTTTTTTTATGTCTTCTTTATTGAAAAGCCAATCTTCAAATGGATATAAGTTTTCTATACTTTCTCTAGGGTCTAAAGTACAGCCATTTGAAATTTGAGTATAAAAAGCCACCAACTCTTTAGGCAACTTGATATTATACTCATTTTCAAAATTAATGATTTTTTCTATTGGCAAAGGTTGATTTAATTTAATGTCTTTATTCTCTAATTTAGATTTTATCCTATTAATTTGATTTTCCATATTATTCTCCTTAAAGCATATATTCATCTTTACCATCAAGACAGCTTTCAAACCAATCCAAAAACTTTTTATTTGAAAATTCAAGACAAGGGTCTAAATATGAGAACATTTCACCATAACGATTTCCCTTAACTATGATGTTATAACTTCCACCACAACCCAAGTCCATTAATTCAATATTACCATAGGATATTTTTTTAAAAAAGATATTATTTTCTTGTTGAGAAAAATCATAATTACAAATATTATTTTTAAGAGTGAAATCTTTTTGAATTGACATTTTATTAAAAATCCAATCTTCAAATGAATATAGATTGCAAATATCCTCATTTGGATACAACATAGCACCATTTGAAATTTGAGTATAAAAAGCCACCAACTCTTTAGGCAACTTGATATTATACTCATTTTCAAAATTAATGATTTTTTCCATTGGCAAAGGTTGATTTAATTTAATGTCTTTATCCTCTAATTTAGATTTAATCCCCTCAATTTGATTTTCCATATTATTCTCCTTTTATACTTCTAATTAGTGGAGTAATCAAGAAACAATCTTCAATAGGTTGCCCCTCACAAGAGTATTCCTCTATGATGTTTTTGCATATTCCTAAATTCTCTTGTAGATATTTCTTAATTTTAAATTCAACTTCTTGATTTTTACCAGTCTTTAGATAATCCTCATAACTTTCAATGATAACTCCAATTAAAAAGTACACCTCATATTGATTTAATGGTTGAGTGTCAAAGTAGTTGATAAATTCAAAAATTCTGTTAATGTTAGCGACTTCAATCTCCCAATCTTGACAGTGTGGGTGAGGTTTTTCTAAATGTAAATCTGAAATAATTTTAAATTTTTCTAAAACTTCATATGAATTTTAAATGCAGTTCTTATAGTAATGACTTAACATTTTAGGGGAGCAGAATATACTATACATATAATCAATAAAGTTTGTATTTTCTTTTATCATTAAATCAGATGGTAACATAGTTCCAACTGGTTCTGTAATGCTAAAGAATGAATGCATTTCCTTTAAAGTGGGTTTATGGTCACAGTATGGAAAACAGTCAATAAATTTTTCAACATCTGGCATAAATATACATATTTGTTTTTTATTTTTGTGAGTTATGTATATTCTATCATCACCATATTTACTATTGACTTCATATGTAAATTCAATTCCAGAAGAAGTAACTAATCTTTGATTTTGACACTTTATTAAAATATCTATGTAATCTTCAAGGTACTGTATTTGTAACATTGATAAAATACTTTTCATAATATTATTTCTCCTTAACTTTCCATTTGATTTAAAATCACTTTGGCTCTGTCAATAACTACTTGAGGCAATCCAGCAAGTTTTCCTACCTCGATACCATAGCTATCATCTGCACCACCACGGATTATCTTTCTTAAAAATTTGATAGTATCACCTTGTTTTTTGACTGCCACACTGAAATTTTTAACACCTTCAAGAGTATCTTCAAGAGCGATTAATTCATGGTAATGTGTGGCAAATAGGGTTTTACAGCCAATCTCTTTAGTGATATACTCCACTACTGACTGTGCTATAGAGATACCATCAAAAGTGGAAGTGCCTCTGCCAACCTCATCTAATATGATTAGACTATCCTTGGTGGCATACTTTAGGATATCTGCGACTTCATTCATTTCTACCATAAAAGTAGATTGTCCTGCTGATAAATCATCGGAAGCACCTACACGAGTGAAAATTCTATCTACTATGGATATCTTAGCAGACGTACATGGGACAAAACTTCCTATTTGAGCCATGAGAGTGATTAAAGCAGTTTGTCGCATAAATGTGGATTTCCCTGCCATATTAGGGCCAGTGACTATAGCCATTTTGCAATCTGTGGTATTTATAAAGGTGTCATTAGGTACAAAGATATCATTGCTCATGAGTTCTACAACAGGGTGACGACCTTCTTTAATTTCTATAGTCCCATCAGTAATGATGGTTGGACGACAGTATCCATTTTTTAAAGATACCTCTGCAAATGAGCATAACATATCAAGCATAGCTATCGCAGAGGAAGTCTTTTGACACTCTACTAGATGCTTAGAAACTTCTTCTCTAACGTTTGAGAATATTTCACTTTCAAGAGTTAAAGACTTATCTTTAGCAGATAGTATAGTATTTTCTAAAGTTTTCAACTCTTCTGTGATATATCTTTCTGCATTGGTTAAAGTCTGTTTTCTAATATAGTCTTGTGGAACTAGATTGTAATTGGATTTAGTCACCTCTATGAAGTAACCAAAGACTTTATTAAACGATATCTTTAAATTTTTAATACCAGTCTTTTCACGCTCCCTCTGTTCGGTCTGCTTGATGATATTCTCACTATTCACCATAATATTTTTAAGTTCATCAAGTCTAGGATTGAAACCCTCTTTAATAGCACCACCATCTTTAATGGACATAGGGGGGTCTTCACTGATAGCACTCTCTATTAAGTTAGAGATAACCTCAAGGGACGAAATGTCTGCTTGTAATTGAGATAGTAACACAGAATATGAAGAAATCTTTTCTAGTTGTTGTTTAATTAAAGGCATTTTCAAGGCTGTAGATGATAATGCTTTTAAGTCTCTAGGAGTAGCAGTCTTATAGGCTACCTTTCCCATAAGACGTTCAATGTCACAAACTTCAGAGAGAATATCCTTTAACTCCATTAATACTAAAGTTTTTTTGGTTAAAATCTCAACGGCATCAAGACGGTTGTTGATATCATCTTCTTTAATTAGAGGTCTTTCAATGGCAGATTTTAAAAATCTTTTTCCCATGGAAGTTTTAGTTTTATCAAGAACCCACACTAGAGAACCTTTTCTTTCCTTATTTCGGATAGTTTCCGTTAATTCAAGATTTCTCCTAGCAGTAAAATCCAATTCCATAAAATCGGAATTGATTAGTATTTCAACGTCAGTAAATCTACCCCTCAAAGATTTTTGAGTTTCTGCAATGTATTCAAACAATCCACAGATGGCAAACTCCTTTAAAGTAGGATATTCAAAATTTAAGTTTAATATCTCACTTTCAAATTGAGATTTAACGCAATCTTTTTTCAACTTTGGAATAAAACAAGATTGTACCCTAAAAGTTAATATAGATTTAGTCCTAATCTTTATAAAATCTGCCACAGATTTTAACTTCAAAAAATCATTACAACACACTATCTCAGATGGCGAGTATTGGGAAATTAAATTTATGATACTATCTTGATAATTTTTTCCAAAAACTTCAGTAACTAATACTTTACCTGTGGAGATATCTGCAAAACATAGACCACACCTAAGGGCATCAATATCCACATATGCTGAACAGATATAATTATTAGAAGTTTCATCAAGCATAGAGGTTTCTGTTAGAGTTCCAGGAGTTATTATCTTGACGACGTCACGTTCCACTAAACCTTTGGAAAGTGCTGGGTCTGTCAACTGTTCACAGATGGCGACCTTATAACCTAAATCCACAAGTTTCTTGATGTATATATCACTGCTATGGAATGGAATACCACACATTTCTGCACGTCTATCAAGACCACAATCCTTACCTGTTAGAGTTAATTCTAACGCTTTAGATACTTCTAAAGCGTCAGAAAAGAACATTTCATAAAAGTCACCTAACCTAAAGAATAGCACGTAGTCTTGATACTTTTCCTTTATAGTTAGATACTGTCTCATCATAGGAGATAGCTTCTTATTATTTTTTAATGAAAAATCCATTTTATACTACCTACCTATCATGAGCAACCACCACAGGTTGAGCAAATTCCACTACAAGATTGTACTGCTGAACAAGTTTCAGGGTCTTCGCCGTTCGCACTTGCCGTGATGATTAAGTTTACTGCACTTAGTAAAGCGTTCATCTTATCTTGAGCCTCATTATATGCTGACATATTCTCATTTGAGATTATCTTTGAGTATGTGTCTTTAATCTTTTGGTCTAACTCTTGAAGTCTGTCGCCGTCCTTATCCTCTTTAGACATCTCCGTGTTGAGTTGTACTCTAGCAAGGTTGAACTCTTGAATGAGTTGTTGAAGTACCTCATCATTGTCAGCTTTATCCTTTAAGATGTTATAGCTGATGTATCTTTCATCTTCTTGGATTGCCTTTCCTAAATCTCTAGCCATTCTTTCGATTTTATCCATCTAAAAAAACTTCCTTTCAAAATTAAAATATATTTTAAATTAAGATTTTTAAATCTTAATTATATTTTACTAATCGCAATGATAAATCCATCATTCTGGATTTTAATTTTTCAAATGACTTCTCGTTTTCTAAAATATCATATAGATTTTTTTGAATTTCACAATAGTTTATATCACAAGGATTATATCCACCACAAGTATATGTTTGATTACCATAGTTTACTGTTATGTAATCAGTTTCAGCATCAAATAAAAGATAGTTACTAATATCCTTAGAAATATTAAAAAAATCATTAATAGCAATCAATTTTTCAAGATTTTTAATCTTATCATTGGATATTTGAAATCTACAATAAGATTTTTTAAAAAGTTTTTTAATCATAGTATTATCCAAATGATTAATAAACCTTTCATAGCTGTCTATATATTGGATATAACAAGTACCATCATTTAGTATATATAAGTGATACTCAGCTGAATGTGAATAACTACTACATATATAGAATTCTATAAATATATCTCTTTCCACATACTTTTTAATATAACTTCTAAAAAAGATATATCTAATTATAGAATTTGATACCATTTTAGAATACTCCCAAATTCGTATCACTTTTGATATTTTTATATCATTCCTTTGCAGAAATCCTAAATTATCATTAGATAGCTTTTTTTCAAAAATAGAATTGTTGAAAATTTTTTTAATATTATCATCAATTTGAATATACTTTGATAATAAATCTGTACTATCAAAACTGATGGTATAGCTACTATCTTTATACACTACAATATTGACCTTGAAAACATTTTTTAGAAAAAATCCATTTTCAAAATTGCTATACTTTGATAAAATTTCCTTATCACTCATGCTATTTCCCCTACTATAGATTGTATTAACTTTTCTAATTGCAGATAATTCTCATTTTGTGGATTATATCCACCAAACCTTTTAATTTGATTATTCTCTTTGATTTCAATATAACTGGAATATCCATCACAAATGCCTATAGTATTTAAATCTTGAGGACAATGAAAATTTCTTAAATATGATTTTAAAATATCGAATTTTGATTTATCTAAAGTATGATATTTAGGTGAAAAATCTTCCATTAAATGTATTTTAGTAATACTAAAACTATCTTGATAGAAAAATATATCATAACCCAAATCAAAATTAGATGTAGCACCAAAACGATATTCATATTTTAAGAAATAATCATCAATCATATTAGTTCACCGAATACCGCCCAATTATGTGATTGAGTAATCTTAACGTTGACGAACTGTCCTATTAAAGATTTATCTCCCACAAACTCAACTATGATAAATTCGCTACTCTTACCAGTGAGAGTACCCTCGGTTTTACCCTCGCCACTGACTAAAACCCTCATAGTACGACCGATAAAACGCTTATAAGATTTATCCGTAATATCACGTTGGACGGCTAAAAATTCTCTCATACGTCTGCCCTTTTCCTCATCAGAAATTTTGTCATCAATTAGACTAGCCTTAGTTCCAGAACGTTTAGAGTATATGAAAGAAAAAATATTATCATACTTAACACGTTTGATTAGTTCCACAGTACCTTGGAAATCTTCCTCAAGCTCGTTAGGAAATCCAATGATAATGTCTGTAGTAAAGGAGAAATCTTCACATTTAGAACGGGCGTAATCGACAATTTCAAGATACTTTTCTACAGTGTAGCGTCTGTTCATAGCTTTCAATATGGAATTGCTTCCACATTGTACTGGAAGATGTAAATGTTTACCAACCTTATCACATTCAAGGATAGTGTCAATCAATTCATGGGTAGCATCTTTAGGGTGAGAGGACATAAACCTAATGATGAAGTCACCCTCTATGGCGTTTAATTTTCTAAGTAACTCAGGAAAAGATATCTCATCTTTTAAATCGTTGCCATATGAATTGACGTTCTGTCCTAGTAACATGATTTCTTTATATCCTTGATTTACCAACCCTTTAACTTCATTTATAATGGTTTCGGATTTCCTAGAACGTTCACGACCTCTAACGTATGGAACTATACAATAGGTACAAAAGTTATTACAACCGTACATAATCGGCACAGATGCAAAAATCTTACTATCACGTACTTGATTAAAACTTTCATCAATAAAGTCGCCGTATTCGGTAGTATCAAAGGCGTGTTTTCTGCCATTTAAGATATCAAATAGTAACTTAGGGAACTTATCCATAGCAGAAGTACCCACGACTATATCAATATATGGATAAGATTTCTTAATCCTTTCGGGTACGTGCTTTTCTTGAGCCATACAACCACTTAGACCTATTATCAAATCAGGATTATTCTTTTTTAGATGTTTAGTAGCACCAATCTTACTGAAGACACGTTCTTCAGCACCCTCACGGACTGCACAAGTATTGTATATTATAATGTCAGCGTTTTCCATATCATCAGTTAGAGCGTACCCCATAGAGGTTAATAGACCTTTAATCTTTTCACCCTCGGCAAAGTTTAGTTGACAACCGAAAGTATGCACATATGCGAAAAATTGCCTATCTTTAGAAGTTATGATATCTTTAACTTTTTCAATGTATTCTTGCATTTTTTAAACTCTCCAATATTTTATTTAGATTATACTATTATAGCACATCACAAAAGATTTTACAACTTTTTTTGTGATAGCTTTTTGAAAATATTATATAAAACCTCTTGACAAAGGATATCATATAATATATAATATGAAATTGAAAATCAATTTCAATTTAATTGGAGGTTTTAATCTTGGATAACAAGGAGAATAAAGGTTATAAGACCAAACAAAGGGAAATAATCCTAAAGTATTTAAAAGAGAACTCAAACGACCATATCAACGCAGATGAATTGGCAGAACATTTAAAAAATAGTGGTAATCCTGTAGGGAAATCTACAATATATAGGTATCTTGATAGACTATGTTGTGAAAATATGGTTAGAAAGTTCATATCACCAGATGGAAAAAGTTCATGCTTTCAAATCATAAAAGATGAATGTCATTATCACTACCACTTCAAGTGCATAAAATGTGGAGAACTCTTGCATATAAAATGCAGTAGTTTAGATAACGTATCTACACACATTCAAAACGAACACGGCTTCAAAATAGACTTATCACAAACCATAATATATGGTTACTGTAAAAAATGTTCTCAAGAGGTGATATAATGAAAGTTAAAAATATTATGCTATATTTTATGGTTGGATTGCTAATAGTCTTAAACTTAGTACCAATGCCAATCCATGCAGATGAAAAAATCTCTATAACTACTACGTTGTTTCCTCAATACGATTTTGCAAAAGCTATCGCAGGAGATAAGGCAGACGTTAAAATGATACTTCCACTAGGTTCAGAAAGTCACAACTACGAGCCATCTCCAAGTGACATCATAGATATAGATAAGTCTGATATGTTCATATATACAGGCGACTACATGGAAGGTTGGGTATCTAACATAGTGGGCAACTTAACTGATACTATGGTAGTAGATGTATCTAAAAATATTACCCTCGATAAAACCGAAGATGAACACGACCATGAAGAGGAAGAAGAACATCATGACGAAGAAGAGGAAGAAGAAGAACATCACCATCATGACTTTGACCCCCATATTTGGACAAGCCCCAAAAATGCTATGATTATAGTAGACAACATCACCAATGCACTATGCGAACTTGATACTAAAAATGCTGAATACTATAAGTCTAATGCAAAAGAGTATAAACATCAGCTTGAACATCTTGATGAAGACTTCCAACAAGTAGTAGATAACGGAAATACCAACAAGATATTCTTTGGTGGTAAGTTTGCACTACACTATCTTGCCAAAGATTATGGCTTAGAGTATGTATCTGCTTATGACAGTTGCTCCGATGAAACTGAACCCTCAGCCAAAGCCGTAGCAAATATAATTTCTCAAATGCAACAATTACAAATACCCGTAATATTCTATGAAGAGTTGACTAATCCAACAGTGGCAGAAACCATCGCAAACGAAACAGGAGCAACACCATTATTATTTCACTCATGTCATAACGTATCTAAGGAAGAATTTGACAGTGGTGTTACATACCTATCACTAATGGAACAGAATGTTGAAAATCTAAAGGTAGCATTAGATACTCCTATCAATGAGGCTACTTTAACCACAGATGAAAACCTATCATTTATAGGGATAGTTAAAACTTTAGTATCATATCCATTTATGAGACAGGCTTTAATAGTAGGTCCATTGGTTTCATTGTGTGCTTCTCTATTGGGAGTAACTTTAGTATTAAAACGCTATTCAATGATTGGTGATGGTCTATCTCATGTAGGTTTTGGAGCTTTATCTATAGCCATGGCTATGAACGTAGCACCTTTGAAAGTATCTATTCCTATAGTGATACTTGCTGCATTCTTCCTATTAAAGATTAGTCAAAATAGTAAGATTAAAGGAGACTCTGCTATAGCAATAATATCTTCTAGTGCGTTGGCGATAGGAATTACTATCACATCTTTAACCTCTGGATTGAGTACGGATATTAACAACTATATGTTTGGAAGTATCTTAGCGTTAAGTAAAGGAGACGTTTATCTAAGTATAGCGTTATCCATCTTGGTGATAACCTTATACATAGTATTCTACAATAGGATTTTCACCGTGACTTTTGATGAGAGTTTCGCCAAAGCTACTGGCATTCACACAGATTTCTACAACTTCTTGATTGCTATCCTAACAGCGATAACCATAGTAATAGGTATGCGTCTAATGGGTTCTTTGTTAATCTCTAGCTTGATAATCTTCCCTAGTCTATCATCTATGAGAGTGTTCAATAGTTTTAAGTCGGTGATATTATCATCTGCAGTGATATCTATAGTATGTTTCCTAATAGGAATATTTTTCTCATATGTGATGGGTATTCCAGTAGGTGCAAGTATAGTAATCACAAATTTGATAGTGTTCTTATGTTTTTTAGTAATAGGCAAAGTCACTAAACGTTCTTAAACGTTGTCTATAAATAGATTAAATCGGCTTTTATACAACAAAGCCGATTTTTTTCTTTTAATATATTTCCTGTTCAAGATTTCTAAAGTCATCAGTGTCAAAAAAATCAGTGATGGTAATTTCTAAACCATCACATAGTTTTTTTATGGTAACTATCCCAACGTTTTTAGACTTCAAATTAACTATATCATTAACTGTGGATTGGGTTACTACCGAAATGGTAGCTAATTTATTTATAGTTATATTTCTTTCCTTACATAATTCTACCACCCTAATAGATACGGCTTTTGAAATATTCATAAATAAGACACTCCTTAAAAATATAATTCTTATAAAAAAATTATATAATCTTTTTTATGAAATTATTGACGGTTTACCGTTGATAATATAGAAAACGTTTAATTATTCATTCTGCACAAAAATAAATTATAAAATTTGTACAAAAAAATTAACGGTAAACCGTTGACATTTCTGTGATATGTGATATAATATTATTAACGATAAACCGTTAATAGACTTTTTGGACTAGTCACAATTAAAAAACAGATGATTATATTATCAACTTTAAAAACAATTATGATTTATATTATAAGTATCATTTTAATCTTGAAGTTTTATTTTTAATTATAAAACTATTCTGTGAATTGATAACTATACTACCATTCATATATGAAAGGAGGTCTATAATATGGCAGTAGGCACTTGTATTGTTGGTGGTTTATTACTTGGTGAATCTCTAGCTTGGTTTTTATTTTGGAGATAGCAAATAACTATTTATAATTAACAGAACAATTGACCTTTTTAAGTATAGTTTAATTGAGGTTTAATCAACATAACAGAAACTGGAATATTTTATAGAATGTTCCAGTTTTTAAATTTAAGGAGGTATATAGTATGTTTGATATTTTTTTTAATAATATATTAAATAAAGTGGCACTATGGATAGAAAATATAAAAGAAGTTTTTCCATTATCAAATTATCTTTTAAAGTTATTAATAAAAATATACAAGTTTCCAGGAAGTCTCCTAACTAACTATGAAGAACCATATCATATAGTTAGTAAAGATTCGAATAATCTTATAATAGTATTCATGAAAATCATAGGAGTGGTACTAGCTTTATTACCAATAGTAGTATCTTTTATTTTGATAAAAAAATATTATTCATATTGTCTAAAAAATGTAGACAAAGATATGCGTTCTGTGGGAGTTTTCTTTAAAATTTTATGTGGACTTGGAACTAGTACATTTGTATTTATATATATGTATATTATGAGTATTCCAACATTTGAAATTATAATTACTATATTTGCTATAATCTCTTTTATTGGTTTAATCTTTACAAATCTTATAATTAAAAATAATAGCATAGTATCTAAAATATTATTTATCATAATTGATTTATTACTAGGAATTTATTATAGTTGCTTTATATTAGAACTAGGATATTTAATATATGTAATAGTTGCTTTAATAATAAGTATAGTTGCTTTAATAATAAATATAATACATGAAGTAATAACTATTCTTATTTTTATGGCTTGTTTATGCGGACTTGGTGGTGGTGGAACTGATGAAAGTAGTAGTTCCAGTATTAATGATGATGACAATAAAGATAAAGATACAATATATTATGATAAAAATGGTAATAAATACAAACTTAAAAGTTCTAGATTTTTAGGGAATGATATCTATGAAGATGATGATGGTAATGAATATGAACTTGAAAAAAGTTTATTTACGGGAGATGAATTAATAAAAAAATAAAATAAATCCCCTTAGATTTAAATCTAAGGGGATAATTATTATTAGAAAAAATTTTTTAAGCAGAGTATCTCAAAATTTAGGAACAAACTCACATATTGAATAAAAAAGTATCAATAATATAGAATAAAGTGTTGCATTTCACCATCAAATATAGTATAATATTATTGATGTATTTTTAAGTAATTTCTTAAATAACATATACTAACAAGGAGGTGAAACCATCATTGGATATTATCCATGATGGGTATAAATGCCAATAACTGTAATAAAATCTAATACAGATAATTTAATCCATGGCACTATCGATGGCAAAAGAACTGGTTGTGGTATTAGATACAACTATAAAGACAACATTAGAAAATTCACTAAAGGCGAAACTATAGACGATTTAATCCAAGCTATGCAAACTTTAAACTGTGAAAAATGTCGTATAGTCATATCTAACAAGATGATTAAGGAAGATAGAAAAGCTGAAAATCGCCGTGAAAAAGAAGAACGCAAACGTATTGCCGATGCCATAAAAAGAGGAGAAATTAAAGTAGATAAGGACGGAAATCCTATATTAGAACCTCAAAAAGAAGAAAACACTGACATTGCACAAGAAGAACAAGTTCCTGTTAAACCACCTGTACAAGTTGCTCCACCGAAGGTTCTAAAACCTGCACCAAATCAACAGATTTTAAAGTCTGCACCAGTACAAGGAAATCCAACCGTTGTGGATTTTACTACTAATGCTACTACTTCTAAACCTGTGATACTACAGGCAGTTAATCCTAGTAATGACGGAGTTCCTCAACCTTTAGTAGTAGAAGAAGTTCCATCTTTACAAGTAGACGATGATATAGCTCAATTTATGGTAAATCCTAAGGAACTAAAAGCTCAAGAAGAAGAGCCTAAACCTAAAAAACGTCCTTTAGATGATATTAACAACATCTTAGCTGATTTAGACGCTTTAATGTCTAGTATGGCAGTACCTAGCAAGTCGCAATCTAAACCATTAGAAGAGGAAAAACCATCAACACCAGTATTTGAAACTGTAGAAGATATCAAAGTGCCTACTTTTGAAACTTATAACCCACAAAATTATCAAGTAGATGATATCCAAGAACCTATTCTTGAGGATTTAGAAGACGTTCAAAACTATCAAGTTGATGATATCCAAGAACCTATTCTTGAGGATTTAGAAGACGTTCAAGACTATCAAATAGATGATATCCAAGAACCTATTCTTGAGGATTTAGAAGACGTTCAAGACTATCAAATAGATGATATCCAAGAACCTATTCTTGAGGATTTAGAAGACGTTCAAGACTATCAAATAGATGATATTCAAGCACCTGTTCTTGAGGATTTAGAAGACGTTCAAGACTATCAAATAGATGATATTCAAGCACCTGTTCTTGAGGATTTAGAAGACGTTCAAGACTATCAAATAGATGATATCCAAGAACCTATTCTTGAAGATTTAGAAGACGTTCAAGACTATCAAATAGATGATATCCAAGAACCTATTCTTG
>JBJFHM010000034.1:63558-230388 GCA_051893615.1 Oscillospiraceae bacterium
AAGAACCTATTCTTGAGGATTTAGAAGACGTTCAAGACTATCAAATAGATGATATCCAAGAACCTATTCTTGAGGATTTAGAAGACGTTCAAGACTATCAAATAGATGATATCCAAGAACCTATTCTTGAAGATTTAGAAGACGTTCAAGACTATCAAATAGATGATATTCAAGAACCTGTTCTTGAGGATTTAGAAGACGTTCAAGACTATCAAATAGATGATATTCAAGAACCTATTCTTGAGGATTTAGAAGACGTTCAAGACTATCAAATAGACGATATCCAAGAACCAATCGTAGATGAAATAGAAGAAATTCCAAATTATGATGATGTGGAAGAAATTCCAAATTATGAAGTAGAAGATATCCAAACACCTATTCTTGAAGATTTAGAAAATAATTTCAATGAATTGGAAAGCGAATCTGAAGAAGTAGACCAATCAAAACTTGAAGAACTAGAAAATATAGACTTTTCTAAATATGAAAACTTTAATCCTATTGAAGAAGAGGAAAAAGGAACAGAAGAGGTGGTACAAGAAGAAAATGTTGAATCTATTCAATCACAGATACCAGTACAACCTATACAAAATATTCAACCTCAAACACAACCAGTGACATCTATACCAGTTCAACCAACGCAATCACAAATAATGCAACAACCATATATACAACAACAATATATACAACCTAATCAAATTCCACAGCCAATGCAGATGCAACCTCAATTTTTCTATAACGCATATGGAGAAGCTATCCCTATAACGTATAACGCACAAAATCAGCCAATGTTTACAGTTCCAGTAACTTATGATTTACAAGGTCAACCAAGACCAATTCCAACAGTAGTACAGCCTACACCTATGCCACAGCAACCAACTTATATAGCATCTCAACCTAATACATATATACAACCACAGCAGACTTATCCACAAAATAGTTACACTGCACCAGTACAACCACAACCAACACAACAACCAAGTACTCCTCCACCTACTAGAGTAGTTCGCAATGATGCTCCCCCAAAAATTTCTAACCCAGCAGATAAGAAACCTTTTGATTTCAGCATCTTTGAAAAAGAAAATACTAAGCCAGTATTTACTGCAAGTGAAAACAGAATTTTCACGGACTCCATAGAAGAGGCGTTAAGTCAACTAGGTATCGAAACTGAAAGTAAAGAAAAAAATCAAGCTGAGGATATCACCCCTGACTTTCAAGAGTACGTTATTCCAACGAAATCCAAGCAGAAAGCTACTCAAAAGAGTAGTACTCCAAAGGAAACTCCTACTCTTAGTGAGACTGAACGCAAAAAACGTGAAAAAATTGATGCTAAATTCAAAAAAGATTTGGAAAAACGTGGTTTAGATACCTCTAATAGGTTTAAAATAAAATAATAGACATTCACTAATAATACATATAATGAACCTCATTATTTTGATAATGAGGTTCGTTTTTTTTAATCTAGCTATTGAAATTAGTCTGTCAATAAGTTATAATAATATAGGCGTTTAATCTGTTGATTAATAAACATTGATTTTTTTAAAAGAGGAGTTGTGTTAAATGTTTCCATTCAATGATACCTCACTTTCATATGACGAAAGAATGAAAGATTTACTATATAGGCTCACCATTGATGAAAAAATTCACATGATGACTACACATCATTTTCCAGTAGAAAGGTTAAACATTGGTGAATGGTATGTAGGTACTGAAATCGCTAGAGGGTTCGTAGGTAGAACTGAAGATATGAAATCTACAGTATTTCCACAACCTATAGGCATGGCGTCTATGTTCGATACTGAAATCATGGAACGTATAGGAAAGGTCGCCTCCGATGAGGCTAGAGCTTTCTACAATGAAAATAAAACTTCTTATTTAGCTATATGGGGACCTACCGTAGATATGGAACGTCACCCACTTTGGGGACGCACCGAAGAAGCCTATGGCGAAGACCCTTGTCTAACTGGTAAGATGACTACATCATATACTAAGGGTTTAATCGGTGAAGATAAAAAGTATTACAAAACTTTACCAACTTTAAAACATTTTTGTGGTAACAATAATGAATATCATAGAGGTTCATCGAATTCAAACATACCAAAAAGATTACTCCATGAGTATTATTATAAAGCGTTTGAGCCATCTATATGTTTTGGTGGAGCAAAATCTATAATGACGGCTTACAATGAAATAAACCATTGTCCTGCAACCATGAACACTGATATCAAACATCTTTTAAAGGATAAATGGGGACTAAAGTATGTAGTCACCGATGGTGGAGACTTTTCACAAAATGTAGTATATCATAAATTTTGTAAAACTCATGCTGAGGCAGTGGCATACTCTCTAAAAGCTGGTATAGATTGTTTCACTGACAATGATGACTTAGTTCATAAAGCTATATATCTAGCGTTGAACGAAAGGTTAATAACCGTTGAAGATATCGACAAAGCTATATACAATGCACTATTCTGTAGAATGAAGTTAGGTCATTTCGATTGTGATTGTCCTTATAACCATCTAAACAGAGATAACATTGACACACCTGAAGCTAGAGCTTTAAATCTTGAAGCCAGTCAAAAGGGTATGACCTTACTAAAAAATGATGGTCTTTTACCATTAGATACCTCCAAAAGTGTTGCCGTTATAGGTTTCCTTGCTGATACTATGCTCCTAGATTGGTATACTGGACTATCTACTTACAGAGTAACTTCCCTTGATGCTCTAAAAAAACAGTTTAAAAACATCACCTTTGATAACGGCTTTGATATAGTAGCTATTAAATGTCCTAATGGTAAGTACTTATCTACTAATGATGATGGTACTCTCACTGCCTCTTCCGATAATATTACCATTTCCGAACAGTTTGAACTACACGATTGGGGTGAAAATTGGAATAATCTATACTCTATCAAGTTAGGAAGATACGTCCGTATTTGTGACGACAACTCTGTAAACGCTAAAAGCACAGATGTCTATGGTTGGTTCACAAAAGAAACTTTAAATTTCAAAGAAGTTTTCAACTCAAACCAAGTAATCATTGAAGAGTATCTACATCATAGAAAGTTATACATCGCAAATGATAACACTCTAAAAGTTATGGAACACCCTCAAAATAGGGTTGATAGCAATCAAAAGTTTACGATTGAAACCATTTCCAAAGGCTCTGAAAGAGTTGCCAACTTAGTAAAAGATTATGATTACTCCATAGTATTCTGTGGAAATGACCCAGAACAGTATGCTCGTGAATGTCACGATAGACATACTTTAGAACTTCCTCCACAACAGAGTGAAATCATTAAAACTTCTTATGAGAATAATAAAAATACTGTATTAGTAGTAGTATCTAGTTATCCTTACGCCATAAATTGGGAAAATGATAACCTCTCAGCGATACTATACACATCACACGCAGGAGCAGAACTAGGCAATGCAGTCTGTGACACTCTAATAGGAAGAAACAATCCAGCAGGAAGAACTCCTATGACTTGGTACAAATCATTAAACGATATCCCAGATATTATGGAATACGATATCGAAAATGGTGGATTAACTTATATGTACTATCAAGGAAAAGCACTCTATCCATTTGGGTATGGATTGAGTTACTCCAACTTTGAATACTCTAATATGGAATGTGTAAAAGTGCCATACGGATTTAAAGTCTCATTAGATATTACTAACTTATCTAACGTTGATGGCGATGAAGTAGTACAATTCTATTACAATGTGATAAACTCAAAAGTCACCAGACCATTAAAAAAATTGTTCGATTTCCAAAGAGTACACATAAAAGCAAAAGAAACCATAACTATAGTCAAAGAGTACAATATGTTAGACCACAAAGACAACTGTTACTTTGAATTTTTTGATATTTCTAGGGAAATTATGACTATTGAAGATGCTGACTATAATATCATGATAGGCTCATCTAGTAAAAACATCAAGTCAACGTTTACAGTCCATATAGATGGCGAAAAAATTCCGTCCAAGAATGCTATGCACAAGTTGAAAGCTATCAACTGTGATGAAACTTCTGGTACTAGTATCCTCTATGCTAAGGATATTGACAGATTTTATTTATATTCTAACTCATGGAATGGCATAGTACTATTTAAAAATTGTTACCTATCCAATGCGAACTATTTGCAAGTGATACTATCATCAATATTTAACACCAGTGATGTCATAGTAAAGTGTGATGGTAAAGAAATCGCTAATATAAAAGTAAACCCATCTAACAGTTTTGACGATTTCACAGAATATACTATAATGTTCGATAAACCTATAGACAACGTCCATGATATAGAAATATGTCTAAAAGAAGGCGTTAGTCTACTCTATGCAAAGTTTTTTAGATGATACTAACACTATCACTATTTAGAAATAAGTATACTCGGTTAGATGTTACAATCTAACCGAGTTAATCATATGTTATGAGGTTAATAATAATTATTAAAATCTTCTTGAGAGCCAATGAAGACATTCATATCTATGAATTTTTCTTCACCACTATATCCTTTTAGAACTTTCCTATTAGAATACTGCCAAAAGTCCACATTAGGTATAACATCTAAGTTAGAACTTGAATATACGTCTCTAAACCAAATATGATATTGGTCAAAATCTTTTAGATAAAGATTATAAGTACTAACAGTAGTATATATTATAGGTTCAGAATAGTAATGTTCTCTAAGTTTGTCCAACATAATTGATAACTCTCTTTGAACGGTATCTTTATCTAATGGATTGTCCCTAAATTCCCCATATAGTTCAAGGTCAATGACGTTTGGTAAAGAGTTACTATTAAAGTCAACGTTAGAGATAAAGTTATCTGCTTGAGTACTTCCAGCACTTTCAAAACTAAAAAAGTGATATGCCCCTATCCTTAAATCAGTCTTTTTGGCGTTTTCAAAGTTTTGATGAAAGTACTTATCAACATAAGAACTACCTTCAGTTGCCTTGATAAATGCAAACTGTATTCCTTGTGAAGATAGTTCCGACCAATCTATTTCCCCTTGATATTCCGAAACGTCTACACCTTTTACAGTATATCCCAACCTTTCAGGATTGTTTAACTGTATCACACCTTTAAACAGTAGTATCAGTATTGATATAGATAAGATAATCAAAATTACTAAAAGTGATTTTATCATCTTAATTGACATGATGATTTTCCTCTATCTGTGGAATATGCTTCTTAAATAAGATGGCTCTTTTAATAGCTGAAAGTCTAGGAACTATAGTTTCAAGTAAACCACAGTATTTATCAACTAATATGATAACTAAGGTTTCTTTATATTTAGGTCTTCTTAACGTCAATGGAAACATATGATTTCTAATGATATCTTTTTCACAATCAGTAAGTTCAAAATGTTTACAAGCGTTTTCACAAGCTCTTATAGGGTGAGTTGCTCCATGACGAAGTCTATCCCACTTCTTTATAGGATAATAGTGCCAATCATATAAAAAGAGGTCGTGCAACATACCTGCTCTAGCACCAGAACGGGCATTTAAACCGAACTTCTTACAAATTAGATAGTTATAATATGATACGTTTAAACAATGGTCAAATGTGGTAGTAGTGCCATGTTGAATATAACTTTTCATCTGTATTACTGGTTCGGAGTTCACTAAATCCTGAATATAAGAATAGAACTCTCCATTAGTGTCTACATCATTAAGAGAAATATATTTTATCATTATAAATCAACTACTTTCAATATTAAAGTAAACCAAAAGATTTCATAAATATTATAAACCAAAAACTTGAAAATATCAAGTATTTTTGAATAAAAAAGAGTGTACTAAAAAAGTACACTCTTTTATCAGTTCAAACGAATAATTAAACTGCTCTTTGTACCTTACCAGACCTTAAACATCTAGTACAAACGTTAATATGACATGGCGAACCCTTAACGATTGCTTTAACACGCTTTACGTTTGGTTTCCAAGCTCTATTAGTACGCTTATGTGAGTGGGATACGTTAATACCAAAAGTAACGCCCTTTTCACAGATTTCACATTTTGCCATTGAAAATGCACCTCCTTGTAATATGCAACTTAAATCGGACACTTTTTTAGTGTGATGATTGGAAATCAACAAATAAGTTCTATAGAATAAGTATAGAACGTCAACAACGATTATTATATCACAACTAATTAGAAAAATCAAGGGGTTTAAGAAAAAAAATTGTTTTTTTCTATAGAATATTTATCAACGGATAATTAGCTATTAGTTAAGAGTTAAAAAAGGGGTTTACAAAAAAATTTTTGTGTGCTAATATAGAAAGGTACTAAAAAATAGTTAGAGAAATCTAATAGATACTTAGGAGGATTTTAAAAAATGAATTGGTTAGAAACCGAAATATTTACATCTACAAATGGCGTAGATGAACTTTGTGCAAACCTTATGGATATTGGTATCAAAGGCTTTGTAATAAAAGATGCTAACGACTTTCAAGAGTTCTTAGACAACAAGTATGGTCATTGGGATTACATCGATGACGATTTAATGAATCTTTCAACCTGTGAAACTAGTGTAACTGTCTATATCCCAGATGATAACCAAGGTGCTGAAATGGTAATCTCACTTAAAGCACTTTTAAAGAAGTTAAAATCAAACGATACCGAAAATAAGTTTGGTAGATTAGAGTTACAATTCTCAAACGTAAAAGAGGAAGATTGGGCTAACAATTGGAAACAATACTTTAAACCTCTAAAGGTTGGCAAAAAGTTGTTGATTAAACCATCATGGGAAGACTACAATAACTTTGATGATAGAATTATCTTAGAGATAGACCCTGCCTCTAGTTTTGGAACTGGTCAACATAATACCACTAAACTATGTCTTGAGTTTTTAGAAGACTGTATTCATAAGGGTGATAAAATCCTAGATTTAGGTTGTGGAAGTGGTATCCTTTCAATAGGTGCTATGCTACTGGGTGCAGATAACGTAGTAGCTGTAGACATCGAAGACCACTGCATAAGGACTGCCTTAGAAAATGCTCAAAAGAATAATATCCCACTTGAAAAGTATACTACATATTGTGGAAATATCATAGATGATGAGGAACTATCTAACAAAATTAATGATACTTATGATATCATAACTGCAAACATAGTAGCAGACATCTTAATAGGTATGAGAAACCATTTTAAAAAGTATCTCAAAAAAGATGGTATCTTGATAATTTCGGGTATCATTGATGAACGCAAAGAGGAAGTCATCAATAAGATTACAGAAATCGGATTTAACGTTGAGGGTATCAAAGAACTTGATGGTTGGGTATCTGTTAAACTAAGAAACGATTAATACACTAGTTTAGAACGAAAGAAAGGACTTTTTATGACTAAAAAAAATATAGATTATAATAATGAAAGTATCACAATGCTAAAGGGTGCAGATAAGGTTAGAAAGCGTCCTAGTGTTATCTTTGGCTCAGACGGTCTTGACGGTTGCGAACATTCTGTTTTTGAAATAATCTCAAACTCTATAGATGAAGCTCGTTCAGGTTATGGTGATAAGATTATAATCACCAAGTTTAATGATAACTCTATTGAAGTTGAAGATTTTGGTCGTGGTTGTCCTGTAGATTTTAACTCCAAAGAAAATCGTTATAACTGGGAGTTAGTATATTGTGAACTATATGCTGGTGGTAAATATGATAAATCTGCTGAAAGTTACGACTTTTCTCTAGGTTTAAACGGTCTTGGATTATGTGCTACTCAATTTGCCTCTGAATATATGGACGTTGAAATAGTTCGAGATGGTTATAAGTACAATCTCCACTTTGAAAAGGGCGAAAATATCGGTGGATTGAAAAAAAATAAGTGTAATCTTGATTACACTGGCACTAAAACTAAGTGGAAACCTGACCTTGATGTCTTTATAGATATAAATATCCCTGACGAATTTTTTATAGATACTATCAAAAAACAAGCAGTAGTAAATCCTAACCTATTATTCGTGCTAAAACTTCAACAAGATGATGGCTCTTTTATTGAACAGAAATTTTTATATGAAAATGGCATCACTGACTACTTGACTGAAATGGTTGGAGATACCTCTTTAACACCAATCCAATATTGGACTGCCGAACGCACAGGTCGTGACCGTGAAGATAGACCAGAATATAAAGTTAAACTGTCAGTTGCGATGTGCTTTTCAAATAAGTTTAAAATGGCTGAATATTATCATAATTCAAGTTTTCTAGAATATGGTGGTTCTCCTAAGATTGCTATTCAAAAAGCATTCACCTCACAAATAGATAACTACTTAAAGATTAACAATAAGTATCTAAAGAATGAGAATAAAATTACATTCAATGATATTGAGGAATGTCTTGTAATAGTATCCTCATCATTTTCAACAGAAACTTCTTATGAAAATCAGACTAAGAAAGCCATCACGAATAAGTTCATCACGGACGCCATGACCGACTTCTTAAAACATCAACTGGAGATTTACTTCATTGAAAATCCTGATGATGCAGTTAAAATTGCTGAACAAGTTATGATTAATAAGCGTAGTCGTGAAAATGCCGAAAAGACTAGACTTAACATCAAAAAGAAGTTGGCAGGTACTATAGATTTATCTAACATGGTGCAAAAGTTCGTAGATTGTCGTACTAAAGACGTATCTCGTAGAGAGTTATATATCGTAGAGGGTGACTCTGCACTTGGTTCGGTTAAGTTAGCTCGTGAAGCTGAATTTCAAGCAGTCATTCCAGTTCGTGGCAAGATTTTAAACTGTCTTAAAGCCGATTATGATAAAATCTTTAAGAATGAAATCATTACTGATATTATGAAAGTTCTAGGTTGTGGTGTGGAAGTTAAAACCAAATCTAATAAGGATTTATCCACTTTTGATATTAATAATCTTCGTTGGAATAAGATAGTAATCTGTACCGATGCCGACGTTGATGGTTTTCAAATTAGGACTTTAATCTTAACTATGCTATACAGATTAACTCCAACTCTAATAGAACAAGGATACGTCTATATTGCTGAGTCTCCACTATTTGAAATCACTACCAAAGATAAAACCTACTTTGCATATACAGAAAAAGAAAAATCTGATATTTTAAAGATTATCGGTAACAGAAAGTATACAATCCAACGTTCAAAGGGTTTAGGCGAGAATGAACCTGAAATGATGTCTTTAACTACCATGAACCCTGAAACTAGACGTTTAATCAAAATTAATCCTGATGACGTTCAACAGACTGCATATATTTTCGATATGCTCCTCGGTGATGATTTACAAGGCAGAAAAGACCATATCGCCCAATTTGGTAGTGATTATCTTGAAATGGCAGATATTAGTTAATTAATAATTAACAGTTAATAAATAATAATTAACAAATAATAACTTTGAAAGGAAAATGTATTATGGTAAACAAAAGAACTCTATTATTAATCGCAGGAATAGTTTGGGCTATCGCTGGATTTAATGTAGCTCGTATAGGTTTAGTACTATATCCACAGTATGTAGGAGTGTTAAATATAATCTTATCCGTTGTGGTGTTCGCCCTATTCGGCATGATGTTCTTTAAAATGACTAAAAAACATACTAAAAGGATACTATCATATCAAGGAAAACAACCTTTTTATAAGTTCTTTGACATTAAAGCTTATTGCATCATGGCTTTTATGATGACTTTTGGTATAGGTTTAAGATATTCAGGTTTAATCCCTTTTGGATTTATAGCAGTATTCTATTCGGGATTGGGTTGTGCTTTATTCTCTGCAGGAGTGCTATTCTTTATTAACTATCTAAGATTTAATAGTCTAGTAGAAGTATAATATTATAGATATTTTTGGTTATTGGGAGGTAACATTATAATGGCTAAAAAGAAAAAAGAGCCTAAGTTAGATAAAAATAAAATCCCCAATGCGTATATTGAAAACGCTGGAGTTCTAATGGAAGAAAAAATCACGGAAACGCTTGAAAAGAACTATATGCCTTATGCTATGAGTGTGATAATATCCCGTGCGTTGCCTGAAATAGATGGCTTTAAACCATCACATAGGAAGTTACTCTACACCATGTACAAAATGGGATTACTTAATGGCAATAGGACTAAATCTGCAAATGTGGTCGGACAGACTATGCGATTAAATCCACATGGTGATAGTGCCATCTATGAGACTATGGTAAGATTATCACGAGGTAATGAAACTTTACTTCACCCCTATGTGGACTCAAAAGGAAACTTCGGAAAGTGCTACTCTAGGGATATGGCTTACGCAGCCTCAAGATACACCGAAGTTAAACTTGATAGTATCTGTAATGAGTTATTCTCTGACATAGACAAAGATACTGTAGATTTCGTTCCAAACTACGATAATACCATGTTAGAACCTACCCTACTACCTGCGACTTTTCCATCTGTGTTGGTGAATTCTAACGTAGGAATAGCAGTATCTATGGCGAGTGCAGTATGTCCGTTCAACCTATCGGAAGTTTGTGAGACTACTATCGCATTGATACAAAATCCCGAACATGATATTTTAAGTACTTTAAAAGCTCCAGATTTTCCAACTGGTGCAAGTATCCTCTATGATGAGAATGAATTAAGAAAAATCTACGATACTGGCAGAGGTTCTATCAAGATTAGGAGTAAGTATCAATATGATAAGTCTGCCAACTGCATAGAGGTGACTGAAATTCCGTATTCTACTACGGTGGAAGCTATCATGGATAAGATTATCGAACTTATCAAACAAGGCAAGATTAGAGAAATCTCATACATTCGTGATGAAACCGATTTAAGTGGTCTAAAACTCGCCATAGATTTAAAACGTGGTACAGACCCTGACAAACTTATGCAAAAACTCTACAAGATGACACCTCTTCAAGACAATTACTCATGTAACTTTAACATCTTAATAGATGGTGCTCCAAAAGTTATGGGAATTAAAGAAATCTTAAATGAATGGATATCATTCCGTGAGAACTGTGTTCGCAGACGTCTAAAATTCGACCTTGCTAAGAAAAAAGACAGACTACATCTATTACAAGGTTTGGGAAAAATATTAGAAAATATTGATAAAGCTATCAAAATTATTAGGGAAACTCAAGAAGAAAACGAAGTAATATCTAACCTTATGATTGGGTTCTCTATTGATGAAATTCAAGCAGAATATATCGCTGAGATTAAACTTCGTCACCTAAATAGAGAATACATCTTAAACAGATTACAAGAAACCTCTACTCTTGAAAAGGATATCATTGAAATTGAAAACACTATAGCAGATAGTAAAAAGGTTAAAAAAGTTATCATATCGGAACTAAAGAACGATATTAAGAAGTACGGAAAACCTAGAAAGACTGACTTTATCTACTCCACTGAAGATGAAGTATCCAACTTTGAGGAAGAAATATTAGACTATAATATAAACATATTCCTATCGGCTAGTGGATACTTCAAAAAGATTACTCCACTATCTTTGAGAATGTCAGGGGAACAGAAACTCAAAGAGGGCGATTACATTCTACAACATGAGGAAACTACCAATAAATCAGAAATACTATTTTTTACTAATAAAGCACAAGTATATAAAACCAAGGCGTATCAATTTGATGATACTAAGGCTAGTCTATTTGGAGACTATATCCCTGCAAAACTTTCCTTTGATACAGATGAAACTGTAATTAAGATGAAATCGATAAAAGATTTTAATCTAGGATTTATCCTATTCGTATTTGAAAACGGAAAGATTGCTAAAATTCCGTACAAATCATATGAGACTAAAACCAATAGAAAAAAACTTGCTAATGCGTATTCTAATAAAAGTCCACTAGTAGATATGATATTCTTAGAAAATGATACCAACCTATTGATAAACTCAAATGGTGGAAAATCTTTTATATTCAATACTAATCTATTGTTACCAAAATCCACAAGGGATAGTATAGGAGTAAACGTTATCAACTTAAAGACTAATCAAAAGGTAAATAGTGTGAAAATTATTGGAGACGAAATTCCTGAGAAGTTACAAAGTTACGTATTAAAAAATGTACCATCAGTTGGAATATCTTCAAAAGGGCTGGACGTTGACAACCAATTAAGTCTATTGTAGATTATTTAAAATCATCACAGATTGTATTTAATTTTTTCATAAAACTATATTATAATATAGTCATATCATAATGAAAGGAACTTTTTAATGAAAAGAACAGTATCAATAATCCTAGTCACCATAATGATGGTATTATTTACCTCTTGTAAAGGAACTATTGGAGAAAGTGAAAGTATTGAATTTAATCAAGAAGTGGCAAGTAGTACCATATCCATGTTAGATGAATACTATCAAGGTATGTGCGAAAGCAACTTTGATTTAGCTTTTAAAAACTATCCTAACTTTTACGTTAAAAACATCGAATTAGAGTTAGAATATTATGGTGGTACTAAAGATGAATATATCTCCAAAGATAATAAAGATTGGTATATTTCCAACTATGGTGAAGATTTCACCATCACTGCCGAAGTAACCGACACCACCTTAATGACTAAAGCCGTTACTAAAAAATATAACAAACTAATCAAGGAACTTTATCGTGAAGATGAAACCGTAGAAAACGTATATACTGTATACGTTAATAAGATAGTATCAGGTACGTTGAAATCCGATGTTAATAGTGAAATTTGGACTGTCTTACAGATAGACAATAAATACTACCTCTATGATGACTACTTTGAACAGATGGCTTATGACCCTAATCAAGTAACTACTGATAAAACCACTGTTACAGTACAATAAAAATCCATTTAGTGAAAATTTAATAAATATGTAATCATAGATTAAAGTTTTTTGGGGCAGATTTTTATAATCTGCCCCTGTTTAGTGATAGCTATGTGAAATTGGTAAACATTTAGTTACAAGTCAAGATACTTTTCAGAAAAATCTGTAACTATTTTGTAATCAATATGATACCTAAAATTAAAGATTTTTACGGTTAATTAATATTTAAGAGGAAATTTCCCAATAATCCCATAAAAGATTAGTGCAATATATACAAAAATCTTCTGAATTTAGGGACTTTTTTTGACTGCGTCTAATCCTAAATATTACAAAACATTCACAATTTTGTCGCAATAGTATGATATAATATTTATCGTGATAGATTTGAGGGAGATTTTTCTATCATAGTAATATAATAAGAAATTTGAAAGTGCAAGGCATTTTCATGTCATTTGGAAAGGATTTGAATTAAAAATGGGCAATATACTTAAAAGAGTGATATCATCTGCAATGGTATGTTTAATAGGTGTAACAGGTGCAAACCTTACTAATATAGATTTTCCTATCAATTCAATCAATGTTAGTGCTACTGATGACTATACTACTTGGCGTCAAGGTGATAGTCGTTGGAGTTCAATGCGTCTAGGAACTAGTGGTTATACTATGTCAAATAGTGGTTGTGCTGTGACATCTTTGGCAAAGTTGATGGTCATGTCTGGTTCAGTCACTGATAGCAGTTTTAATCCAGGAACACTATGTAGTTATTTCAATCAAAATGGTGGTTTTAGTAGTGCTGGTGATATATCTTGGGGTGTTTCACATAGATACGCATCTTCTTTTACTTTTGAAGGCTATGATGACTTAGACTCCAATAGTAACTCTGGTAAAGCTAACGAAATAAAAGAACTCCTAGATGAAGGCTATTACATCATACTAGGTGTTAAGAGTGGTGGTCACTGGGTTGCCGTGGATAAAGTAGAAGGCAATAACATATACGCTTATGACCCTGCAAACGGTAAATATATCAACGTTTTTGACGCTTACTCCTCTTCTGGAATATATAAAATTCGTAAGTTTAGAGGTGCAAATAGTAAGCCATTGCCTCAAGAAGTAACTAATACTCAAGAAGAGATAGTTGAAGAACTTCCAAATATCACAGATGATAAGAAATCTGAAGATATTAAAAATACTAATGAAAGCTACTCCAAAGGATTATACAAGCTAACTTATGAACTTTGTCTAAGAACTGATGAATTCTCCAATGCTGACGTTATAGATATTATCCCTGTAAATACAGACCTAAACGTCTCTGACGTTGAGGGTAACTGGGGTTACGTATGTTACAATGGTAACATGGGTTGGATTAACTTAAACTATGCTAAAAAAATCCAAAACGGTTTTAACTATTCTACTGGTATCTATACTAACGCTGAACCTCTAAACTATAGAGAAAGTAACTCTACTGATGCTGAAATCTATGGTGTTATCCCTGCAGATACTCAAATTAAAGTTACTCAAGTTAGAGACAATTGGGGCAAAACTACTTATGATGGCGAAACTGCTTGGATTTGTTTAGACTATGTATCTGCTGGATATAGTCAATTCTCTTCAGCTACTAACATAGCAATATCAAACTCTAGATATGAACTAGGTGTATACGAAGTTGAAGAAAATCTTAATCTAAGAAAGGAAGCTTCTACATCTTCCGACAAGCTAGACTTAATCGATAGTGAAACTACTCTAAACGTTATCTCAATAGATGGAAATTGGGGTAAAGTAGTATATGATAATCAGGTGGGTTGGATTTGCTTAGACTATGCTAATCAAATTGATGACTTTAGCGAATATATCCCTTATGATATGAACGGTGACGGTCGTGTAAACATTGCAGACGTTTATTATATATCCGATAAGTTAAAACATGATAGTGACTTCACTGCTAGAGAATTTCACCTAATAGATTTTGACGACAACGGCTCTATAGACTATGATGATTATACTACTTTCAAAACTCTACTTCTTAGCTAACTACTCCTTTAAATAAATAAAATACCCTGAACGGATTTTAACTTTAACGTTGAAATCCGTTCTTTATATGAATAGAAAAATCCCTTAGATTTTAAAATCTAAGGGATTTTTATTATCTATAGATTATAAAATGTTACTTATTAATAATCGCACCAGTTGAACCACTAGAAACGAGTTGAGCGTATCTCTTTAGATATCCACTAAGTTCTTTCTTTTTAGGGACGAAGTCTTTCATACGTCTGTCTATCTCTTCTTGAGGAACTTCAAGAGTAATAGTGTTGTTAGGGATATCAATGCTGATAACGTCACCATCTTGAACTATTCCAATAGGTCCACCTGCACTAGCTTCTGGGGATACGTGTCCAATACAAGCACCACGTGTAGCACCACTGAAACGACCATCTGTAATTAATGCAACGGAGCTACCTAATCCCATACCCATAATTGCAGAGGTTGGATTTAACATCTCACGCATACCAGGGCCACCCTTTGGACCTTCGTATCTAATAACTACTACGTTACCTGCTTTAATCTCTCCACCGTTGATAGCCTTTTGAGCATCTTCTTCACAGTCATAGACTTTAGCAGTACCTTTAAATACTAACATTTCGGGAGCTACAGCTGAACGTTTAACTACACACCTATCAGGAGCAAGATTTCCCTTTAATACTGCAATACCACCAGTTTCACTATATGGATTTTCAATAGGTCTAATGACTTCAGGATTAGTATTGATACAACCCTTAATATTTTCACCCATAGTCTTACCTGTGCAAGTCATAACGTTAAGATGTAGTAAATCTTTCTTTGCCAATTCGTTCATAACTGCGTATACTCCACCAGCCTCATTAAGTTCCTCAATGTAGGTTCTACCAGCAGGGGCTAGATGACATAGGTTTGGAGTTTTAGCACTAATCTCATTAGCAATATCAAGGTTGATATCAATACCACATTCATGAGCGATGGCAGGTAAGTGCAACATACTATTAGTTGAACAACCTAGAGCCATATCCACAGTTAGAGCGTTCATGAAAGCATCTTCTGTCATGATGTCTCTAGGACGAATATCTTTTCTAATTAATTCCATGATTTGCATACCAACATGTTTAGCAAGTTCAATCCTTTCGGAGTATACTGCAGGGATAGTACCATTACCTTTCAATCCCATACCAAGGACTTCAGTCAAACAGTTCATAGAGTTTGCTGTATACATTCCAGAACATGAACCACAAGTTGGACAAGTCTTTCTTTCATACTCTTCAAGTTTTTCAAGAGTAATCTTACCTGAATTATACTCTCCTACTGCTTCAGAGATGCTTGAAAAACTAGTCTTATGACCATCTACATGACCTGCCAACATAGGGCCACCACTCACAAATATAGTAGGGATATTCAATCTAGCAGCAGCCATTAACAAGCCTGGAACGTTCTTATCACAGTTAGGTATCATAACGAGGGCATCGAAACCATGGGCAAGTGTCATAGCCTCGGTACTATCGGCGATTAAATCCCTAGTAACTAGAGAATACTTCATACCCTTGTGTCCCATAGCTATGCCATCACATACGGCGATTGCAGGGAATACTCTAGGAGTACCACCAGCCATAGCAACACCAAGTTTAACAGCCTCAACGATTTTATCTATATTCATATGTCCAGGTACGATTTCATTGTATGAACTTACGATACCTACTATTGGACGAGAAATCTCTTCATTAGTCATTCCAAGTGCATGGTATAACGCTCTATGTGGAGCATTATTAGTACCATTTTTTAAGTTATCACTAACCATTTAAAACAAATCCTTTCTATTTTATTTTATAAGATATATCAAACGCTCATTAATATATGAGCGTTGTAATATATTAAATATTAATTACCAATTAACCATTAGCACGACCCAAGAACGCTGCACCTATGATACCTGCATCGTTACCAAGTTTTGCAATTACTATTTCAGTATTCTTAGGTGAATTTCTAGTATATACTTCCTTAGATACTAACTCCTTAACTGGTAATAAAAGAGCATCACCTTCATTACATACTCCCCCACCGATACATAGTACTTCAGGTTGGAAAGTATTAATGACATTAGTCAATCCAGCAGATAAGTACTTAACGAACTTGTCAACTACCTCAGTAGCAGACTTATCACCCATACGCATAGCATCATAGGAAATTCTAGCAGATACTTTGTTATTTCTTTCACGAACTAAATCCCACATGGAGCTATTCTTATCTTTTTCCATAGCCTCTTTAGTCATACGGATTAATCCAGTAGCAGATGCATACGCCTCAAAGCAACCTTTACGACCACATGAACATTGAACGCCATCAACTTTGATGACTGTATGACCTAACTCAGCACCTGCATAGTTAAATCCAGTTAAGATTTTGCCATCAGTAACGACGCCACCACCTACGCCAGTTCCTAATGTGATACACACTAAACTATTATGACCTTTTCCAGCACCTGCAACATATTCACCATAAGCAGCAGCATTGGCATCATTTTCAACATAAACTGGCTTATTGATGTGTTCTTGAATGTACTTAACTATAGGAACATTTTCAAATTCAAGATTGTTAGAATACTCTATGATACCTTCTTTACTATTGGCAATACCTGGAGTACCTATACCAATCCATTCAACGTCATCTACAGATAAGTTGGCATCTTTGATAGCTTGTAAAGACATCTTAGCCATATCGTCGGCGATTGCTTTAGCTGGTCTAGGACGATTGGTCTTAGTACTAGCTTTAGTGATAATGTTGTAGTTTTCATCTACGACACCTGCAACGATATTAGTACCACCTAAATCTATACCTACATAATACTTCATAAGTTTTTACCTACTTTCAGTTAATTTTTTATCGTTTTTAAGATAGTTTAATTTTATCATAAAATTGGCTAAAAGTCAATGATATTGCCCCTTATTAGAGAAAATATTTATTAACATTATCAACTATCAATTACTTAACCACCACTCTATGATAAACTTTCTTACCCTTTTTAATGATAATTCCATCACCTATGGATATTTGTGCTTTAGGGTCAGTAGCTTTGATATCGTCTATTGAAATACCGTTTTGAATTACTAAACGTCTAGCCTCGCCATTAGATGACGCTAATCCACACTTAACTAGAAGATTTAATATTCCAATAGTACCATTAGTCAAATCTTCGGAAGATAGTTCTGTAGTAGGCATATTATCATCGATACCATTGCCTCCAAATAGACTTTTAGCAGTTTGTAGAGCTTTTTGAGCTTCATCTTCACCATGAACCATCTTAGTGACTTCAAATGCCAAGATTTCTTTAGCTTTGTTTAAATCTGCACCAGTCATAGTGCGTTCCATTTCCTCGATTTCCTCTATAGGAATAAATGTCAAGAGTTTTAAACAGTTGATAACATCATCATCAGATACATTTCTCCAATATTGGAAGAAATCATTTACAGAGCATTTTTCTTTATCGAGCCATAAAGCACCTTTTTCAGTTTTGCCCATCTTTTTGCCTTCTTTGGTGGTTAGAAGAGTGAAAGTCATAGCATAGGCAGATTTTTCCTCAACTCTACGGATTAAATCCACACCACCAAGCATATTACTCCATTGGTCATTACCACCAAGTTCTAATTTAACTCCATGATTTCTATATAAATGCAAGAAATCATAACTTTGCATTAACATATAGTTAAATTCTAGGAATGATAGTCCCTTACCCTCTAAACGTGATTTAAAACATTCAGCAGTAAGCATTTGATTTACTGAGAATTTACTTCCAATCTCTCTTAAAAAGTTGATATAGTTCATATCTAAGAACCAATCGCCATTGCGTAAGATTTCAGCCTTACCATCAGAAAAATCGATAAATCTTTCCATCTGTTTTTTAAAGCACTCGGCATTATGATTGATTTCATCAACAGTAAGCATCTTTCTCATATCAGTTTTACCAGTAGGGTCGCCAATCATGGTGGTAGCAGTTCCTAGAAGTGCGATAGGTTTGTGACCAGCCATCTGCATACGTTTCATAACTACTAGTTGTAGGAAGTGTCCAACGTGTAGACTATCAGCTGTAGCATCGAAACCGATGTAAAAAGATACCTTTTCATTGTTTAAGAGTTCTTCAATCTCTTTTTCATGTGTCATTTGGGCGATTAAACCACGTCTTTTAAGTTCTTTAAATAAAGTCATGATTAAAAATCCTTTCTTGATATAAAATAAAAAAAGTCCTACAAAAATGATTAAAATCATTCTTGAGGACGACAATTCTAAAAAATCACCGTGATACCACCTCAATTTATCTGTTGATAATAACAGACCTCATTGGAATGCTATAACGTGCATTACTCGGATAATCCCTACACGGTTAAAACTTTCAGGATATCGGCTCATAAGGGTACTTCGCCATAAATTTGATACCTTTTCACACCAAAACAAAGGCTCTCTGTAATCCAAGACTTTATGACTACTAAAACTTAATCATTGCCATTGTGTAGATTATATCACATTGATGATAAAAAGTCAATAGTCAAAAATAGGCGATTGTTAAAACAATCGCCTAGATTATAGTTTTCAATTTTGCATAAGGAAGATTATTCCTTAACACCACCAGCAGCAACACCCTCAACGATGAACTTAGATAGCAAAATATATACTATGATAAGTGGTAACATCGCAACGAATACACCTGCGTATACTTGACCGTAGTCAGTACGGAAAGTATCGGATTTCATTTGGGCAATTTGAATAGGTAGAGTGTACTTAGTCTTTTCAGTAAGTACGATAGATGGAGTAAAGAAGTTATTCCATGCAGTGATGAAGGCAAATATACCTTGTGTAGCAATAGCAGGAGTCATGATTGGTAATGAAATAGTAAAGAAAGTTCTAAATTCGTTACAACCATCTATACGGGCTGCCTCTACTAGCGATATTGATAACGCACCCTTCATATACTGACGCATATAGAATGCGATTGGAGGTGCTGCAATAGCTGGAAGTATAATAGCAGCAAAGCTATTTAATATTCCTAAGTTAGAACATAACTTATAGAAACCTATAATAGATACTTGTTGTGGTATCATCATGATTGCCATAATAAATGTAAATGCAGCATCTCTTAACTTAAATTGATATACTGTAAGTCCATACGCTGTCGCAGTAGCGAAAAGCAATGAACAAGCTGTAACCATAGTTGATACAAATAAACTGTTTTTAAAACCTAACATGATATCTAAGTCAGGTCTTGCAAGAACTGCTTTAACGTTCTTTATAAGTTCGCCACCTGGGATAAGTGATAAACCACTCTGGATTTCTGCACTTGTACGGCTGGCATTTACAAAGGTTAGCCAGAATGGAAGCAAACTAATGATAGAAAGTAAGACACAGATTACAAAGATTACTATCTTTTTAACCTTACCTTGTCCGGGTTTTTGTCCTGCACTAGTACTCATATATTAAGACCTCCACTAACTGATTTTCCTTGTTTAGCTAACTTACGTTGTTGCTTGATATACTTCTTCTTAGCAACTTCGTCTTCATCTCTTAAAATGTAGAATACTATAGCACTCAAGATAGCAGTTGCTATGAACAACATGGCAGCAGCAGCACCTGCTTTACCATAGTCTTGTGTACCACCACCAAAGACTTTATCAGTGATGTACATTGTAACGGTTTGAGCTGTGTAGTTTGGTGCACCCTTTTGGTCTGAACTTAATAGTTTTGGTACATCATAAAGTTGTAGACCACCGATGATAGAAGTAATCAAAGTATATACCATGATTGGTTGAATACATGGAATAGTAATTTTGAAGAAAGTTTGGCTACTGGTACAACCGTCAATTTCGGAAGCCTCAAATAAGGATTCATTGATACCTAAAATACCAGAAATTAAAGAAACCATAGTGTTACCATACCACATCCAAGTTTGGATAAAGGAAACAAGACCTCTTGTCCAACCTGTACTTCTTAAGAAGTCGTATGGAGTATCGATAACGCCTAACTGTTTCATTAAAAATACGTTTACTATACCAGTCTTATCGAATAGAGAAGTAAATAAGATTGCTATAGAAGATGCAGTTAATACGTTAGGTAAGAAGATTAAAATCTTGAATATACCTTGTCCAGGTACTCTTAATCTCTTATCTGTGAACCATGCTGCACACAATAGAGATAAACTAATCTGTGGAATAAAGTTACAACCCCACATAATGATGGTATTCTTAAACGCATTTAAGATACCACTTGGTTCACTAGCGTTTTTGAAAACGTCAGCGAAGTTTTTCAAACCTACAAAGTTTGGACCTACTGTCTCAAACTGGAAAGTTACCAAATTTTGACCCATATAATACTCTTGAACGGAGTAGTACAAAGTCAAAAGCAATGGATAGAGTTGAAAAATAAAGAAACCAATGAAAAAAGGAAAAATAAATATGTAGCCATATTTGGCATAGCTTACGCTTTTTAATTTAGAATTTGCGCCTGCCATTTAAAAATTCACACTCCTTATTAAGTTGAAATAAAGTAAAGCATATATACCATCAACAGGGGGCAAGGTTGATTTCCTGCCCCCTGCGATAATAAACTAATTTAAAACACTATATTAACGTATAACTAAAACTTAGATTATTCAACTGTAATACCAGCGATTTGGTCCTTAACAGCACCCTTGAAAGATTTAATAGCATCTTCCTTAGAAGTACCATTGTAACAGTAGGAGTTTACAGCTTCAATAAATGCGTTATTGATAGTTTGGTCGTAACCAGTCATAGTACTAACATCGATGTTCTTAACCTGTTCTTGGAATAGAGAGTAATGGTCTTGACCACCTAAGAAGTCAAATGAATAACCACTAGCAATGATGTTAGAAATAGCTTCATCGTTGTTGCAGTAGTCAGAAGAGTTCTTAGCATACCATTCCATAGACTCAGTATTTACAGTAAAGAACTCGATAATGCTCTTAGCAATATCAGCGTTGTTACAAGTTGGAGGTACAACTATCCAAGTACCACCCCAGTAGTAAGCAGAAGGACCTTCAATAGCCTTCCAGTCACCATAAGATGAACCTTCAGCACCCTTTTCACCACCACAGTTAGCAACCATAGTCCATTGGATACCCCAAGTTGAGAAGAATGCACCCATAGTCTTAGCAGAAGCATCAGAAACGCTATCAGAGATACAACTGTTCCAACCGTTAGTCCATTGGTTTACACCGACAGTTAAATCTTGACCATCACTATTAGTTAGTTGGTAAGCGATATCCATGAAGTGGTCAATTTCATCAGTAACTGCTAGACTAGTACCATCAATCCAAGAAGTAGTACGGTTAGTTCTAAATACTTGCCATACGTCTTGTACACCTTGAATTAACTTAACTGCACCGTTAGAAGCAGTATTTACTTCCTTAGCAGTAGCGATAAAAGTATCCCAGTCCTTAACTTTTTCTTGCATAGCAGCTTCATCAGCAACACCTAGAAGTTCTTGAGCTAGAGAAGGTCTGTATAGGAATAGTCCAGGAGCAGCTTGCCAAGAAGAACCCTTGATAGAGCTGTCCATCTTAGAAGTACCTACTTGCTTAGTATATTCGTATTGCTTATCGAAAGCAGAATCACCAAGACCTACTGCAGAAAGTGGAGTAGTTGCATTATCGTTGTTGATGTACTTTAGAGCATAGTCAGCTTCTGCAAGGAACATATCACCAAGGTCACCATTAGAAGAAAGGATTTGGTCTAGGTTAGTTTGGTAAGCACCACCATCAGAAGGCTTGATTAAGTAATCAGTTTGGATAGCACAAGTAACACCGTTAGAGAAAGTGATAGTGTCAGAAGCTTCATCATACTTAGCACCAGTTTGAACAGGGCCACCGTTGTCATAACCGAACTCACCATTATCACAGTAGTAATTCTTTAACATACCGATAAATTCATCGTTCCAAGAGTTGATAACGAAGTTAGCACCATCGGAAGGTAGAGTAGCTTCTACATTGTAATCAGTACTAGAACTGTCACCACTAGTATCAGTGTCGCTATCACTATCACTAGATGAGTCGCTATCAGCATCAGTTGAAGTATCATCATCACTAGAACTGCTATCATCAGCACTGTCGTTAGCAGCAGTAGTGGTATTGTTGCTAGTGTTGTTGGAACTACTGTCATCTCCACCGCCACAGCCTACCATAGATGTTGCTGTCATAGCTAAAACTGCTATAAGAGCAATAGTTTTCTTTAAACTCTTCATTTGAAAATTTCCTCCTTAATAATTAAATAATATTATACTAATAGAATATAATATAATTATTAACCAAACTTTAATATAGCCATATAATGGCTAAAAATTTTTAAACTGTTCTTCCCGTTAGGAGTTCCCCTCCTACGATAAGATGCCTTTCTTTTTCTGAGATGCTCTTCTTACTAATCAACTTAACAAGAACTTCAGCAGAACGTTTTCCAATAAGTTCTATATTCTGTCTCATAGTAGTTAAAGGTTTCTCTAAAACTTGGGATAGATATATTCCATCATAACCAACCACGGCGACATCATCAGGGATTGAAAGCCCCAAAGACTTGATAGCATTACACACACCGATTGCAGAAAAATCATCTGGTGCAATGATACAAGTAGGTGGAGCGTACAAACCTAACATTTCAGTAGTAATCTTATAAGCAGAGACGGAATCATTATACCTACTCTGTTTGACATAGTCTACACATGGAGTTATTCCCAACTCTTCCAAAGTATCCTTGAAAGATGTTACCCTTTTAGTCGTAACTTGAGAACTCTCCCCATAGATATAAGCTATCTTTCTATGTCCTTTAGAATATACATATTGAACCAATCTTTTCATACCGATAGCATTATCAGAAGAAACACTACAAACTTTTTCGTTGACGAAATCTATAGTAACGGTTGGAATATCACTGTTCATGACTTCGTTAATTCCGTTATCGTAAAAATCGGCACATACGATAGCGATACCATCAACATTTCTGTATCTGCAATGTTCTAAGTAGCTCATAGACCTACCTCCAATGTTACCATTGTTGATAAAAGTCACATCATAACCCAATCTTTCTGCTTCTGCTCTAAAACTTTCTAAAACACCCGAAAAGTATGTATGAGCAATACCTGTCCCAGCCTTATCAGAGAAAATGACGCCTATACTATACGTCTTATTAGTTTTTAAGGCTCTAGCTTGAGAATTAGGGAAGTACCCCATCTCTTTAGCAGTTTGCTTAATCAACCTTTTGGTATTTTCGCTAACATCATTATGATTGTTTAACGCTTTACTAACAGTTGCAATAGATACCCCACATCTTTCAGCTAAATCCTTAATTGATACCATAATACAAGCGTCCTTACCTAAAAAATATAAATAAAATATAGGTTGTTAAGAATATTTCATGCTAGAGGATTAATTTAGTGCAACATTCACATATTCAAAAATTCGTGAAGACACACTTAATACCCAACTACTGTAATATTAGTTTACAATGTAACCAATAAAAAGTCAATATCTAAAACTTTTATTTAATTTTTTTCGTGTAATATGCACAATCAAAGCAATGATTTTTTGTGCATTTTAACGTGAAATATTTTGAAAATTCTCATAAAAGTTACAGATTGGTTACAATATAAATCTAATAAATTGAAGATATCCCATATATAACATATGGATTTCTCAATATGATAGAAAAAGTTTAAATGTTAATCGTTTAAGATTACTCTACCATATTGAAAAATGTCCAAAATGATTTTATCAGTATGATAATTAAACCTGAGTAAAACGAGATTTTCCATCAACATCGCCAAGGAATATAGTTTTAGGCATAGCCCAAACATCGTTTGAACCGTATAGAGCTTTATATATTATCAATTCCTCTTGTGAGTTGTAATCTCTTGCGATGGTAACTACCTTAAATACGTTATTATTGATATCTCTATAGTTTGCACCTATTTCAACATCTCTAGTAGTCGTATTGATATTTTCTAGTGGTTTAGGTTCTTCATTTAAGATATCGTCGGTAACTATAACCATAGATGAAAATGGTGGTACTTTAACGTAGGCATCACGGTTACCATTGATTTCAACTGAGTTGTTTCCTATGACATCTACTAAGAAGTCTGCATCAGCATGGAAGTTAAAACCATATTCATTTTCATCAAGGTTAAGGGCAACGTATACGATTTGACCGTTTAACTCTTTCTTAAATAGAAGTTGTCTATTTCTAACTATCACAGTTTGATAACTACCAGTTCTCATTGCTGGATATACTGTGTATATTCTACCTAATCTAACTATGTGTTTGTACAAATCAATGTTGCCGTTAGATAGTAAGTCATCTAAATCTAGGCAAGGTCTGAGACCATCATCTGAGTTGTTCTCATGGATACCTTTAATACCAAACTCACTACCATAATAGATAGATGGTATTCCAGGCATAGCATACATTAGCGTATAACAGTTTTTTAGATTTCTCTCATCTTTTAGAGTACTTGCCAATCTATTAACGTCATGATTATCCACAAAGTTAAAAAGATTAATATTCTTATAGATACCACTATTACCAGATTGACGGTTGATAGAATAGTCTATTTCAAAGTAGTTACCATCATTGTGAGACGAATATATACCCTTGTAACATTCATAGTTGGTGGTACTGTCAAGCATTTCAGAGTTTGCCCATCTGTTGTAGTCACCGTGAATGATTTCACCCATTAGCCAAAAATCAGGCTTTTTAGATTTTGTAAACCATCTAATTCTTTTAAAGAAGTCGAAATCTATGCAGTCGGCAGCGTCAAAACGGATACCATCTATGTCAAACTCTTTAATCCAGTAGTCGACGGCATCTATAATGTAGTCGCAAACTTTAGGATTTCTCATATTTAACTTTACCAAGTTATAGTGACCGTTCCAACCCTCATACCAGAAGTTATCACCACATGGACTTTGACCACCAAAGTTTAAACTTTGAAACCAATCACAATATTGTGAAGTAGGGCCATTCTTTTGAACGTCTTTAAAAGCCCAAAAGTTTCTACCAACGTGATTAAAGACACCATCTAAAACTACTCTAATGCCGTTAGCATGGAGTTCATCACAAACCTTTTTAAAGAGTTCGTTAGTTCCTAGACGTCTATCGATAACCTTGTAATCGGTGGTATCATAGCCATGTTCCACAGACTCAAACACTGGACCAAAGTACACTGCTGAAATGTTCATCTCTTTAAGATGAGGTATCCAATCGATAACTTTACCTAAGCGACATCTAATTTCGCCACCATCATTAAACTTTTCAGCACCACAGAAACCTATAGGGTAAATGTGATAGAAAATAGCATTATCATACCAAAAACTCATTAAACAAATCCTCCAAAATATAATTGATATATATATAATATCCAACTAAAGATATTAATATAAACATAGATTAATCATTTTCACTACCTTCAAGATAGTAAGTAGCTTCCATATCGGCAACGTTTAGAGCAAACGCAAGAGGAAACATCTCAAAAGCCTTACCAATAGTATTATTATCTTCCACACCTGAAAATCCCATATGATACCTAATAGCAAAGGCTTCTTCCCTAGAAAGACGCATAAATCCTGAAACGATATATACAGACTTTTCTCCATGTCCATAAGGGAGTTTATCATTAACCTTATAATAAGGAACTCTTTCCCATACTCCTCTAGCGTTTTTAACGTTTCTAAAATCGGTTTCATAGAAGTTTATCTTGCAAACGTCGTGAAGCAAAGATACTACTGCTATAGTCTCATCGGAATAGTTCATACCATATAGATTTTTGGTCTGTTCCCTTGAAAGATAGTCCCTTAAACAGTGATACACGTTCAAGCTATGTTGTACTAAACCTCCTTCAAAAGCACCATGAAAACGTGTGCTACTTGGAGCAGTAAAAAAATCACTTTGGTCTGAAAGAAGATAATCTAACAACCTTTCAGAACCGTTTCTCTTGATATTAGAAGTATATACTTTAACAAACTCATCTTTTTTAGAGGAAACGTTTTCTTCAAATAACTCCATAAAAATTAAGAACCTCTTACTTTCAAATTTTTTAATTCAATTCTAATATATTAATAATACCATATTTATTTTATTTTTTCAAGTCTTATTTGATTATTTTTACAAAAAATATATATTCATACCCAAAATCCATGAATTTTTAAGTATTTTTTATAATTGGTTAATTATTGGCAAAATAACCAATCTTTTTAGATGTAATCCACAAATATTAAATTTTTTGTTGACTATTTTTTATTTTAGTGATATTATTATTATATATTAAGCCCGATTGAAGTATGGTCTTATACATATCGGACTATTATGTTTATATTTATATTTATTTAGGAAATAGGGGTGTTCTCAATATGAGTAATTCTAGTGTTAAAAAGAAGATTGCTTTTATCACCACTTTGGCTTTAGTAGTTACTACTGTTGGTGTTAGTACTGTTGGAAATTTTTCCACAGAAACTTTAAACATTCTATCTGTAAACGCTGTTGAAAACGTATCCATCACAGAAAGTTCAGGATATGAAGAGGGTGCTTACGTTGAATGGACAGGTTCAACCTCCGATGAGTACAGTGTATTTTACAAAAAATCTGGTGGTGAATACGTCCAAATTGATAGTATGTTAATCCGTCAATACGCTGACCACTTCCGTGCTGATGCCGTTGGTTTAGCTCCTGGTAGTTACACTTTAAAGGTTGTAGGAAAATCTAGTGGTGAAGTTGAAACTACTGCTTTAACCGTAACGTCTTATGATAGAAGTGGTTTTGCTTTTTCTAAAAATTCACCTACTAAAGGTGAAGGTATCGGTGCTTACAATAATGATGGTACTCTAAAAGCTAATGCTCAAGTACTTTACGTTACCGAAGATACTAAAGACACTGTAACCATGGATATTAATGGTAAATCATATACTGGTGTTAGTGCAATCACACAAGCTATCAAGGATAAGAATAGTTGTCCACCTGTAGCTATCCGTATCATAGGACAGGTTACCTTAGATGGACTTTCTTGCAGTGATATGTCTTCTGCATATGCGATAGGTGTTAAAGGAGCATCTAATGTAACTTTTGAGGGTATCGGTGAAGATGCTACTCTAATGGCTGGTGTTGGTGCATTCCAATGTAACAGTATCGAAGTTAGAAACCTTGGTTTAATGCTTTGGGGTGGTGGCAAAGATGGTGATGGTATCACTCTAAAAGCAAGTGTAAACGTTTGGGTTCATAATAATGATATCTTCTATGGCGAAGCTGGTAGCGACTCCGACCAAGCTAAAGGCGATGGCTCTATGGACTTAAAAGATGATTCCCAATACGTAACCATCTCTTACAACCACTTCTGGGATAGTGGAAAGATGTCATTATGTGGTATGAAATCTGAAAGTGGTGAAAACTGGATTACTTACCATCACAACTGGTTTGACCACTCCGATAGCCGTCACCCTAGAATTAGAACCATGTCTGTTCACGTTTACAATAACTATTATGATGGTAACTCTAAATATGGTGTAGGTTGTGCATATCAATCTGAAGCTTTCGTTGAAGCTAACTACTTTAGAAATTGTAACTATCCTATGTTAAGTTCAATGCAAGGTTCTGACGTTCTAGCTGAAGGTATATTCTCAGGTGAAGATGGTGGCGTTATCAAATCGTTTGGAAACTATATGGAAGGTCAAAAGTCTTACATAACCTATCAAGAGGATAACACAGAATTTGACGCTTATGAGGCTACTTCAAAAGATGAAAAAGTACCATCTACGGTTACTGCTAAACAGGGTGGTAAGACCTACAGCAACTTCGATACTGATAGTAGTATCATGTATGATTATACCCCTGATAGTGCCAAAGATGTTCCATCTATAGTAATGGCTAAGGCTGGTCGTCTAAATGGTGGCGATTTTGACTTCACTTTTGACAACTCCGTAGATGATACTAGTTATGCAGTAAATTCCGATTTAATGGCTAAACTTAAAGCATATAAGACTGGTGTAATATCAATAGGTAGTGGAAACTACGTTACTGACCCTCCACAAGGTGGTGAAGTTACTACTACTCCAAGTGTTAGTGTTACTGAACCTACTGGAAGTTCAAGTGGAAGTGTTACTACTGCTCCACCTGTAGTATCTAGTGGAAACGTTCATAACTTCACCACTGATGGTACTTCTAGTACGTATTATACTATCACTGGTAACCTATCCACTGGAAAAGGCACTATGACTTATAACGGCTTAGAATTAACTCAATGTCTAAAGTTAGAAAGTTCCACTTCTATAGTGTTCACTGCCTCTTCAGATACTACTCTAACTCTAGTTACTAACACTGCCACTTACGTTAAGATAGATGGCGAAAAGGTTACTCTTGATACTAGTGGAATTACATCAATTCCAATAAGTGCAGGTACACATACTATTACTAAAGGTGATAGTGGTAATCTATTTTATATGGCTACTGGTGATACTGGCTCTGTAAGTACTGAACCTAGTGTTACTACTACTGCCCCTCCAACTACTAACCCTGTAGACCCTACTGGTACTACTACTACATCACAAATAGTAAATCCTCCAAGTGTAGTAAGTGAAGCAATCTACTGTTCACCTAATGGCACTGGTGATGGTTCTAGCAAAGAAAATCCAACTGATGTATTGACTGCACTTTCTAGCATTAAGGCTGGTGGAGTTATCTACCTATTAGGTGGTACTTATAACTTTAGTGAGACTATCTTAATAGATGAAAATAACTGTGGTACTGCTGATGCTTATAAGACTATCATGGCTTATCCTGGCGATACCGTAGTTTGGGACTTCTCTGCTTTAACAGTAGACCCATCTAACCGTGGTGTAGTCCTTGATGGTGATTATTGGCACTTCTATGGATTTGAAATCACTAAGGCTGGTGATAACGGTATGTTATTATCTGGTAATAACAACGTTATCCAAATGATGATTTTTAACAATAACCAAGATACTGGTCTACAAATCTCACGTTACAACACCAACAATGCTACCATAGATACTTGGCCAAGTAACAACTTAATCTTAAACTGTACATCTAAGAACAATTGCGATGACGAAACTATGGAAAATGCTGATGGTTTCGCAGCTAAGTTAACTTGTGGTGAAGGCAACATCTTTGATGGTTGTATGTCTTACAACAACTCCGATGACGGTTGGGACTTATTCGCTAAAACTGAAACTGGCCCTATAGGTGTAGTAACTCTTCAAAACTGTATAGCATTTAGAAACGGTTACACCGAAGACGGTCGTGGCTATGGTGACTGTGATGGTAACGGTTTTAAACTTGGTGGTTCAGGTGTAGGTTCTGCTCATGTAGTTAAGAACTGTCTAGCCTTTGAAAATCTAAACTGTGGCTTCACTGATAATAACAATCCTAAACTTGAGAGTCTAACTGGTTGTACATCTTTTAATAATAACTATGGTAAGAATGGAAAACCTAACTTCTCTCTATACCGTTGTACCGATGATGGTTGCGACTTCAAAGATATCATCTCTTATTATAATGCTAATGGAAATGCATCTAATGATAAGTTCGTAGGTACTATGGAAAATTCCATATTCTACAACGCAAAATATCACAAGGTAACCGACAAGATTGATGTTGAAAACGGCTTCAAAGGTGGCGATGATATTACCGTTTCTGATAGTGATTTCGTAAGCGTTACTGCCCCTGAAATGGGTTCAGATTTCCACACCCTTTGGAGAGATGATGATGGTTCTATAAATACTCACGGATTTATGCAACTTGCTGAAAGTGGAACTATCACTAACGTTGGTGCTGATTTAGAAAATTATGGTGGTCTAACTTTTGCTGTTCCTTCTGGTGACCCTATAACTCCTTCTGACGTTACTACTACTACTACCAATCCTAGTGTAACTGAACCTTCTACTACAGACCCTAGTATAACAGACCCTTCTACTACCAATCCTAGCACAACAGACCCTTCCACCACTGACCCTAGCAGTACAACAACTACTAGAGAACTTCCTGAAGGTACTATGTTAGGTGACTTCAACCTTGATGGACAGGTTAAATCTAACGACTTAATCTCAATTAGAAGAGTACTTCTCCACTTAGACCCTTCACCTAGTGAAGACAGTCAAGAGTTCATAAACGGTGACGTTAATGGAGATGGTCAATTAAAGTCAAATGACCTCTTAAAGATTAGAAGAGTTCTATTACACTTAGAAAGTTTCTAATATCCAATAAGATATAGAATAATTCCCCTACCATATTTTAGGTAGGGGAATTATTACTGATATCATTAAAAGGTCTCCTCTATGGATAAATAATATAATATGTTAGGTATGTTAATATTAATAATAGTAACATCATTTAATAGCGTTTTGTAAGGCATCTAATAATTCAGGAGTACGCCATTCATAAGAGTTTCTATCTAATTGATTGCCATTATCCCAAAAGAATGTAGGTATACCATTATCATGACAGAGTTTAACGAACGTTTCACAGAATAGTATTTGACTATCTTTTTCAGTACCATAACCCACGCCATACTCACCAACTATCACGGGAACGCCACAGTTGATAAACCTATCTACTAACTTATTGACCTGTGTTTCCATCAATTGGATTTCACTTTCCGTACCCCAAGTCTTGTTAATATCAGTAGTACAGAACTCCCAAGGAGTGTAGTAATGTACCGATACTATACAACGATTAGCAACATCGTTTGGCATGGTGAAGTAGTCACTGATGGTCATATTAATATCTGTCCAGTAACCAGCAATCAAAAGGTATCTATTAGGATTGTTTCCACCCGAACTACGAACTAAATCCACAAACGCTTGATTAAACTCAGCTAACAAAGAGTAAGCCTGTACTTGAGGTAAGTCATCAAAACCGACTTCGTTCATACTCTCAAAGATTAAGTTTTCCGAATAGTCTTGAAATCTGTCTGCAATCTGTTGCCAGACTATTTTATACTTTTCTATAATTTCATCTTTGTTGGTAGATGCGTTTCTAATCCAAGCACCGAAATTTTGGTCACCACCACCATCATGATGAATGTTTATTATTATGAACATATCAAGATTGTAGGCATAGTCTACTACTTCTTGAACACGGTCAAGCCAAGTTTCATCAATGTTGTAGTTTTCGTCAAGATGGTCACGCCAAGTTACGGGTATCCTAACCGAATTGATACCATCATCTTTTAAAGATTGAAACAACTGTTGTGTAGCCTTAGGATTGCCCCAAAGTGTTTCATCTACTGTAGAAGAACTTTCATCAAGAATACCATCACCGTTTCGGTCTGCGTTGCAAACGTCGAGAGTATCACCTAAATTCCACCCCAAACTCATCTGTGATACAAATTCTAAACTTTCAGATGTAACGTTATCACTTTTAATATCATCATTACTAGATGTCGAAACGTTAGAACTTACCTGTACTACATCGATATCAATTTGTTGTGATTGGCAAGACGTCAATAGAACCGATATCAAAGATATGATTGCTAAACTGCTTTTTATTAGTCTATTCATAGTTTTAATCCTTATAAGTTTATGATAATTTGATAATTATTTAAAAGTCATGGTTACAGTAGTACCCAAACCTATCACAGATTTAATATCCATGGTGTTGGAATATTTAGCCATATTAGAAAGTCCTTGACCTGCTCCAAAACCTTTTTGATGTACAGGACTATCTTTTGGAATAGTAGTATAACCATTTTTCATAGCCTCTTCAACGTTTTCGATACCATGACCATTATCTTCTAATATGACGGTTATAGTCTTATCTTCATCAACAGTCACCGTAACGATACCACCATTAGCATGGAGCGTCATATTAATCTCACCTTCATAGAGGGCTAGGGTACATCTACGGATAGTTTCCGAGTTAATATTCAATTTCATTAAACTTTGGCTTACATCTGCAGATATTTCCATAGGTGAAGTTAAATCAAAGGAATTCACAGTATATTTCAAGTTAAGTATTTCATTCATATAGAATGAACCTCCTTTCTGCGAGTATTATTAACTATATTATATCACAAGATAGAACTTTTTTCAACTAAAAAAATCCCAAAAAATGACCTAAACGTTACAGTATATCCCATATGTTGATAAAATACAACTAATAATATATTGACATATCTGTGTTTTTTTGGTACACTAAATAATATATCTATGAAATAAGGAGATGTTTTTTTGAATAAAATAGATATTACTGAAAACGTTAAGCCTAAAAAAAAGCAAATCAATGTAAAGGGTATCTGTGGGATTTTAGTATTAGCTATAGTAATTCTTTTCTTTGGCGATATGGTTTACAGAAAAGCCACTAGAACCCAAAATATAGAAGATACTAGTTATGTAGTAATCACAGATGAGACTCAAACCACTACTATAGATTTAAATTCCCCTACTAATGATGATAGCACACCATCTACTACCAACGAAATAGATACTTCAATCTACAACGTAGTGACTAAGACTAAACAGGATTTAAGTCTTGGAGCGTTAGCAATCATTAACGTCAATCACCCTACTAACTTCCCCGATATTTCCTCTAAACTTTCGGACTTTTATTCATCAATAGGAAACGGTTATAAGATGGCTAACTTTAACATAAAAGTCTGCGAAGATGCCCTTGAACCCTTTAACAGCATGATGAATGATTTCTATACTACTTACAATATAAACTATGTTACCGTAGTAGATGGCTATATAGACCAATCTACTGACACTAGTAATGGCACTTCTGATAATAACTCGGGTTATGCTGTAAACTTTAAACTAGTAACAGATAGTCAAATCTTAGACTTTGATGGTACTGGTGACTACTCTTGGATTGAAGAAAATTGTTACAAGTATGGTTTTATCCTTAGATATCCTGAAAAAGATAGTGCTACCACTGGATATCCTTACACACCTAATCACTTTAGATATGTTGGTATACCTCATTCTAACATTATGCAAGATAAGGAACTCTGTCTTGAAGATTACATAGAATTTTTAAAAACTTATGATTTCTATAGTGAACATCTATATCTATCAATTAGTGATATGAATTATGAAATCTACTACGTAAAGGCTGAAGATGGCTCTACTGATATTCCTGTCCCTAAAGATAAGTATTATATAATATCGGGTAACAATATCGATGGATTTATAGTTACCGTGATTACATAGATATCTACAATGTTAAAAACTTATGATAAATATCGGATTTTCTGCCTTTAACATATTATACTTAGATACCTTATTAATGTGAGTAATCCCCACTTGTGTGATATCATAATCTTTTATGTTTCTAAAACTTAGATAATCTAGAGTTTGGGTTAAAGTTTCAAGCGTCACGCAGTTAAGAACCACCCTAACATTTGGATTTTTTTCTAAGGCTACATCTAAAATCTTGGATAACTCTCCACCACTTCCACCAATAAAGATTATATTCGGCATGGGTAAATTTTGGATAACTTTTTCAGCGTTATCCTCTATGATTTCTACGTTCGATAACCTAAACTTCTTACAATTATCTTTGATAAGCTCCACACCTTCATGATTTTTCTCAACGGCATAAACCTTTCCATTAGAACATAACATAGCCATCTCAACAGATACTGAACCTGTACCTGCTCCTATATCCCAACAGATAGAAGTCTCCTCTATGTTGCACTTCGATATACTTACTGCCCTAATCTCCGATTTAGTCATGGGAACTTTACCTCTAATAAATTCACTATCAGGGATACCAATCCTTGTGACGTTCTTTGCGTTTGGATTTTCTATATACATAATACTAAGAGTTGAAAACTCTTTACCTATAAAATCCCATGGTTTACCTTGAGATATTTTTTCACCCTCTTGTGATAAGTTCTCCCCTATGATAATATCAACTTCAAGATTATAATATATTAAACTGTTACAGACTTCCTCAACATTTCCACCAGTCAATAAGAATACTTTACTATTCCTATCTATGGCAGATATATAGTTACACTCTCGTCCATGGATACTTAAAATTTTACTACCATTCCAAGATACTCCAATCTTAGAAGATAAGTAACTAACACTAGATATCCCACTATGCACCACTACGTTATGATGTTTAATCAATGGGAGAAGTTTATCAGTACCACTAAAAAAGCCCGTATCACCAGACATCAAGATTACATAGTTTTGATAATTAGAGTTTTCTATATAGTTAGAGATATCATTAGGAATATAGGAAGTATACTTACTGTCATGATTAAACATATCAAGCATACGTTTAGCACCTATTAAAACGTCACTATCCTTGATGGTTTCTATCACCTTTTGGGATAAGTCTTGAACGTTGCCCATTCCAACGCCTATTATAGATATATTTTTAATGTTAATCTTCCTTTCTAAGTATTTTGTAAGGTATCTAAGTAGTTGATGGTATCTTTTAAAGTTAGACCACACTCATCTGTTGGGCGTGATATCACTACTGGAATAACTCCCCTAACCTTACACGCAGATATCTTTTCTAAAAATCCACCAACAGAACCACTTTCCTTAGTTACTAGATACTTCGCCTTGGATTTCCATATATGTGATATGTTAGTATCTAAATCACAAGCACCACTATTTAAAATTATGTGATTATATCCTAAAGTTTTGCTTTCCTCTATCGATTGTGTATTATCTAAAATTCTAGCGAAAATCCTCTCTTGATAGTCTTCTATTTGAGTGAAATCTTTTAAATTTTTAACCCCAGTAGTTAAAAGGATATTCCCATTAGTAGATTTCAAATATTCTACTGCCGATTGTACACTATCCACTACTACACAGATTTTATCCAGTGGTTGAGGTTCTCTCAATATCCTTAGATATTTAACTTTTAAAGTATCACAAGCCGATTTTATGTTTCTAGTAACGATATCTGCGTATGGGTGAGTAGCATCTAAAACTAGAGTATATCCACCATTGGATATCAAATACTTGATATCTTCAAAAGTTTTTCTCCCCTCTATGATTTCAATCCCTTTAGATAGGTAATCTTTAGCATAGTTTGTGGCAACACACACACAGAATTGAAAACCTCTATTATACAAATATTCAGAAATTTCTCTCCCCTCAGATGTTCCACCAAATAATAAAATTCTCATTAAATATCACCTTAAAATATTAATTGTTAATTATTAAATATTAATTAATAATGTAACCTCTAGGAGTAATCATTTTATTGTTTATCACTTTAGTTTGATAGTTCCCAATATATACAGTAGTGAACATATCCACAGAAGAGTTTTTTAACTCACTAAGAGTTAGAATTTTATAGCTTTCACCCTCACGCCCAATATTTTGAGCGTATCCACAGATGGTAGAACCATCACGATATTTTAGAACTATATCACAAGCCCATGATAGATAATCTGCCCTCTTCTTACTACTTGGATTGTACAAACATATCACAAAATCGCCAATACAAGCACCCTCAAGGCGTTTGGATATCACTTCTTTAGGGGTTAAAAGGTCGCTAAGGCTGATTACTGCAAAATCATTAGTAAGTGGAGAACCCATCAAAGCCCCCCCAGAGATTGCACTCGTTACCCCTGATACTACCTTAATATCTATTGGTGGATAACTCTCTGCCAACTCATAGACTAAACTTGCCATTCCATAGATACCACTATCACCACTACACACTAAGGCGATATCCTTACCTTTTAGAGTTTCCTCAATGGCTAATTTGCACCTATCGATTTCTTTTTTCATTCCAGTGGACAAGTACTCCTTATTTGGATAGTACTGTTTAATCAAATCCGTATAGACCGTATATCCGATAATAGTGTCGGATTTTTCAATACTCTCTTTGGCTTGGATAGTCATATTTTCATAATTACCACAACCAAATCCGATTATATATAACATCTTTATTTTACCTCCCTTATAGATTTAAATTAAAATAGTTTTTGTAATAATCGATAAAATCGTTTACGATGGCATTTCTATCAGCAATGCTACCATTTTCAAGATTTTCAATCCATTGATAATCTACCATACAACCAACGTCCATGTTGATGCTATACTTTGCCTTTTTGATTAGTTCAACATCTTGGATATTGCCTATACAGTAAAGATATCCACATAGAAAACGGATATATTCACTGCTACCTTCATGATAATTCCCTATTTCATTCTGTAATAGTTCTATAATCTCATTATGATACTTTTCTGAAAAATCGAAATTGAACTTTTTAGCCAAAATTTCTGCACGTTGTTCATTATAGTCAAAATCATCATCACAAGAAAACATTTCTAAAAACATCTAAACACCTCATTTATAACCATATATGGTATAGATACCATTTTTATTATCATACTCAAACGGTATATGATACTTTTCTAATACTTGAATTAGTTCCTTTTCGCAATCGTGAAGGATTTTTTTATATATAAGTTGTCCCCCGACCTTTTCCCAGTATCTAGGATAGATTTTAACCCATTCAATAAATTTGTAATAATAGGGAGTAAAGGTTTCATCATCGTAGTAATCTTCATGGTAGATAGTTTGATTTTTAATCGCATTAATAAGATAATCTTCACTTGGTTGTTCAAGATACTTTATATCATAAGGTGGTTGAAAAGGCATTTCATCATTCATAGCATTAACGAACTTATTCCATTTAGTATCATTCATGTAAGAGGTTAGATTATTCTCCTCAAGATATTTTAAAAGCTTCTTTCTATCCTCATAGATATTCACACAATCACTCCCTTATTGATATATTATAACACATCAAAAAAAGAAAAGCCACTAAAATTAGCGACTTTTCTAAATTTATGAGGAACACTTAAGAAAAAGAAATCTAATTAAAAGGTTACTGGAGTACCATAGTATGTACAAGTCAATAGCTTTTCCATCTCTGCAGGGGTGATAGGTCTTGGATTAGAACCAGTACAAGCATCACCTACAGCAAGTTCAGCAATCTTGGATACTTTCTCTTTAAATTCATCTTCATTAACGCCAAACTCTTGTAAAGTCTTAGGAATGTTCAACTTAACGTTGTAAGCGTTAATCTTATCGATAAGAGCATCTACAAGAGCCTTATCAGTAGAACCAGATAAGTTCAAAGATTTTGCAATCTGAGCATAACGTTTTTCAGCAGTCTTATCCTTAGCGTTGTACTTGATTACATATGGTAGATAGATAGCATTTGCACAACCATGTGGAATATGTCCAGTAGAGAACGCAGCACCAGTCTTATGTGCCATGGAGTGTACTATTCCTAACAAAGCGTTGGAAAATGCCATACCTGCTAAACATTGAGCATAGTGCATCTGTTCACGAGCTTCCATGTTACCATTGTAACTATCAGGAAGATAGTCAAATACCATTTCGATAGCCTTCAATGCTAGAGGGTCAGTGAATGCACAGTTTAACGTAGATACGTAAGCCTCTATAGCGTGAGTTAAAGCGTCCATACCAGTGTGTGCTACTAGTTTTGGAGGCATAGTCTCAGCTATTACAGGGTCTACTATGGCAACGTCTGGAGTAATGTTAAAGTCTGCTAGTGGATACTTAACTCCAGTTTGATAGTTGGTAATTACTGAAAATGCAGTAACCTCTGTAGCAGTTCCAGATGTAGATGGTATAGCCACAAACTTAGCTTTCTGTCTTAAAGTTGGGAAGTTAAAAGGTACTATCAAATCTTCAAAAGTAGTTTCAGGATATTCATAGAATGCCCACATAGCCTTAGCTGCATCTATTGGAGAACCTCCACCCATAGCCACGATAACGTCAGGTTGGAACTCTCTCATAACTTCAGCACCCTTCATAACTGTCTCCACAGATGGGTCTGGTTCAACACCTTCAAAGAGTTTAACTTCCATACCTGCTTCTTGTAGTAGAGAAACTGCCTTATCTAAGAAACCGAAACGTTTCATAGAACCACCACCTACTACCACGATTGCCTTAGTTCCTTTGATATTCTTCAACTCTTCAAGAGAACCCTTGCCATGATATACATCTCTAGGTAAAGTAAAACGAGCCATTTTTTAAAGACCTCCTAAAAATTATGATTTTTGTATTCTTTCGATAAAATTACCGATTCGTTCAAGATAATTATATCACACTTGCACAAATACAGGTAATATAAAATTGGAATATCTTATATGATTTTATTCATATATCATATTCATGTATTACTTGAAATTTAAGATATATTATGATATAATTATATAAGAATATTTTAAACTAAGGAGCTTTTATCTATGAGTATACTTATAACTTGTATTACTACTTTTTTAGTTGCTTTGGTTCCTGCTGTTGCGTTGGCAATCATCACGGATATGGTTAAAAACAAATCCATAAAACCAACGTTTGATAACTTTGTAAAGTATGTTCTATTTTACGTTTATATAATCAGTGTTATATATTTAACTATGTTTAGAAATAGAAACATGAACGGCATCAACAACGATTTTATTGGAGTTAATTTCCAACTCTTTTCATCATATATAAGTGCTTGGTACTCAACCGATTATATTACTTGGCAAAATATAATATTGAATATAATTATGACTATCCCTCTAGGATTTTTCTTAGGGTTAAAGTTCAAAAATAAGCCTTTCTTTCCTATCTTGATAACTATACTTAGCACAGTAGTTATAGAGGTTACTCAACTAATCACTGGATTAGGTGAGTTTGAAGTAGATGATATCTTTAATAACTTTGTTGGTGGTCTCTTTGGATACTCTGTATATATTCTATACTCCCGATATAAAGGAAAAATCTTAAAGACGTTTTCTATCATAATAGTTGCGATAGTTCCATGTACTTTCTTAGGATTTTTCATAAAGTATCAAACTCAAGAGTTTGGAAACTTTACTAATCGTTACATAACATATAATGATACTTCTAATGTGGAATTTAGTTCAATCCCATTAGATGATACATCTAAGACCTTACCAGTATATAAGAGTGAACTTCTAACCATGAAGGAACTTCGACAATATGGAGATGATTTCTTAAACAGTCTATCTCTACTAGATGAAGTCTCATTTATTGATGACGACTACCAAGATTTAGTAGTATATCGTGGAACGTTTGGATATCTTAACTTAAACTTAGATAAAACCTATATGATGACACTAAATAATCTTAAAAAAGATTTATCCACTATGACTGCCGATGAAGTAAAATCTATGCTCAATGAATATTTTAACGTAGATATCAATATTTTAAACTATGCAACTTATACTGTAAATAATAACTACTATACCATCAATATAGATAATGTAGAATATGATAACTACATCTATAATGGAAGTATTGAACTATCCAACTATAATGATAACACTATAAACATAGATTACAATGTATTAGAAACTAAATTCTATAAAAATATAGATACCATCTCTGAACAAGATGCCTATACACTACTCACTAAAGGAAAATCTAATCTATATACCAAAGATGTAACCTCAGCCAAACTTACAGATATATCTATAGTATACCAATCCGATAGTAAGGGATTTTACAGACCAACCTATGAACTTACAATAGATACTAACTTGAGATACAATACAACTGCATATATCTATGATATAATTCAATAAATATTAATTTTTTATTAATATTCTGTAAAATATTTATTAACGGACATACATATGTCAACCACATATGATATAATTATATTAATAACTATACAAGGGGTGTTTACTATGCCAATCGAAATCGGATGGGACTAAAAGAGAGTATCAATAAAAATGATTTTGTAAAACAGGATATCATCATACTAATGACTACTTAAGGAGGTGTTTAATATGCCAATTGAAATCGGAGGAAGTAGCGAATATAAATATTAAAAAATAGGGCATCAATTAAGATGCCCTATTTTTATATATCTAAAGAGTTATTAGTTCTTAGATTTAATATACTCATCGATAGCCTTTGCAGATGCTTTACCAGCTCCCATAGCTGAGATTACTGTTGCAGCACCAGTAACGGCATCACCACCAGCAAAAACACCCTCTCTTGAGGTTTGTCCCTTTTCGCCATCAGTAACGATACAACCATGATTGTTAGTATCAAGGTTAGCAGTAGTACTCTTGATTAGTGGGTTTGGTGAAGTACCTATAGACATGATAACACAGTCTACATCTAGGATAAATTCAGAACCTTCCTTAACGATAGGTCTACGTCTACCAGAGGCATCAGGTTCACCGAGTTCCATTTCAACGCACTTCATACCCTTGACGAACTTGTGTTCATCTCCTAATATTTCAACTGGATTGTTCAAGGTCTTAAAGATGATACCTTCTTCTATAGCGTGTTCAACTTCTTCTTTTCTAGCAGGGAGTTCGTCCATGGAACGTCTGTATACTATGTATACTTCCTCAGCACCGAGACGCTTAGCAGAACGGGCTGCGTCCATGGCAACGTTACCACCACCCACTACGGCTACTTTCTTAGCGTTCATGATTGGTGTTGCTGAACCCTCTTTATATGCTTTCATTAGGTTAGTTCTAGTTAAAAACTCATTAGCAGAGTATACTCCCTTTAAATTTTCTCCAGGGATATTCATAAATCTAGGAAGTCCAGCACCTGAACCGATAAATACAGCTTCAAAGCCTTGTTCGTTCATAAGTTCATCTATGGAGATAACTTTACCTATTACCATGTTAGTCTCCACCTTAACGCCTAGAGCCTTTAAGTTATCAACTTCTTTTTGTACTATGGATTTTGGTAATCTAAATTCAGGGATACCATATACTAGAACTCCACCTGCTTTGTGTAGAGCCTCAAAGATAGTAACTTCATAACCCATCTTAGCTAAGTCACCAGCACAGGTCAATCCAGATGGACCTGCACCAATGATAGCTACCTTATGTCCATTAGATTGTGGCTTCTGTGGTAACTCCGTACAGTGTTCATTGTGATAGTCTGCTACGAAACGTTCAAGACGTCCAATGCCAACAGGCTCAGCCTTGATACCTCTTACACACTTACTTTCGCATTGCTTCTCTTGAGGACATACACGTCCACAGACTGCAGGTAACGAACTAGATAATGATATACTTTGATATGCTCCTTCATAATCTTTTTCCTTAATTTTGGAAATAAAATCAGGAATGTTTATAGATACTGGACAACCAGTCATACATCTAGCATTTTTACAGTTAAGACATCTGTCAGCCTCATCAAGAGCCATAGCCTCGGTATAGCCTAAGGCTACTTCCTTAAAGTTGTGATTTCTAACTTGAGGGTCTTGTACAGGCATTTCATTCTTCTTAGGTGACATATTAGGCATGATTATTCAACCCCCTTAAATAGATTACAAGTTTCTTCATGTTGTCTACGTTCAAACTCTTTGTACATAGTAGAACGTTCCATAGCCTCATCGAAGTCTACAAGATGTCCATCAAAGTCAGGGCCATCAACACAAGCGAACTTCGTTTCACCACCAACGGTTAGACGACAACCACCACACATACCAGTACCATCAATCATGATAGGGTTCATAGATACTACAGTCTTTATACCATATTTTTCAGTAGTCTTACATACGAACTTCATCATAATTAGTGGACCTATAGCGATAACTTCGTCATACTGGTTTCCCTCTTGGATTAACTGTTCAAGAGCATTAGTAACTAAACCTTTAGTACCGTGACTACCATCATCAGTCATCATGCAGAGCTTGTCGCTAACTGCCTTAAATTCATCTTCTAAGATGACTAAATCTTTATTTCTAAAACCTACGACAGAGTGAACTTCACAGCCTAGATTGTGTAACTTCTTAGCTATAGGATAAGCTATTGCACAACCTACACCACCACCAACTACTGCGACTTTTCTCAAGCCATCAGTATGAGACGCAACACCTAAAGGACCTACAAAATCTTGGATATATTCGCCCTCTTGTTTATGGTTTAACTTCTCAGTAGTAGCTCCTACTATTTGGAAGATTATAGTTACAGTACCATTTTCTCTATCAAAATCCGCAACTGTTAAAGGGATACGCTCACCCTCATCATCAACTCTTAATATTATAAATTGACCTGGCTCAGCCTTCTTTGCGATAGCTGGGGCATCAATTTCCATAAGCGTAACAGTAGGATTAAGAACTTTCTTTTTAACTATCTTAAACATAGTTCTCTACTTCCTTTCTAATGGATAAATGTTAATTACATGGCATATAAGACCATGTAAATTAAAAAAAATCAACAAAAATAATGCTCATATAGATTTATTATAACACACATATAGAATAGATTAATAATATAAAATATGAATATCTATATGTGAAAAATAATATATCTTATTAATGAAACATCTTACTAATGACACTTTTTAATTCATCAATGAACATAGCATCATATTCAGTAAACTTATAGTTTTTAGGGTGTATAAAAACATCTTTGATATTAATAGAGTTATCAATACACTTCAATTGCACCAAATTATAACGTTTTAAAAGTTGCTGTGGCAACGGTGATACCCACATATAAGTATTATCTACGGAAGTTAAGATATCAAATTGACTGCCACGTTCACACACATATATCTTATTATTATCATAGAATGGACTATTCTTACTCTTATTCAAGTTTAAAAACGTATTCGTTACATATGGGACGAAGTCATCATCATGGACTATTTCAATACATTTTGAAAGCTCATAGTTAGAAACATAACCGTTGTTAGCTAATGGATTATCCCTAGAAACTAATACCAAATAGTTAAATTCACATAAAGTTTGATGCTTTAACTTTTTTTCATCTAATAGAGATATAAAATTATCTTGATAACTAGTATCAAACCTAATAATTCCCAAATTATACTCACATTCTATTATACTGTTAATAACGTCCATAGAGTTGCTTTCTTTAATGTGTACGTCTATCTTTTTAGAAGTATCTAACTGATTTAAAAATTTAGTAAATGCGTAAGTTATATATGAAGCCCTTGGTATACCTATACTAAAGGATATAGTCTCATTACTTGAATTTTTATATAGAGCCTCCATCTTATCCAATTGGACTAATACTGCCTTGGCATACTCTAAAAACTCTTCACCCTTTGCAGTCGGAACTACTCCCCTTGCCGAACGTTTAAAGATGGTTATGTTCATCTCATTTTCAATCTCTTTGATAGCCTTACTCAAATTGGGTTGCCCCATAAATAATACAGATGCTGCCTTAGTAATAGAACCATACTTTTGAACTTCAACTAAATACCTAAGATGTTGTAGATTTAAATTCAAAAAAATTCACCTCACAAAAAATAAATATTGTATAGTAAATATTATATATTATATATACAATTTGCGTAGTCCTACAGGACTACGCAAACTTTAAAAAATATTATAATCTAAAAATAATCTACTAGAGGATTAGTCTTCAACATAACCTTCGCCATAGTAAGCTAACTTGTAGAGGTGCTTTAACTCTTCAACCTTTGGAAGTCTTGGGTTAGCAGTAGTACATTGGTCACCGAAAGCCTTGTAAGCGAGTTCATCTAAAGAGTTTAGGTAAACTTGTTCATCGATAGCAGTCTTAGGCCATACCTTGTTAGCCTCTTGGATAGATAGTGGAATACCAACTTTACCCATCAAGTCACGAACGGCATCAGCTAGAGCCTTAACTGCTACTTGTTCATCTACGTCCTTAGAAACCAAACCAAGCATTACAGCGATTTCCTTGAAACGTTGAGGTGCCATATAATGGTCATACTTTGGCCAAGCAGCAAATTTAGTAGGAGTAGTTTGACCATTGTATTCAATAACATGTGGTAATAGGTATGCGTTAGCTAAACCATGAGGAATATGGAACTCACCACCAAGTTTATGTGCCAATGAGTGGTTTACTCCTAAGAAAGCGTTAGTAAATGCCATACCAGCGATACAAGAAGCATTGTGCATCTTTTCTCTTGCTATAGGGTCAGCAACTTTCTTACCATCAACTATTTGAACGTTATAAGATTTTGGTAACCATTCAAATACTAACTTAATAGCATGTAAAGCCATAGCATCAGTATAGTCATTAGCTAGAGTAGAAACGTATGCTTCAATAGCATGAGTTAATACGTCCAAACCAGTGAATGCAACTGAAGTTTGTGGTAAAGTCATTACGAATTGAGGGTCTATGATAGCAATGTCTGGAGTTAGCTCGTAGTCAGCTAGAGGATACTTCATGTTATTCTTCTTATCGGAGATTACTGCGAATGAAGTAACTTCAGAACCAGTACCAGAAGTAGTTGGGATAGCTACTAGTTTAGCTAACTTACCCATCTTAGGGAACTTATAAACTCTCTTACGGATATCTAAGAACTTTTGAGCCATACCGATAAAGTCAGCATCTGGATTTTCATAGAATAACCACATACCCTTTGCAGCGTCGATAGCTGAACCACCACCAAGAGCGATAATAGTATCAGGTTTAAAGGAGTTCATAACTGCAGTACCCTTTTGTAGAGTAGTTAAATCTGGGTCAGGTTCAACTTCGCTAAACACTTCGATAACTGGCTTATTAGCGTTCTTTTCTAGTTGATATATAACCTTTTCTACAAAATGGAATTGTACCATACCAGGGTCAGCAACTATCATAACTCTGTGGATATCAGGCATCTTTGCTAGGTATTGTACAGAACCTGGCTCGAAATAAATCTTTTCTGGAACTTTAAACCACTGCATATTTAATCTCCTCTTTGCTACTTTCTTCTTGTTGATTAAGTTCTTAACAGTAACGTTCTCAGAAATAGAGTTCTTACCATAAGAACCACAACCAAGTGTAAGTGATGGAGCCATAGAGTTATAAACATCACCAATAGCACCAAATGATGCAGGTGAGTTTACTACGATACGGCTTGCCTTCATAGTTTCACCATACTTTTCAACTAAAGCATCATTAGAAGAGTGGATTACTGCAGTATGACCTGCACCATGTTTTAACATCTCTTCACAGAGTTCAAAAGCGTGTTCAGTAGTATCGGATTTAACTACTGCAAGTACTGGAGAAAGTTTCTCAAGTGCTAATGGGCATACGTTAGCATCAGTAGTTGGTAGCTCAACACAAAGAACCTTAGTCTCCTTAGGGATTACAATACCAGCCTTTTCAGCTATCTGCCATGGATATTGTCCAACTACCCAAGGTTGTACTGCCATCTTTTCAACGTTGATGACAACATCTTGGATTTTTTGAACTTCTTCTGGCTTAGCAAAGTAGCAACCATGTTGTTTCATAAAGTCTGTAGCTTCTTGATATACTTCAGTATCAATGATAGCAGCCTGTTCAGAAGCACAAATCATACCGTTATCGAAAGACTTAGATAGGATTAAGTCATTAACTGCTTGCTTGATGTTTGCAGTCTTTTCAATGTAACATGGAGTATTACCAGGGCCAACACCAAGTGCAGGTTTACCTGCAGAATAAGCAGCCTTAACCATTCCAGGACCACCAGTGGCTAAGATAGTTGCTACATCTGGGTGGTTCATCAAGAAACCAGTAGCATCGATAGATGGCTTTTCAATCCATTGGATACAGTTTTCAGGAGCACCAGCCTTGATTGCAGCATCTCTAACGATTTCGGCAGCCCTTACTGAACACTTTTGTGCATTTGGGTGGAAACCAAATATGATTGGGTTTCTAGTCTTTACACAACTGATAGCCTTAAACATAGTAGTAGATGTTGGGTTAGTTACTGGTGTAACACCTGCAACGATACCTACAGGTTCAGCAATCTCTAGGTAGCTTTCATTCTCGTTATCTTCGATAACGCCAACAGTCTTTTCATACTTAATAGAATGCCAGATATATTCAGTAGAGAAGATATTCTTAGTAACCTTATCTTCAAAGATACCTCTACCAGTTTCTTCTACTGCTAACTTAGCAAGTTCCATCTGTGCAGAAAGACCTGCAAGAGCCATAGCCTTGGTAATCTTGTCAATCTGTTCTTGGTCTAACTTCATGTACTCATCAAGAGCAACTTTAGCTTTAGAGACAAGACCGTCAACCATTTCTTTAATTTGGGCTTTCTTTTCTTCTTCAGTTAATTCAATAACTTCTTTTTCTTCGCTCATGGGAAATCCTCCTGATTGATTATTTTTTTGATAAAAATAAACCTATAATAGTTATGTCTATAACTTAGAACGTCAAACTATCTTGTCAAATTTTCTTTTTCTTCAAGATGCTTTGAAAGGAACGCCAAAGATACTGCCATATTCTCATTATGCACTAGGATATTATCCGTTACTTTAAGATGTACAGGTGCAAAGTTCCAAATGGCTAAAATTCCACTTTCAACTAAGATGTCACAAACCTCTTGAGCGTTCTGTGATGGTACTGTAATGATACCTATTTTAATATCTAAGTGTTTACAAAACATCTTAATTTCGTTTAAAGGGAAAATATTCTTTTGACTTTTGTTATTGTTATTAATGACTTTGGGATTTACATCAAAACCTGCAACAATATTTAATCCATATTCTTCAAAACCCTTATAAGAAAGTAAAGCACTTCCAAGCTGACCCACTCCGACCAGCACAGCCTTCTTCTTGTTATTGTAACCAAGAAAATTTTCAATATCCGTGATTAATATATCAGTTTCATAACCAGTTTTAGGTCTGCCACCGAAACTGCTCACAGAGGCGAAGTCTTTCCTAACTTGGACTTCATTGAAATTAAGTTCATCAGCAATAACACGGGCGGAAATGTTTTTGATATTTTCCTGTTGTTTTACTTTCAGGCAATTCAAATACATCGGAAGTCGTTGTATGGTTGCTTTTGAAACTGCATTGGCAGACTTTTCAGCCACCGCTTACACCTCCCGCAATAACAAACGATATCAACTTAATTGATAACCATTTATTGATAACATTATAGCAGATAATTCACCTATTGTCAATACTTTTTTATCAATATTTTTTTATTAATAAAAGTTTAACGATTATTTTAATTTTTCAAAATCAAAGTACATTAATTTTAGATATTTTTAATAAATCCATACTTTGATATTTCTAGTAAACGACACATCTTTTAGAAATGTCTATGATTACTTTAAGTTGCTACGAAGTAATGTTATTTCATTTCTATAGCCCTCAGCATCGTTAGGAGTTTCTAAACAGAATGGCAATCCCTGTAACTTTGGGTGGTTTATAACCTTCAAGATGGTACACAAACCTATGTTACCATTACCGATAGTCTCATGCCTATCCTTGTGACTACCACATGGATTTTTACTATCGTTTAAATGGATAGCTTTTAATCTATCTAAACCGATAATCCTGTTAAACTCATCAAGGACGCCATCAAGATTATCTACTATGTTGTAACCAGCATCAAAGATGTGGCAAGTATCTAAACATACGCCTATCTTATCTTTTAGGTTTACTCTTTCGATTATTGCCTGTAACTCTTCAAAGGAACGACCTATTTCTGTACCTTTTCCTGCCATAGTCTCTAATAATACTATGGTAGTCTGTTCATTAGTTAAAGATTGGTTTAACATCTCAGCAATTTGATTGATACCGACTTCCACACCTTGTCCAGTGTGGCTACCTGGGTGAAAGTTATAATAGTTATTTGGAATATACTCCATACGTTGTAAATCATCTTTAAAGATTTTTAAAGCGAACCTTCTAGTAGTTTCATCACTTGAACATGGATTTAGTGTGTATGGTGCATGAGCCACTATCTTTCCAAAGTGATTTTCTTGCATTAACTTAATAAAAGCGTCAGTATCAGATTTATTAATCTTTTTAGCGTTCGCTCCTCTCGGATTTCTCGTGAAAAACTGTAGCGTATCTGCACCAAGTGATAACGCATCTTTTCCCATCTTTTCAAATCCACCTGATACCGATAGATGACACCCTATACTTATCATAATTAAAACGACCTCCAAAATAGAATATTCAATACCAAAAAAATCTAAGATTTAATCAAAGATGGTATTTATATTTATAATATTATTCTTCTGTAAACTCATCAATAGAGTAAACCTAGCCTCATCACGATACTCAGGCTTAGCCATATAATACATATAAGTTTCTATTAGGTTGAATATATAGAAAGAGCGTCCTTCTATTTTAAAGTTGTTAAATCCCATAGGTACGTATTTTTCAAGGATATCACTTTGTGATACGTGTAACGGATTATCCTTAATATCAAAGATGCTACTTGCCATATGGTCACATGGAAAGTTCTCAAAGTTAAATGGCGTATTAGGATACTTATTAAAATGTCTTACATACTCTATTTGAGTTTCACCAATATATCTATAATGTTCACCTCTACGTTGACAGTTTGGCTGACAACATGGATTTATTAAAATTTCACACTTATCTTTTCTATCAATCTTTTCAAGCATTGGAAAATTGTTATTCCAATTATAATCTAATACCACTAGAGAATAATCCTTTTTTAACTCTTCTTGAAGGAGGTCAAAGTCTCTAATTTCCTTGCAAGTGGAACTTACTAACTTATACTTTGGATAGTTATTCCTTATATACTTCTCCAAAATTGGTGATACTACTATAACTTCATTCAATCCATTATTGGCTAAGGCTAAACATAGATTACAATGTTTATCACTTAGATGTTTATTCTCTAATACTGGATTGGTAAATGTAAATCTAATAGGTACACCCAAATCATTAAAAGATTTTAATATGTTTTTAATGTCATTTCTATTAGTGCATACACCATTAGTAGAACGTCCACCATTCCACAATGATGGTGGAAACTCTCCATATACAGAACCTATCTCTAAACCATCTATAAAATATTGTGGATACTCCTTAATCATCTTAATTAACAATAGGTTTAGATGGTAATGTGTCGTAAAGTTAGGAATATGAAATCTAATACTCATTGGATACCACCCTTACTATTGAGCATCATAATACGCTTTTTCATCTAAAGCACCTATCTTGATTAAATACTTATCATAAGCAAAGAGTACTTTATCGACTGTATCCTTATCGATACCAGTTTCATTGATTATAAACTTTGATAGTTCTTCAGTATCTATAACTATCATACCTTCTTGATTGTTATTATTAGACATAAAAAAGTTCCTTTCAAATTAAAATATTTTCCGTGCTTCCCAAAAGGGATTTCACTCTTCAATACCACAGATTTCTATTATAGCACGTGCAAAAATCTTACAGTTTAAGATTAGATTTTCCAACTTGATAAACTCGTCATCACCGTGCATATTGGTATCCTCATCATTAGGAAGTTCAGCACCGAAAGCCACACCACCCTCGATATCATGAACGTACGTTCCACCACCGATGGCTTTACAATAAGACTCATTACCAGTTTCACTAGCGTAGATATCTAAAAGTGTATTGATAAACTTAGAATTCTCATCAGTATGGTGTGGATTTTCTGCTAATAGAATTTCTGCTTGATATCCATTATCCATCATAGTAGTGCAAACCGAATAGATTATACTATATTTAGTAGTATTTAAAGGATATCTAATATCTTGTTTACATTCAATGAAGCCATCTTTTAATGATATTAAGCTCAATACGGAAGTGGTCTTTCCTGAGAGTTCATCATCATAGAATATTCCTAACGACTTGCCGTTGAAATCACCGTGTGGAAACATTTTAGATAGTCCTTGAATAGCTTGAGAATTATCAAACTTTTTAAGATATTCGATAAGTCCGGTAATACCATTGTTAGCTAATTGTGGTGTTGAAGCGTGTCCTGATAATCCCGTATACTTAACCTTATAACCATTTTCTCCCTTTTCTACTGTGATGTTCTCATCGGTAGGTAGTTCAGTATCTGTGACAATATAACACTCGGCAGGTACACCATTTATAACCGTTCCACCATTCAACTCTTTGATTAAAGTACCATCATACTTAGTCTTAAATGATACTCTAATCATACCCTTTTCAATGTTAATACATGGATAACTTCCATCGGGAGTGAACACGTTAGGAGGCATCTTTTCACGAGTGGCATAGTATTCCAAATCAGTTGAGCCGTTTTCCTCATCAGTACCAACTATAAATCTTACATTGTATTTTAATTTTATGCCCATATCTTTAATAGATTTCATGGCATACAAGACGGCAACTGCTGGACCTTTATCATCTATTGAACCTCTACCAAAGATTTTACCATCTTTTAGGGTAGCCCTAAAAGGTGGATAACTCCAATTTTTTTCAGTTACTGGAACTACATCAAGATGACATAAAATTCCCAAGTTTTCGCACTTATCGTTAAATTTGATACTTCCAACGTAGTTTTCAAAGTTTCTAGTGATAAATCCCATATCACTGGCGATATCTAACATCTTAGATAGAACCTCTGCACAGTGTATACCATACGGCATATTAGGAAGACTTTCACCTTTAACACTAGGTATAGATATTAAACTATCTAAAGTGGAAATCATCTCCCCTTGATAGCTTTCTATAGTTTCATAGAGTTTACTATAATCCAAAAGTAAGCACCTCCAAATTTTAAGATATTTATATTTTATCACACATTTAGAACATATTCAAGACTAATCAAAAATTATCTTGATTGAGCCATATATATTATAGCGTTACATATTGAAGCACATACATTACTTCCACCTTTACGACCCTTTGCTACTATATATGGAACGTCTGTGGACATAATCAACTCCTTAGATTGCACTACGTTGACAAATCCAACAGGCACACCTATTATCAAGTCAGGTTTAAAAGTACCATCTGTGATGAGTTCATATAGTCTAATCAAACTTGTGGGAGCGTTGCCCACTGCATAGATTATTGGGTGTGATAGTTTACTAGCCTTATCCACGCAAACGCTTGAACGAGTGACGCTCATCTTCTTGGATATTTCTGCTACATCACTATCACCGATATAACATACTACCCTACCACCTAACTTTTCCAGTGACTTCTTATTGATACCTGCCATAACCATAGTAGTATCTGTAACTATGGTAACGTTATTCTTAATGATATCCATTGCAATATCTACAACGTTTTCCGAAAAACATAGATTTTCCAAATAGTCAAAATCTGCAGTAGTATGGATTACTCGCTTTATAATCGGTGCTAACTTTGGATTGAGTTCAACACCCAATTCCTGTCCAATGATTTCAAAACTACGTCTTTCAATGTCACTAGGTTCAATATTTTCCAGTTCAACTTTCAAAATTCAATCCCCTTTCTAGCCTTTACGCCCTTATCAAATGGGTGTAAGATACTCTCCATATTGGTAATATAATCGGCACGATTTAAAAAAAACTCACTTGGATTTCTCCCAGTAACTACGATTTCAACAGTATTAGAGTAAGTATTAATGATACGTTCTATTTTACGTTTATCTAATAGGTTGTAATTATAAGCATGAGTAACTTCATCTAAGACTACCAATTTAAAGTTTTCCAACTTTAAAGAAGTTTCGATATAATCAAGGGTATTATTATGCATACAGGTCATCTTATACTTTTCGAAGTCAGTCATAGATTTATAAAACCCAAAATCTTGTGGATTTCTAATAACTTCAACGTTAGGAATATACTTCAAAGAGTTCAATTCCGAAGTTTTAGAACCTTTCATAAATTGACTAATCAAAACATTTTCGCCAGTACCTGCAAAACGCACAGCCAATCCAATAGATGCCGTAGTTTTACCTTTGCCATTACCCATATAAATCTGTAACATTCATATCCCCCCATCTAATATGGAATAGATAGTATCCATATCAAGATTATTTCTAACGATATCTGCAAGGAGATTATATTGAGTTTCCTTATACTCTTTAAAGTTCAAAGGTTTGAAGTTCTCCAAAGATAGTCCTTTTCTATGGAATAACATCTTTATAAAGGAGTTGCGAAAGGCATCATTTTCAAAAATTCCATGCAGATATGTACCAAAGATATTTCCCTTATAACAGCCTAGTTTAGAAATTTCAAATAGATTGTTTTCACCATGTTCGGTCACACCTGAATGAATTTCATAACCAGTAATTTCCAAATTGGATAAGACGTTAAACTCACCATAGATATTAACCGTTTTGGAAGTAGTCTTTGTAGTGGTCTTCTCATCGATTAGAGTAGTTGAAAGGTTTAATAACTCCAATCCCGTGATAGTGCCACCATGTTCAACGTTGAAATTATCATAGATTTTTCTACCCAACATTTGATAACCTCCACATATACCAATTATCAAATTACCACTATTAGCATACTTTTTGATTAAAACCTCTAAACCATTTTCACGCAACCATATCAAATCGGCGATAGTGTTCTTTGTACCTGAAAGTATCACAACGTCAGGATTTTTAAAATCTTCTATACTAGATACGTACCTTAAAGAGATACCTTCAATATTTTCCAATGGAATAAAATCCGTAAAATTAGAAATGTGAGGAAATTTAATTACAGCTATATCTATCAAATTGACACTATTATGTGAGTTTAACCTCTCTGATAAACTATCTTCATCATCAATATCAATCTTTGTATATGGGATTACCCCTAAAACTTTTTTATTACATAATGTTTCAATTTGGTCTAACCCAGATTGTAAGATAGACTTATCTCCACGAAATTTATTGATTATTAATCCTTTAATTAAGTTTTTTTCAACCTCTTCTAAAAGTTGAACCGTTCCATATAGTTGAGCAAATACACCACCACGGTCTATATCGCCAACTAGCAGTACTGGAGATTTAACCATCTTAGCCAATCCCATGTTGACAATATCGTCACTTTTTAGGTTGATTTCTGCAGGACTTCCTGCACCCTCAATCACTATGATATCATTACTTTTAGATAACTTTTCATAGGCATCTAAGATGGTTGGTATTAACCTCTTTTTATACTTAAAGTATTCCACGGCTTTCATATTGGATAATACTTTACCATTTACTATCACTTGAGAACCAACATCTGTGGTAGGCTTTAACAAGATTGGGTTCATCTCAACACTTGGTGACTTGCTACACGCCTCTGCTTGTACTACTTGAGCCCTACCCATTTCAAGACCATCTTCAGTAATGTAGGAGTTCAATGCCATATTTTGCGATTTAAACGGTACAACACTATAACCATCTTGAGTAAACACCCTACATAATCCTGTAGTGATTAAACTTTTCCCCACATTGGACATAGTTCCTTGTATCATTATAGATTTATTCTTTTTCAAGATGCAATCATTCCTTACTTAAAATTTTTTCAAGAGCATCTAACAAGATGATATTATCTTGATGTGTTTTAACGGCAATTCTAAAGTACGAATTATCTAACCCAATATAATTTGAGCAATCACGAATAAGGATATTCTCTCCTAATAACTTTAAGTACAAGTCTATGTTAGATTTTACCAGAATATAGTTGGCATCACTTGGATAATACTTAAGGTTTAAATATTTAAAGTTAGAAGTTAAAAACTCTCTTTCTATTTTGACATACTCTTTAGTTTTTGAAAAATAGTCAATACATTCTAGGGCAGACACTCCACATATCTGTGCCACCGTGGAAACACTCCAAGATTGCCCACAATTTGAAATCTTTTCACAAATTCTAGGACTTGAACACAAAGCATAACCCAATCTGATACCAGCCATTGAAAAAATCTTAGTAAATGCTTTTAAGATTATCAAGTTAATATTAGAATTTAAATATCTTTTAAAAGATTTTCCATTACTAGTGAAGTCCAAGAAACATTCATCTACTATTAAGGTTACATTTTCCTTAACGCACCTATCCACTATTAGATTGAATAGATTATCATCAAGCAAGACACCCGTTGGATTGTTTGGATTACATAAGTACATAACATCAACGTTTGATATATACTCTAAAATATCATGTTGGATTTTAAAGTTAAACTCTTCTTTAAGTGAATAATATCTTATATTACACTCATCTAAAGATTTTTCATATTCTGAAAAAGTAGGAGATAACATCAAAGCGTTATGAGGTCTTAACGATTGTCCTATACGAAAGATTAAATCATCAGCACCATTGCCACAGACTATATTTTCAAATGGAACGCCCTCCACCTTAGATAGTCTCTTTCTTAACTCTATGCACTGGGTATCTGGATAGATTTCAAAGTTATCAACATTATCTATAATGGATTGTTTAACTCTATCGGGCATACCTAACGGATTTATATTTATAGAAAAATCTAGTTTTATGGATTTATTGTAAATCTCTCCACCATGCTGATTTATCATACTACGATACACCTCACAATTAGACAGAATATCAATGATATGAATGAAGTTACATATAAAATATTGTTAGAGGTTTTAATATCCTCAATTTGGATAGGTCTAACATTGTCGCCAATGGTTTTCTTGTGATGTAACTTTCCAAAATAGTACATATCACCAGCCAATTGGACGTTCAATACTCCTGCAAAAGCACTTTCCGTCTGTGCAGAGTTCGGACTAGGGTGATTTCTACAATCACGTCTCCAAATACGAAAAGCAGATTTAAAATCTAAGTTTAAAAAGAACGTGGCAACTATCACAAAGATGGCAGAAATCCTTGAGGGTATGTAGTTTAAGAGGTCATCAAGTTTCGCAGATGCCCTACCAAAATATAGATACTTATCATTTTTATAACCTATCATACTGTCAAGGGTGTTCACGGATTTATAGAAAAATCCACCAATTGAACCAAACAAAGCCATATATATCATAGGGGCTATAATACCATCGGAGGTATTTTCTGCGATAGTCTCCACAGTGGCTTTAGTAACTCCAGCGACATCAAGATTTTGAGTATCACGTCCAACTATCATGGATACGTTCTCCCTAGATAGTTCTAAATCATCATTCTTTAACGATTGATATACTTTCATACTTTCATCTTTTAAACACTTTGTCGCCAACATCTGATAACACATGATACTATCTACTATGATACCGACTATCACATGAATTTTATATGCTAACTTTAATATTAATAATGCTCCAACCGTTGATATCCCTACTACTATTATTGGCATAAAGATGCCACTTATCAATTCACCTTTTGCAGTCTTTGGGAATAATCTTCTTAAAAGGTTTTCAGTCTTAGAGATTAAACTACCTATAAATCTTACTGGGTGAGGTATATTGTAAGGGTCACCAAGTATCAAATCTAAGATATATCCTAATAATAATGGTAATATTGACATAGTAAAATCCTTTCTAAAGTTGAATGGTAATATAATCACCGTTTTTAATTTGGAAGTCAAAATAATCACATTTAGGATTTAAACGCTCCATAATAGACATTATAGTCCCACCATGTACCACCATAGATATCTTATCTTTATCACATTTGGAAATTACGTTTCTAAACGCCTCATAACTACGATTAGAAAAATCTTCTTTACTTTCGCCATTTGGAAAAGGTAACACACCATTGGAGTTAATCCAATTTTGATAGTTTATGTTATTAGATAACTCTAAATAGTTTTTGTTTTCAAAGTCTCCAAAGTTACATTCTTTGAAATCCTCAACGAGATTGATACCCATATTTGGATAGATAATCTTTGCAGTTTGGATACATCTAACCATGGGACTACTATACAAAACCTCACAATTGGGATAGCTTTTATCTCTCAATTGCTTGATACCTTCAACACATAGAGGTTCATCTGTAATACCAATATATCTTTTTTCAAGATTTCCTTTAGTATAACCATGTCGAATTAGATTTATCAACATTTTAAGAACACTCCTAACCCACAGAATACTCTTTCAACGGTTTCTGCCCTTTTAGATACTTCACAACATACACGACCTACTAACTCTCTGTAATCTCTGCTAAAACTATCTATAGGGACTACACCGTTTCCAACCTCTGTAGATACTATTATAACGTTTGGATTTTTAATTATAAGCGTATCCAAATATGATATAGTCTCCTCTATGGTAGAGAAAAATCTTTTTATAAGTATTTCAAAGTGATTTAAAACTTCACAAGAAAAAGTATCCTCTATGGTGCAAGTATTTCCATCTGCAACGGTTTCAACTTGATACTTTTCTATTGTAAACTCTAACTTTCCTTGATACGCTCCACCTATAATTAATCGCATGATGTCCCCCAATCGAAAATATACTTATTTTTATCGTGGTTAAAAGTGATACCTACATTTGGCATAGGAAATCCATACGTTTCGGATAACAATTGTATCAAAGCCATTGAGAGTTCTTCACCTTGAAAATCACACCAATGGATAATATCCTCCATAATTTCGATTAAAATTTTATCCTTGCAATACCTAGATAAAGTATCTTTTATATAGTTTAATGCGAAGATATACCTAGGTAAATCCATAACGTTATCTTGTGGATATCTATCAATATATAGTCTATCTTTGGATATCCTAACCCCAATACTATCACTGATTTTTACACACTCTTGATTTTCTAAGGGTACAATCCTAACACATAGATTGACGTATAAAAGAAATCTACCTTTCATATACCTATATATAGTATGCTTAATATTTGATGGATAGTTTAAAACATTAGTTAAAATCATATTGGAGATGTTTTCAACATCTTTTAAATCTATAGGAATTAGTTTTAACATTTCCAAATAACTTTGTTTAGTCTCATTTGATTTATAAAGCCCAATATCTTTATAACAAGGTAAAATTAAAAGTTCCATCTGTGGAGATAAATATTCATGATATGAACTAATCAAAAAACTAGAGATTTTAGTACTTTCTCCAAATTGTGATATTAACACACCATCATAATAGTAGTATATTCCATTTTGATTGAACTCTATCTTCATAATGTCTCTTTTTGATGATAGTTTTAAATCTATGATAACACTTTCTCGAAAAGATTTCCTATACCACTCAATCGTCTTAGATACATCATAATGTTGTGAAATATACTCTTTTAAGTTTGATTGAGGAAAACAGTTAGCTAAAAAATATATCCAAAAGTTTTGATTGTTTAAAAATTCATACAAAATATATCACCCCTTAGTTAGTCAAGATAGTCCCAGAGAGTAGAACCAACTCACAAAGTTGTAGAAAATATCCAGCCAAATCTCCTGTGATACCTCCAAAAGTTTTATAACTCATAATCTTGTAGTATGCGAACACTCCCATAGATAGAATAAAGTTTATCATACAAGATTTTAAGTTTAAAAATCCCATAAGTATAAAAGATAAAATCAAATAACATACCATGGTAATGTTGACAGTAGTCTTTTCGGCAACGCTTGAAAAACTATGAAGCATACCATCACCACGGGCATTTTTAAAATTTACTACGGATAATCCACTAAGTGACCTTTCTAAACAGAACACTATACCATATATCAATACAGATTTTAAGCTATCAAGATTACTAATCGCACCGAAATATAAAACCATATAGGATATAGTTTTAATCAAGGCAAAAGCACCGATATGACTATCCTTTAATATTTCAAGTTTTTTTTCTCTAGGTTGATACGAACTAATAGCATCAGAGGTATCGCAAAAGCCATCAAGATGTATTCCACCAGTAACCAAAATTGGGATAACAGTCATTAAAGCACTTCTTAGAATATCATTAAGGTTGAGAAAATCGCATAGATACCACGCCAAAATTTCAAAGATAGCTATAGGTATTCCAACTAGTGGAAAATAGCAGATACTATACTTCATGTTTTTTTCATTCCAATCCACGTTTGGGACTGGTAATCTTGAATAGGTGGCAAATGCTATACATAGTGATTTAATCCAAGCCATTTAAGATATCACTCCCTTTATAGATTATTGGATTACTATAGATACTTTCAATCACACAATTGGAAACTTTAGCTAACCTTTGATTAATAATCCCAAGAGTTTTAATATACTCAACCGTTGAAGTATCATAGTTACAGCCATCGGAAAAGATTTCATTAGACACTATTACAAGATTTTTACATGAAGTTTTTAACCTTTCTACACCATACAGGATTTTATCTACTAGGTTACTTTTAGGATTTTCACAAAACATCTCATTGGCTAAAAGGTTAGACATACACTCCAATAGTACATTTGAGTCACTATCAATGGTGATGTTTTCCAAATCTTGATAAACTTCTATAGTAGAAAAATTTCTACCTTTTCTCAATTCTTGATGTCTTAAAATTCTTTTATAAGCCTCTTGACCGAAAGGTTTCATAGTTGCAAGGTATATCAAATTTTCACCCTCAGATAATTTGACTAACAATCTTTCAGCCATTTCGGATTTACCACTTCCACTGCCTCCAGAGATTAAAACCATCATAATTTTTTATACGCTTCCATTCCAATGTTTTCAAATGTGCGATTGCTATTATAGACTTTCATAGCCATATCAAGTAGAGGAAATAGGGCTACTGCTCCAGTGCCTTCGCCAAGGTGCATATTAGCATGAATAATCGGCGATAGTTTTAATTCTTTCATAATCATAGTAGAGGCAGGTTCTGTACTCATATGAGATGGTATCATAAAGTCTACACTTTGAGGACATAATCTATAAGAAATAAGGGCAGATATTGAAGAAATAAAACCATCTATGACTATTGGCACTCTATAGATTGAACCACCTATAAAAATTCCTACTAACCCAGCAATATCAAAACCACCTAACTTTGATAAAACATCTAATGGATTATTCTTGGCAGGTTTTCTAAGAGCAATCCCTCTTTTAATAACGTCTATCTTATGCAGTAAACCTGAATTGGATAACCCTGCACCTTTACCAGTAACCATTTCAACTGGCAATCCTAGAAGTACACTAGCCAACGCACTAGATGTAGTAGTATTACCTATTCCCATCTCGCCAGTAGCTATGATTTTATATCCCTCATATTTTAAAGTTTCAACTAATTCTATGCCCGTTTCAATAGCCTTGATAGTATCGTTTAAACCCATAGAAGCATCTTCTAAGAAACTTTTAGTACCATAAGCGATTTTTCTATCTATGATGTTTAAACCATCTTCAACTGTGACATTCATACCGATATCAACGACAAAGACATCAGTGTTTGAAACACTAGCCATCAAGTTGATGTTAGAAATACAATCAGACATATTCCTTGCGACTAGATAGGTTACACTGCTATCGGTTTGAGTTACGTTCTCTTTAACTATGCCATTATCGGCACACATGACCACAACACACTTATTAGATATGTCCACTTCAGGAGTACCAACCATTCCCGAAATTTTACAGATGATACTTTCTAAATCACCTAAACTATTAAGAGGTTTAGCAAGGGTATCCCAACGTAGTTGGGATAGCTCCATAGCATGAGTATCTAACGTATTTACTTCTCTAAGATATTCGTCTAACATTTTCATGAAAAGATAAGCACTCCTTAATAAAATTATTAATCTGTTGTAAGTTGCCATAAAAATATAAGTGTGGATATCCTGCATAGAAACTCTTACCACCATGAACACATTTCCAAGATGTGTTATTACTAACCTTAATCGCAAGATAATCCAAGCCATTGTTAGTAGTATCGGAATAGTGAAATTCATGGGTGATTAAATCTTCATTAAACATTAGATTTTTACTCTTAGGAATAAGTCTAGTATAACCAAAACGATTAAGTCTATCAGTTTTAAAACAATCACCATGGAATATATCTGCCATGGGATATTTTATACCATCTACGATAATGTTAGACTGTAAATACATAAATCCACCACATTCAGCAATGTATGGAATACCACTATTGATGGCTTTTCTAATACTTTCTATCATAGAAAGATTTTTTGAAAGTTGTTTAGCATATAGTTCAGGATATCCACCACAAAGGATTAAACCATCAATATTCTTAGGAAGTTGATTATCGTTTAGAGGACTAAAGTATACTATATCACAGTTAGAACGTTTCAAGAAGTCTATATTATCACCATATAGAAAAGAAAAGGCGACATCTTTGGAGATGGCTATTTTAACTCTTTTACCATCTATATGGTTGATTGGAACGTAATCTAAACTATCACAACGTGAGACTTCTAACAACTTTGGCACATCTAAAGTTTTACTGATAACTTCTGCAAGGTTAGAAAGTTTAGTATCAAAATTAGAAACCTCTTCTGCAGTGATTAACCCTAAATGACGACTTTCAAGCAATAAATCTGATTTAAGTTTTGGAATATATCCTAATGGCACGATACCCATATTTAATGCAAAATTCTTAGAACTTTCATATAAGTTTGGCGATATCCTATTAAAGATTACTCCCTTAATTAAGTTGTCCTCCCTATATGATAAAAAACCTTTTAAAACTGCTCCTATTGATGCTCCCATTCCATGGCAATCTAATATTAAAATCGTTGGAGTATTAGTCAATTTAGAGAGTTCATAGGTACTAGATTTTGTAGTAAATCCTATACCATCATAAAAACCCATGACGCCCTCTATTATTGAGATATCCACATTTTTAGAATTTTCACACAGTATATATTTTAGCACATTTTCCGAAGAAAAGCAACTATCTAAATTGTGAGAAGTACCACCAGTAATCCTACTATGATACATACCATCAATATAGTCGCAACCACTTTTAAATGTAGATACTTTCAACCCTCTATCTATTAATATCTTTAAGATAGCAGTAGTTATAGAAGTCTTTCCACTACCACTACTATTCGCCGATATGATTAATCTATTCATAACAAACCCCCTCAAACTAAGATTTTAAAACTATAATCTACCATGTATGTTAGAAAATAAGATATACTCAATTTTAAGACTATCTCCTGCCCTCTTCGATAGATAAAAAGATATCTTATCCTTTAAAACTTTAATAGCATCTTCAAAGATGTCGTTATCTTTTAAGATTTGAATGGCATCATCAGTAGTAACGCAGTTCATAATCTTATTTAAGATATCCGTGGTAGCACCACACTTTAAAGCACATATTGAAAGCGTTTCCATACGAGCATCACCATACTTAGAATGAGTATTCATCAAACCACACCCTAGTTTTACCAATTTACCTATATGTCCTACTAATAAGATACTTTTAAAACCTAGTTCATTAGCCATATCTAGGGTATCACCGATAAAGTTACTACATTGAATGGTATCCTCTTCGGATATGTCCATATTCTCTTTTACGAAAAAGTTACCATAGTTTCCTAAAGTAATAATTAAGTCTTCAACACCACTAGATTTTTTTACGTTCAATTCTGCTTTTATGGTATCCAAGATTGCCTTATCACTCATAGGACGGACTATCCCAGTAGTGCCAAGAATGGATATCCCTCCGACTATTCCTAAACGTGGATTAAAAGTCTTATTTGCGATTTCTTCACCCTTTGGAACGGATATTATTACATCAAAACCACCAGTGTATCCGTTAGCTGAAGCTAATTCTTCAAGGTTAATTTTTATCATCTCTCTAGGAGTGGAATTAATAGCCTTACTGCCTATAGGTTGATTTAATCCTTTTTTAGTAACAGTACCTACTCCTAAACCACCATCAATGTTGATGCCTTCATTAACCTTTTTGACTGTGGTTACTACTTCAATACCATTGGTGATGTCAATATCATCGCCACCATCTTTTAGAACCGTACAAGATATTCCATCTTCTGTAACTTTGTAACCCTCTATGGGGATAGTCAACACCTTACTATTAGGTGCTAATATATTCACACTTTTTGGAAAGTATCCCTCTAATAGATATGTCGCACTAGCTAAAGCTCCAGCAGTAGCACAAGAACCTGTAGTATATCCACACTTTAAAATCTTTCCATTATCGCAGATGTACTCTTTCACACGATAACACTCCTTTCTTAACCATATGATAGTATTATACATCATAAATATTAATCTGTCACCATGCTAAGATATTGAGTATCTTACAAAAATATGAGAAACATTAAAAAAGATACTATCTAACTATAAAAAAATCAAAAAAAGACTTTTCAAATCGAATTTTATGTGCTATAATAAATTGTGTGTAAGAACATTATACACTTTGATTATAAATCATTATTAGGAGGTTAAAATATGAACGAAATGGAACTATATTCCCTATGGTGCGAAAAAGCTACTGAAGATGCAGACATAGTTCAAGAACTCAAAAGCATTGAAAATGATACTGACGCTATCAAAGAAAGATTTTATAAAAATCTTGAGTTTGGTACTGGTGGTCTAAGAGGTGTTATAGGTGCAGGTACTAGCAGATTAAATATCTACACTATAAGAAAGGCTACTCAAGGTCTAGCTGATTACGTCAATGAAAACTTTGAAAATCCAAGCGTTGCCGTTTCCTTTGATAGTCGTATAAAGTCAGATACTTTCGCTAAGACAGCTTGTGAAGTCTTAGCAGGTAATGGAATAAAAGCATACATCTACACTGAATTGATGCCAACTCCAATGTTATCATTTGCAGTTAGAAACCTAAAGTGTAGTGCAGGTATTATGGTAACTGCCAGTCATAACCCATCAAAGTATAACGGATACAAGGCTTATGGCGAAGACGGTTGTCAACTTAACCTTGAAAACTCAGAAATAGTAATAGAAAAAATCAACCAAGTCGATATGTTTAATGGTGTTAAATACATCAACTTTGAAGATGGTATCAAACAAGGTTTAATAGAGTATATCTCTAACGATACTATCGAAAACTACTATGAGAATGTACTATCTCAAGGTATTCATACCGATTTAGTTAAAGATAGTGGTCTAAAAGTAGTATACACTCCTTTGAATGGTACTGGTAATAAACCTGTTAGAACCATTCTTGATAGAATAGGTATCAAAGAAGTTACCGTAGTTCCAGAACAGGAAAATCCAGATGGAAACTTTCCAACCTGTCCATTCCCTAACCCTGAAATTAGAGAGGCTTTAAATCTCGGTTTAAAACTCTGTGAAACTGTTAAACCTGACTTACTCCTTGCAACTGACCCTGATGCCGACCGTGTGGGTATTGCTGTACCTAATCCTAATGGTGATTACGTCCTATTCAGTGGTAATGAAGTAGGTGCTTTACTATTTGAGTACATCTGTAAAGAAAGAACTAAGTTAGGTACTATGCCAAAAAATCCTGTAGCAGTTAAGACCATAGTAACTACAGACATCTGCAAGAAGATTGCTAAAGAATATGGCGTAGAGCTTAGAGACGTCCTCACTGGTTTTAAGTTTATCGGTGAACAGATAGGTCTATTAGAAGCTGACGGTCAAGAAGATAGATATATCTTTGGTTTTGAAGAAAGCTATGGATATCTAGCTGGTGGATACGTTCGTGATAAAGACGCTGTTGTAGCATCTATGTTAATATGTGAGATGGCTGCTTATTATAGAACTCAAGGTATATCCCTATTACAAGCGAGAGAAAATCTCTATAATAAGTATGGAGTATATCACCACTCACAAGAGAGTTTCCAATTTGAGGGTATCTCTGGTATGCAAAAGATGGCAGAGATTATGAAGTCTTTAAGAGAGAACGTTCCTACTGAAATTGGGGGTCTAAAGGTTATCACTTTTGAAGATTATAAAGTTAGTACCTCCAAAGATACCACTACTGGTGAAGTGACTACTCTAACTCTACCAAAGTCTGATGTATTAGTATTCAAACTAACTGATGGTGCTAGTGTAGTTATTAGACCTTCTGGCACTGAACCTAAGATTAAGGCTTACTATACTACTATCGCAAACACTCAAGAGGAAGCATTGTCTTTAAAGAACACTATTTCCGATAGCTTTAAAAAGATTTTAGGCATTTGATATCACTTATAATATCATTAACGGATTGGCTTAGATAGTCAATCCGTTAATAGTTGAAAAATATTTTTGAAAATGTGTTGACTTTTCTTATTTCCTGTGTTATAATATATTACTGTAATCGGTCTGAAAGTACTACTGTCTAAGGCATCTGATGGGCTACTTTGGATTTTAAACTTATTCTAACTATGAAACGAGGTGTTTTAAATAATGAAACAGGGAATTCACCCAAATTTTGAAAAGACTACTATAACTTGTGCTTGTGGTAACGTTATTGAAACTCGTTCCACTAAGAAAGATATCAAGGTTGAAATCTGTTCTAAGTGCCACCCATTCTTTACTGGTAAGCAAAAACTAGTTGATACTGGCGGTCGTGTTGACAGATTTAAAAAGCGTTTCAACAGAGGCTAATATCAATATATATTTTGAAATTGCTAGAAAATTAGTCATTATAAGTGGATTTTTTATAAATCCACTTTTTTTGTTATATTTTTCGAGGAGGAAAATATATGAGTGCCTTATTACAAATTATCAACTCTTACTATGGTGGCAATATCCAACTTGATATAGGTGCTACCACAGAACAGTTAGAACTGTTAAAAAAATCTACAGGGTTCAAAGTGCCTAATGAGATGTTAGAACTATTATCTATTAGTAATGGCATCTATGAGATAGCCTATTTTAAAGAGATTAAACGTATTATTTCATGTATTATCTACCCTATAGATGAAATTATCCATGAAACTAAGGTATATACCAAATACTTTAACCTAGAAAATATCTTAGTGTTTTCAGATGATGGCTCAGAAAATCCATTCATAATGAAAGATGACTATAAAATATATCTATACGACTGCGTATATAATCACCTTGAACTATATGCAGAAAGTATCTTTAAATTCTTTAACTAACGTTGAAAGGAAGTGTAATCTATGGGATATATCACTATTAAAGATAGAGCCGAAAACTCTTTTATTGAAAAGCATTCCGAATTTATAGGATATCTTGCACCAGTTACTAACAATGATGAAGCAGTAGCTTTTATCAACGAGATAAAAGCTAAACATAGAAAAGCTACTCATAACGTATATGCCTACATTCTTAGAGATAATAACATCATACGCTACTCAGATGACGGAGAACCTCAAGGCACAGCAGGAGTTCCAGTCCTTGACGTTCTACAGAAAAAAGGTCTAACAGATATCTGTTGTGTAGTCACTAGATACTTTGGAGGTATCTTATTAGGTGGTGGAGGATTGGTTAGAGCCTATTCTCATGCAACCTCTATCGCAATCGATAACGCCATTATTATGAATATGTGTAGTTGTTATCAATTAAGATTTTCAACCGATTATAATCTATATGGTAAGGTCAACTACGTTCTACCAGATTTTGATATCAAAATATTAGATACCTCCTTTACCGATTGCGTAACTATAACACTATTGGTTAAGGTTGAAAACTATCAAAAGTTAAATGATAAACTTATAGATATCTCTAATGGTCGTATTATGGTAGAAAAATCCGAGGAAATGTTTAGAGATTTTAACGCTTAGAAGGTGATTTGTTATGGTACATTTTGTTGGCAGTGGTTCAGGTGCAGTGGATTTAATCACCGTTAGAGGTGCAAAACTATTAAATCAAGCTGATGTAATTATCTATGCAGGTTCTTTGGTAAATCCACAACTTTTAGATGAGTATGCTAGAAAAGATTGTAAAATCTATGATAGTGCAAAGTTACATCTTGATGAGGTTATATCCATAATGATGGAGGCTGAAAAAAATAATCTAATCACGGTTAGATTACACACTGGTGACCCCTCAATATATGGGGCTATCCGTGAACAGATGGACAGATTACAAGCCTTAAATATCCCTTATGATGTCTGCCCTGGGGTTAGTTCTTTCTGTGGAATGGCAAGTTCTCTTAAATGTGAGTATACTCTGCCGAACGTATCACAGACGGTTATCATTACTCGTATGGAAGGCAGAACTCCAGTTCCCGAACGTGAAAAGATATCCGAATTAGCTAAACACGGCTCAACTATGATTATCTTCCTATCTACCGGATTGTTAAAAGAATTATCTATGGAGTTAATCAAGGGGGGATATTCTCCCGATACTCAATCCGTGATAGTCTACAAGGCTACTTGGCAAGATGAAAAAATCTGTTATTGTACCGTTGAAAGTTTGTATCAAACTGCCAAAGATAATAATATCACAAAGACGGCTTTAATCGGTGTAGGTGGATTTCTTGGCAATGATTATGAACTATCTAAACTTTATGATAAACACTTCTCAACAGAGTTTAGAAAAGGAATACTATCATGAAAATAGCAGTAATCAGTTTAACTAAAAACGGCACAGATTTAAACTTAAAGATATCAAAATCAATGGGGACAGATGGTTTTACTTTAGAAAAGTATCAAAATACAGTTTTAAAAAGTTTTTCTAATATTCATGATATCGTTAAGTTGGTATTTGAGGAGTATCAAGGATTAATATTCATTGGTGCGTGTGGGATTGCCGTTAGATGTATCGCACCATATATCAAGAGTAAACTAACGGATATCCCTGTAGTAGTTTGTGATGAGTTAGGAAAGTACGCTATCCCGATACTTTCGGGACATCTAGGGGGTGCTAATGAGTTGGCTAATCAAGTAGCAAAAATCACTGGTGGATTACCTATCATAACCACAGCAACCGATATCAATGATAAGTTCGCCGTGGACGTTTGGGCAAAAGATAATAATTTAGCAATCTTAGAACCTCCCAAAATAAAAGATATCTCTTCAGCTATTCTGGATAATATCCCAGTAGGATTTTACTCTAATATATCCATTGTGAAACCTAAAGATTTAACTTATAGTAACAAAATAGGTATAGCAGTATCTAATAGGGTCGATATATCGCCTTTTGAGAATACTCTGCACTTACTTCCAAGGAATTTAGTCCTTGGAATAGGTTGTAAAAAGTTCGCCTCTATGATTAATATTGAAAATCTTGTGCTTGATACTCTTGATACTTTGAATTTTAGTATACTATCAATAAAGAAAGTGTGTTCAATAGATTTAAAATCTAATGAGATTGGTCTTTTAGAGTTTTGCAGTAAGTACGCCATAGAGGTGAAATTCTTTTCTAGTAATGAGTTGAACTCAATACAAGGTGATTTTAGCAAATCCAAGTTTGTGGAAAGTGTAACAAATGTAGATTGCGTTTGTGAACGTTCTGCAATCCGTGGGAGTAACAACGGAAAATTAATCCAAAAAAAGATTGCTCAAAATGGTGTAACTTTGGCAATCGCTATAGATGATTTACATTGATAAAAAAATCCCAAAAGGTTATATCCTAATGGGATTTATCTTTTTTATCCTTAGTGTTTTGATACTCTTTAATAGCTTTAATAAAAGTATCGCCATACTTTTCAAGTTTAAAATCGCCAACACCTGAAATTTTTAAAAATTCATCTTTTGAAGTAGGCAATTTTTGACACATTTCTTTAAGGGTAGCATCTGAAAAGATTATATATGATGGAATACTCTGAACGTGTGCTATATGCTGACGAACTTCTTTTAACTTTTCAAATAGGTTATCATCTATAGAATGTTTAGAAATCTTCTTAGCAACCTTTTTACTTTCAGTACTCTTAGGAACTTTCATAATTACAGATACATCACCTACTAAGATACCCTTAGCAGATTTAGTCAACTTTAAAATAGCAGATAAGCCATCAGCTTGATAGATATACTTATGTAAAATAAGAAAGTTTACTACTTCTCTAATATATTTGTCGGTGCTATCTTTCATGATGCCATATGTAGAGAGTTTATCAAAACCACGTTGAATGATATCCTTTTTTTTGCTACCTCTAAGGATATCCACTAGTAATGAAATCCCTATAGATTGCCTCGTCCTATATATACATGATAGTATCTTTTGACTATCAATGGTGATATCAGCATCAACATAGTTTTTTAAACAGTTGCTACAGTTACCACAATTATCCATACCAACTTCACCGAAGTATTTTAATATATATGAACGCAAACAACTATTGATAGTACAATAAAAAGTCATGTATTTAAGTAATTCAAGTTCATTTTTTTTAATCATTTCTATGGTATCCTTGGGCAATTCGGGATTTTCACTATTTTCTATTAAAAATCTATTAAGGGATACATCTGCACCACTATATAACAAGATACATTGTGCAGGTTCACCATCACGCCCAGCCCTACCAGCCTCTTGATAGTAACCTTCAATATTTTTCGGCATATTGTAATGGATTACAAACGATACATTAGACTTATCAATGCCCATACCGAAAGCGTTAGTTGATACCATAATATCGCATTCATCATATATGAAAGCCTGTTGATTTTTAAACCTTTCTTCATTGGATAATCCTGCATGATATCTTAATGCTTTATAATTCAAGTTTTGAAGTTTTTCGCAAACTTCCTCAACGGTCTTTCTAGTGCCACAATAGATTATTCCACACTTACCCTTATTTTTTTTGAGTATCTTCAACAATGCTGAAAACTTATCCTCAGGACGCTGAACTTCAAAATATAGATTTTCCCTATCAAAACCAGTAGTAATAGTATACGGATTTTTAAGTTTTAAAATCCTAGAGATATCTTTCTTTACCTGAGTGGTCGCAGTGGCTGTAAATGATGTTATTATCGGTCTATATGGTAACTTATTGATAAAATCCACTATCTTTAGATAACTAGGTCGGAAGTCGTGTCCCCATTGTGATACGCAGTGAGCCTCATCAACGGTGACCATACTTATTCGATTACTATAAGCAAAGTCCAAAAATCTAGGATTTTCTAACCTTTCAGGAGCTACATACACTATCTTAAAATATCCTTGGATAGCTAAATCTAGGGCATTTAGATACTCATTAAACGGCATGGAACTATTTAGATATACTGCCTTAATACCTACATCATTGAGGGCATTTACTTGGTCTTTCATCAAAGATATCAAAGGCGATACCACTATCGTGATACCTTTAAACATCAAGGCAGGTATCTGATAACACAAAGATTTTCCTGCACCTGTGGGCATTACTGCTAAGACATCACGCCCATTTAAGATATTGTCTATAATCTCCTCTTGACCTTTTCTAAAAGTAGAGTATCCAAAGTACTCTTTTAGTATGGAATACTTGTCCATGTTATCAAACACCACCTTTTTAATTAATAGATAATAATTAATAATTTCTATTACTTAATTAATCTTTTTTAATACGAATGATTGAATTTTTAGGGAATGGAGTATCACACTTAAAAGAGAACTTCATCATAGAATGGTTTGCAGTTTCTACACTTTCGCCATCTTCGTTGATAATCTCCTCTATGATTAGAGTTACTGGCTTTCCTAATGGTGCTAAGATTTCAACTTCTGCACCTTTTAGAAATTTATTCCTTTGAGTACAATATAAGATACCATCTTTATACCCATCTACTACAGCTACAACGTCATAAGAACGGATATATCCACCATTTTCGTAGTATTGACCATAGTATTTGCAGTTATTAGGGTGACCATAGAAAAATCCAGTGCAGTATTGACGGTGACTAACTTTGAAAACTTCATCTTGTAGCCACTGTGGAAGTTGATAATTATCAGGATTTTGTTTGTAGATATCTACGGCTTGTCTATAAGCGTTGGTAATCACTGATACATAGTAACTAGATTTCGCTCTACCCTCTATCTTTAAAGAGTTCACCCCTGCTTTGATAACATCATCAAGATGATTAATCATACACATATCTTTGGCATTTAAGATGTATGAACCATTTTCATCTTCTATCACTTGATGATACTCCCCCTTCCTTTTTTCCTCCATTAGATAGTAGTTCCATCTACAAGGTTGAGCGCACTCACCACGATTGGCATCTCTATTAGTAAAGTATGATGATAATAGACATCTACCAGAAAATGACATACACATCGCACCATGTACAAAAGCCTCGATATCTAAATCTCTAGGAGTTTTTGCTCGGATTTCTGCAATCTCATCAAGGGATAATTCTCTAGCTAGGACTACTCTCTTACAACCCATATTGTATAGCTCGTTAGCAGTAACATAGTTTACTATTCCAGTTTGCGTAGACATATGAATTTCCATACTTGGAGCAAACTTTTTTATCAAAGATAACAGACCTAAATCTGCCACTATTAAGGCATCAACGTTACATTCAACGGCTTCTTCTACGAACTGCTGAAACTGTGGGATTTCATCATTTCGTGGCAGAGTGTTACAAGTTACATATACTTTAACTCCTCTACTATGACATAATTCTATAGCTTTTTTCAAAGTATCTAAATCGAAGTTTTGAGGATTTGCCCTCATACCGAAATTTTTCCTACCAAGATATACAGCATCTGCTCCGAAATCTACTGCAGAGTTTAAACGTTCCCAATCCCCAACTGGTGCTAATACTTCTAATAAATCGCTCATAAAAACCTCCTATTAAAAACTTTCAACATCTTTAACTGATATTCCCAAGTAATTGGCTATTTCTTGATTACTCTTTCCCAACTGTTTAGACAACTTGACAATATTAGAAATCAGTTTAGTATTATCATTTTTAAACTTTTCGGATAACTCCTTTATTTGAGTTTCCAACTCATCGATATAGTTTAAGACATCTTCCTTAATAAAACCCTTTTGACCAGTCTTATTCTCTCTTAATTGATTTAACCTTTCCATATTTATGGTAGTATCAATTATGATGTTTCCTGATTTTAACATTTCAATCTTGGTTAGTAATTCGTTGATGTACTTATTAACATCTTCTGGGATAAATCCTCTACCAGATATTAAGGTAGTTTGTAAGGAATTTAACTCTTTATTCATAAAAAATACCTCCTAATATAAATTACTAATAGGGCGGATTTAAACATATCCGCCCAAAATTAAAATATGATTACGATACTATCTAATCTTCAAGAGAGATACCAGCCAATTCAAGATTTGCTTCATGTTCTTCATTGGTACTAGCATAATAAGTAATACCGTTTTCAACGTCTGCACAGAAATAGAAGTAGTTAGTAGTATCAGGATATAACACAGCTTCTATAGCGTGTAATCCAGGATTGCAAATAGCTCCAGGAGGCAATCCTGCAGATTTATAAGTATTATATGCTTCTTCCATAGTTACGTTAGAAACGTCCAAATTCTCATGGATAACTTCTTCAGCGTAAATTCTTGTAGGGTCAGATTGTAACATAGGGAAAGTATCAGGATTATCCAAACGATTGTGAAATACAGAAGATATCTTTTTCATATCTGCAACGTTTCCAGCCTCTTTTTGAACGATAGAAGCTAAAGTTATAACTTCATCTAAGGTCATATTTAAGTTTTGCATTTGAGTATAATAATTATCAGTAATCTTTTTGTCGAAGTTGTCGAAAATCTTACGAGCGACTATTTCAGGTTCTTCATCTTTGTAGAATTCGTAAGTATCAGGGAATAGATAACCCTCTAATTTAAGAAATTTTAGAGTACTCTCAACAGGTAGATAGTTGTTAAACTTATACTCACTAAGGTCGAAACCACCATTGAAATAGTAGATAAAGTTACGAGCATCACAAACGCCTTCTTGCTGTAACATAGTAGCAGCATCATATACATTTATTCCTTCAGGGAACGTTATAGTAACGACATCTTTATTATCTTGGATATTGGTTTTAAGTTCATCAATCATATCGCCATAATCCATGCTAGGGCTAATTTGATGTTCACCAGCTACTAACGGTTTTTCATCACCAGAATTCAACTTGATAGCCAACTTAAACAACTCTTTAACTTTTATTAGATTGTTATCATAAAGGATATCGATAATTTCATCAGTAGAAGCACCTTCTGGAATTTCTACTATATATGTGGTAGTAGACTTATCCACACCTAGATATTCCTTAGCTAAAAATATGATAGTAGTAGATAACAACGCTGCTACTCCCAAGATTATAAATATCATGATTAAAGCAAGAGAAAGTCTTAATCCCTTAATTTTTCTTTTTACTTTTCTCTTTGGACGTTCTTCTTCTTCATAGTCGTCGTCATCGTCGTCATATTCATCATCGTCTTCATAGTCGTCATCATCGTCATATTCGTTATCGGATTGAAATTTTTTTCTACTAAAAATACTCTTCCTAGGACGTTCTTCTATTGGTTGTTCTTCTTCAAAATATTGGCTATCGTCATCGTCATAGTACTCACCGTCTTCACCTTCAAGATATTCGTCATAGTCCTCAAGATAATCATCTTGATATAACTCATCATCTTCTAAAGTGGGATTATTATCTTCTAAATTTTTAATACTCATTCAAAGCCTCCACATAATAATATATTTTTTCAGTAAGAACCATATCTACGGAAATGTCGTAGTCATCTTTTGGGAGAGTATCAGATAGACAAGAACTATAGACCAATCCCAATTTAAAGATATCCTTGTGTAACGCTAGAAACCTATCATAATAGCCACCACCCCACCCTAAGCGATATCCAAAACGGTCAAAAGATAGGGCAGGTACTATACAGATACTTTCAGAAAAGTCTATCAACTCATTAGATGAATTTTCTACAGGCTCTAAGATGTTATATGCACCCTTGACTAAAGAGTTCTCCTTATTTATATTAAAGAACTTCATAGACTTATCTTGGATATAACATCTTGGAGAATAAACATCAACGTTACGTTCTCTTAAATATTCGATTAATGCTAATGTATCTACTTCCAACCCAAAAGATACGTATACTATTACAGATTTAAACTTACTGAAATCTACACTTTTTATTAGATTTTCAAATATTTGATTATCTAAATCGCTCTTATTATCTAGTGATTTTCTAATGTTCTTAAAATCTTCTCTTAGAAGTTTTTTTCTATCATTGATATTCATGACTATTTAAACATAACACTATCTAAAAGAGACTTACTCTTTTCTTTAGATACTAACAGTTCAACCAATTTTGCACCAAACTCTAAGGCAACGCCCATGCCTCTAGCAGTTACAAACTTATTAGATACTACTACGTTATCATAGACGATGTTAGCACCTATCAAATCCTTTTCAAAGCCTTGATAACAACACGCCATTTCACCGTTTAATAATCCTTTATGACCTAATATTATAGGCCCTGCACATATACAAGCTACATAGATATTATTTTTAACACAGTAGTCTATAGCGTTTTGTACTACCTTGGATTTCTCAAGGTTTAGAGTTCCTGGCATACCACCAGGACATATAACCATTTGAACATCTTTAGAAAGTACTACCTTATCTTCAGTGATATCAGCCTTTACAATAATATTATGTGAACCCTTGATATATTCTCCACCAATACCTACAGTAATTACCTCTATACCACTACGTCTTAAACAATCAATAGGAGTTAGAGCTTCCACTTCTTCAAAACCGTTAGCTAAAAATACGTATACCATAATAAAAAATCCTTTCTACTAAACTATTAAACTTTTTACTATTTCAAAGATATCGTTAGATATCTCCTCAATACTACGTGGATTTTCACCATTATTACATGGAATAACTTTCCAATTGAACTTTTCTGCTGAATACATCGCCGACTTCCTACAAGATTTTAAATACGCTACATTCTCTTCATGGATATCCTTTTTAGAGTTGTCACCATCATAGCGAGAACTTAGCAACTTTTGAGAAATTTTGATAGGCATATCTAAAAAGATGGTTAAGTCTGCATTAGGTAGTTCAAGTTTGTTACATTCATAATCGTATAGCCAAGTTGAGAAACTATCCCATTGATTTTCAGGAAGTTTAGTCATTTGATGTATCAAGTTAGAGCCTATATACCTTCCCAAAAGGATTAAAGTACCATCTTTAAAATCTTTTTCCCAATCCAACTTATAAGAGGCGTACCTATCAAGGGCGTAAAAACTTGATGCAGTATAAGCATTAACACCATCGACAGTTGGAGAGAATTCCTTATTTAGATACTTTTTAACGAATACACTTGTAGGCATATCATAGCAAGGAAAACTTATGGTCTTATGCTTGATATCTAAACTATTTAACCTATCACATAAAATTTTCAATTGAGTAGACTTTCCACACCCATCTAAACCATCGATTACTATTATCATACTTTTAAATCCTCATAGAACTTTCTAACTTCATTACACTTTCCACAAGACATCTTACCTTCTGGACAAGTGCCACACAAACAAGATGGTCCAGCATTTCTAAACAACGTAGGAGCGACATCATAGCAGAGTTTTAACATTTTATCGGCAACGTTTTTAATCTCCCATTGAGCTCTATTACAGCAACGTAATGAAAAAAAGTTCATCAATGAACGTGCATTCATGGAGACTACCATCTTAGTTTCACAGGCGTTAGGTAAGACAAAACGAGCATCTTCAATAGCCTTCTTTTCTGCTTTGGATTTAGCTACCTTTTCAGTAAATCCTTGAGATTTAAACTCTTCAAAATACTTACTTTCTAAGATATCTGCTAAGGTATTGTAATCGTCAAAAGCGTTCTGCATAGATTTGTTAAAAATTTCTAAAGTCTTTTCATCATTGGCAATGGCTGGAGGAGTAATATACACAAAGTTAGACTTTTTAACATACCTTTGAGATTGTACTGAAAATGATGCTATCCTATGACGAGTAATCTGTGCAAGCAACGTACGAGATACCCCCTCTATACCAAAAGTAAAATAGGCGTGTTCTATAGGTGATTGATGCCCTATATCATTTAACATTTCCAAAAAAGATTTAGTCTTTTCATCAGTTAGACCGTCCATTAAATCGGTAGCACTGGTATCGGAATAACATAACTTAGCCGATGCAGATACTACCTTTTCAGGAAATGGCGTATATGCAATCAAAGTGACTGTACTCATAACATATAAAGTCCTTTCTTTTTTTCAAACTCATGTTTTTATTGTATCATTTTTTAGAGAATTAGTCAATAATAAATATCTTTTTGTAATAAATTGTGTGTATTAGAAGTAACATAATTAAAATAGAGTGGATTCTTTATCCACTCTAACAAAATAAAACTATTCACATATGATTTTATTCTTACCAGTCCTTTTAGCGATATAAAGTCTACTATCTGCCTGTTCAATGTATTTAGTAATATCGGTGGCACTAAACGTATCAGAAACGCCTATACTGACTGTAAACTTAACACCACAAGTTTCAGAATTAGCGACGTTCATTCTAAAGTTTTCCATAATGTCTAAAACTTTGGATTTTTCTACACACTCAAAGATTATCAAAAACTCTTCGCCACCGTAACGATAGCCTTTTTGAGAAATCTTATTGATTTCTTCACCTACCAAGTGTATGCACTTATCACCAATAGGGTGACCGTAGGTATCGTTGATAGACTTAAAATTATCTATATCCACCATAGATACTATGATACTATTCTCCTTTGACTTGTTAATATCTTCAATATAGTGAGTAAGTGACATTCTGTTATATAGTCCAGTTAGAATATCCCTATTAGAAAGCTCCTGTAACTGTGCTGATTTATAAATGTCAGAAACTTTGGAATTATACTTAATGTGTATGAAAAATATTAGAGTAAAGACTAATATCCCTAAGTTAAACAAAGTATTGATTATCTCAATAAGGATAGTATTTTCAAATACTATGTTGCCGAGTTCATCACGGGAACTATCTAATGTGATAAATATCATAAATAAGCAGTACAATATTGTATCGATAGTAGTAATATATCCAAAACGTTTTGGTTTAAGGTACAGTATAGACATATCTATGATACCTCCCACAAAAGCTGAATAAGAACCAGTATAATATAGGTCTAAACAAGATGCCACTAACACCCAAATCATACTTTCATAGATAAAAATATCTATCTTATGACTATAATTATCAATCTCCATACTTTCATCATAGAAGATTTTCCTATAATAGGTGATAAATCCTATTTGAAATAGGTACAAGATTATATATAGATAGTTACCTATTATCTGTGCTTCACCCTCAACGAATATTATATAGTACAGACTTAATAGAATAGTAGATATATTCATACATAACATCAAGATATACCATATATTGTATATTATTCTGTTGGTATTCCTAATTTCCATCTCACAGATTTTGGTATTATAAAACTCCTTAGGAATATGGAATAATTTTTCTATTATATTCATTTTAAAAACTCCTTTTGTATAAGTTTTTTATAAAAATCTTTTACAGTTCTTTTTTGATATTATAACATATAACCATCAACTTTTCAAGAAATAATTAGTGAAACGTATAGTAAAAAATAGTCTTTATCAAAAGGTCAGCAAGAACACCCCCACCTCTTAGGTGGGGGATAAATTGTGTTAGATGTAAGTTTTTACTGAGTTAAAACATATTTTATAGTATAATAAATCTAAAGTGAGGTGAAACCTATGGAAAAGTCTTAGTTGTGTTCGTGTTGTGGATATCACAATCAAGAAGTAAAAAAATTATCTATTAGAAATTGAATATATCCAAATTGTAATACTTATCATGATAGAGATATCAATGCAAGTATAAATATATAAAAATCAATATGGTAGAAACTATCGAATTTTAAATCTGTGGAGTTCATGTAAGACTAAATAATTAAAAAATTAGCAGTGAACTATAAAGCAGGAAGCCCTCGCCTCTCAGCGAAGCGTAGGCGAGGGTAGTTCACGATAATATACTAATAACTTAACTATTCCAAGATACTATTTCCTTATATAATCCAATATAGTATTCACAGGCGTTATCCCAAGAGAAGTCCTGTCCCATGTCGTAAGCTACAAGATTATTCCAATTTTCAGTATCCTTATATAAAGCCAATGAACGTTTACAAGCAGATAACATATCATGGGCATTATAAGATTTAAAAGTAAAACCGTTACCCTTTTGATTTCCACAATCGACGACCGTATCCCTAAGACCACCAGTTTCACGAACTATAGGGATAGTACCATAACGCATACAAATCATTTGAGCTAAACCACAAGGTTCACTTTGTGATGGCATTAGGAACATATCAGAACCTGCATAAATCTTTCTTGCCAAGTTTTGATTAAATGTAATGTTAGTAGAGACGGTATCAGGGTATTTACGTTGCATATCTGTGAAAAAGTCTTCATACTCCTTATCACCAGTACCTAAAATTACAATCTTAAAACCTAGATTTAAAATATCCTCAAAGACACACTTAACTAAATCCAAACCTTTATGAGATACCAACCTAGTAATAATAGATATTACAGGCTCATCACCTTCTTGCAATCCTAACTCTTGCAGTAGACTTTCTTTGCAAACCTTCTTACCACTGATATCCTTTGCAGAATAGTTTTTAGCTATGATATTGTCATCTTCAGGATTGTAACCGATAGTATCTATACCGTTTAAGAAACCTGTCAACTTATACTGTTTGTTGATTAAAATTCTATCCAAACCGTGAGAGTACCAAGGGTCTAAGATTTCCCAAGCATAACTTGGACTAACCGTAGTAATCTTATCAGCAGTTTCAATAGCACCTTTCATCATATTGACACAACCATCATACATGAGTAAGTCCGAATGGTATAGAGGCAATCCCATGAGTTCATTTACTACCTCAGTGCCGTACTTACCTTGATATTGTATGTTATGAATGGTAAAGACGTTCCTAATCTTCTCAAAACCTTGACGATATTTATAAAATACTTGATAATATACTGGTATTAAAGCAGTTTGCCAATCGTTAGAATGTATAACGTTAGGTTTAAAATCTATATAACGAAGCATTTCTAATACTGCTCTAGAAAAGAAAGTAAAACGCTCGCAATCATCGTAGAAGCCGTATAGACCGTTACGACCAAAATAGTATTCATTATCTAAAAAGTAGTAAGTTACTCCATTGACTGTAGAAGTAAATATGCCACAATACTGTTTACGCCAAGCAACGTCCACGGTAATGTTAGTGATATAGGTCATGTTTGCTCTATCTTTTGTGGAAATATCCTTATACAATGGGATAACTACTCTACAATCATGACCTTTCTTGTTAATAGCCACAGGTAGAGAACCTGCAACGTCTCCTAACCCTCCCGACTTAACATAAGGGAGTGCTTCACTTACGGCAAAAAGAATATTCATAACGTATAGCCCAACCTTTCGATAACTTTAATCGACAAACTAAGTTAGTTTATCACATTAAAGTGGTAAAGTTTTTTCTTAACAGAACCCCTCCACAAATTCGACACTTTTTGTGGAGAGTTCATCTTAACACATAACAACTTAATAGTTGTGGATAGTCTTAATTATATATTGGTCTTTTTAGCTATAAAGAATGGTTTAGTCTTAGAAGCAGAAAGTATCTTACCATCACTGATATTAACGTCTTTATCTACTATGATGCAAGACATAGAACAATCGTTACCGATAACAGTATCTTGCATAATGATACTATCCTTAATGACTGTATTTTTACCAATCTTTACACCTCTAAAGAGTACAGAGTTTTCAACAGTACCTTCTATGATACAACCATCAGCGATTAAAGAGTTCTTAACCTTACTATCAAGACCAAACTTAGTAGGACAATTGTCTTTAATCTTAGTATAGATAGGCTTATTAGTAGTAAACAATGCGTTTCTGTTATTTCTATCTAAGAGTTTCATGTTAGCCTTATAGTAGCTATCGATATCGTTAATTCTAGTGCAATAACCGTTAAACTCATAACCATAGATTTTATAAGTATCCTTACCATCTTGGAGAACCGTTCTTTCAAAACTTACTGCCCCACGACTAGAGGCTTCCTTAATAATCTGTACTAAGAAAGATTTCTTCAATATGAAAGTGTTTAAACTAATGTTACAGTGTCCAGAGATTTCAGGATTAATCATTACATCTATAATTCTGCCATCTTCATTCATGGAAAAGATTGTTCCAGTATTATAGAACTCACTATTGCAGTATACTGCAGTGATATCTGCACCTTTTTCTATATGTGCTTTAACTATAGGTTTATAGTCTATAGTCATAGGAACGTCACAGTCACTCATGATGACGTAGTCTGCATTAGTATTTTCTATATAACCTACTATACCTTTTAAAGCCTCTAATCTACCACTATAAAGGACGCTTTCATTCCTACCATATGGAGGGAACAACTTTAAACCACCATTCTTACCAGATAAATCCCACTCTTTACCAGAACCTAGGTGATCCATAAGAGATTGATAATTTCTCTTAGTAATAACTCCTACTTCATTAATTCCTGAGTTTACCATATTGGAAAGTGGGAAATCGATTAATCTATAACGACCACCGAACATAACAGAACCAGTAGTTCTAGTCTTAGTCAACTCTTCGATAGTGTCATCATGCATATTAGCAAATATTAAACCTAAAATATTATTATTTGATGCCATTGGAAAATACCCCCTTGATTACTTCTTTCTTATATCTGGAACCATCTGTTTAGGTGCAACCACTTCATTTTCTTTAATATTTTGATTGTGTCCTATTACAGCTATACCCCAATCATCTCTGTTAGCGACATTTTCAGGCTTATCGCCCACATGAGCATTACTTTCGATAATGGTATTCTCACCAACTATGGCATACTCAACTACTGCACCACTCTTGATAACTGCTCCAGGCATTACAATACTATAGTTTACAGTAGCACCAGTTTCAACGGTAACACCAGCAAATATTACAGAGAAGTCCACTGAACCATCGATATCACTACCTTCAGCTATTACGGAGTTCTCTACTTGAGCGTTTTCGCCTTGATATTGTGGTGGCATGATGGAATTCCTTGAATAGATTTTCCAACTATCATCATATAAATCTAGTGGAACGTTAGGGTCAATGATGTCCATATTAGCGTCCCAAAGGGAATCTAAAGTACCAACATCTTTCCAATATCCCTCAAATCTGTAAGCATATAAGCGTTGATTGTCCTCTCTCATCATAGGGATAATATCCTTACCGAAGTCTTTTGACCAACTTTCACCAGCTTCACGCTTAGCATTAGCCTCATTTTCATTTTGGATTAAGTACTTTTTCAATTTTTCCCAAGTGAATACGTATATACCCATAGATGCCAAAGTAGAACGTGGGTGAGCAGGTTTTTCTTCAAAATCTATAATCTTGTTAGGGTCGTCCTTATCACAAATCATGATACCAAAACGAGTAGCCTCTTCAAGAGAAACGTCAAGTACTGCGATAGTACAATCGGCATTGTTTTCCTTGTGGAAGTCTAACATCTTGGAGTAATCCATCTTATAGATATGGTCTCCACCTAAAACTACTACGTATTCAGGATTATACCTTTCGATAAAGTTTATGTTTTGATAGATAGCGTTAGCAGTACCTTCAAACCAAGTCTTTCCATTAGAAGTCTCATAAGGAGGTAACACATGAACGCCACCTCTAGCCTTGTCCAAATCCCAAGGTTGACCATTGCCTATATAATCGTTTAGAACTAATGGTTGATATTGTGTAAGTACACCAACGGTATCAATACCAGAGTTAGTACAGTTAGAAAGTGGAAAATCTATAATTCTGTACTTGCCACCATATGGCACTGCAGGTTTTGCCATATCTTGAGTTAAAGCATACAATCTACTACCTTGACCACCTGCAAGTAGCATTGCAACACATTCTTTTTTGATATACATTTTTTCAGTTAGCCACCTAATAGAAAAGTTAAATATTAGGGGCATTCTCCTTTCATAAAATAATATGATTACTTCAATTTTAACGTACAAAGTACGTCTCAAAATAGATACTTAATAGAATATCCTTAGAATACTTTAAGATACTTCACTACTTATTCGTAGGTTTCTTTACCTTGGATTTTATCTCACTAACTTCTACTTTCTTAACAGATTTACCTTTAACAGAAGTTTTACTGTTCTTAACTTTTGAAGTTATGGTCTTTTTAACGGTCTTACTTGGGATATGTTTTAGATACATCACAGATAATGGAGCTAACTTCATAGAAATAGATTGGTCAAAACCATGCATAGGTTCATCATCTATAGATTTGTAAGTCTTATCAGCCATACCAGAACCACCAAATTCAACATCATCTGAGTTGAATACTAACTTATATTCTCCTTTATAAGGTACACCTATCTTGTAATCTTCACGAGCGACAGGAACGAAGTTACAAACTGCTATAATCTCATCGCCTTTATCGTCCAACCTTCTAAACGCAATGATGCTCTGTTGATAGTCGTCGTTAGCAATCCAAGAGAAGCCACTCCAAGAGTCATCGTTAGCCCAAAGAGGAGAATTTTCAAGGTAGAACTTATTCAACCTTTCTGAGAATAGAGCCATCAATTGATTTTCTTTTCTATCTTCAAGTAAGTTCCAATCAAGACCAGTTTGGAAGTTCCATTCATTTTCTTGCGCAAACTCTTGTCCCATAAAGAGTAACTTTTTACCAGGGTGAGCCATCATATAGCATAGAAACGCTCTATAAGATGCTAACTTTCCTTCAACGGTTTCACTACTCATCTTTTTGAACATAGAACACTTACCATATACGACTTCATCATGAGAGATAGGAAGTACGTAATTTTCAGAAAAACAGTAGAAGAAAGAGAATGTAATCTTATCATGATTGAAAGCTCTATATATAGGGTCTAGAGACATATACGATAACATATCATTCATCCAACCCATATTCCATTTAAAGTTAAATCCAAGACCACCCATGTCAGTAGGTTTAGTAACCAAAGGCCAAGCAGTAGACTCCTCAGCAATCATTAAAACGTTAGGATTTCTTGAAAAGACCGTCTCATTTAAAGACTTTAAAAACTCAACGGCTTCTAAGTTTTCCTTTCCACCATAGATGTTAGGTATCCATTCACCATCACGCCTATCATAGTCAAGATATAACATAGAGGCAACAGCATCTACACGAAGACCATCTACATGGAACTCTTCAATCCAGTAACAAGCACTAGAAATTAAGAAAGAACGCACTTCAGCCTTGCCATAGTCAAATACACGAGTACCCCAAGAAGCGTGTTCACGTTTTTTAGGTTCGGTATACTCATAACAGCAAGAACCGTCAAACTCATAAAGACCATATCCATCTTTAGGGAAGTGAGCAGGAACCCAATCTAATATTACACCAATACCATTATTATGGAACTTATCCACCATAGCCTTGAAATCGTCTGGAGTACCATACCTAGAAGTAGGAGCAAAGTATCCAGTTACTTGGTAACCCCAAGAAGCATCAAAAGGATATTCCGTCAATGGCATAAACTCAATGTGAGTATAGGACATCTTTTTAAGGTATGGGATAATATCATCAGCAAAACTAGAATAATTAGGAAAAGTATCTTTTTCATAACGTTGCCAAGAACCTAAATGAACCTCATATATATTCATTGGACTTTTATAGATATTCTTACTCTTTTTAGAACTTACCCAATCATCATCTTGCCAAGTATATGAACTCTCATAAATCTTAGAAGCATTGTTTGGACGTGTCTCAAAGTGTGTAGCATAAGGGTCAGACTTCAAACGTTCTTGACCATCTGCTCCAGTAATAGCATACTTATAGATATCATACTCCTTAATATCTGTAATAAAGGTTTCCCAAACACCCTCAGCAACTAACTTCATTGGATTTAATTTACTATCCCAATGGTTAAATTCGCCAACTACAGATATTGCTTTAGCTTTAGGAGCCCAAACTCTAAAAACATAACCTTCTGTATCATCATCTATAAGTTTGTGAGCGCCAAAAAATTTATACGCTTCACAATTCTTGCCTTGATAGAAAAAGTATAAAGGAACATCATACTCTTTTTTTCTTTCAAAGATTTCTTCATCTGTAGTAGATTTTAAATCATTAGACTTATTCATATATATCATTTGCTACACTAATATATTTTGTAGCATTCCTTTCTTAAAATTTCTTGTCCACTTCCAAGATGTTTAAATTTTCAAGTCATTCAAATACACCCTACCTATATTTTAGCAGATATTAGAGTATAAATCAAGTATTTTCAGCCATAACACACAAATTTTATATAAATCAAACGAAAAGCATACAAATATATTGTACATAATACACAAAACTTAAATATATAAAGAGTGAAAATTCGTGTTTTTTACTACTAGGCATATTTTAAGACTTTTTGTAATTAGATTATACTATCTTTATCACTGTAACGGTCATATCATCATACTTGCCAGATGAGTTCTCAAAAGCAGTATTACAGATACTTTGTGCTAATACAGAGACATCTGTGCAGTTGCCCATAGTTAGAGCAGTCTTAATATATTGATACATACTTTCATCAATACCATCTGAAACCATTATGATGATATCTCCAACGTTTAAGTTGAGTTTATAGTTATACAGTTGTACATTATCCATAATGCCCAACGGATATGATACTCCCTCAATCAACTTTACGTTCCCACGGGATTTTACTATAGTACAAGTAGCACCTGCTTTGTATATATCGGCAGTACCACTATAGGTATCTAATTTTAGGACGTCAAGAGTAGCAAAACTTTCTTCACTAGATTTGGTCATTATCAATGAATTAATAGTATTAGCTATAATATCTATATTCATACCAGTAAGAGCCAATTTTTTAAAAAGTCTAACTGCTAATTGAGAGTCTATTGATGCACTATTTCCTCTGCCCATTCCATCGGAGATTACAGCATATTGGTTAGAGTAACAGTCTGTAAAGTTGTCAGCAGTATCGCCACATACGGAATAGTTCTTAGATACCTTTTGCGAAGTATAGATTTCCATACTATAAGACTTCTTTTCACAGAATATAGTTCTATAGAAGCCATCAATATAGTTAATGGTCAAGAACTCCATAGACTTTTCACATACCTCAGATATCTCACTTTCTAAATCTGCTAATCCTAAATTTTCATCTTCAGTGTAGACCTCTATGAAAAGTTTAGATAAATCATTAACATAGGCAGAAACGCTCAAGTAAGATACATGATTTTCTCTAAGTAAATAGGAAACATCTTCCGAGACCTGTGTTTTAGGTCTATACTTTACTAGAATGTTGTTCATAGTAGAGTTTATTATACTTTCTGCCAAGTCCATTTGCGAATATAGATTTTTTCTAATCTCCATAGAGTTCTTATAGTTTTTTAATAACATCTCTCGCCTTTTGATGTTTCTATTAAAACTCTCAGAAATATCCAAGCGTTTAAAACACCAGTTAAAGACTTCAGGCATTTCTGTGACTACTACTTTTTCTTGAGTTTCTAAAGTTTCAAATCCGTTTCTAGTTTGATTGGCATTCTTTTCCCAACAGTAAGACCTATTTCTACACTTTAAACAAACTTCGTTAAAGACTTCATCAGTTAAGTTGATAGGTTTAAACTTTTTATCTATAGCGTTAGCAACTCCAGAGGTACTGCGTCTAGCCTCTTTTATAGCTTGTGCAGAGTATTTAAGTCTTGCTTCGATAGTATCCAATATATTTGATACGTTAGTATTATTATTTAGTATCATAGTAGGGGTATCCAATTTAAGAAGTCTGCTAGGGATTACTAAAAATATAACACTACCTAGCAAAATTCCACCTATAGAAGATGTAAACATATCAGCATCGCCGATTAACAATAGACCTATTAAATTTATAGATATGAAAAATATTCCTGATATGATTTTATTATGTTCAGAAAGCAATCCACAAGCTAATCCAGAGACTGCAAAGAATATCGTTGCAAAACCTAAGTTTGATGAGAATAATAAAATTCCACAAGTTGAAAGAATTCCACAAATTCCAGAGCCTACCACTCCGTAAATTTTAGCACAACACAATACTGATAATACTGATAATACTATCCCTATATTAAAATAAGATACCTTTATCGAACAGAAAGTAGCAATCAAAAGAACATACGCCACAGCTATGGATACCATACTATCAGTATTGATATGAAATCCATGGGCATCTTCATAGAACAGTAGCGTTATAAAGTATTGAACTATACCAGTAATAATACTTAAACAGATATGTATACCTATAGCATCAGTACCCTGTTCGGTAGCAGTAAAGATTACTATCCCACCACATAACATACAGATGGTAGTTATCAAAGCGTTGTATAAGTTACTAATATATCTATTTATGAAAATTCTAACACCTGCCACTAAGAGCATTGAGCATATCATAACTGCAGAGTTTAAAAAGTTATTAGATGTAAAATAGGCTATCAAACTACCCGACAACACTGCACCTGCATAGATTGGTGGTAATGAACCCATTAAGGCAACGTTTAAAGGCGATTGTACCCCCGAAATCGTTGAGTTTGCTATTATAAATGATACAAACATCATAGTTAGGACTTCAGCAGTAGTTCCTAGATACTTATACCTATTTACATTACTTTTCTTTAACGTTTCCGATTTTATTCCCATAACATATACACTCTCCCAAACACGATAAATCTCTATTTTGATTATACATCATATAGATTGCGAAAAGTGTAGAATTTGGTAATTATTTCTAATTATTTTCGGCGTATGCTATCATTATCTAACTTTAAAAGTAGGCACTATAGTTTCTATCATACTATCGTAGATGGGCTTGTAATCTACAGAATATTCAAACTCTAAACATACGCACCTATCATCAGTGATATAGACCTTTCTATATAATACGTTGCCATTTTCAATCCACGAGATTATATAGAAATTACTCTTTACCAGTTTATAACTAATATCTGCATTGATGTTCGCTACTGCATTTTGATACGAACTTTCAACAGTTTCTCCAAAATCGTTGATATATGAGTAGGTTTTAATATCAGCAAAGTTATTGGTTAAAGTACAACCATCGCTAGAGGAGTATACACTATAAAAGTTATCAGGATATGATATTGAATAGTTAAAACTATCATTATAGTATTGAGTAAAGTTTGAACTGTAACTATTGCCATCAATGTTCACAGGTGGATTGGTTTCAGTAGTGGTCTCTACTATAGATGTCATAGGTTCAGTAGTTATCGTAGATGTCACAGTAGGCACAGTGGTTGATACAGTAGTAGTAATAATAGTAGTCTCTATTATATTTTCTTCTGTGGTGATTTCTTCAAAAGTATCCATAGTAGTAGAAGTTGGCTCAGTAGGAGTAGTCTCCTCTATGGTAGTAGTAGTATTAGTAGTAGTCATACTTTCTATATTAGATGCTGTCGTGGTGTTGGTATCATGGTTAATACTGTCATCTACTAAGATGTTACTATCATCGTTAAACTTTAAAATCATGATAGTCAATATGGTAGTAACTATAAAGATGCTAAATATACCAATAAATATCCTAATGCCTTGATTTAATCCCTTACTTTTAGACTTTTCTTGACTATTACTAAAAATGACTACCGTTCCACATTGAGTGCATTTGTTAGTATTGATATCATTCTCATGCCCACACTTTGGACACCTCCAAAACATAAAAATCACCTCCAAGATGGGTATAACGTACGCTAACAGTCTCTTTTGATACCCATTAACGCTTCTGAAAATTCGATAAACTGCTCCATACTTAGATTTTCTGCCCTAACACTTAATGATATTCCTAAACTTTCAAGCACCTTAGATACTTCACCTTTAGAAAATCCCATACTTGATGATATCGTATTGATTAAAGTCTTACGCCTTTGTGAAAATGCTCCTTTTACTACCTTAAAAAAGAACTTTTCTTCTACAGGTGGAAGTCTTCTATCATGATGGATATCCAACCTAATGACACAACTATCCACATTGGGTGATGGCATAAAACTTCCACGATTGACATTGAATAACTTAGTCACAGTCGCATAGTAGTTCACTGCTATTGTGATAGCTCCAGTATCACGAGTGCCAACAGTGGCACACAACCTTTGACCTGCCTCCTTTTGTACCATTACAGTGATACTCTCTATTGGTAGATTACTTTCAAGCAACATCATGATAATTGGAGAAGTAATATAGTATGGCAAGTTCGCACATACTGCTATCTTTAACCCTTGAAATTCATCTTTAAAGATTTGATTTAAGTCGACTTTCATAATATCATCATTGATGATTTTAACGTTATCAAACTCAGCAAGAGTTTCATTTAATATTGGGATTAATCTTTTATCTATTTCGATAGCTACAACCTTATCCGAACGTTTAGCAAGTTCGCAAGTTAAGACACCGAAACCAGTCCCAATTTCTAAGATGCCATAACCTTCTTTAGCGTTTCCAAGTTCAGCAATCCTAGGGCAAACAGTCGGATTGATTAAAAAGTTTTGTCCTAAACCCTTAGAAAAGTTAAATCCATGTTTGGATAGAATACCCTTAATCACAGATATGTTAGTTAAGTTTTCCATACTCGTTGATACCCTCTAAACTTTCATCATTGATAATCCAATCTTGAACGTTGATAACCTTAAAATCATCTTTAGATTTACGGATTATTACACTTTCAATTCCTGCATTTATGATTAATCTTCTACACATGGAACAGGGTTCGACGTTGCCATCGATACTATTAGTAATGGCATCATGACAGGCTAAGTATATAGTAGAACCAATCAATTCATTACGTGATGACGATATTATAGCGTTAGCTTCAGCGTGTACTGAACGACAGAGTTCATATCTTTCACCCCTAGGAATGTTCAACTTAGTACGAATACAGAAACCAATATCGGAGCAATTTTTTCTACCTCTAGGTGAGCCGTTGTATCCAGTAGATACTATTTCATCATTTTTCACCACGATTGCACCAAATTTGCGTCTTATACACGTTGAACGTTCTAAAACAGTTTCTGCAATATCCAAATAATAATTAACTTTATCTCTTCTATTCATAAAATAGCTCCTTTTTTAATCAATGGTAATATTATACCACAATAATCAATAATTTTCAACACATAATACACACTAAAATCTATATTGACACGATTGAAAAAATACGTTACAATGATATCACAAAATAAATTTCTTTGAAAGTAGTGGTATGTATGTACAAAATAAATATTGACAGTTTAGAAGTTTGGGCAAATCACGGGGTGGCTAATGAGGAAAAAGTTTTAGGACAAAAATTCTTAATCTCTGCAGAATTGATACTAAATAACACCTCTATCAACCATGGTGATAACGTATCTTCAACGGTAAACTATGCAGAAGTTTGCAACGTAATCAAAGAAGTTGCCACTAAAGAACAGTTCAACTTGATTGAAACTCTAGCAGAAAATATCGCTGAAAGAATTTTATTGGACTTCTACAAGATAAAAAGTTTAAAAATAAAAGTATCTAAACCAAACGCACCAATACCGATACATTTCAAGAATATATCCGTAGAGGTTGAACGTTCATGGCATACGGCATATATCTCAATGGGTTCTAACATGGGAAATAGGACACAATATTTAAACGATGCCATCAAAGATATAGCACAAAATCCATTGTGCAGAGTTATGGCAATATCTGAGTTTATAAACACTAAACCAGTGGGAAACGTCCCTCAAGATGACTTTTTAAACGCCTGTATCTGCATAGAAACACTGTACTCACCATACGAACTATTAGAAATGTTACACAGTGTAGAAAATAAAGCAGGTAGAAAGAGAACCATCAAATGGGGACCTCGCACCTTAGATTTAGACATAATTCTATTTGATGATACCATAATCTCAGATGGAACTCTAACCATTCCACACGCCGAAATGCACAACAGATTTTTTGTACTAATCCCATTAGTAGAGATTGCTCCATACGTTGTACACCCTGTTTATAAATGTACATCATCTGAGTTACTAACTAGACTAAAACAAAAAGAAGATTTAAAATCATGAATTTAATAGCGTGTATAGATAAAAATCTTGGGATAGGTTTAAAGGGTAATCTATTATACAACATTCCACAAGATATGGAATACTTCAAAACTAAAACGTATGGTAAGACTGTAATCATGGGAAGTAAAACTTACCAATCTTTAAGAGTTAAACCTCTGCCCAATAGGAGAAATATAGTACTATCTAAAAGTTTAAGTATTCCAGATATAGAAGTATGCAAATCTAAGATAGAAGTCTTAGAATTAATAAAAGACACTCCCAAAAATGATATCTACATCATTGGAGGGAACAACATATATGAAACTTTTTTAGATGTCACCTCTATGGCATACATTACCAAAGTATATAGCTCATCAATGGCTGATGTTTTCTTCCCTATAGACTTTGAAAACTCTCCTAATTGGATTTTATTAGAAAAATCTAAGATATATGAATATCAAGGATTGAAATATTCTTTTAATACCTATAAGAAAGTTTTCATCTAACCTTCATTGATGTGTTCTTACGTTCTGCTAAAAAAGTTTAGAAATTTAAACTTAATTTCCTTAAAATTTAATCTCTTCGTGATTGACTTTATATTCCTATTGTGTTACAATTAAGATGTTTATTAATTTAGTCTATATAAAAATCTTTGAGAAAGGAAAAGCTACTAAGAAAAAATTCATAAAAATCTAAATATTGTGAATACTTCGAGTAGCAGTTTTAATCATATGAGAAAAACTAAAATTATTGCAACGTTAGGACCTGCCACCGATGATGACAACGTCCTTAGAGATTTAATGTTAGCAGGAGTCAATGTCACTAGATTTAACTTTTCCCATGGTAGTTACGAAGACCATCAAAAACGTTTTGAACAGGTCGTACGTATCCGTGAGGAATTGGGTCTACCAGTAGCTACTATGATGGATACTAAAGGTCCTGAAATCCGTTTAGGCAAGTTCGAAAATGATGAGCCCGTGGAAATATTTGACGATGATATCTTTACTTTAACCACTAACGAAGTAGTTGGAAACAACGTTAAAGCATCTATTAGTTTTAAAGGTTTACCTGATGATTTAAAAGTAGGCGATACTATCTTTATCAATGATGGTCTTATCGAACTAAAATCCGAAGATATTACCGAAACTGATATAAGATGTAGAATAATCCATGGTGGAACGCTATCAAATAATAAGGGTGTAAACGTTCCAAACGTTAGCCTATCCATGCCATATCTAAGTGATAAAGATATGTCCGACTTAATCTTCGGTGCTAAAATGGGCTACGATTTTATTGCTTGTTCTTTCGTAAGAACTGCTGCCGATGTTGACTACCTTAGAAAGTTTACAAAGTCCATAGGTTGGTCAACGCCTAGAATTATAGCTAAAATCGAAAATATGGAAGGCGTAAACAATATTGATGAGATTATCCGTACTGCTGATGGCATCATGGTTGCCCGTGGTGATATGGGTATCGAAATCCCATTTGAACAGATACCTGCAATCCAAAAAGATTTAATCCGTAAAGGTTATATGGCTGGTATGCAAGTAGTCACTGCTACACAGATGCTTGAAAGTATGATATCTAATCCACGCCCTACTAGAGCAGAAATCACGGACGTTGCTAACGCTATCTATGATGGTACTTCTGCTATCATGTTGAGTGGTGAGACTGCTGTAGGAAAGTTCCCAGTAGAAACGGTTAAAACCATGTCATCTATAGCTAGAACCACTGAAAAGAATATAGACTATAAAAATCAACTTCACGAACGTGAAACCAGTTACAACACTGATTTAAATATCACTAATGCGATATCACACGCTACCGTTACCACTGCCCACGATTTAAACGCTAAGGCAATAATCACGGTTACTAAATCGGGAACGACTGCCAGAAGAATTTCCAAATTTAGACCTAGTTGCCCAATATTAAGTGGTAGCACCAGTGAAAGAGTTTGCAGACAGATGAACCTATCTTGGGGAGTTACTCCAATGTTGATTGAAGAAAAAAACAACTCCGATGAACTCTTTGAACACGCTGTAGAAGTGGCTAAATCCAATGGGTATGTTACCGATAATGATGTAGTGGTTATCACTGCAGGAATACCTTTGGGCAAGGCTGGTACTACTAATATGTTAAAAGTTACCAAAGTTGAGAGCAAAAAGTAATCTTAAACTATTATAAAGAAATCGGAACAGATTTATAAATCTGTTCCGATTTCTATTTATATCATAGTGGATAATTTTAATGTTTAAGAATTCAATATAGCCTCTGCCATTTCTATAGCACGTTTATTTTGGAGAACATCATGGACACGTACGAACATACAACTGCATTGAACTGCCATTACTGAAGTAACTATAGTTCCCTCTACACGCTCATCAGATGGTAAGTTTAACGTTAAACCTATCATAGATTTTCTTGAAGTACCTAATAGTATTGGATATCCCAACTCATTAAACTCATTTAGATGTTTCATAATCTGTAAATTTTGATTTAAACCTTTAGCAAAACCTACACCCATATCCAAAATGATTTTATCCTTGGCAATCCCATGATTTTCTGCAATCTTAACACTTTCTAATAAGTCGTTTTTAACATCTTGGATAAAATTTTCAGAATAGTTAGTGTTATCACGATTGTGCATTAAACAGCAAGGGACATCATACTTTTTAACTACATCAGCCATATGGATATCATACTTTAACCCCCAAATATCGTTGAGTAAATCTGCACCGACTTTTAAAGTTTCCTCAGCGACTTTGCTCTTATAGGTATCTATAGAGATTGGCACATCAAAATTCTTCTTGATAGCCTCAATCACTGGAACAGTCCTTGAGATTTCTTCCTCATCAGAAATTTTAGTATAGTTAGGTCTAGTACTTTCGCCACCAATGTCTATGATGTCTGCACCTTCTTTAAGCATCTGTTCACAGTGTTTAAGAGCCTTATCTATGGAATTATACTTACCACCATCAGAGAAACTGTCAGGGGTGACGTTTAAAATTCCCATAATGTAAGTATGATTTTCATTAAAAACTTTATTACCAATAATCATAGGTATAAAAATCCTTTCTAAGAACTAAATATATATTTGATGATTTTTCTTGTTATCCGACCAGTAACATTCATTTTGAGCATTGCAATCAAAACACATTCTTGAGAGCTTATCAGCCTTATATAGAACGTCAGATAGGGTTTTAATATCTAGTGGCGATTTTCGGTGATTTTCTATAGCCTCAACTATTTGATTAATCTCACCATTAGAGTAGCCACAATCTTGCAAAATTTTGATGGTACTTTCAGGAACTTCTGTATGAGACTTTCCTAACTTGTACTCATCATAGCGACCTATATCGTGAAGCAGTGCAGTTGCATAGATTAAATCCTTTGGAATTTTTAAGTCATTTTCTAAAGATAGTATATAACCAATCCTAGCTGTATCTATTAGATGTTGTAATCCATGATGACAGAAAATCCTATCTTTTTCAAAGTTTTCAATCCAGTTGATACGTTTCTTAAACTCTTGATGTATAAGTATTCTATTAAACCTATCCAAAAGCACACCTCCTAGAAACTATATTAAAAATTTGATAGGTACGTTTAATCTATTGAAGCACTCTCTAGCAGATTTAGGGGTATCGAAAATTCCAAATACTGCTGAACCACTACCAGTCATAAGAGAACATAAAGCACCACAATCAAGCATAGATTTTTTAATATCAAAGATTTCACTAGGTAAGGCAATCTGTTCAAAGACGTTTCCACAATACTTACACAAAGATGGTATGTCTTGAGTTTTTACACACTCAAGAGCAGATTTGTTATCTATATGAGACATATTTTCAAGTTCATCTATGGATTTATACGCTTGTGGCGTAGATATTCCATCAAAACCTTTCGCCACCACCATGTTTAACTTAGGAAGTGGTCTCAAAGATGTTAAGATATCACCAATACCGGTAGCATAAACAGTCCCACCCATCAAGAAAAAAGGAACGTCTGCACCAATGGTAGAACCTATCTTGATAAGTTCGTCATTAGTCAAAGGATAGTCAAACATCTGATTTAACGCTTTCAAAACACACGCAGAGTTAGAACTTCCTCCACCAAGCCCAGCCTGTGATGGTATGTTCTTTAAAATTCCGATACTAACCCCATGAGAAGTATCACCAATAGCATCTAAAAACTTTTTAGCCGTCTTATATGTGATATTCTTATCACCATTGGGAACATTCTCTTTAGGCGACTTCGTGATACATTGAACGTCTATGATAGTATTATCAGTGATAGCTATAGCTAAAGTATCATATATAGGTACTTCATGAAAGATACTTTCTAATAAATGGTATCCGTCATTGCGAGTACCTACGATGTCAAGGGTTAAATTTACTTTTGCTGAAGATTTTAAATCTAGGAGTTGTCTAATCATTGGAATTATCCTCATTTAATTCTACCAAAAACTCTTCGATACGTTTTAAAGCCTCTCGTAGATGTTTCAATGAATACGCATAAGATACTCTTATAAAACCACTTCCACAGTTACCAAAAGCGTCCCCTGGAACTACTGCCACCTTCTTATGATATAACAACTTTTCACAAAAATCCTCACTGGAAAGACCTGTACTCTTAATACATGGAAAAACATAGAACGCACCTTCAGGATTAAAACAGGTTAAACCCATCTTATTGAAACCATCTACCACTAAACGGCGACGAATATCATACTCATCACGCATTTTTATTACATCGTCTTCACAGTTTGTGAGAGCCTCCACGGCTGAATACTGACTGATGGTAGGTGAACACATTATACCATATTGATGTAACTTCAACATCTGCTTAGATAGTTCTCTAGGGGCACAAAGATATCCCAAACGCCAACCTGTCATGGCGAACGCCTTAGAAAACCCATTAATATATACAGTTCTTTCTCTCATACCGTCGAACTCTATTATTGAGCAGTGTTTCCTTCCGTAGGTCAATTCGCTGTAGATTTCATCAGTTAGGACTATTATGTTAGTACCTTTTAGGACTTCTACTATTTCAGCAAGGTCTTCCCTAGTCATGATAGCTCCTGTTGGATTGTTCGGAAACGGTAAGATTAAAAGTTTAGTCTTATCCGTAATCTTTTCCTTTAACGCTTTGGCTTTAAGTTTAAAGTTATCTTCAACTTTAGTCTCTATGGTTACTGGGATACCTCCACACATTTGCACCAATGGAGCATAACAGACAAAACAAGGCTCTACTATTAGGACTTCATCACCAATATCAATCATAGAACGAATAGCGATATCTATAGCTTCTGAACCTCCAACGGTTACTATAATTTCCTCATTTGGATTATATTCAACACTATGTTTTTTATTCACATAGTCAGAGATTGCCTTTCTAAGGGAAATCAAGCCTGAATTGGAGGTATAGAAAGTTCTTCCCTTTTCAAGACTGCGAATAGCCTCACGTCTAATGCTCCATGGAGTAGCAAAGTCAGGTTCGCCAACACCTAAACTGATGACATCGTCCATAGTTTCAGCAAGGTCAAAAAATCTTCTAATGCCTGATGGTTTTATGGTTTGAACCTTCTTGGTAAGGATTTTACTATAATCTATCATGGGGAGACAAACCCTCTTTCATCGGAATTAAATTGGTCTATACAGATACCCTTATCCTTATAACGTTTTAATATGAAGTGTGTAGCAGTAGATAAGACTCCCTCAATCGCTGACAACCTTTGAGATATAAACAACGAGATAGTTCTAACGTTAGTACCACTGATAGTTACTGCTAAATCATACGCACCAGACATTAGAGTAACACTTTCAACTTCATCATATTGAGCTATAGTTTTAGCTATGGCATCGAAGCCAAGATTTTTTTCAGGTGTAATCTTAACTTCAACATAGGCAGTAACGGTTTCGTCATCGTCTATGAGTTCGTCATTTAAGATGGCACTATAACCTATTATGATGCCTTTTCTTTCATAGTTTCTAATCTTCTGTTCAACTTCTGGGATTGATAATCCCGTCATACTAGATAACTCTTGATATGAAAGACGGGCATTCTGTTTTAAAAGTTTTAGAATAGTATCCATAAAAAGACCTCCTAAATTATTTTATAAAGATTAATAATTATTAAATATTAATTATATGTTATATCTAATGGGTTGCCTGTGCTTGAAATAGGTTAGATATTCAAACCCACACGATTTTATCATGTCTATACATTCTGGGATATTTTTTCCTAATTGGTCAGTAGAATGTGCATCACTACCCACAGATATCACCGTACCACCTAAATCCCTGTACATTTTGACATACTCAACTGTAGGAAAAGGTATACCACATTTCTGTCTTAATCCAGAGGAGTTTACTTCAATGCCTAATCCATTATCTATTACAGTCTTAAAGATTTCTTCAATGATAACGTTAAACTTAGACATATCCACTTCAATGCCTCTTTCAAAGATATACCTCATTGGATAAGTTAAGTGTCCAAGGATATCGAACTTACCCCACTTACAAAGCTTTAGAACGTTCAAGAAGTATGCTTTCAAAAGTGGTTCAATGTTGACCTTATCATAGTTGATAATGAAAAAGTCTGGAAAACCATCTATTTGATGTACCGAACCTATGACGAAGTCTAAACTATCTTCAGAGATTATTTCCTCTGCTAAATTAAAATCCATATTTGCCTGACCTAGCTCAATACCTGATAATAGAGTAATTTGAGTTCTAAAATCATTTTTAAGTTTATTATTATCGGCAAGGGATTTTTTAAAACTAGACATATAGTTATAGTCATCATAATCTAACACGTGTTTATAGTGTTCTTTAGGATACCACATATTAACTTCACAATGGTCAGTTATAGCCATAACATCAAGACCAATTTTAATACCCTGTTGAACCATCTCCAACGGAGAACTTTCAGCGTCTGGGGAGTTGTTTGTATGCGTATGACAATCTATCATAGAATAAAAGACCTCCAAAATAGTCGATAACGTTGACTACCAGTTAATAGTTAGTCATAGTTATCATCATATATGTTGACGATTAATATTTCTCTATTAATCTTCTAAATTCACCCAATGTGGATAATGAACCAAAAATTATGGTAACGTCTCTATTAGAAATCTTACTAAATTCAATTGCTTTAGAGATACTCTCACATGGGATAACATCGTTATTATATTTTTTTATTTCTTGTGCCAAAGTTTTAGCACTTAAAGACCTATCACCACTAGTGGCAACCGTATAGATAACATCAGCACTAGGACATAGGTTTTTAACTATAGACTTATAGTCTTTATCTTTAAAGATACCCATAATATAACATATAGATTTATCTTTAAAGTAGGTATCTATAGATTTCTTCAACCTAATAGAAGCCCCTACATTGTGACAACCATCTAAAACTATTAACGGTTTATAAGATACTATCTCAAAACGATACTTCCAAATAGCACCATATATACCACGCATGATAATATCTTTAGATATACCTAAAATCTCACTAGCCTTTATGGATAGTATAGCATTATCAACTTGAAAATCTCCAATAAGTTTGGACTTTACACACTTATAGTTAAGATAATCAAAAGATAGAGTATAGTCACTTGAAATTCCAACGTTAGAAACGTCCTGAGAGTTTGCCACCCATAGAGGTGAATTTTTATCTCTACAAACATTCTCGATAACTTCTAGGATTTCACTATCTTGGCATATGGTAACTGTTGGAACTCCATCTTGAATGATGCCACTTTTTTCAAAGGCAATTTGAGAGAGAGTATCCCCTAAAAACTGGGTATGGTCTAAACTTATAGAAGTTATCACCGATAAGATTTTATTATGTAAAACGTTAGTAGCATCTAAGCGTCCACCCATTCCGACCTCTATTAAAGCAATATCGCACTTCCTAGATAAGTACTCATAGGCTATAGCAGTCTCAATTTCAAAAGGTGATGGGTTTCTAATTCCTTTAGATACTACCACTTTAGCCAAATTTTCTACTTTATCTCTATAATATTCATAATCTTGTAAAGTGATACTTTTTCTATTAATCGTGATAGTCTCACATATGTTTTCAATGGCAGGAGAAACGTATCTACCAACGGTGTAACCGTTCTCTATTAAGATACTCTCTAAGTACGCCCCAACAGAACCTTTTCCATTAGTCCCAGCTATGTGTATAGATTTAAACCTATCTTGAGGGTTTCCAAGAAGTTCACAAAGATTTGTAATGCTTTCCAACCCTAAAGATACTTCTTTTAGACTTACCATACTATTCTACCAATTGATATACACTATCTGGAGTAATTCTCATATTATCTACTTCTAAATACCAATCGCTAAGGTTGTCTAAAGAAATTTTTATCTTATCGCCTTGTTTAACACTAGATACATATCTAGGCACGTCCAAGATTTCACAATATACATTAGCTTTATCTAATTTGTGTAGCGTAGCCCACAAATGCTCAAAGTTAGATTGAGCTTTTGTCTTTAACTTCTCTGGGATTTCTAAAGCTATCTTAACTTTTGCTTTGGCACTAGAAAGAGCAGACCAATTTCTTAAAAAGTTTATTCTCTCTTTAGCTAATGTGGATATCCTAACGTTTTCTTGTTCAGGTAGGACTATCGAAGAAGTTCTATAGTTATCAACATCAAATTCGGATAGTGGCAATGGCTCAGTACTATTTTCATCTTTTAAAGCGTAGACCGTACCTATATATTGACTATGTAAAACGTCACGATAGTTAGCTCCACCAATTAACATCTTATCATAACGTTGATTGGCAGTAATCCAGTTAATCCAAGTAAACACTATGTTCTTACCATTAATATCTCTACCAATGACTATAGGTGAACCTTCTTCAATAGGCTTAGGATTAGATATTACCCAATCACAGAAATTACTTAAAATCATAGCGTGGTCGTTGCAGAGTTCGACGTTACTATCCATAATTTCATACTCTATGAAACCACAACGATTTAAACCATGAGTGTGTATCCAAACCTTGTTATCATCAGTATCAGAACCTACACATTGTATAGTATATAGATACTTCAAACCTGGTGGAGTAGTAGTCTTAGCCTGTAGAGAACACCATACCCCTGATAGTATCCTTTCTGCATTAAAGTCTATACATAGACCGACGTTTTCTATAAGACAACACATCATCTTAAGTTGAACGTGAAAACATACTATTGGGTGAAATCTTGATTGATAATAGTCCATAGCGATGGTAATACCTTCTAACTTATCTTTTTCTAATAGTTCAAGTTCAGCATAATTCATCTTATGGTATATTTGCAAATGTTCTTGATTTTTCTTATAAAAAGGTTCTTTAAAGAAGTTCACTTTAAACTCTTTGCCTAGATATCTAATAGTAGCCATTCTGCAATTAAGATTTTCATTTCTACCAAGTTCTATAAACTCTATGTTGTATTTAGGACAATTTTCTTCTAACTTTTCTGCAATAGCGTCCATATCTTCCAAGACTTCTTGATTTCTAGGTATTACCATAGTATAAGATAGAGTGTTTTTAATTCTATTAATGTACTTATCAGCCATATTTTTGATAAATCCTCCCTTTATTAAATACAAAGTCATAGCAATGTTATGTTAATTTAGGGCGACCAATAAAGTCACCCAAAATTTACCTACTTTTGATGAAATTTTAAAAAGACTTAATTCTTTATTGAATGCATTGGAGCAGGTATCCTACCACCACGGTTGATAAACTTCGCAGAAGATTTATAGTTGATATCCATTACTGGACCACTACCTAACAATCCACCAAATTCAAGGGTATCGCCAACCTTTTTGCCAATAGCTGGGATTAATCTAACTGCAGTAGTCTTGTTATTTACCATACCTATACAAGCCTCATCAGCTATGATTGCTGAAATAGTTTCAGCTGGGATATCTCCAGGGACTACAATCATATCAAGACCTACAGAACATACAGCAGTCATTGCTTCAAGTTTTTCAATCTTTAGAGTACCATCGACAGTAGCTTGTATCATACCTGCGTCCTCGGATACTGGTATGAATGCACCAGAAAGACCTCCAACGTGTGAAGATGCCATAACTCCACCTTTTTTTACAGCATCGTTTAAGAGTGCTAAGGTTGCAGTAGTGCCATGAGTTCCACACTGTTCAAGACCGATTTCTTCTAAGATATGTGCAACACTATCGCCAACTGCTGGAGTAGGTGCTAAAGATAAATCCACTATTCCAAAAGGTACACCCAACATCTTAGACGCCTTAGAACCTACTAACTGTCCCATTCTAGTAATTTTAAAAGCAGTCTTCTTGATGACGTCTGCTATTTCATCTATACTAGCATTTGGATACTTAGTCAACGCCGAACGCACTACACCAGGACCCGAAACTCCTACATTGATTACACAATCAGGTTCGCCAACGCCGTGGAAAGCTCCAGCCATAAAAGGATTATCTTCAGGAGCGTTACAGAATACTACTAACTTTGCAGGTCCTATACAATTATCGTCTTTGGTTAGTTCAGCAGATTTTTTAACTATCTGTCCCATTAGCTTTACTGCGTCCATATTGATGCCCGAACGACTAGAACCTACATTTACAGATGAACATATGTTAGAAGTCTTTGACAAAGCCTCTGGTATAGAGTTGATTAACTCTATATCACCAGCAGAGAAACCTTTATGTACTAACGCAGAGTATCCACCTATGAAGTTTACTCCACAAGCATCTGCACACTTTTGAAGAGTTAATGCAAACTTTACAGGATTTTTTTCAGTACAACAAGCACTAACCATAGCAATAGGTGTTACAGATATCCTTTGATGGATTATTGGAATACCATACATTTTCTCAATTTCTTTCGCTACCGATACTAGATTTTTAGCCTTAGTAGTGATTTTATTATATACCTTCTCACAAGCCTTATCGATATCACTATCACAACAGTCTAACAATGATATACCCATAGTGATAGTACGAATGTCAAGACATTCATCTTGTATCATAGTAATAGTTTCTAAGATATCATTAGTATTAATCATTATGACACCACCTTATATTCTGTGCATGGAGTTAAAAATATCCTCATGCATTACGTGGATTTTTAAGTTTTGTTTAGTCTCAACTTCCTTTAACTTTGATGATAGTTTATCAAACTCAGCAGAAGAGATGTCTACTAACATAATCATGCAAAACATATCTTGTAAGACGGATTGAGTTACCTCTATAATGTTTGCTTTTTCTTGGCTACATACGGTACTAATATCGGCTAAGATACCAGTCTTATCTTTGCCGACCACTGTAATTACAGCTTTCATATCAAAATTACTCCTTTTTGATTTTTCATTAAAATTTTTAACACATAGATTATAACACACATTAATCTTATTGTCAATTAAAAAGTATCTAAAACACGGAAATCAATTTTGATACTATCTAAATAAAACATTCATAAATACGTAGATATCTGTAGAACAGTATTAAGCATTTAACATCAAACGTTATAAGATTTTAAAAAATCATTAAAAATGCCAAAAATATCTTGATTTATCGTGCAATAAGTGATATAATTTAAGTGTATAATTAAAATCAAGGAGGTTTTCCAAATGAACATAAAAAGACTAGTCGCAAGTGTTTCTGCACTTGCAATGGTTATGACATCTAATGCACTGTTAGTATCTGCAGAAGATACAAACTCTGACCTAGGTGAAATAGTAGTTTCATCTACCTTTGAAGATGGTTTAGGTGGCTTTTCACCTCGTATGAATGAAGGTCAAAGCGTTGAAGTATCCGTAGTCAATGATGGCACTGCCCATGGTGGTAATGGCTACCTACTATGTACTAACAGAGAAAAATCTTGGCAAGGCGCACAGTTCCTTACTGATGACATTCTTGAAGGTGGAAAGAAGTATATCGTCAATGCGTGGCTAAAAACACCATGGTATTCTACTATAACTTTAAGTATGCAATATACCGATAGCACTGGTAAAGTAAACTATACTAATATTCAAAACGTAGTATCACAAGGCGATTGGGCTGAACTTTCAGGAGCAAAGGTTCAAATCCCTATGGACGCTACAGAAGTATACCTATACTTTGAGTGTTCCGATGCAAACGTAGATATAGCAATAGATGACTTTGAAATATATGCTACTCCAGAGTATAAAATCCAAGAGGATATAGCATCTTTAAAGGACGTTTATTCACCTTACTTTAAGTTTGGTGGTGCTATGATGGCATCTGAATTAGGTTCACAATCTACTAAAGATTTAGTATTAAAACATTACAATAGTATCACTTTTGGTAATGAGTTGAAGCCTGAAAACGTTCTACAACAGGAACAGTGTCAAGCATTGGCACAAGCTGGTAATAAAGGTGAAGTGGCAGTTAGTATTGATAGTGCTAGAAGTCTATTAAATTTCTGTCAAGAGAATAACATTCCAGTAAGAGGTCACGTGTTAGTATGGCATAGTCAAACACCTGGTTGGTTCTTTAAAGAAGGTTACTCCGATGATGGCGACTTCGTATCTAAGGAAGTAATGCTACAACGTATGGAAAGTTACATCAAGAACTTAATGGAATTACTTGCCACCGAATATCCTGATGTAGACTTCTACGCTTGGGACGTAGTCAACGAAGCTTGGCTAGATGATGGCTCTTATCGTACGGGTGGTACTTATGATGAAAACCCTAACTATTCAGGTTGGGTAAAAGTCTTTGGTGATAACTCTTTCATAGACTATGCTTTTGAATATGCTAGAAAGTATGCTCCAGAGGGTTGCAAACTATACTATAATGATTTCAATGAGTATATGCCACAAAAAACTCAAGCTATCGTGGATATGGCTAACAGACTAAAAGAAAAAGGATTAATCGATGGCATAGGTATGCAATCTCACCTTGATGTAGGTTTCCCTACAGTATCTACATACGAAAAAGCTCTAAAGGCTTTCTGTGATACCGGTCTTGATGTACAAATCACTGAGTTAGATATTACTACTTCCGATACTTCCGAAACTGGTCTTGAAACTCAAGCCAAAATGTATAGCGACATCATGGATTTAGCAGTTAAATATTCGGATAGTATCTCTGCAGTGGTTATTTGGGGTACTACTGATGACCAAAGTTGGCGTTCTGCTAAAGTTCCAGTGTTATTCAATGAAGACTACACAGCTAAACCTTGCTACTACTCAATAGTTGATGGTTTAGAAGTTCCTAACCCTCCAACAACTACTACAACTACTACACCTACTACACCTGTTGAAGCTATCATAGGTAAAGTCACATCAATTGAAGAATGTAGTGAATATAATGGATTACAGTTGACTATCCAAGTAGATGAGGAAACTAAAACCATCATAATCAATGATGATACCATGTTAGGTGGTAAAACTAACTCTCTATCAGATTATGATATAAAAGTCGGTGACTATGTAAGGTATACTATCAGTGAAACTGATGAAAGTTTCGCACGTGTTTTAGACATTGTAGCACCTACTAATCCTGATGTGTTACTTGGTGACGCTAACGAAGATGGTAAAATCAATACCATTGATGTCTTAACCATTAAGAGGTATCTTCTACACCTTGCAGATGAAACCTCTCTAAATATTACTAATTCCGATACTAACAAAGATGGTGTAGTACGTTCTAACGATATCACAATTATTAAGAAATATCTTCTACACATTATTGATACTATTGAATAATTAACCATTGAAAGGAGTTTTTTAACATGGCTATTAGCTTGAGAAAAGGACAAAAAATAGACTTAACTAAGACTAATCCAGGACTTTCCAAAATCTTAGTAGGTCTTGGTTGGGATATCAACAAGTATGATGGTGGTGCTGATTTCGATTTGGACGCATCTGTATTTATGGTAGATGCAAATGGTAAAGCTACTTCCGATAGTGATTTTATCTTTTATAACAATCCAAAACATCCAAGTGGTTCAGTTGAGTATCTAGGCGACAACAGAACTGGTGAAGGTGATGGCGATGACGAACAAATCAACGTTGATTTGTCTTTAGTACCTGCAAACATAGATAGGATTGCTTTTACTGTTACCATCTATGATGCCGAAAATAGAAGACAAAACTTTGGACAAGTCTCTAATGCGTTCATTAGGATTGTAAACACCGTTACAAATGAGGAACTTATCCGTTATGATTTAAGTGAAGACTTCTCCATAGAGACTGCCTTAGTAATAGCAGAACTCTATCGTAATAATGGCGAATGGAAAGTACAAGCCATTGGTAGTGGTTTTAATGGTGGATTGGCTTCATTATGTGCCAACTATGGTTTAAATGCAGGTTAATTGATATTTTAGTATCATACTTTTAAAAAAAGGGAACATCTTTTTAGATGCTCCCTTTTTAAAATTAAATTAACGTAGATATGTATATCAAGAATATGCTAGGTAATCCCAACGTCAACGATAACATAGTGTTGAAGAAGTTTATTTGAGGAGAAAATCCTATAATATGTCCAAAGAAGTGGCATACTATTAATAGTGATACACCGAATATCATAGAACACACTGCTGAAACTATAGGATATCTACGTTTACTATAGTATATCAACATTATGATAAAACATACTCCCCAAATAGACCAAAAAATATAGTTCATAGCATTTCACCTACATTAAGATATATCCTAAAGCAAGGATTAGTTTCAAATTTTTTTTACCATCTTTGTATAGAAGATACATCAAAACTAAGATTATTAACTTATCTTTATCTAAGAAGTCACCGTTTAAGTTAAATAGTGAAGTTATTGGATTATCTTTAGAAAACAATCCATTAAAAAAGTTTTGATTACTCTGTTTAGGAGGAACGTCCTGTAAAGGGGTACTCTGTGTAATAGGGGGAATATCTTGAGCAGGTGGCAAATCTGCTGGAATGTTCTTGTTAGGTTGAGGTTTAGTCTGTTGAAAGTTTGAATATCTATTTGTATTGTATCCACGATAGTTACCTCTATTATTATAGTTTTTGTGATAGTAGTTAGCCAAAAAAAATCCCCCCTATATAAGACTATCCAAACTATTTAAAAGACCACTTTCTTTAGCTGCGATGAATATATCATAAACTTTCATAAACTTGATAGCCTTATCTACTTTGGATTGTCTTTCAATATTCAAATATGGTTTTATTGCCAATAGAAGTTTTTCATCTTGTGAATTTGACGTACTATTAAAAAGTTGCATAAGTTGGAATATCATGCTAAAATCGATACCATTATCATTTTTATTGGAGTTACTGTTTCCATTATCGTTATTGTTAGAACTACCACCATTATTGAAAAGATTATTAAACATATTATCATTAATTGGAGGCACTTCCGAACTTGAGTTACTTTGTGAAGCATTATTATTGTTTTGTGTCTGTTGAGAACCGTTATTCATTTCAGAAGTAAGCATATCGGCTAATTCTTGAATTTGTTTCATACTTTCTGGGTCTGATAGCATCTTTTGAACTTTATCCATTAAATTATCCAATATACCACCCCTAGACTATGTAAATTATCAATTAATAATGAATAATTCCCAAAACCTTGATAATCACCAACTTTTTGGGAATATGATAACGATAATCACTAACTATAATTAATGACTATTAACTATTATCTATTCATTATTAATTGGAAGGTTATTTTTCAGTCAACTTCTTATATAAAGCCTGTAACTGTGGTGAAGATAATACCTTTTGAGCCATCTGTGGATTGTTCATCAACTGATTAAACTTGTTATAATCTGCCTTGTTCATACCTTTTAGAGCGTTGTCAAACTTACCTTCTTGGAGTTGTTTTTTTAAAACATCTGGAGGGACGTTTAACTTGCTACTAACTATGTTAATCATAGCATCAAGATTTTTATTGTTAAAATTTTCGTTCATAAAGATATCCTCCAATAAAATTTACTGTTGAAAGTTTCCAAAGTATGTGATATAATATATCTTATTCAAATAACCACCATTTAAGAACAGGAGGTAATTAACTTGAAAATATTAGTAATTTCCGATAGTCACGGTTACAGTGGCAACATTATTAGAGTTTTACAAAAAGTAAATGACATAGATATGTTAATACATCTTGGTGACGGCGAAAAAGAGTTTGAAAGTATTAAAATGACATATCCAAAGATTAAAATGTACCATGTAGCTGGTAACTGTGATTATAATAGTCTAAGTCCAAATGAGTTAATCATACCCGTAGATTTTAATATAAAAATCTTCGCTACCCATGGACATAGATATTACGTAAAATACTCTTTAGATGCTATAAAATCCAGTGCCATCGAAAATGGTTGTTCAATAGCCCTATTTGGACACACTCATCAAAGACTCGAAAAGTATGAAGATGGTCTATATATTCTCAACCCTGGAAGTATATCCTGCCCTAGAGATGATAATAAACCATCTTATGGTATAGTAGAAATCTCCAAATCAGGAATAATAACTAATATTTGTGATGCGTGTTAATAACTTATAATCATCTAAGATTAGTATATTCTAATAATTAAATTTGGTTACTATCTTTTTTTAACTCTAAGAGTTTCTATTCTAAAGTTCATAAGGTATAACGTTATTAGATATATCACACCACCAAAGAGTATCCCCAACATAAGTGATAATCTACTTCCAACGTAATAAACTAACAAATCATTTGATATTAGTGCAGTTATAGAACATAGTATACTTCCATAGGATATCGGTAAGAATATTTTTACCAAATCCACTTTCACTCCAGATACTTTCACAAAACTTAAGTATGATAGTATGAATATCACAACATAACATATACTTGTCGATATCCCTGCACCATATATCGCCGTTCTTGGTATAGATAGTGTTACTATGTTCCCTAACAGTTTAATTATCACGCCAACCAACATGATTTTTATTGGTAAGTCTGCACGATTAATTCCCTGCAAAACGCTAAACAAAGGAAACGACAGACATAAGAATATCACTCCAACACCCATATAGGCTAGGCTCTCCCATGATACTGCTACCTCATCTAAACGTTGTGGATATAAAAATAAGAGTATCTGTTTAGATAAGAAAGTTATCCCTAACCCTGATGGCACGGCTATCAAAGAAGTTATCGCCATCATATCTGAGACGTCCTTTTTTAAAGAGGACTTATCCCCTACTTGCCAAGATGTGACTACGTTTGGTAATGCCCCTTTAGATAACATATTAGTTATCGATGGCACTAAGTTAAATATTGTAATAGCTAATCCAGTATATGAACCGTATACGAAACCTGAAAAGTCCTCAATGGAGTTGAAATTTTCATAGTATTGTGATAATACTTCGCTAGGTATCCTTTGGATAAACCTAATAATTGTGGATAAGTCTATTAGTGTAGTTAGATTAGTCATCAACGAACCTATGGCGATAGGTATCATTATAGAGAATAACTCTTTTAAAAGACTTTTTTTCTCCTCTATGGATATAGTTATCTGTTTAGGCTTCTTTCGAAATGGTTCAAAGATTAATAGTATTAACAATCCAAAACCAGTAGATAGACTTATCCCAAATATTGCACTAGCAGAAGCTAACGCATACACGTCACAATCGGGAAAGTATGAAGATATACTATCATAATGGTTGATGGCAAAGTTACAGAAAGTTAATCCAAAGATTAACTTGGCTAATGCCTCAACTAACTGTGATATTGATGTGGGCATCATGTTACATAGACCCTCATAATATCCACGATATACCGAACATATACACCCAAACAGTACCGATGGTGCTAACATCACTACGGATAAGTACGCCTTAGGATTGTCAGCTACGTATGTACAGAAAACTTTAGAGAATATCACCATTATAGCACTACCCACTAAGCCTATGATACTAAAAGATATCAAAGATACGTGACGTATCTTTTCAACTGCGTGATAGTCCATCTTTGAAACTCTTTCGGCAGTCAGCTTTGAAACGGCTGGTGATAGTCCATTAATCATGATGGCGTATATTGGTAAGAATAGACTATATCCACATCCAAAGTAGTTCATTCCATTGCCACCTAACATATTGGCTAATGGAATTTTAAATAATGCTCCTATTATTTTAACTATCAAAGCAGAGACTATCAAGACTATAGACCCTTGTATAAACGTTTGTTTCTTCATGGATAAAACTTCCTTTCCAGTAGATTTTTATATTTTCAATAAAAATTATATTGCCCAATCTGAAAATATATGTTATAATATAGAAAATAGATTTTTTTAGAAAGGACTTGTATCAATAATGAATTATACTTTTTCTGATAAGGTTGCTACTATACAACCATCAGCCATTAGGGAAATTCTAAAGTTCGCAAGTGACCCCAATGTAATATCATTATCAGCAGGAAACCCAGCCCCTGAGGCTTTCCCAACTGAAAAGATTGCTGAAATTACTGCAAAAATCTTTAAAGATGACCCGATTTTAGCTTTGCAGTATAGTATCACAGAGGGTTATACTCCTCTTAGAGATAGATTAAAAGCTATATTACAACCTTTAAATTGCTACGTTCCCGACCGTGATGAGCTAATCATAACGTCAGGAGCTCAACAGGGTAATGAATTGGCTTGTAAAGTACTCTTAAATGAAGGTGATACTTTAATCTGCGAAAGTCCAAGTTTTATAGGTTCATTGAATGCGTTTAAATCGTACAATGTGAACTTAGTAGGAGTGGAACTCCAACATGATGGCATGAATATGGAAATGCTAGAACAAACTTTAAAGAAAAATCCAAATACTAAGCTAATATATGTAATTCCAAACTTTCAAAACCCTACTGGTGGAACTATGTCACTAGAAAAGAGAAAAGAACTCTATCGTTTAGCGCAAAAATATGACGTTTTCATCTTAGAAGATAACCCTTACGGTAGATTAAGAATTAAGGGTAAAGACGTTCCACCTATAAAAAGTTTAGATACTGATGGTAGAGTTATCTATACAGGTAGCTTCTCAAAGATACTTTCTCCAGGTTTAAGAGTCGGTTACGTTTCAGGTTTAAAAGAGATAGTATCTAAAATGATAGTTTGTAAACAAGTTGCAGACGTTCACACGAACATCTTAGCACAGTTAATCTGTGATAGGTTCATAGAAGAAACTGACATGGAAAAACACTTTGAAACACTTAGAGAAATCTATAGAAAGAAGTGTAATCTAATGGTGGAACAGATTAATAAAAACTTCTCCTCTAAGATTACTTTCAATGAACCAGAAGGTGGTCTATTCATATGGTGTACTCTCCCTAATGATTGCAATATGAATGAGTTCTGCACAAGAGCAATCAAAGATTATAAAGTAGCAGTAGTTCCTGGAAACGCTTTCACTATCCATGATAGTGACCCAACTAGTTCATTTAGATTAAACTTCTCTACCCCTACAGATGACCAAATTATAAAAGGGTGTGAACTTTTGGGAAAGCTTTCCAAAGAACTATTTGGGGAATAATCAATTGACAACGTCGATTGTACTCAAATATTTAAAAAATTTTATTGTGAAAGGATTTAAAAATCATGGCTATTAGAAGAACAACAGGTTTAGATAGATATGGTGCTTGTGAAAGCTATCTACTAAACAGAATTAGAGGACTTTCCGTCACTCCAATGGCAGTTGGTGTTAAGTGTAATGCAGATAATCAAGTATACGCAGCAGTGGTAGATATGCCTATGGGTCAAGATTTATTGACTACCTTAGTAGTATCTATGAATGGAACTGCTAACCTATTTTTCAATACTGGTGGTGGCGTCCTTGGATTAGGACAAAAGTATCCACAAGTATCCAGTGCAGTTTTGAGTTTTCTAGTTAGTGCAGGTCAAGCGTTGCCATCATGTACTAAGACGAGAGAATACGATTTACCTACTAAGAGAGACAACTATATCTATCTACTAACCAGAAAGGGCGTCTACAAGATGGTATTAGACCCTACTAAGATGGTTACAGAAACTGACAAGTCTAAAAGGTTTATCTTTACACTATACCAAAAAGTTCTAACAGAACTTCAAAACGCTCAAATTAGAGACAGAAACATCGCTAAACAAAACGGTGGTGAAAGAGTAGTATCTCTTAAAGATGTAAATGCTCCTACGGAAAAACCTCAAATAGTTATGACTAGGAAAAATCTTGCCAAACCTATGGAAGTTAAAGGCGTAGAAAAGGTTGAAATCCCTAAGGATACTAGTGAAACATCTACAGAGGAGTAATTTAAATGGCTGAAGATAAGAAGAAAATCATATTTAGTGCTATCCAACCTACTGGAACTTTTACGTTAGGTAACTATCTAGGAGCGATACGTAACTGGATACCTCTACAAGATGAGTACAACTGTATCTACTCCATAGCAGATTTACACGCCATCACAGTAAGACAAGAACCTAAACTACTACGTCAACACACATTAGAGGCTTATGCTCTACTACTGGCTTGTGGTATAGACCCTAACAAATCTATATTTTTCATACAAAGCCATGTTAGAACCCATGCTGAATTAAGTTGGATACTCTCATGTAACACTCAATTTGGTGAACTATCAAGAATGACACAGTTCAAAGACAAAAGTGCTAAACATTCAGATGATGTCAATGCAGGATTGTTTACCTATCCCGTATTGATGGCTAGTGATATATTGGCTTATAAAAGCGACCTCGTTCCAGTAGGTCAAGACCAAAAACAACATCTTGAACTTGCTAGAAACATAGCTCAAAGGTTTAACTCACGTTATGGTGATACCTTGGTAGTCCCTGAAGCATACATTCCTAAAACTGGAGCTAAAATCATGTCTTTACAAGACCCTACCAAAAAGATGTCTAAATCTGACGAAAATCCTAACGCATGTATCTTAATCTTAGACGATAAGGATACTATCATTAGGAAGTTTAAACGTGCCGTCACTGATAGTGATACTGAAGTTTGTTATCGTGAAGGTAAAGATGGCATCAATAACCTTATGTCCATATATTCAGCAGTCACTGGTAAATCTTTCGATGAGATTACCTCCGAATTTAGTGGCAAAGGCTACGGTGAGTTTAAATCTGCCGTTGGTGAAACCGTCGCAGATTGCCTAGCACCCGTTAGAGATAACTTTAATAGGTACATCAATGACAAGGCTTACTTAAAAGAATGTTTCACTAAAGGCGATGAAATGGCTCTTAGAATATCATCAAGGAACGTTTCAAAGGTATTTAGAAAGGTCGGTTTTGTAGATAATGAAATTTACAAATAGGAGTTGATTTTTTTATGAAATTACAAAAAATCTTGCAGATTGCTGTACTTATAATAGTAGGAGTAGTAATCTTAAAGTTGGCTTTCGTACTATTAAACATGGTTTTATCCACTGCATCTGTGATATTGGTAGCACTAATCAAGTTAGTACCTGTTGCAGTAGTAATATTCTTTTTGGTTAAAGTCATCAAAAAGATACTTAAGAAGTAACAAAAAAAATCACGGGATAACCTTTCCCGTGATTTTTTTAACATACTTTAGTTAGATTATTCAACTTCTACAATACTATCATTAGTATCTTTGCTAGGACACCAAACTAATTCATCTCTAACATCTTTGCCAGTGGTGTGACAGTTAGTACACTTCCAATAGTAAGTATATTCAACTGTACACCAATTTGGGTGACTATCACGATGTATTCGAGTAACGTCTGTAGCACCATTAGAAACTACATTCAAATGATTTCCAGTAGTACAACCATTTGAATTGATTGCAAAATCTAAAGGCTGTTGCTCATAAGATGCTAAACCTACTTCCTTGACGTTTCCATCATCATCTACAGATTGAACCTTCTCATGAGAAACCACTATTTCATTAGACTTTAACTCATAATTAGAAACTTCAACGGCAGAAACGGTACTTAATGACATAGTCAAGCATAGAGTAAGTAACATCATCACAATTGATACTGACTTTTTCATGATATCTTCCTCCTTTCCATTAATATATCCATATTATAGCATATGCGTTTTAAATTACAATAAAATTCCAGTAAATTATTGGTCAAAAATTTATAATTTATTTCCAAATAACTATAAAAAATAAGGGGAACGTTTAAAACTTATTCCCCTTAAAATGTTTAATTAATCAATATTGAATATATTGTATCTTTCTCCAATGATGGTATTAAAGATTATAATGCCATCTTTCGTGGAGTAGTCAACATCTTTGCCATTACTGGATAACTTTATAGTATCGCAATTAGTACGAACTTTGCAAACTCCACCACTTAGTGATATAATCTCCACAGATTTTAGTTTATTGTCTTCCCAATCGATGGAAATTTCAAAGTTCCCTCTAGCTTTGATACCTCTTACAGAACCACTCTCCCATGATTTTGGTATACATGGTAGTATGTTAATCTCTCCACTATGTGATTGCATCAAACTTTCCACAATACCTGCAGTACCACCAAAGTTGCCATCAATTTGGAATGGTGGGTGGCTATCTAAGAGGTTGGCATTAGTGGAGTATGCCAACAACTTAAATAGATTTTCTTCAACCATGTCACTATCTAGCAACCTTGCCCACATGTTGATAATCCATGCTCTACTCCAACCAGTGTGACCACCACCATGTGATAATCTTCTTTCAATGGTAGCCCTTGCAGATTTTGATAATTCAGGTGTCTTATATGGTGATATCAAATCTGCTGGATACAACGCAAACAGTTGCGATATGTGTCTATGTCCGATTTCAACCTCATCATAGTCTATAGCCCATTCCTTGATTTGTCCATACTTACCTATTTCAATCTTAGGGAGCTTATCCAATATAGATTTTAACTTATCTATAAAAGTATCCTCTTTGCCTAGGATTTTCGCACTTTGGATAACATCATTAAACAACACCGTTATTATTTGGCTATCCATAGATGGTGCTACACACAATGAACCTTTTGAACCACTTTCAGTTAGATACGTATTCTCTGGTGATACTGATGGACAAGTAACTAATCTACCTTGTTTATCTTCTATTAAGAAGTCCACAAAGAATTCGGCACATTCTTTAAGAGTTTCATACTTATCGGCAAGGAAGTCTTTATCAAGAGTATATAGGTAATGCTCATAGATGTGTAAACATAGCCAAGCCCCACCCATAGGCCAAATAGTAGCAGGTATCCATAAATCTTGAGGAGCAGTATCACCCCAAATATCTGTATTATGATGACATACAAATCCTTTACAACCATACATAGTTTTAGCAGTTTCTCTACCGTTTGGACGCATTACTTCTATATGGTCAAATAGTGGTTTGTGGCACTCTGATAGGTTACAACTTTCGGCAATCCAATAGTTCATTTCTGTGTTTATGTTCACAGTAAATCGACAACCCCAAGCAGGCCACATATCCTTATTCCAAATTCCCTGAAGGTTCATAGGTAGAGTACCCTCACGACTAGCAGAAATCATTAGGTAACGACCGTAATTAAAGTATAACGCATATAGAGTATTATCTTTAGTGTTGATATCGCCATTTTTTAGACGTTCAATCCTCTTATTGGTTGGAAGTTCACTCGCACCATTGCTATTATCGTTGAGTTGCAAAGATACTCTATTATAAAACTCTTGATAATCCGAAATGTGACGGTATAGCAACTCATCATAGATACTACTTTTAGCAAATTCGCAATCTAACAAAGCAGATTGAACATAGTCATCTGTGCGATAGCTCGTCTGTGCAGATAAGATATAAGTAACCTCATCAGCATTTTTAACACATAGGCTTCCACCCTCTGTATAGATTTCTCCACCTATTTGAGTGACCGTCATAGCACTAGCAAAGGATATACCATCTATACCACCAGTGCCACCAGTATATAAGATAGTCTCATCATCATAAGGACGACTGTCATCAAAATAATCATCTCTGCCATCTATATGAGAGGAAACGTTTACAGAGTTAGGTTTATCCCCCTCAATATGGATAATCATGACACTATCAGGTTCGGATACGAAAACCGTCCTTAGATATCTAACGTCATTAGAGGTAAACTCAGTGATTGCCATAGCATTAGAAATATCTAACGAACGCTTATAGTTTGAAATATCCCCAATATTTTCCATAGATATGAATAAATCACCCAATGGCATATAGTGACGGGAATTAGGTGTGACACCTTGCATATACTTAAAAGCTAACTTTTCAGCCTCTTCAATCTTTTCATTGATTAAAAGGTCTCTAATCTCCTCAAGATGTTCCAAACTGTTCGGATTGTTCCTATTCCTCTTACCACCAGACCAAACACTATCTTCATTTAGATGAATAGTCTCATAACTTGGATTACCATATACCATGCCACCAATCCTACCATTACCTACAGGAAGAGCCTCATCAAAGTTTTCAGCAGGTTTTTCATACCATAAGATATCATTATACAAAAAACATCACCTCAAAAAATAAATAGTCACGTTTACTACGTATTGATATTATAACATATTTTTCTAACCCTTGCAATAACTATAGTAATAATATAGATACTAAAAAAGGTGTAATATCATAAGATATCACACCTTTTATAATGCAGATGATGGGACTTGAACCCACAAGGTATAAATACCCTCAGCATCTGAAACTGATGCGTTTGCCATTTCGCCACATCTACATATAAGATTATGGATAATATTATATCATACTTTATGAAGAAAGTCAACAAAAAAACCGTATCTCATGAGATACGGTTTTAAAAATATCTAAGTAAGTAAAATTACTTAATTTCGATAGTAGCTCCACTTTCTTCGAGCTTAGCCTTAAGTTCTTCAGCCTCTGCCTTAGAGATACCTTCCTTAACAGTCTTAGGAACGGATTCAACAAATTCCTTAGCTTCCTTAAGACCTAGACCACAAATATCCTTAACAGCCTTGATAACGTTCATCTTCTTTTCACCGAAAGAAGTCATAACTACGTCAAATTCAGTCTTTTCAGCTTCTGCAGGAGCACCACTAACAGCTGGACCAGCTTGCATAACAGCAGTAACGCCAAACTCTTCTTGGATAGCGTCAACTAATTCCTTTAATTCAAGAACAGATAAAGTCTTGATTTCTTCTACAAAGTTTGTAATCTTTTCTGAAGCCATGATTAAAAATCTCCTTTATATAACATTATTAAAAAAATAGATACTTCCTAAACCACCACATCAAGTGGATATAGGATAATTAAGCAACTTCGCCTTTGCCTTCCTTGTCTTCCACAACGGCTTGAAGAGTTGCAGCAAGTTTTTGAATAGGTCCTTGAAGTGAACCAACGAGCATAGCAAGTAACGTTTCCTTTGATGGAATCTTTGAAAGTGCTTGAACACCTGCTTGGTCATAGATTTCTGTACCGATATAACCTGCTTTAAGTTCAAACTTATTTTCTAATTCATCAGCATACTTTCCTAAAATTCTAGCTGGAGCCGTTTCATCGTTGTCGGATACTGCGATAGCAGTAGTACCTTCAAGAACGTCATCTAAACCACTGATACCAGCTTCAGCTAAAGCTCTTTTAAGCATAGTATTCTTTTCAACAGAGTAGTGAACACCAGCTTCACGAAGTTCTTTTCTTAACTTAGTATCTTCTTCAACTGTGATACCTCTGTAGTCAACGATTACACCAGACTTAGAATTTTTTAAAAGTTCAGCAAGTTGAGCAACCTTAGCTTGTTTAGCTTCTAAAATCTTAGCACTTGGCATATATTTCACCTCCGATTAATTAACCTCTAACGTGTAATATATGAAAAAATCCCTTCCTCGACAAGATGAGAAAAGGTTTAGAATTAATGTTCATGTTTAAACTTCTTTTTTACTCATAAAAAGCATCACATAGAATTAATATAACTTTCCTCGGTTGGACTTACTTTTTTTGCCGACTGTCTTTAGAATTTAATCATATGTGTTGTAATCAGACAACGTAGATAATTATATCATAACCTTTTAGATTTGTCAAGTGTTTTTTTGAAGATTTCTATAAAAAAATTTGAATATTATCGAATTTAAATATCTAACAAACTTGACTTTTCCACAATAATATGATATAATCTTAAAAAATCAGACCTGAAAGGAAATTTTTATAAATGTTTACTATAAGTATTGCTAAGCTAAACATTGGTATAGATAATAAATATCAATATATAGAAATTTTATGTAAAGATTATATTACTCACTCCCCTAATGTAGACTTTTACGTATCGGTAACCGAAGATGAAATATACAAAGAACGAACTTCTGAAAAATTCTCCATGGGATACTGTGAAAGTATCTGCATATATAGAAAGATTTGTACTAAAATATTACACTATGACGCTTACCTATTCCATTCTTGTGTAGTAGAAGTAGACAATCAAGGATATGTATTTAGTGCTAAATCTGGGGTTGGAAAGTCCACACATGGTGAACTTTGGTTAAAATACTTCAAAGATAGAGCCAAGATAATCAATGGTGATAAGCCAATCTTTAGAATTTTTGAAAGCACTCTAAATGCCTGTGGTACTCCTTGGAACGGTAAAGAAAATTTAGGAAGTAACATTATTGTGCCTATAAAGTCGATATGTTTTATAGAACGTTCTACGGAGAATTACATCTATAAAGCGTCCCAAGACGATATCACTAATAGATTTTTCCATCAAACGATTATGCCTACAGACTATACTCAAATGATGGAATTTCTCAATTTAGTGGATTTCACTATAAATAATATACCATTCTATGTATTAGGTTGTAACATCTCTCAAGATGCCGTTGAATTGGCATATAATTATATGAAAGATTAATAATCATGAAAGCACTACCGATATGATAAAAATCTGTAGTGCTTATATTGATTATACGGTAAAACCTTTACTTCTCAATTGGTCTATGGCATCGCCAAGAATTTCAGCGTTAGTAGATGAAACTGAGTGCAACAGATAGATAGCACCATCATGGGCAGACGATACCACCTTTTCTAAAGAACTACTTGGATTTGGTTGACTGTCTACATTCCAATCGACATAGGCAAAGCTCCAAAAGATAGTTTGATATCCTAACTTTTGAGTAACTGCTAAACTTTCTTCTGAGAACTCTCCACAAGGTGGACGAAAATACTGCATTTCATACCCATACTCATCTAAGACATAGTTGTGTAATGACATGATTTCTTCTTCTATTTCCTGTTGGTTCAGTGTAGGAAGTTTTGCATGAGTCATACCATGATTACCCAAACAATGTCCCTCATCAATCATACGTTGGACTAGAGCCTTTTCTTTTTTAGCATAATCACCCGTTAAGAAGAATATAGCTTTAACGTTCTTCTCTTTTAAGGTATCCAAAATTTTTGAAGTGTAGCCATTTTCATAGCCTTGGTCAAAAGTAATGATAATCTGTTTAGGCTGAGAAGTTAAAGCATATGCACCATATAAAGAGTACGTTTCATTAAACATCTTAGCACCCGTTGGAACGTTGTTACTATCTACTATAGTACCTTGACCGTATCCATGAGGAGTGATATCATAAGCAGATACACTGATATTAGGTGTGAAAACTAAACTTGAAACTATCGGAGTTACTAGAAATATTCCAAACCTATTCAATATAGATAACCTCCCTTACAAAAAATTTAAGATTTCTATAAAAAATCTAGTACTAATATTTTTTGTAGAGTGGATAAAAATATTCTATGATTATTTTTCTAAATAGGATTTAACTAAATATTGTAACAGTTGGTCTCTATCAATATGTCTTACTAAACTTCTAGCGTTGTTATAGGTTGTGATATATGTAGGGTCTTCTGAAAGAATATAACCTACTATTTGATTTACTGGGTCATAACCTTTTTCGACTAAAGCATCATATACTTTTGAAAGATTTTCTTTTACTATCTTTTCAGGATTTTCGTTTAAATTAAAACTTATAGTTTTTTCGTCCATAATAATACACAAACTATCAAGAGACTTGCTTGATAGTATCTCCTTCCTATAAAAATATCGATTTTATTATATTCCTATTATATACTATTTTTTCAGCTATGGCAATAGATTTTAAAAAAATTTCACCTTATGCACTATTTTAAACCCGATTTTTTGGATATTAGTCCCAAAATTAAAAATAGTAAGCGTTTAAAAAATCCCAAACGCTTACTATTTTACCGTTCAATCTTAAGTGTTAGATAAGTTTAACCCTTTTCTAAGACTACTTAGCTTCAAAAGAGTTACAATCTGTACACTCTGGAACTGTTGGATTACTTTCATGAGTACCTACTCTAATGGTATTTAAAGAACAATACTGTTCTGTACCACAATGATGTTTACACTGTTGAACTGTACACATGATGCTAGAATTTTTCTTACTATTACAATCCATGATATTATCACACATACTTTTATCATTCTATTAAATACACACAATAACAGGATAATAAAAGCCCTTTCAATAAAATTAATCTGTTCACTAGGAACATTAATATTATAGGATACTTTATAAGAAAATAATCATGGAAAATATTGGATTTAATAATCTTATTTAAACAGATATCGCCTAAGTTTGACACTTAGGCGATTACGTTTTCAATCGACTGAAATTACTTATTTACTGCATCTTTTAGAGCCTTACCAGCCTTGAAAGCAGGAGCTTCTTTAGCAGGTTGAATGTAAGGGACTTTAGTCTTTGGATTAGTAGCTTTCTTTTCGTTTCTGTGACGTACTTCAAAAGTACCAAAGCCTAAGATTTGTACCTTCTTACCTTCTACTAGTGTTTCAGTGATGGAAGAGATTACAGCGTTTAGAGCGTTTTCAGCATCTTTAGAGCTAGTAAAGTCACCATTTTCCTTGATTTTCTTTAATAAATCTGCCTTTTTAATTCTTTCTGAGTTACTCATTTAAAAATTCCTCCAAAAATTTAATTTTTAGCTTTTTGCCAAAGGGCATCTAGCTGACTTATGTCAAGGGACTTCATATCATTCCCATTAGACCTAGACAATTCTTCAACCTTTGCAAACCTATTAGTAAACTTATCAGTAGCATCATATAAAGAACGTTCGCTATCGATACCTAGTTTCCTACCGAGATTAGCACAGGCAAATAGCAAGTCGCCAAACTCTTCATAGATACTACTTTGATTATTACTATCTATAGCTTGTTTAAGCTCTTCCAATTCAGATTGGACACTTTTAAAAGTCTCATCTACGTTTGGAAAATCGAAATTAGCCTTAGAAGCACGTTTTCCAACCTTTTCGGCTCTCATCAAAGCAGGTAGAGACTTTGCAACACTTTCAAGAGTTTCAGTATACGTAGTTTGACCTTTGGTATCCATTTTAATCTTGTCCCAATTGTTTAGAACCTTTTCTGTAGTATTAGCAGAGACTTCACCAAATACATGAGGGTGTCTAACTATCATCTTTTGACAGATGTCGTTGCAAACGTCATCAAAAGTAAAGTTTTGATTTTCTGTTTCAATCTGGGCATGAAAGACGGTATTCAAAAGAACGTCGCCAAGTTCTTCTTTAAGTAGGTCAGTATCTTTAAGGTCGATAGCCTCTATGACTTCGTAAACTTCTTCAATAAAGTCCTTTCTGATACTTTCATGAGTTTGAACCTTATCCCAAGGGCAACCATTTTCACTTCTTAAAATAGATACTATTTCTAATAAGTCATCTATGTTATACTTATCTTTAAAAACAAACATAATAAAAAATCCTTTCTGTTAGAATGTACAATATTATGTTACTTAGCATATATATAGTACCTTAAAATCAACGAAAAATCAAGTGGTTTTTTGAAATTTGTGGATATTATATAAACTTATCGTGATTTAATGTTAATTATAGTGTATATTGTAGAATATTTTATGGCAATTCCTCTTGAAAATGCCTCCATTTCGTGATATTATATTGATATAAGTTCTACAATTACAGAGTTTAACGAAAGTTCTATTTTTGTTATACTCTTACGAGTAGTCCTTTATCTATCAAAAATTTTGGATTGGAGTAGTAAAATTATGAAAAATCTATTATTAGTCATCGATATGCAAAATGCCTACCTTCCTAAACAACCTTGGGAGTGTGCCAACATCACCGATATTATCCCTAGGATTAAAACTCTATGTGAATGTGATAAGTTTAATAAGATTGTATTTACCCGTTTCATAGCTGAAAAAAATCCTATAGGCACTTGGAAAAACTATAATCAAAAGTATGAGGATATCAATAATTCTACATTCTTAAATGAGATTATTCAAGATTTTAACCCTTATCTAAGTAAGTATCAAGTAGTGGATAAATCTACTTACTCATGTTATAAAAATGACACTCTTAAAACTCTAATAGATGGTCATGATATCGTCACTATCTGTGGAGTGGTCGCCGACTGTTGTATACTATCCACTGCCTTAGATATCTTAGATACTGGAAAACCTCTAATATACCTCCAAGATGCCGTTGGTGAATATAAACTAAATTCAGGTAAAGCCGTCTTAGATATTATGGATAACATGAAACTACACGTTAAAACGCTCACCGTTCAAGAATTTTTAAATCAATAACATAAAAAGGAACACCAATAAATATTGATGTTCCTTTTTTTAGGCACGTTTTTAATATTAATCAAAGGATAGTACCTCCACCAAGTACAAATTCCCCTTGATACATTACCACTGCTTGACCTTTAGTTATCGCCCTTTGAGGAGTATCAAAAACTACCTTAATTTTTCCATCATTAAGAGGGTAAACCGTCGCAGATTGCTCCACCTGATTATATCTAGTTTTTGCCATTATTTTAAGTGGTTCTGTAATCTTTTCAATGGATATCAAATTGACGTTATCTGCAATAAGTTCTGATGTATATAGTTCTTCGTTAGTTCCAAGAGTTACTGTATTATCTATTGGATTTTTATCTATTACAAACATAGGCTTTCCAAAGGTGACACCTAATCCCTTGCGTTGTCCTATAGTATAGTTGATAATCCCTTGATGTTCTCCTAAGATATTACCATTAGTATCTATGAAGTTTCCCTTTTTAGCTTGATATCCTTGCTTATTGATAAATTCAACATACTTTCCACTAGGCACAAAGCAGATATCTTGACTATCAGGTTTTCGGGCATTGATTAAGTCGTTATCTTCAGCGATTTTGCGAACTGTATCTTTATCGTAATCAGCAAGAGGGAAAAGAGTTCTCTCCAATTGATACTGTGTCAAGTTATACAATACATAAGTTTGGTCTTTGTGTCTATCGGTTGGACGTTTTAAAAGATATCTACCAGTAGTATCATCTTTTATGATGTGTGCATAGTGTCCAGTAGCGATATAATCAAATCCAAGAGTTTCTGCACGGCGGAGCATTTCATCAAATTTGATATGCTTATTACACTGTATGCAAGGGTTCGGAGTTCCTCCATTGATATAACTATCTACAAAGTTATCCATAACCGATTTTTTAAAGTAATCTTTAAAATTAAATACTACGTGTTCAATTCCGATTTTATATGCTACACGTCTAGCGTCGTCGACATCATCAAGGGAGCAACAAGTCCTTTTAGCCTCATCGGATAGCACTATATCATCATTAGAGAATAGTTTTAAAGTTACTCCCATGACATCGTATCCTTGATTTTTTAGCAACAATGCCGTAACTGAGCTATCTACACCGCCAGACATTCCTACCATTACTTTTTTATTCATAATATATTACCACCTTTTAACTTTTTACAATCCCTAAAGAGCATATGAACATACTATTTTTATTATATCCAATATACCTATCTTGATAGAAATACCATTTATCTATATTGCCAATTTCATATATTTCAACATCTTTTAAATTAAATAATGATTTTTCTAAAAATTGATTTGAACTATATCCTTCTAAGTCTTCAATAGTTCTAGCATTAAGATATTTCATAGCATATTCAAAAAAGTACTTAATATCTACTTTAGAAAAGTCTTTTCTTTCATCATTACTATTAAAAGTAAAATCTATATGGTCACAAAATTGAAAAATAATCTCATAACAACATTCTTGGAAAGTATGGTCTTTAAAATCATCTTTGGTATAACCATCATACTTTATAAATTCTATCATTAAATAACAAAGCAACTCTTGTGGAGAACACTCTATACTATTCGATTTGCTAGTAATACTATTTATTTGAATAGTATCACTGCCTTGACCAGTACTATATATATATTCAAAGTAATCAAACTGGTAGCTTTTATGTGATTTAAGTATATTACCCATAATATCCAAGTTATTAAAAGTTTGGTATACAAATGATTTTTGATATAAATCAAATTTTTGTATATACTTAGTTAATTCAGTAGCATGATAAAAATATAAATGTGAAATATTTTCAATTTTAAACCAATCACTACTAGATGTAGATTTATCACGAATAGCGATAGTAAAAAATCCATGATTTTTAGCAGTTTCAAGACAGTATAGACTATCTTCTACTACTGCGATATTTTCGGGAGGTAATCTTAGATTTTCAGCACACTTAAAAAAGATATCTGGAAATTCTTTACCTTTGCCGATTTCTGAACACGTTTCAAGAAATTTAATCCTGTTGATTAAGCCCAATCTAGTTAGGCACGAAACTGCAAGACTTCTATAAGTAGCAGTAGCTACTCCATAAGGGATATTCTTACTATCAAGATAGTCTAAAAGTTCGGATATTCCATCTTTTAATGGGATAGTTTTCTCATAATTTTCAGCTACAATCTCCTCTATGCGATTGATAATATCCTGTTGTGATACTTTTAGATTAAAAGTATCAAGGAAGTATTTAGATGATTGTTCCACAGTCATCTTTTTGACTATTTCGGAGATATTATCAGGGGGATTTATGCCATGTTCAGATAGAAAAATCCTATCGACGTTGTACCAAAGGGGCATACTGTCTATTAGAGTACCATCTAAATCGAAGATGTACCCCTTTACTTGTGATATGTTCAATAAAAGTCACCTCTTTTTAGATAATTATATCATACTATTATGATTATTGCAAATATTCCTTGACTTTTTTAACTGGATATAGTAGAATTTTAGTATATAAATAAAAAGGAGATTTTTTATAATGAAAAGTTTAAAAAGACTAATCTGTGGAGTGTTTGCATTAGCATTGATATCCATGCCAATAACTGTCAACGCCGATAATATAGCAGTTCCAAGTATTACCATTGGAACTAGTAGCACAGTATCCTATGAAGGAAAGTGTGGGGATAATCTAACGTACTCATTCAATAAAGATACTGGAGTTTTAACTATCAGTGGTACAGGTGATATGTATGGTTTTGGTAGCTATATAAAACAACCTTGGAACGGTTATCAAAGAGAGATTAAAAAGGTAATCATTGAAGATGGTGTGACCTCTATAGGTGACCACGCTTTTTGTACGTTAGTAAATGTAGAAGATATTTCAATACCTGAGAGTGTAACAACTATAGGTGACGTTGCTTTTAGTAACATTAGTAATGCAAAATTATGTGAAATATACATACCATCAAAGGTTAATAACTTACACCATTCCATATTCGGAAGTAGTAAAACTTTAAAGATTATCGTTAGTGAAGATAACCCATACTATACCACTATTGATGACGTTATCTATACTAAAGATATGTCTACATTGGTGATATATCCATCAAGGAAAGATGATAAATCTTTTACAGTTCCTGAGGGTGTAACTACTTTAGAAAATCAAAGTATATTTAGCAATAGCTACCTAGAAGAGTTAATCTTACCTGATACTGTTACATCTATTGGCGACTCTGCGATTAGTTTCTGTTCAAATCTCAAGAATTTAGAGTTATCTAAAAACTTAAAGACTATCGGTACTGGAAACTTCACCAGTATGAAAAATTTACAAGTTATAACTATACCAGAGGGTGTGACATCTATAGGATATATGACTTTATTTAGTTGTAACTATCAGATGGTAGTACAATTGCCTATTACTCTAACTGATATCGGAGATAACTGTTTCTATACTAGTAAAAATGAGTATTTTACCATAGTCGCCCCAGAAAATTCAGTTGCGTGGCAGTATGCTCAAGAGAACGGTATTCAAGTTACTGATGATATCTCAAACGTAAAAATATATGAGTTTGGCGACATCAATGCAGATGATAACATAAACTCCTTGGACGTTCTACTAATGAAAAAATATCTTTTGGGGATAGATGAAAGCATATCTATATTGGGCGATATCAACAAAGATGGTAAGTTCAACATGATTGACCTATTACAGATTAAAAATAATATACTCAAATAACTTATTTTTAAGTAGAAAAGGAATTTAAAATACATGGGAAGCATCATGAAAAAAACTAGGAACTCATTCATTGACTACTTAAAAGCAATATGTATAGTATTCGTGATAGTACAACATACTAACATACCTTTGCCAACGTTTAGAAAAGGATTAACATTTATATACATCTATCAATTGGCAGTGCCTATATTTATGATTTTAAGTGGTTATACTTTTTAGTTATCATATTCAAAGTATAGTACAATCAAAGATATGTATAATTTAAAAAACTTGCTACAGAAATTCAAAAGATTTACTATCCCTATGATAATAGCATTTATAATATCTTTAATATGTTGGTATACATTAGATTTATACCACCTTGAATTTAATCTAAAGAATATAATAGTATCTTTTGTGTATGCAGATTATGGTGCAGGTGCTTACTACTATCATATGATGATACAGTTTATAATTATATTTCCAATAATATTCACCATAATAAAAAAATTCGATATTAGTGGAGTAATCTCCATAGGAATTGTGAACTTTCTGTATGAGTATGTTACTACTAGTATATCCTTAGATAGTAAAATTTACAGACTATTAATATTTAAATTCTTATCTGCTATCGCTTTAGGTTGCTATATGCACAAACACAAAGATGATAAACTTAACAAGGTCATCTTGATAATAATGTTTTTAATCGGATTTATGTTCATATTTGCGATAGCATATTTAGAATATCCAGTAAAAGTATTTGTAAATTCAAGAGGAACATCTATGTTGGCTGTGATGTACATCTTTCCGATAGTATATTTTTTAATGCAAGACTTCAAAGAATATACTTCTCATACTAAAACAGGTAGATGTTTAGAATATATTGGTAAATCATCATATCATATAATGTTTTCACAGTTGATATTTATAAATTTATCCAGTAGATTTTACCATTTAATCCATGTAGATGTTAATAACTTTAATATTACCTTGCCTTTGAATATAATAATATCCATTACTATGGGTTGTATATGGTATTACATAGAAAATAAAGTTACTCATTCTACTAATAAGATGACTTCTAAAACAACTATAACTCAATAAGACTATTCTTAATCTTCTTAGTTCATAGCATAGAAAAATATTTTCTAATAAAGATGTTGAAAAAAATTTAGTTATGTGATATAATATTATAATAATAAAGTATCACATATACGAAAGGATTGAAATTAATCAAATGGAACTAATATCTGTAGTCGTTCCGTGCTATAATGAAGAAGAAGTGCTTCCATTATTCTATGATGAGATTACCAAGGTAATGGGTGGAATGCGTGAAAAATACAACATCGACTATGAACTCATGTTTGTAAACGATGGCTCTAAGGATAAAACTCTACAAATCTTTAGAGAGTTAGCTAAAAAAGATAAAAGAGTACGTTATGTATCATTTTCAAGAAACTTCGGTAAAGAGTCTGGTATGTTTGCAGGGTTACAGAACTCCAAAGGAGATTACGTAGTAATCCTTGATGCTGACCTACAACACCCACCAAAGTTTATCCCCAAAATGTATGAGTATGTAAAAGATGGCGAATATGATTGTGCTACTACTAGAAGAGTTAGTCGTGAAGGTGAGTCTCCTGTGCGTTCTTGGTTCGCTAGACTATTCTATAAGATTATGAACAAGATTTCCCAAACTGAAATCGTTGATGGCGCTCAAGATTTCCGATTTATGACCCGTCACATGGTAGATAGTATCCTATCTATGAGTGAATATAATAGGTTTTCCAAGGGAATATTCTCATGGGTAGGATTTAAAACTAAATACATTGAATATGAAAATGTTGAACGTGCTGCAGGTAATACATCATGGTCATTTTTTGGTTTATTCAAGTATTCATTAGAAGGAATTATGGCGTTTTCAACGTTTCCATTATCATTATCGATATTTTTCGGAATACTGTTCTGTGTTTTAGGTTTGATAATGTTAATCACATTTGGTATCATAGGTTTCGGGACTATTTCGGCAATACTTACAGGACTGTTTTTTGTAGGAGGTATTCAATTACTATGTTTAGGTATCGTTGGATTATACCTCTCCAAGATGTACTTAGAAGTTAAACATAGACCAATCTATATAGTTAAAGAGACTGAAAAAGGCATCATTGGTAGAAAAGATAATGACAATTTACATTAGTTTAATGGAACGTCTATCATTAGACGTTCCATACGTTTAATAATGGTGAAATATATGAATATCTTAAAAAGAAACAAGTTGATAGTATGCTTATCATTAACAGTTTTATTGATATCTTCTCAATTTTTAAGCAATGAGTATATTGACAAAAAGGTTCATAGCGATAAAATACCTAAAAACATCAATAATTATGATGTCATACAATCTTATGATGATGGTAACCTATTAATGGTTAGCAACGCAAGAGGATATTATGGTATGATGACTTCAAACGGTAGAGAAATAATCTCACCAGTATGGAATAGCATTGAAGTACTCTCCGAAGATAGATTTATAGTAGGTCGCATTATAGATAGTGCTTCAATATCTATGGGAATTTTAGATAGCTACGAAAATACCATAATTCCTATGCTATTTAATACTATTTCACATGAAAATAATTACTTCTTGATAGGAACTTTAAGTGAAAATAATAAAAAAATCTTGTTTGATAGTCTCGGAAATATAGAACTCTTTCAAGAATGGGATACTTGTGAAATAACTGACAACGTTGCTACACTCAAAAAAGGTGACATAATAGCTACCGTTTCTGCCGATGATAATGGCAACTGTACCTATACATCTTTGAAGATACCTTTTAAAATCTTCGATTTAAACCTATCCGTAACCATAAAGAACCCTTTAACTGACGGCATCTCTGCTTATGATGACTATTGTACAATAATAGAAAAAGTTTCAACTTACTGTGAAGCCATGTTCATCTCAGATACCGACATGATTAGAAGTGTAACGAACTCTCAATACTATAACTCTTTAATATCTAATATGTTGCCAAACTGTACCCTAACCGATGTTAATAACATCTTAATCTACGGTCGCCCTAACTCAGATGGTAACTTTGGAATGGTATACCATGTAAATTTTGACCTTTCATATACGTCTACGGCTACTATTTTGGATACTTCTAATACGAATATTGACGAAAACTCTCAAGAAACCACCACTATCCAACTTAAGATGGAATTTGTTCGCAGTGATGAAGGTTCAATAGTGTTGAAATCTGCTGAAAAGATTAATTTCAATAAGAATACTGAAAATACTCAAGATGAATACAATCTATATTAAAATTTTACGTAATATCCGTATTTTTTTGATAGAAGCCCTTGAAATTTCTCTAAATTAGAGATATAATATTAATATAAAATTATTCTATCTGAAAGGATTTAGATTGCAATGAAGAAAATATTAGTAATCAATGCAGGAAGTTCATCTTTAAAGTATCAACTTATAGAGATGGACAATGAAGAAGTTATCGCTAAAGGAAACTGCGACAGAATAGGTATAGATGGACACATCACTTATAAGACATCTACTAGTATAGTGGTAGATAAAGATGTAGATTTTCCTACCCATACTGAAGCGTTTAATGAACTCATTAAGTTACTAACTACTGGTGATACTAAAGTAATCAATGATATGAGTGAAATCTTAGCAGTAGGTCATAGAGTAGTCCAAGGTGCTGAAGTTTTTACTAAGACTTGTATCGCCACTGATGAAGTTATCGCTAAGATTGATGAACTATCTGAACTAGCTCCAGTACATAACCATGCACACGTCTTAGCACTAAACGCTTGTAAGAGTGTACTTCCTGAGGGTGTACCTCAAGTAGTAGTTTTTGATACTTCTTTCCATCAAACCATGCCAGAAAAGGCTTATATGTATGCTCTACCATACGAATGTTACGAAAAGTTTAAGATTAGAAAGTATGGTTTCCATGGCACTTCTCATAGATATGTATCTCAAAAGGTTGCAGAACTAATGGGCAAGGACGTTAAAGATTTAAAAATCATTTCTTGTCACTTAGGAAATGGCTCTTCTATTACTGCCATTGAAAATGGTAAGTCTATCGACACTACTATGGGATTTACTCCTCTTGATGGTTTAATCATGGGTACTAGATGTGGTTCTATTGACGCATCTGCAGTAACTTACCTTCAAGAAAAGATGGGACTATCTCCAAAAGAAACTAGTGAATATCTAAATAAGAAGTCAGGATTTATTGGCGTTTCTGGTATTTCCAGTGATAACAGAGACATCACCAAAGCAAGAATGGAACATAACCATAGAGCTGAAATTACTTCTGAAATGTTGTCATATGAAATTAAAAAGTATATCGGTTCATTTATGGCAGTTCTTAACGGTGCAGACGTTATCCTATTTACTGGTGGTATCGGTGAAAACGCTCCTGAAGTTAGAGCTGAAGCGTTAAGTAATCTTGAAAGTTTAGGTATCAAGTTTGATAAAGAACTAAACTTAAAGATGACACATGGTGAATTTGGTAAATTCTCAACTGAAGATTCCAAAGTCGAACTTTGGGTAGTTCCTACTAATGAAGAACTATTAATCGCTAGAGATACTTTAGAAGCTATATCTAAATAGTAATTGCACATAATATATAATAAGGGGCATCAAACTTTGATGCCCCTTTTTTAAAAACTTATTACCATAATAACATAAGGAGGTTTATATGAAAATAGGTGGAATTATCGCTGAATATAATCCATTTCATAACGGTCATAGATATCAAATAGAAACGTTTAAAAAGGAGTATAACATAACTCATGTAGTAGTAGTAATGAGTGGCAACTTCGTCCAACGTGGTGACTTATCCATAATAGATAAGTTCCAGCGTTCTAAGATGGCTATTTTAAATGGTGTTGATTTAATCTTAGAGTTACCAGTATGTTATTCATTATCATCAGCAGAATTTTTTGCTAATGGTGGCATATCTATTTTAAATGACCTAAATTGCATAGATACGTTATCTTTTGGCAGTACTTCCGATATTGATACCCTAAAATATATCGCCAAAGTCTCTGAAGAAGTACGCACATCTAATAGAATGTTAGAGTTAATAAAGTCTGGAATGACCTTTCCCATGGCTTTATCACAATTAATGAAAGACTATTCACACATATTAAATGAGCCTAACAACGTCCTAGGATTAGAGTATATCCGAGCGTTAAATAGATTAAATTCTAATATAGAACCCACTACTATCACTAGAAAACACGTTCAACACCATTCAAGCATAGCAATAGACGATTTCGCCAGTGCCTCACACATTAGAAGTTTAATATATGGTAACCATCAAGAGTTTAAGAAGTATCTACCTATATGGAAAGATGACTTCCCTATAACTAAACTTGAAAATCTTGAACAGGCTATACTATACAAATTGAGAACCTCAACCATAGAGGAAATACAATCCGTTGCAGACGTTTCACAAGGTTTAGAATATAGGATATATCAATGTGGAAGAAAAGCTAATAATCTAAATGAATTACTCTTTGAAATAAAGTCCAAAAGATACACACTCTCAAGAGTTAGAAGGATAGTCTTAAACTTGTTATTAGGCATATCCAAAAAAGATATTTTAACTCCCCCACCCTATGCCCGAATATTAGCTTTAAACCATAAAGGCATTGAGATACTATCTAAGGCTAAGAAGACTTCAAAAATCCCAATAGATACTTCTTTAGCAAGGTTACAAAGAGTATCCCCTATTTGCGAAAGGTTTGCAACTTTGGAAAGTCATGCCACTGATATCTATAACTTATCATTTAATGATATATATCCTTGTGGTACTGATTACACTCAAAAGATAGTCCCTTATGATTGACACTCTTAAGTGGGATAAAAGTTATATATTTAAAAAATCTATCATAAATATATATGTAACTCTTTTTAGAAAGGTATAGTATATTTATGAATAAGATTAATCCTAAAGTGATATTCAATCGTCCTGTTGCAGTGGCAAATATTAAAGGTTCTCCAAACTATCCGAGTATAAGTGGAAAGGTTTCATTCTATAAAGCGTGTTGTGGAACTTTAGTCCTAACAGAAATCTGTGGATTGCCTTGTGATAAAAGTATCCTAGCCATGCACATTCACAATGGAAATGCTTGTACTGGTAACGAAACTGATTATTTCGCTAATGCTGGAAGTCATCTAAATCCAAATGATGCTATGCACCCATATCACATGGGCGATTTACCTAGTATAATCAATAATGATGGCTACGCTTGGAGTCTAGTCTACACGGACAGATTTAAACCTTATGAAGTTAGAGGATATCCAGTAATCATTCATAAGAACCCTGACGATTATCACACTCAACCGTCTGGAAACTCTGGCGAAAAGATTGCCTGTGGTATGATAATATAGTCTAAAAATTGGCTGATATCTTTAAGGTATCAGCCATTTTAACTATTTTATTAATATGATATAAACTATCTTATTTAGTTTCTTTGCATAGTTTATAGTGTACATTGTGCCATGTGAAACACCGTCCCAAAAAGCGAGTATCTCATGGGAATTTTCTACGATAAGTCTATTTCTAACTAATGGGGCATTTCTCCCATATTTGTTATATTGTGGATAGTATATCTTTATTGGAATATGATTTTTTTCAGCCCATAGTTGTGCAAGAGTATCCACACCATAAGCACCACCTGAAACTATCATTTCGACATTGTTCGGGATATATTTACTAATATCTATATTGTTTATACTTCTTGAACCAATTATTGCTAATACCATAAAATACTCCTTTTTTGTCCTACTGGTAGGACATAATTTTATATATTATATTATACACTATTAATATAAAAAATCAAGACATTGGAGTGATTTTTTGAAAAGGATTATTGATAGTGACAAAGTTAATATTATAGGTGGTCAAATTCGTAAGGCAAGAATTAAAGCTAATATGACACAAGCAGAATTATCTGCCAAATTAGAACTATTAGCAGTATATACTTGTCGTGGTTCTATATCAAGGATTGAAAATGGTGAACGTGCTATAACTGATATAGAAATAGATGCTATATCTAAGATTTTAAATGTATCACTGGACTATCTTTTTAATAGAAATAGTGAAAATTAAAGGGAATGTTTTAAAACATTCCCTTTAAGCATTATTGTAGAACTTCATAATTATCGGAGGCGTTTTGCTTGGTTGCGTACTCTGTAACACATAAAACCTTAACTTTGATAGGTTTCTGTCCCATGTTAATCTCTATGATGTCACCCACTTTAACATCATAGGAGGCACGGGCGACCTTGCCATTTACTGATACTTTTTCAGCATCACAAGCCTCATTTGCTACGGTTCTTCTTTTGATTAATCTAGTAACTTTTAGATATTTGTCTAATCTCATGATTTAAAATCCTTTCTATTAACCTATAATTTTTTTAGCAACGTCAACGGTTTCCTTAGCATCTTTGCAATAGAAATCAGCCCCGATTTTTTGTGCATATTCGGGAGTAAGTACTGCACCACCTACTACTACCTTACAGTCAAGATTTTCTGCCCTAATGAGTTGAATAGTTTTTTCCATCGCTCCAAGGGTGGTAGTCATCAAGGCAGATAGTCCACATAGTTTGACGTTATGCTCTTTAACTGCTTGAACTACTGTCTCTTCTGGAACGTCTTTGCCTAAATCTATGACGGTGTACCCGTAGTTTTCAAGTAGTACTTTAACGATATTCTTACCAATGTCATGGATATCCCCGTGAACGGTCGCAAGGACTACTTTTCCTTTACTAACTGGAGCAGAATTATTTTTAATCATGTGTTCCTTGATAACATCAAATGCCGATTGTGATGCGTTAGCAGATAAAATCAATTGTGGAAGATATATCTTTCCCTTTTCAAACTCAGAACCGACTTTATCAAGTGCAGGGATTAACATATCGTTGATAATCTCCATAGGTTCTTTGGTTTCAAGTAGAGTTTCAGTACACTTTTTAGCTTCATTTTTAAGACCATTCTCAATAGCATGGAAAATATCGTTAGTATTACCACTAGATTTTTTAGTGGTATCACTATCTTTAGTAGTGATAGTAGTCTTGGTAACCACGTTAGCGTATGCCGTGATGTAATCCGTAGAGTTTTCATCTATGTTGTTAAGAACCTTGTAAGCTCTAACAGAACCCATCATACTGGCAATATTTGGGTTCATAATAGGTAAATCCAAACCGTGAGTGAGTGCCATAGTTAAGAAGTTACAGTTAATCAATTCACGGTTAGGCAATCCAAAAGATATGTTAGATACTCCTAAGACAGTTTTCAATCCAAGTTCCGTTTTAACCCTGTGGAGTGCCTTTAAAGTTTCCATAACTCCTTTTTGCTCAGCTGATGCCGTCAAGGTAAGGCAATCTATGAAAATATTTTCCTTAGGTATTCCCATAGATACTGCCCTATCCATGATTTTCTTAGCTATGTTAAATCTACCCTCAGCAGTCTTTGGGATACCTCCACTATCAAGAGTTAATCCAACGACACAAGCACCATACTTTTTAACCAATGGCAAGATGTTATTTAGACTATCCTCTTCACCGTTTACAGAGTTCACGATAGGTTTACCATTGTAAACTCTTAAAGCACTTTCCAAAACCTCTGGTATAGTACTATCTAACTGTAGAGGTACGTCTGTGATACTTTGAAGTGCTTTTACAGTTTCAACCATCATAGATTTTTCATCAATGTCAGGAAGTCCCACATTTACGTCTAGGATATCTGCACCTACAGAGGTCTGTTCTAACGCTTGATTTAAAATATAGTCTATATCATGATTGATTAACGCTTGTTTAAAAAGTTTTTTACCTGTTGGATTTATCCTTTCACCGATAACTCTAGGTTGATTAATCTCCACAGTTTCGGAGTACGAACACACTGCACAAGGCACTTGAACTCTATCCCTATGATACTCTCTATTTTTAAGAGTATCCACCATATGCTTGATATATTTAGGCGTAGTTCCACAACAACCTCCTAAGATTTTAACTCCTAAATTTGCGTGTTGAACCATATAAGCAGTAAAATCCTCAGGGGTGATATCGTATTCATTAGTTACTGGATTTGGTAATCCTGCATTGGCTTTGATGACCATAGGAAGATTAGTCCACTTAGATAACTCCTCTATGATTGGTAATAATTCTTTAGGTCCTAAAGAACAGTTTACTCCAATAGCGTCTACTCCTAGACCTTCAAGAGTTAAAGCCATCGCAGAGATTGAACACCCTGTAAAAGTTCGTCCATTTTCCTCGAAGGTCATAGTACACATGATTGGCAAATTAGAATTTTCCTTAGCACTCAACACTGCAGATTTTAATTCATATAAATCGGTCATAGTTTCAAAGACTATCAAATCAGCTTGATTACCTGATAAAATCATTTCTTTGTAGATGTCGTAACTTTCTTCAAAAGTCATAGTTCCAGTAGGCTCGATTAATTTTCCTATTGGTCCAATATCTAAAGCTACAAGAATGTCTCCATTACATACAGATTTTGCGTTATCTATGCCCTTAGATACCAACTCTTTAACACTATACTTACTCTTAGATAGCTTATATCTATTAGCAGAAAAAGTATTAGCATAGATAATATTCGCTCCCGATTGTATATACTCTCTATGGATACGCTTTATCAATTCGGGATTGGTTACATTTAATTCCTCTGGGATTGCTCCAACCTCTAAGCCGTTAGCTTGTAACATAGTACCCATGCCACCATCTAGGAATATCAATCTATTTGATTTTAATAATTCTCTAAAATTCATAATATAAAACTCCTTAATAATTTCTATTATCTAAGTCTGCCATAATTTAGAATTATGTGCTTATTACACTATAATATAAGCAACAAAAAAACCAAAAATACTCAAAATCACTTACATAGTCTATTTTAAAAAAACTTCATCTAAATATTATATCACAAAATAACAGATATGTAAACTAATTAAGGTGGATTTTAATGCAAATCCACCTTAAAAATTAATCGGTACATTTTAGATTTTTCGCCCTATACTGACAGACTTCTCTCATATTACAAGATGCACACCCTAAACGTTTCTTTTCAATAGGTTTTTCGGATAATCCCATTACAGCAGTAACGGATTTTCTAGGTGTCATGATGTTAGTATCTGTAACACATAGACCAATCTTTTTTGGAGCGTTCAAGACGTTTAAAAAATCCCTTTGGATATCTATAGGAAAATCGCCATAACCTGCCGAAAATCTCCACGTTTGATAATACTGTGGATACTCCTCTTTAATAATACCATCTATTTGATTACATACATTTTCAATCGCCACACTAGATAAGACATCTAAAATTAGAGCTTTTGCCATGTCAGATATTTCAGCCATTCGGATAACTTTATCTACTCCCGAAGATATAGTAGCACACATCAAGATAGCACTATTACACCCCTCTAGGTGATTTTTAATATCGTTGCCATAAAGTTTTAAGTTGGTATCATTTACAGATATACAATCCTCTAAGTGAGTGATATCAAACTTTTGATACAAATATCTAGGTTGGATAGCTTTCAAAATTTGAGTTTCACAACTATCAATTAGGTTAGAAAAATCCTCATTGATAGAGTTATCACATTGTAGATATCTAAGAGTTTCAGCCCTATTCAATGATGTAACTTGTATACTTTTGGAAATCATAAGCACCTCAATAATTTGTAATTAGATTATAAAATATTTTTGATAGCATCATAAATCCTGTTGGCAACGTATGGATTGTTCATAGTATACAAATGGATACCATCAACGCCATTAGATACAAGGTCAATAATTTGATCAATAGCGTAAGCTATACCAGCATCACGGATAGCTTCAGGGGAATTTTCATAGCGTTGCATCATTTTGGTGAACTTCCTAGGCAGACTTGCTCCACATAATGACACCATTCTTTCAATCTGTTTCTTGTTAGTAACTGGCATGATACCTGCCTCTATAGGTACTTTGATATTAGCAATCTCACACTTTTCTTGGAACTCATAAAAAGAGTTGTTGTCAAAAAATAGTTGTGATATTAAGTGTTCAGCACCACAATCCACCTTATACTTTAGATACTTAATATCTTGAGCCATACTTTCACTTTCAAGGTGTCCTTCTGGATAACACGCTCCAGAAATATGAAAATCACCATGTTGTTTAATAAACTGGATTAAATCACTAGCGTGTTTAAAATCGTGTTTAGGTTCAATATCTGGGTTGATATCTCCTCTAAGTGCTAAGATGTTACTAATATTATGTTCCTTAAACTCATCTAAGATTTTTAAAATTTCCTCCTTAGTGTAGTTGATACATGGTAAATGTGCCATAGCCTTGATATCGTACTTATCTTGAATAGTGGAGGCTATATCTACAGTAGATACCCCAACGTTTGAACCTCCTGCACCATAAGTAACACTGATAAAATCCCATGGAATATCTTTTAACTCACTAAGAGTATTATAGATGGTTTCTATTGAACTAGTCTTTTTAGGAGGAAATACCTCACAAGAAAAACCAGTCTTATTTTTAAGAGTTTCTGTAATAGTTTGATTATTCATTAAAAAATCCTTTCATTTAATTTTAACGTATTGATATCTATTATAGCATAAAATCATAGATTAGTACAATAAAAAAAAGTTATGGATAATCATAGTTATTAGCTATGATTATCCCTAGTTTTAAACATCTTGTTTAAACTTTAAATACTCCTTAAAATATTCTCTTAGAACTAAGTATATATCATTACCATCAGTGAATTTTTGTTTTAAAGCATTTAAAAAATCCCCCAAACTATTGGATTTTAAAAATATATTTAAAATATTACTACTTTGAGTAACATAGGCGTCTAATTTAGCAATTCTTAAAAGTTCATTTATTTTTCTGTGAATAGTCGATTGATTAGCTGGACTTAATGCCACAATATCAGTAGGTGGGGCTGTAACTATAACAGTGGTCGAAACTGATTTATTATTTAAAGCATTCTCAATAGAGGTATACTTTTTAACAGTAACATCAAATTTAGATTTTACAAACTTTATAGCAGAGTTATATCCATTATCCTTGCTAATGATATATATCTCATTATTGATACAGTTTAAAGATTGAAATCTAGCTATAATATAGCCCAAATATGTAGTAATTTGAAAATCTAAGGCATTTTCGCCACTCTCAGTGAGTTCAATCCATTCAAACTTGATTGAACTCTGTTGAAGTTGTAACATCAAATTAATAGGGATAGTACAGTTATTATTATAGAACACTATTACATTACTGTTACAATCTAAAGAGTTTATACCTTTTAGACCATCTTTATTTACGTTTTCATAGTCGATTAAAAATACTTTCATAATAGTTAAATTCCTCGTATAATATATGATTTAAACTTCTAATTAATAGTTAATCTATGCTCCAATCGATAGGTGTCATACCGTTAGCGATTAAGAAATCATTAGCCTTAGAGAAAGGTCTACTTCCAAAGAAACCGTTTCTTGCTGATAGTGGACTTGGGTGTGCAGATTGTAACACTAAATGTCTTGGATTAGTAATTAAATTAGCTTTAGCTCTAGCGTTTGCTCCCCATAATATGAATACCATAGGCTTTTCACGTTCGTTGAGTATCTTTATAACATCATCGGTGAAGTTTTCCCAACCCTTGCCCTTGTGACTGTTTGGACAACTATCACGAACAGTTAAAACGTTGTTTAAAAGTAAGACACCCTCTTTAGCCCATTTTGTCAGTTCTCCATGTTTGCCAATATTATTTATGCCAACATCTGTTTGGATTTCTTTGAAAATGTTTACCAATGATGGTGGTACTTTATTACCTTTTAACACTGAAAAAGCCAATCCATGTGCTTGGTTTGGTTGATGATATGGGTCTTGTCCTATGATTACTACCTTAACATCTTCATAAGATGTATATTTTAATGCATTAAATATGTTATACATATTTGGATATATCGTCTGTGTTTTATACTCATTAATCAAAAACTGTCTCAAGTTTTGATAGTACTCCTTCTGAAACTCATCTTTTAAGATAGTTTCCCAATCGTTATCAAAATGAACCATTTCTATTTTACCTCCAAAAAACTTATTGATGTTTCTAACCTTTTTAAAAAAATTGGAAAGGATAGTAGAACATTCAGTTTCTAAAATTCCACCAATGATATTATTAGGTTTATGATTGTATCCCATAGAGAATAAGTCAACCTTAGATACTACAGAACCTGCCTTTAGGTCGTAAGCTCCAAAATATAGATTTTCAATCCTAGAGTTGATTATAGCTCCTGTACACATGGGACAAGGCTCAAGAGTGACGTATAAATCACAATCGACTAATCGCCACCCACCTAGATACTTACTAGCTTGATTTATAGCTATCAATTCAGCATGGGCAAGGGAGTTTTTACCATACTCACGCATATTGTAACCTTTTCCGATAATCTCGCCTGTAGGACGATGTACTACTATCGCACCTACTGGAACTTCTCCTCTATGGAACGCCTTTTTAGATAGCTTTAAAGCCTCTTGCATATAATACTCATGATTATTCATTATTAGATAGTTTATTATAAATCATTTTAGCACACTTATAGACATCACCACAACCCATAGTAACGATTAGGTCACCTTCTTCAGCATTTTCGCAGACGTAGTCGCAAACTTGATGGAAGTTGAACTCTTTTCTCTCGTTAGATGGTTCAGCAGTTTCATCTTGTGGGAAGTATATAGCACCGTCTATGATTTCTGCAAGGTTTCTAGTATAGATATTATAAGTATTCTTTTCTCTTGAACCCATGATATCTGTTAAAACTATCTTATCTGCTATAGATAAAGCCTCTTTAAACTCATTTAAAAGCATAGCAGTCCTTGAGTATGTGAAAGGTTGAAATACTGCCCACACTCTATTGTAGCCCATATCCACTGCAGATTTTAAAGTGGCAGATATCTCAGAGGGGTGGTGAGCATAATCGTCTACTATCGTGATACCCTTAGCAACTCCAATCTTTTCAAAACGCCTACCAGCACCACCAAAATCGAATAGACCTTTCTTGATATCCTCAATGTTGATGCCCTTATACAAACAAACAACAACACTTGCCAAAGAGTTCAATATGTTATGAGTTCCTGCAACGTTGATAGTAACATCAAATAGAGGTTCACCCTTAGAAGTTACAGTATAAGTAGTTCTCATGCCGTTTACTCTGTTTATGTTAGTTGGATAATAGTCATTAATATCACTAAATCCAAAGGTTATGATGTCCTTGCCTGTGATACCCTCAATAGCTTTCATAGAGTTAGAGTCATCACCATTGATTATGATGGCTTTAGTAGTCTTTTCAGCGAACTTATGGAAAGATTTTATAATATTATCCACAGTCTTAAAGTAGTCAAGATGGTCAGCATCTATGTTAAGTATTACGGCAACATCTGGATAGAGCTTTAGGAAAGTATCTACGAACTCACAAGCCTCGCATACCATGATTTCACTCTTACCAGCTAAACCACTACCGTGTATACATGGAAGTTTTCCTCCAATAAATGCAGATAAGTCCACGTTAGCAGTATACATGATTTGAGTAATCATAGAAGTGGTAGTGGTCTTTCCGTGAGTACCTGAAACACATATAGCATCATCATACCAACTTGTGACTATTCCCAAAAGTTCACTACGTTCAAGAACTGGAACTCCACTTTTTTTAGAAGCTATCAACTCAGGATTGTCACTCATGATGGCTGCCGTATGCACGATTAAGTCAGCACCCTCAATATTTTCAGCACGTTGTCCCATAAATACTGGGATACCCATATTTCTAACTGCTTGTAGAGTTTCAGTTTCGTTATTATCTGAACCAGTTAAGTAATATCCTTGAGCATGGAGTATCTGTGCCAATGGATACATTCCAGAACCTCCAATACCAATGAAATGAATGTGCTTTTTACCGGTTAAAATGCTTTTTTTCACCATATTTCATTATCCTTTCACAATTATTAGTTTAAAGTTACAAAAAAAGACTTGATTTTTTGTACAAAAACATCTTGCATAACAATGCTAAAATATGCTATAATAATAATAGAAGATTTTCCATACGGAAAATTAAAGAGTATATCAAAAAAATGTAGACCAATTAGGAGGTAAAAAACATGGAAATCACAGACATCAAAATTAGAAAGGTAATCACTGAAGGTAGATTAAGAGCAATCGTATCATTAACCTTCGACAATATGCTTGCTGTACACGATATCAAAATCGTACAAGGCGACGAAAGACTTTTCGTAGCTATGCCTAGCAGAAAAGATGATAACGGTATCTTTAGAGATATTATTCACCCTATCTCACAATCTGCAAGAACTTTCATAGAAGAAGAAATCATAGACGCTTATGAAAAACATCTTGCAATGTTAGAACTTGAAGAAGAAAACCCATCTGAATTTTAACGTTATCTTTTAAACTCACTTGTGAGTTTCGATGTAGTGTAGCTTAGATGATACTTAGCGTTTCACATGTCTATAGAGCAGTTAGATTAAAAAATCTAACTGCTTTTATTATTGGTAACACTCTATTAGATTATGCAAAATGTCCCAAGATGGTTAACATCAAAAGTATTACTTACTCTCTAAAAGATACTTAGCCTTTAAAATGCCTATTTGAGTTTTACTGTCCTTAATTTCTCCATTTAGAACCATCTCAACAGCTTTTTTTAGTGGAATTTTAACCACGTCAAGGAACTCATCTTTATCAAGGTTTTGACCTTGATAGGTTAAACCTGTAGCCATATACATGAATATTTTTTCAGTATCATAGGCAGGTGTTGGATATATTTCACCTAAAAATTTATATGTAGAACATACGTTACCAGTCTCTTCAAGTAGTTCACGTTTACCAGCATCGAAGTGATTTTCTCCGACTTCCAACTTACCAGCTGGAATTTCTAAGATTGCTTCACTAAATGGATATCTAAACTGTTTAACCATTAGAACGCAATCATCTTCAGTAATTGGAACGATACATACTCCCCCACTATGATGTACTACTTCTCTAATAGCTTGAGTATTGTTTTCAAGTTCAGCTATATCTTTTGTGACGGTTAAAATTTTACCTTTGTATATAGTTTCACTTGATTTTTGTTTTTCAAACAAGTGCATATTTGCTACTTCCTTTCAAATGTTTATATTTACTAATATTATATATCTTTTTTTAGGGTATGTCAATCTAAAAAGTCAAACTTATGATGTAAAAAAAGGACATTAAAAAGTCAAAGGGAATGATTGTAATCATTCCCTGTTAAAAAACTTTTACTTTTCTTCTTGTACTTGGACATTATCATCGATACTAGGTTTAGAAATGTCTATAGCAGATGCTTTCTTTTCTAACTCTTCGACCTTTTTATTTATGCAGTAATGCGTCCATAAATCCCAGATAGCGTTCCAAATAAGTACACAACCAATGATAATCAATAGAGCCTTAGCCCACTTAAATGGATTTACTATTATCAAAGCACCAAAAACTATGGTAATCAAAGATGGTATGAACACGCTAAGCCAATTTTTACGACTATTACGATAAAAGTTACAAGCACTTTGTAAACTCATGACACCATTAAACAGTATAGCAATACCTAATCCCAAAGGTAACAAAGATGCTATAAAAGTAGGTTTAAAGATAAAGAATAATCCAATAGAAGTAGTGATTAATCCTTTAGCCAAATCGTATTGAAAGAGGCTTTCATCTTTAACTAAGATATAAGTTATAATGTGTACTACACCATAGAATACAAATCCTGCACCTATGATGTAACTTATAATATTTGATGACGTTTCTGGTTTTATAACTAAAAACAATCCCAATATTAATGAGACTATAGAAATAACCATATATGTGTTATTTCTTTTCTTATTTAATTTTTTCATAGAGAACAATCCTTTCTAATATTTTTATTTAAGAATATTATATATCAGAAATATTAAAAGAATATTAATAATAAAGAAATATTAGAAAAAAATTTTTTTACATTAGGATTATATTACCATATATTTAAAGTCTTAGAGTGACACATCTTAAAAAAATAACTTTTTTGAATGATTAAAAAGTGATTTTATACATTTTGTATACTGTTTTTTGATAAAATTGCTTCTTATGTATTCATTAGCACTAAAAATTCAAGTGAAATCCTTATTTTAATTTATTTATCAAACTTAAATCTAAAATTAATCGCTGTTCTAGTTAATATTTACTAATATTTTAAAGTGTATGAAATTGCCAAGCGTTGACAATAATTATTACAAATGTTATAATCTATTTGTAATTAGCTAATTTATATTTTAATATGACTTATAAAGATATTGTATAATGTTGAAAAACATCGTTACAATATTAAAAATTGGTTTAATTAGATAGTCTTAATTTTTTTTGATATCTTAAAAGCATAATAAAAACATATATTTACTTATATAAGATATCTAAATATGAAAGGAATGTAATAATATGACTGATGTTAATATAATTGTAGAAAAGAGTATCAAATTTGAAGGAATATCATTAAAGTATCAAATCATCAAAAGAGAAGATGTATTTGAAGGAAATTCATATACTTTCTATGATATCTCAGTAGAAAAAAACTCTAAAGGTGTAGTAGAAGAAAACGTATGTTCTGCACTAACCACAGATATCAATACTGCTAAAAAGGTACTTAATATTCTATGTGATAATATAGTGTTACCTGAAAATCTCTTTGAATGTCTAGAAGAATGCTTAGAACTAGTATTATAATAAAAACTCTCTCCCATATAGTTTCCAATAGATAGTTGTTTCCATTCTCTAGAACAAGAGGATATATATACATTCACAAACGAAAAAATCCCAAGGGTTCAAAACCTTGGGATTTTTTTTAGTATTAAAGAAGGAAGGAACGATGAAAACATTCTATTAGGAATTAACTTCTGCTATGACACTAGCCACTAAATTAGATGGTAACTGTTCATAACGTTCAAAATCGAAAGTAAAACTTCCCAAACCTCTAGTAGTTTGACGCATATATAAAGCAAAGTCACTCATTTCACGGGCAGGGACTTCTGCAACGATTTCAGTCATACTCTTTTCTAATGGGTTCATGCCTAAAGTTCTGCCTCTACGTTTGTTAAGTTCTCCAAGGATATCACCCGTATTAGCTTCAGGGACTATGGCTTTTAAAGTTCCAACTGGCTCTAAGATGGTAGGGTCACCATCACGCATAGCTTCCTTGAATGCCATAGATGATGCCGTCTTAAATGCCATTTCAGAGGAATCCACTGGGTGATAAGAACCATCTAGCAAAGTTGCCTTAATGTTTACCACTTCGCAACCTGCTAAGATACCTTTTTTCATACCCTCTATGATGCCCTTTTCAACGGCTGGGAAGTAATTCTTAGGTACAGAACCACCAAAAACTTTTTCTTCAAATACTAAACTATCCGATAGACAAGGTTCAAACTCAATGATTACATGACCATATTGACCATGACCACCACTCTGTTTCTTATACTTGCTTTCCTTTTTAACTTTCTTTTTGATAGTCTCTTTATAAGCTATCTTAGGTTTAGATAACTCTATAGTAACACCAAACTTATTCTTTAACTTAGCCGTGATAACGTCCAAATGTTGGTCACCTAAGCCACTCAAGATTAATTGGTTAGTATCAGGATTTTTCACACAACTGATAGAAGTATCCTCTTCGACAATCTTCTGTAAAGCACTAGAGACCTTAGCTTCATCACCTTGTTTGGTAGTCACTGCCTTAGAATAACATGGGTGAGGAAACTCTAAACGTGGGAAAGAGATTTCACGAACAGCATCACAAAGAGTATCGGAAGTGATAGCGTCTATCTTTATAGTTACGCCGATATCACCTGCTACTATTTCAGGGACTTCAACCTGTTTTTTACCGACCATCTTGTATAGTTTACCAATCTTTTCAACCTTTCCAGAGCTAAAGTTTAGACATTCTGAATTAGACTTCAAAACACCCGATTTAACTTTAATGTAAGACATCTTTCCGACGAAAGCGTCTGCAACCGTCTTGAATACTAAAGCAGATAATGGAGCGTTCTCATCGTATAAGACGTTTACGTCTATACCGTTCTTATCTTTTGCAGTTGGTATAGGTCTCTCATTAGGTGATGGGAACAGTAAAGACATCTCTTTTAGGAGCATATCCACACCGTCCAAGGTCGTAGAAGATACGCACATTACTGGAGTGATAACACCATCATTCATGCCAACGTGGATAGCATCTATTAACTCTTTTTGGGTAAAAGGTTCACCATCGAAGAACTTTTCCATAAGGGCTTCATCAGTTTCAGCCACAGCCTCACACATAGCATTGATTAAACCGTCAAGACGGTAATCCATCTTGTCAGTGATATCACCCTTAGGCATTGGAATTTCTTTAGCTATACCGTCACCATCATATTTGTAACACTTCTGCTCAATTAGATTTATGTAACTATCTATCTTGCCATTCTTGACCACTGGAACTATCACTGGACACACCTTAGAACCGAATACAGTCTTTAACTGAGTTAGTGTATTGTAAAAGTTAGCATTTTCATCATCTATTTTAGTTACTGCAAATATAGTGGATTTATTTAACTTGATAGCCGTCTCATAAGCCTTTTTAGTGCCAGTCTTAACTCCTGATTTTGCCGAAACCGTAATGATTACCGTTCCACTAGCATGAATACCTTCTATCATTTCACTTTCAAAATCCAATAGACCAGGGGTATCTATTAAATTAATTTGTTTATCATCGTAGACGAAACTAGCCATAGATGTGTTAATAGATACCTTTCTATTAATCTCTTCCTTATCATAATCCATGATAGTTGAGCCGTCTGCCACCTTCCCCAACTTATCCGTGATACCTGCCTTGTATAGAATAGCTTCTGCTAATGATGTCTTTCCTGAACCATTATGACCTGCAAGAGCCACATTTTTGATATTATCTGCATTAAACTTGCTCATTATGAAAAATCACTCCTTAGATATTAAAGTTATGTATCTATTATATTATAATTTTTAAATATTTACAATATACAAAATATACAAGTTATTTTTGAAAAAATTGTGAAATTTCACAAAAATGTTTCTACAAATAGTCCTAAAAGTGATTAAACTTAGAGCATTTTCCTCTAAAAATTTAAGATTAGCAACAATCCCAATTATATAGGACGTTAGAAAAGTCACGATTTTCTAAATCTTTTGGGGATATGAAGAAGTTACCTACTCCACAATCTCCCCACATGATTTCAATGTTTTCATTGTCAAGCCAATCACTATCTAATTGGAATAGTAGTATAGAGTAGTCGTTATCATTATCATCATTGATGTTAATATTTCTAACGTCATCTTGTGTAAAGTAAGGATATCCACCTATTAGATGTGAATAACTGATATCACAATTATAGTCGCATAATTCATCAAAATATCCGTCATAGAAGTTTTCAAAATCGTCGTGGGTGGCACTTGGATAGTATCTTTTATAAACCTTTTCAAGTGTATCATGGAAACGACAATCTTGGAGGGTAATAGGCTGATTTTCTATATTTGGAAGTAACTTATACTCTGAGCCATACTCAAAAGGCATATATACATCATCTTGATTAAACTTGGGAATTTTATCCATATTGTATGCAGAGTAGTCTATAACTTCATGATATACTACTCTAAAATTACTCTGCTCAGTTGGATTTCTAAAATTTAATCCGTGGACATCATCATATGGATTTACATAGAATTGTAATATTCCTCTATTAGGGAAATTCTTTAAAGTAGGCATCTGTTCAAAGTTGATTTGTGCTAACAACATCAAAGGTTGAGTTTTATCGGTGGTACTATATGGATACTCAAAATTATTTGGAATGTATGGAGTTCCACCCACTTTACTATCAAATTGGGAACACTCAACGTTTAAAACCGTCAATTTGATACACCTTTCAATGGTCGATTTTTTTAAATCTTCAATGATATTCTTATAGGTTCGATTATCACACATTTTAAAATTCTCCCTTGTATTTAATAGATTGCATCTGTAATAAAGTTTTTAAGTTCATCAAAAGAACCTTCAAATTCTTCATCTTGATTTTCTGTAATAGCATAAAACGTTGACTCTATGCTACAATAAGATATTTCAAACCTATCTAATATGAAGATACCACCGAAGCCAAACCTACAACTATCACATTCATTGTATAGGTATAGTTCAGGTCGATATATTACATCATTAAAATTTTCATTACGTAGTTGATAGAAACTTATCACCATATTAGTTAGCTCATTAACGTTGGATATCAACTTGACTAATTGATTAGACTGCTCACTATCCTTAGATACGTTTGATAGAACTTCTCCTAAACTTTCACCAGTTAAAACTACACTGACTCTTAACATTATAATTTTTCCTCCTGTAATCTGTTACTTAATAATCTGTTACTTAGATATTACCACATATTTTGGAAAAAAGTCAAGAGATACTTGTACATAAAAAGGGGCATCTAAATTAGATGCCCCTCAAAAAAGATATCTTTATTATTAACTTCCTAAGATTAACTTCTTCATAATTATTAAATCGATAGTATTCGCAACGCCATCACCGTTGATATCTCCGTACACACCGTTCTTAAAGTTGTTATCAGTAGGCGTAGGAGTTGGAGTAGGTGTAGGGGTTGGAACTTCACCAGTAGCGACATCTATAAATGTAATACCGTTATCAGTTGCATAAGTTTCAGCTTCGCTACCCACAGTGCCATAGATAGTAAATCCATCTACAAGATAATTTTTATTAGTACTGTTATATTCTCCATAGCCAAATGCCTTACTTTCGATAGTCTTAACACTTTCAGGAATAACTATCTGTTTTAAATTGCTACAGTAATAAAAAGCCTCACCATAGATGGTTTTAAGACTATCACTTAACGTTACATTAGATAGTAAGGAACACTTATAAAAAGCATTATTTTGGATAGTTTTAACTCCAGGCAAAGATATAGTTTGTAAAGAAGAACAATCTTGAAAAGCATAACTATTAATGGTATTAACGCTTTCAGGAATGATGACTTTAGTTAATGAAGTACAACCATCAAATGCGTAACTACCTATTACGGTTGTACTATCTTGAATAGTAACACTTCCTAAAGATGTGCAATAACGGAATATGTACTCAGGAACTGAAGATAAATTCTTAGGTAAGGTAACAGCAGTTAAAGATATACAATCACGGAACATAGTTTTACCTAGAGTAGTCATACTATCTGCAAATTTAACAGTAGTCAAAGAGGAACAACCTTTAAAAACATACTCACCAAACGTTGGATTAGAACCATCTTCAAAAGTGACAGAAAGTAACTTAGTACATTGTTCAAAAGCACTTTCTTCCATAGATGTTACGCTACTAGGAATAGTGATACTATTTAAACTTTTACAACCATAGAATGAATGATATGAAATAGTTTCAACTTTATTAGGAATGTTAATACTAACTAAACTATTACATCCACCAAAAGCATATTTGCCTATAGTAGTACAGTTAGAACCTTCCTCAAAGGTTACATTAGTTAGACTTGTACACATATTTATAGCTTGATAACCAATAGTAACTACTGACTTTGGTATGGTTAAACTTTCAATAGAAGTACAATCTTTAAAAGCGTTTTCACCAATAGTTTCTAATGTAGAGCCTTCTTCAAAGTTTACAAGTTCAAGACTGCTACAACCATTAAAAGCACTTTCATCTATAGTAGTCACTGTATTTAAGATGTCAATACTTTCAAGACTAGTACAACCATAAAAAGCATTTTCACCTATGTTGGTTAAAGTTGAACCCTCTTCAAAAGTTACACTTTCAAGACTAGTACAACCATTAAAAGTACCATCATAACTGCTATTCCAAGTAGTAATAGTTTTAGGTATGACAACAGTAGATAGATTAATGTTTCCTTTAAAACATCTAGTTCCTAAAACTGTTACAGGATATATAGCCCCATTTTCAGCAGTAACTTGTGATGGTATAGTTACATTACTTTCATTACCATCATACTTGGTAACAGTAGCTACTCCACTACTAGATATATTAAAGGTAAAATCACCCTCAGTAACGGTAGTATCTGCTGAAACTATGATGGAACTATCACTATTAGTGATAACCGTTGCACCTACAGGAATACATACTGATAGAGCCATAGCAAAAGCTATCAATTTTTTACAATTCATTAAGAGACCTCCTTTTTCTATTAAAAATCGGGTGTAGAAAATCCACGCCCGATTATTAATTACTAACTTTTAATTATCCAATTTATACAATAATTAAGCCTTGTCAATAGAACCGAATAGTTCCATCTTTTCTTTAACGATAACCTTGATAGCCTCAAAACCTGGAGCTAAAAGTTTTCTAGGGTCAAATCCCTTACCTTGTAAGTCTTTACCTTCTTCGATATACTTTCTAGTAGCTTCTTGGAAGTATAGTTGACATTCAGTATTAACGTTAATCTTGGAAACGCCTAAGGAGATAGCCTTCTTAATCATATCAGCAGGGATACCAGTACCACCATGTAAAACTAGTGGGATATCACCAACAGTATTCTTAACGGCTTCAAGAGTTTCAAAACTTAAACCCTTCCAATTTTCTGGATACTTACCATGAATGTTACCAATACCAGCAGCTAACATAGTTACACCAAGGTCAGCAATCATTTTACATTCTTTAGGGTCTGCACATTCGCCCATACCGATAACGCCATCTTCTTCACCACCGATAGAACCTACTTCAGCCTCTAAAGAGATACCTAAAATATCACAAGCGTTTACAAGAGCCTTAGTCTTTTCGATGTTTTCCTCTATTGGATAGTGAGAGCCATCAAACATGATAGAACTAAAACCTGCATTGATACACTTCTTAGCGCCTTCAAATGAACCATGGTCTAGATGTAAAGCTACTGGAACAGTGATGTTTAACTCTTCAATCATACCTGTAACCATGCCTACAACAGTCTTGTAGCCACACATATATTTTCCAGCACCTTCGCTAACACCAAGGATTACAGGAGAATTATTCTCTTGTGCAGTTAAAAGAATAGCCTTAGTCCATTCTAAGTTATTGATATTAAATTGACCTACAGCATAATGACCTTCCATAGCCTTAGTCAACATTTCTTTAGCTGAAACTAACATTTTAAAAAACTCCTTACTATTATTTAGTATATAGAATGTTTATCACCATAATATGTGATATTGTGTCTCAATTATACCATTTTCGTCTTAATTTGTCAATATATATTTTAGAATTTAGGTCATATTTTTTATGCTCTCCAAAAGTTAAAAGAACGATAAGATATCGTTCTTTTAATATACAGAAAGATTTTTAGCATCTAGCTAGAACGTCATTTAGACTAGCATTGGAAATAATCATACCGGCATTATTCTTGATATGCTTATACTTACCAAATGGCAGATTGTACCTCATAATTCTAACGGCATCAGAATACTGTGGTGATGGTTTAATAATATCAGAAACGTTAGTATTAATATCCTTGTTTAAGATGTCTATTGCGATATCGCCAATAGTACGACTGGCATTTGGAGTTTCATTATTGTTAGAACCGATAATCTGTACTATATTTGAGTTTATAAGTTCTAAAGCGACTTTTCTAGTAGTTCTATTTACTATGTAACTACAACTTATCTCAGTTAAGATACCCATATCAGTAAACTTTTCAAGTTCCTCTGTGGAAATATACGGAAGATAACTTTCTAAATGTGCCAAGATAGGGTGTACATTATGAGCGATTATAAATTTATCTAAAAGTTCCAAAATCTTTGGAGAATATTCCTTAGGATTAAAAGAAATCATCATATAGTTGGTATCACCAATACATAGTTTGTCCATATCATGTGCTTTTAGTAATTTTTCTGAAAAGCATACTTCTGCACTGAGTATAATTTTAGGTAACGTTATACCCTTAGTACTTTCTATCAATAGATTATACGCTTTTTCTCTAAGACTCAAAAACTCTTCTATGGTATCTTCGTCGGGATTGAATATAGAAGTAGTAACTACAGTTTTTATCTTAGCCATGTTTAGAGCGTTTATATTTTGTATAATCACATCTTTTTCCAAAGAGCCACCCTTAAAGCCAGGTAATAGCATAGAGTGGAAATCAACATATCCATTCATAAAAATCAAAATCCTTCAAAAAATAAATAGTAACGAAAGGTATTTAAAGAACACCAATCCCCCTAATAATTTTAACTTATATTTAGCAATTTGTCAACTAAAAAATTACAATTTTATGATATTAGATAGTGAAATTATATAATTAAAAGAACCATTTTTCAATATTAACGTTCTAAAAAACACATGATTTTCCTATAATTAAAACGTTTAAGACATCTAAAACTATTTGACAATATAAGGTCTTAAACTTAGGCAAAATATACTAAATATACAATTATTACTATTATAATTTGTGCAAATATACAAACATTAAGTTTTATGAAAAAAACACTTGATTTTTTTTAATTATGTGGTAAAATAATATTAGCACTCAGGAACAAAGAGTGCTAAAAGATAATATCCTGTAAAAAAAATCACAGGAAAAACGAACACATGATTGGAGGATTTTTTATGAATATAAAACCACTCGTTGACAGAGTTGTAATCAAAATGGTTGAACCTGAGGAAAAAACTCAAGGCGGTATAATCCTAGCAGGTGCTTCCAAGGAAAAACCTGAAATCGCTGAGGTAGTTGCAGTAGGTTCAGGTAAGTATGAAGATGGTAAACTTATCCCAATGTTAGTTAAGGTTGGCGATAAGGTTCTAATTAGCAAATACTCTGGTACTGAAGTAAAAATCAATGGTGAAGAGTACACTATCCTTAAACAAGACGATATTCTTGCTATCGTTGAATAGTACTCTATATTAAAAAAAGTTAAAAATAAATCTACAATTGAAAAGGAGATTTTTTACTATGGCTAAGCAAATCAAGTATGGCGAAGATGCTAGAAAATCACTACAAGCAGGTATAGACCAACTTGCTGATACTGTTAAAATCACTTTAGGTCCTAAGGGCAGAAATGTCGTTTTAGATAAAAAGTATGGTGCTCCACTAATCACTAATGATGGTGTTACTATCGCTAAGGAAATCGAACTTGAAGACCCTTTTGAAAATATGGGCGCTCAACTAGTTAAAGAAGTAGCTATCAAGACAAACGATGCTGCTGGTGATGGTACTACTACTGCCACTCTACTAGCACAAGCTATGGTTAGAGAAGGTATGAAAAATATCACGGCTGGTGCTAACCCTATGATAGTTAAAAAGGGTATCAAAAAGGCTGTAAACGTAGCTGTAGATAGTGTAGTTAGCAACTCCAAAGAGATAAGTGGTTCTGAGGATATCGCTCGTGTTGCTACAGTATCTTCAGCAGATGAAAACGTCGGTAAACTAATCGCCGATGCTATGGAAAAGGTTACTGCTGATGGTGTTATCACTATTGAAGAAGGCAAAACTGCTGAAACTTACTGCGATGTAGTTGAAGGTATGCAATTCGATAGAGGTTATCTATCTCCATACATGGTTACTGATACTGATAAGATGGAAGCCGTTTATGATGACCCTTACATCTTAATCACTGATAAGAAGATTTCATCTATTCAAGATGTACTTCCACTACTAGAGCAAATCGTTAAGACTGGTAGAAAACTATTAATCATCGCAGAAGATGTAGACGGCGATGCTTTAACTACTATCACTTTAAACAACCTAAGAGGAACTTTCAAATGTGTATGTGTTAAGGCTCCAGGCTTTGGCGATAGAAGAAAAGAAATGTTACAAGATATCGCTATCCTAACGGGTGGTGAAGTAATCTCTGAAGAACTAGGTTACGATATCAAGGAAACTACTCTTGAACAGTTAGGTCATGCAAAGCAAGTAGTAGTTCAAAAAGAGAATACTATCATCGTAGATGGTGACGGTTCTTCTGAAGATATCAAAGCAAGAGTTAATAACATCAAGGCTCAGTTAGAGGCTTCTACTTCCGATTTTGATAAGGAAAAACTCCAAGAAAGAATTGCAAAACTATCTGGTGGTGTAGCAGTAATCAGAGTCGGTGCTGCCACTGAAGTTGAGATGAAAGAACAAAAACTCCGTATTGAAGACGCTTTAGCAGCTACTAAGGCAGCCGTTGAAGAAGGTATCGTTGCTGGTGGTGGTACTGCTTTAATCAACGCTATTCCTGATGTTAAAAAGTTAGTAGATAAACTAGAAGGTGACGAAAAGACTGGTGCTCAAATAGTTTTACGTGCATTAGAAGAACCAGTACGTCAAATCGCTGCAAATGCTGGTCTTGAAGGTAGTGTTATCATTGATAAGATAATGCGTTCTAGAAAGGTTGGCTATGGTTTTGATGCTTATACTGAAACTTACACAGATATGATTTCTGCAGGTATCGTAGACCCTACTAAGGTTACTCGTTCAGCTTTACAGAACGCATCTTCTGTAGCATCTATGGTATTGACTACAGAAAGTCTCGTTACTGATATACCTGACCCTAATCCACCAATGCCAGTAGCTCCACAAGGTGGTGGAATGGGATATTAATATTAAAAATTATTAATATTAAAATGATAATAAAAGGGCAATCTATTTGCCCTTTTTTATATAATTTAAGGAAAAATATCAGGAAAAAATAGTTTTAATTTGGTAGTTTCAACGAATTTCTAAAATTTATATTGACTTATTAACAAAAAAATGTTATTATTAATATAACAATTTTTTAAGATATATTTTATCTTAAATGTTTTACTAAGAAATATTGGAGGTTTTATCATGAAATTAAAGAAAATCATAGCTAGTGTATTAGCTTTGGCTACAGTATCTTCTGTTAGTGCTATGAGCATTTCTGCTGCTGAAACTGTTGGATATTCTTCTCCAACTGAGCCAGGCACATATCTCATTGGTGATGCTAACCATGATGGTCAAGTAAGAGCAAACGACCTTCTAGCTATCCGTCGTTCACTACTTCACTTAGATACATCTTTGGAAGGAGATAGATGTGCAGACGCTAACCAAGATGGTCAACTTAGGTCTAATGACCTTATCTCTATCCGTCGTGTACTACTTCACTTAGATGGCGATTTAGGTTCTTTCACAATCTATGCTGATGATGTTCTAGGTGGCGACGAACTTCTCCCTGCTTTAGACGAATTAGCAAATACAGATTTTGCTACCGAAGTTATCGCTGAAGATGATGTTAAGGAAATCGCTCTAAATATCATTAGTATCCTAGATGAATATTCTAAGATGACTGATGAACAAAAGGCTGAAATCGATAGTAAGGAATTAGCTGAAAGGTTAAACGAAATTGCTAACGCTTTCGCTGAAGCTCTATTAGCTATAGATGAAACTACTGCTCCTACTTTAGCTGAAACTGTTGCTAATATCATTAAGGTTTATGAAGAACTAGGAATTAACAAGAACGTTTTAATCTCTCAAGTAACTGCCCTATTAAATGATAATGGTATCACAATTGATGCTAACTTACAAGCTACACTTCTATCAATATTTGCACAAGCTAAGGCTATCTATGATGCTAATGGTGGTGTAATCACTGCTGAACAACTATTAGCTATCATTAATAGTTTAAAGGCTACTGCATAATGATAGTGATAGTTTCTAACTATTAATTAATATGATATTTTAAAACATCTTACCTACATGGTAAGATGTTTTTTATATCTAATATAATATTCACAATTTTTTAATAAAACCTCTTGAAATAATCCAAATAATGTGATATAATAGTATTGATGAGTAGGCTATGCGATAGCATGTACGCTTTTAGTACATGAGGAAAGTCCGAGCATCATAGAGCAAGATAGTTGCTAACGGCAACCGAGGGCGACCTTAGGGCTAGTGCAACAGAAATATACTACTCAAAGTCTTTGAGTACAGGTGGAAAGGCGAGGTAAAAGCTCACCAGTGTGTGCGAGAGTACACAGCTATGTAAACCCTATCTGATGCAACGTCTAATTGGTACAATTCTATCATACGTCTGCTCGACGGATAGATTGTAACGACGGCTTTAACCATATGGCGACTTATGGTATAGATAAATTATCGCACACGACAGAACTCGGCTTATCGGTCTAGTCATATACTAAAAAAAATCGGGGTTGCCCGATTTTTTCTATTTAATATCAAGGAGACTTTTCATTATGAAAAATATATTAATATGTCTAATAGTTGCTACTCTAATGTTTTCATTCACATCTTGTAAGGAGATAGAGACTTCAAACGTATCTAACGTAAGTATGAAGAGTGGTATAGTCACTGAAGACTTTTCTATCTACGTACCAGAGGACTACATGGAAACCTCTTCAAAATATATAGAAAAGTACTACGTTAAAGATAATTCAGCCTCTATAATAGTTACCAATGATACTAACATATTTCAATATAATAACATCGATGACTATTATGAAAATTCTATATCACAGTACAAAAGTACCTTTGATGAGTTCAATGAAATATCTTCTCAAAATATTACTGTAGATGGTAACTATACTGCCAAACTTTCCGAGTTTACTTATAAGATAGTCTCAGAAGAAAAAGATTTAGAAATGTCTTGTTACGTTGAATATATCTTAGTGAGAAGCTCAATATATATAGTTACGTGTTCTGCTCCTACTAGTACGTATCCAAGCTACAAAGATGGCTTTATTAAGGCTTTAGACTCAATCAAGATTACCTAAAGATAATATACAATTTTTGTAGTTGACATATGTATTTTTTTATTGTACAATTAATATTGAATATCCATTAATATTTTTAGTATCCAAGTACTATTGATATGTTTAGTTCGGTTTTAATTATTGAGGAAAATAGTTCTGTACGTGATTTTTTTCCTTAAATTAATATATATATATTACGCAAAATCTTCTACATATTGGAAATTTTACAGTTAGAAGTTCCACTCTACAAACATTGATATGTCTAATGTAGAATACCAATCCACCTAACGAAGGTTTGCAATAAAAATAAAATTAGGAAAAGAGGTATATTATGCCAAAAAGCGATTTTAAACTCACTAATTCTTTAAGCGAAAAAGAACTTAAAGATAATAGTACTAAATCCACTAAGCCAGTAAAAAGAGAACTACGCAAAACACCTGTTAGAATTATTCCCCTTGGTGGTTTAAATGAAATAGGTAAGAACATGACAGTCATAGAATGTGCCAACGATATGTTCATAATAGATTGTGGTCTTGCCTTCCCTGATACCGAAATGCTCGGCGTTGATATAGTACTCCCCGACTTTACCTACGTTGAACAGAATAAAAACAAAGTTCGTGCGATAATCTTAACACATGGTCATGAAGACCATATCGGTGGATTACCATACCTATTAAAAAAGATTGACGCTCCAGTATATGCTACTAAGCTAACACTAGCTTTAGTAGAAAGCAAACTTCAAGAACATGGCATGACTGAAAAGGTTTCTTTAAACGTAGTTGAACCTAGAAAGAACGTCAAGGCAGGTTGTATGACTATCGAATTTATCAATGTAAACCACTCCATTCCAGATGCTATAGGATTAGCTATCTATACACCTGCAGGAGTTATCGTCCATACTGGTGACTTTAAAGTGGATTATAGTCCTATAAGTGGTGGCATTATCGACCTCGCTAGATTTGGCGAATTAGGTAGCAAAGGTGTCCTTGCCCTTATGATGGACTCCACCAACGCCGAAAGACCTGGTTACACTACTACAGAAAAAAAGATTGGAGAATCTTTTGAAAAGCTATTCTCTAAGGCAGAAAAGAGAAGGATTATTATAGCTACTTTTTCATCTAACATCAATAGAATACAACAGATTATCGACAATGCCGTCAAAACTGATAGAAAAGTAGTCTTATTTGGTAGAAGTATGGTCAACGTTGTAGATATCGCTATGGAATTGGGTTATATCCAAGCCCCTAAAGATGTTATCATAGATACTGAAGAGATGGAAGAGTATCTACCTGAGCAAATAGTATTAATCACTACAGGTTCACAAGGCGAACCAATGTCTGCACTTACTAGAATGGCAATGAATGACCACAATAAAGTAAACATTACGTCTAATGATTTTATCATAATATCATCTAAGCCAATACCAGGTAATGAAAAGTATGTAACTAAGATTATCAATGAGTTGATGAAGTCAGGAGCCGAAGTCGTCTATGAAGGTATGTATGAAGTACACGTATCAGGACATGCTTGTCAAGAAGAGTTAAAGTTAATCATGGCGTTGACTAAGCCTATGTTTTTCATACCAGTACATGGAGAATATAAGCATCTAAAATGCCATAAAGAGTTAGCCATCGGCATGGGAATACCTAAAGAGAATGTTACCATAGCAGAAATAGGCAACGTCATAGAAACCGATGGCGTCGATATGAAAGTAGTTTCACAAGTCCCAGCAGGTAGAGTGCTAGTAGATGGTCTTGGTGTAGGTGATATAGGTTCTATAGTCCTACGTGATAGAAAACATCTTAGTCAAGATGGTTTAATAATAATATCCATAGTCATGGATAAGCGTACTAAGAGAGTTATCTCTGGACCTGACATCATTTCAAGAGGTTTCGTATATGTTAGGGAGTCAACTCAACTGATAGATGATGCTAGACACGTCGTATTTGATGCTATAAAACACTCATCAAGATATGAACTTAACGAATGGAACTATCTCAAAACTAAATTACGAGACGTTCTTTCTGACTATATCTATAATAAGACCAAACGTAGTCCTATGATACTACCTATCCTTAATGAGATATAGGGTTATTATATTAAACTATCATTCTATAGGGGGTGACTTCCAAATTTGAAGAATGGAAATATTTCTTTTATGCAACTATGTTTAATAGTATCTTTCATTCTAATAATGACCATTTCAATATTGATGTATCCATATAATAAGATACTATCTTTAGTTTTTATATTGGTATCCATAGTTTTAGGAATTTTAACGTTTATAAATATCAAGAGCATTAGAAAAAACGTATATGGCTTTTTTGCAGAAATCAACCGAAAGACTTCAAAGATAGAAACCTGTGCATTATATGACTATCCTAGCCCATTGGTGATAGTAAATAAAGAAAACCTAGTAGTATGGTATAACAAGAAGTTTTGCGATTTCTTTACATCATATAGTGAGCTTTTCGGCGAAAATATAGATACCTTACTTAATACTAATATAAACTCTCTAAGGAAGTCACATCATAACTCATTGAACGTAACTTTGGATAAAAAAATCTACAAGATATTCACAGTGGCTTATGGTGATTATAAAACCGACCTATCTATGATATGTTTCCAAGACATTACAGAATTAGAAAACGTTACACAACTATATGAACAATCTAAACCTGTGGTGATGTCAGTCTCTATAGATAACTTTGAAGATATCTTCCAAAACTCTAAAGAAAGTGATAAAGCTCACATTCAAGCCATAGTGGAACAACTATTAGAAGACTATCTATCTAGTAGTGATTGCATAATCAGTCGTATTTCTCATGATAAGTATACTATTGTAATAAAGCAACAGTACGTCCTTGAGATGATGAAAAACAAGTTCGACATCTTAGATAAGGCTAGAGAAATCACCACAGCAGATAAGACCAACTTAACACTATCCATTGGTGTTGGCTTAGATTATAACACTCTAGCAGAAAGTAGTCAAGCATCTAAACAAGCCTTAGATATGTCACTAGGTAGAGGTGGCGACCAATGTGCCGTTAAAACTTCTGATGGTGGTTTTCAATTCTTTGGTGGAGTTTCCAAAGGCATAGAAAAACACTCCAAGATTAAATCTAGGATTATAGCAACTGCTATACAGGAACTCATTAGCAACTACGATAATATATATATCATGGGACATAGGTTCGGAGACTTAGACAGTATGGGCAGTGCAGTCGGTTTGGCTGATGCGTTTTCTCAAATGGGAAAACATACCTTCATAGTCACAGACATTGAAAGAACTCTAGCTAGACCTTTAATAGATTATGTAATACATCAAAGTAAGAAGAACGAATTTATCTCAGTTTCAGATGCTCTTTCTATGTTCAAAAATAGCAATTCTTGTCTAGTCGTAGTAGATACCCATAATAAAGACATCTTAGAAAGTAAAGACCTCTATGAGTTAGCTGAACAGATTATCGTAGTAGACCATCACAGGAAAAGTTTAAACTTTATAGACAATTCAGTAATATTCCATCATGAACCGTTTGCATCATCGGCTTCCGAGATGGTTACTGAACTTATACAATATTTTAAAATTCCTAATAAGATATCATCTTACACGGCAGACGCATTACTTGCAGGCATCATGTTAGATACCAAAAACTTCGTCATGAAGACTGGTGTTAGAACTTTTGAAGCAGCTGCATTTTTAAAGAAAAACGGTGCTGATACTATAGCAGTTAAAACACTGTTTTCTAACTCCATAAATGCTTATAAATCAAGGGCGAGTATAGTCGCCAATGCTGAAATATATCGTTGCTGTGCCATCGCCGAGGCTACGGATACTATTGAAAATATTAGGATAATAGCTCCACAATCGGCAGATGAACTATTAAACATCTCAGGAGTTGACGCCTCTTTCGTAATATTTAGAACTGCAGATTGTATAAACATTTCAGCACGTTCATTTGGCAAAATGAACGTTCAGTTGGTAATGGAAAAGTTAGGTGGTGGAGGACATCAAACTATGTCGGCTACCCAAATACGTGATAAATCCATGAAAGAGGTCTATTCTATGTTAATTTCTGCTATTGATAGCGTTTTACCAGAGCAATAATCTAATTAATAATTATTAAGTGATAGTTATTAATTTTAAATATAAGTATATCAAAAAAAATCCATTTGAAAGGAGTTTTCTATTATGAAAGTTATTTTTTTACAAGATGTCAAAGGCTCAGGAAAGAAAGGTGAAGTTAAAGAGGTATCCGATGGATATGCTAGAAACTTCCTACTAAAGAAAAAGTTAGCCGTTGAGGCTAATAATCAAAATATCAACGTACTAGAAGGACAAAAGTCTTCTGCACAACACAAGATAGATTTAGAAATCCAAAACGCTAAAGATATTGCCAAAACTATCGATGGTCAAAGGGTGCATATCAAGGCTAAAGCTGGTAAGAATGGTAAGCTATTTGGAGCAGTTACCTCTGGACATGTTGCCGATGCCCTTGAACGACAGTATAAAGTCAAAGTAGAAAAGAAAAAGATTTCTCTTAACTTAGAAATAAAAGCGTTCGGCGTCTATGAAGCTGATATCAAACTCTATAAGGGTATAAACGCTAAAGTAACCGTTGAGGTAACTGAACTATAATGGCAGATAATATAAACAATCAAAACGTGATAGAAGTTCCTAAAAATATCGAAGCTGAACAGTGTGTGCTTGGTTCTATACTAATCGATGGTGAGAACGTATTACCTCAAATATTAGAGGTGTTATCTCCTGAACACTTCTATGATGAAGTAAATTCTAGACTATTCTCCATCATCTACAAAGACTATATAAACGATAAGACAGCAGACCCTATAGAAGTTTTATCACAAGCGTTAGATAAAGGTATCTTTGAAAGTGAACTTATAGGAAATAACTATCTAGCTGATTTAATGAGAAAAGTCCCAAGTGTTGCCAATGTGATGAACTATTGTAAAATAGTAATAGAAAAGTATAACCTAAGAAAACTCTTGAACCTTTCTCAAAAGATTAATGATGAAGTACAATCTAATAGAAATTCTCAAGTGATACTTGAAAATTTAGCACAAGAAATCTTTAACATACGTCAAGGCAATAGCAATAGTGGATTAGTCCATATTAATGATATCATACTATCTACATATGATAAACTTGAAAAAATATCAGGTGTACAGAAAGAAAAGTATAAGGGACTACCTACTGGATTTTCACAACTAGATAACAAAATATCTGGACTAAACAAGTCAGATTTATTAATAGTAGCTGCACGTCCAGGTATGGGAAAGACTTCTTTTGCCCTAAACATTGCAAGTTACGTAGCCATGCACACCGACAAGCAAGTGGCGATATTCTCCTTGGAGATGTCTGCCGAACAATTGGCATTAAGAATACTATCCTCGGAAGCCTTAGTAGATAGCCATATACTCCGAACTGGCAACATTCCACCCGACGATTGGATTAAAATAGGTTACGGTGCTGATAGAATACGTAAATCTAATATGTATATAGATGATACTGCAGGTATCACTGTACAGACGATAAAGTCAAGATTACAGATAGTCAAAAATCTTGGATTGGTAGTAATAGACTACCTTCAATTAATGTCATCTAATCTACGCTCAGATAACAGAGTTACAGTAATTTCGGAAATTACTAGAAATATTAAAATCCTTGCCAAAGACTTGGACGTTCCTGTGATACTACTTTCCCAACTTTCAAGAGCTCCTGAAAGTCGTACAGATAAACGTCCTCTACTTTCTGACTTGAGAGAATCTGGTTCTATCGAACAAGATGCCGACATAGTAATGTTCTTATATAGAGATAGTTACTACAATCCTGCATCAGAAGATAAGTTTATCAGTGAATGTATAGTAGCTAAAAATCGTCATGGCGAAACTGGAACTGTAAAACTCGGTTGGAATGGTGCTTTCACTAAGTTCACCAATCTTGAAACCAAAACGACCCAACCAACCTAAAGGAGGTTTTTCCCTTTGCTCAATAAGATAGAAGATACTATATCTAAATATGGTATGTTATCTAATGGAGATAACGTATATGTAGGACTTTCAGGAGGTGCTGATAGTGTCTCACTATTAGTAGCGTTACATCAACTAAAAGATTTATATGGTATAAAACTTCATGCGATACACATAAACCATCAATTAAGAGGTGACGAAAGTCTTAGAGATGAAAACTTCTGTATTGAACTATGTAACAGATTGAATGTTCCTTTAAATATCAAGCGTATAGACGTTAAATCTTATTGTGAAGATAATAAACTATCCACTGAAGAGGGGGCTAGAATACTCCGTTATGAAGTATTTAAAGAGTTATCTAATGGAAAGGTAGCTACAGCCCACACCCTCTCGGATAACTGTGAGACTATAATATACAATCTAACTAGAGGAACTGGTTTAAAAGGTTTAACTGGTATTCCTCCCATTAGGGATAACATTATCCGTCCGTTGATACAGTGTACTCGTACAGAGGTTGAAACCTTTTTAAAATCTCAAAATTTTGGATACGTCACTGATAGTACCAACCTTTCTAACGACTACACTAGAAATAAGATTAGACATAAAGTAATACCAGTATTAAAAGAAATCAATCCACAGTTTGAAAAGAAAGTCTTAGATACTGTTCTAGTGTTATCCAAGGATAACAACTTTATTGACAGTTTAGTCGATGAAATCTATAATACTTCCAGTGATGGAAAAACTCTAAACGTTGATATCCGTCCTTATGATGTAGCCATTCGTCATAGATGTATCGCTAAATTTTTCAAACTTAACCACTTAGAGTATAGCAAAGAAAAGATACTATCTACCGACGATATCATTCTAAAAGATGGTAAAATAAACGTTACCAAAGACGTTTATTTAGTCGCTAAACTGGGAATACTCTCAATTATTGAGACTCCAAACACTATAAAAAATGACGATATCTCCCCTATAGATTTACCTATAAATGGTGAGTGTAAACTCTTTAATAAGACGATAAAAACACATCTAAGGAAAAATATAGGATTTATTAATAAAAAATTAACATATTATATCATGGATTATGATAAAATACAAGGTAAGGCACTTGCAAGAGGCAGAGTTTTTGGAGATAAAATTCAGTTAAAAGGTCGTAGGTTTACATCTTCGGTAAAGAAACTGATTAACGAAAATATTCCAAAAGAGGATAGACCGAACTTATGCTTCATCTGTGATGATGTTGGATTAATCTTCATGGAACGTTTCGGCATCGCCGAAAGAGTCGCTTGTGATAAACTTACACAAAACTATCTAACCATTGAGATAGTAAACGAAAACTAAAATTGAGGTGCTTTTTTATGTATGATGACAGTTTTATCATATCAGAAGAAGATATCAAATTAGCTGTAAAGAAGTTGGCTGAAAAAATCTCTAAAGATTACAAGAATAAGCCTTTGATAGCAATATGCGTATTAAAGGGAGCAATCATATTCTATTCGGACTTAATTAGGTATATAGATACGCCTATCCGTATGGACTTTGTAGCCGTATCAAGCTACGGTTCGGATACTAAATCTAGTGGAAAGATAAACTTTAGAGCTAGAACACATACTTCTGATGAGGAATTAAAAAAGTATCACATTTTATTAGTAGAGGATATTGTCGACACTGGTAATACTCTATATTGGTTAAAGGATTACTTTAACAAGAAAAATCCTTTATCAGTTAAAATATGTACCCTCATTGACAAGCCCTCAAGACGTGTCGTAGACTTAACCCCCGATTACACTTGCTTTTCTATCCCTGATAAGTTCATAGTCGGATACGGTTTAGATTATGACGAACTTTATAGAGAAATGCCGTATATTTCTAGTATAGACTATGCAGAAAAACATTATCACAAATAGGATATACTAATCATACATACGGACAAAAGATTGGAGTGAATTATTAATTGCCACCAAAAAAATCGAGTAGGGGTATCTTAGCCTATACTATAGTTTTGATACTATTAATATTAGTATTTATGGTATATTCACCATTTTCTAGTACCCCTGAAAAAGAGTACACATATTCGGAGATTATGGGGTATTTTGACAACTATCAAGTAAGCAAAATGACCCTTGACCTTGGCACTGGTGAATTAAACATTACAGTAAATCAAGATAATGACGAAACAGAAGAGATTGAATATACTGTGCCTAACGTCAACGTATTCTTGCAAGATATACACTCCGATAGCAATGACTATCGTGTGGAATATAACAAAAGAAATCCCGATAACCCCCTTGAACAAGACTATTATAAGATTACTGACAACTCTTGGTTAATTACTATCGTACCTACTGTAATCTTTATGATTATAAGTGTTGGATTAATCGTATTTATGATGAAACAGACCACTGGTGGTGGTAAATATTCCAACTTTGGAAAATCTGGAGTTAAACCTAACCAAAGTAAGAACAAGACCACTTTCCAAGATGTCGCAGGTGCTGACGAAGAAAAAGAAGAGATGGCTGAAATCGTTGACTTTTTAAAAAACCCTAAAAAGTACTCTGATATGGGTGCTAGAATACCAAAAGGTGTGTTACTTCTAGGCCCTCCTGGAACTGGTAAAACTCTACTTGCCAGAGCAGTAGCTGGCGAAGCTGGTTGTCCATTCTTTCCTATTTCTGGTTCAGATTTCGTTGAAATGTTCGTAGGTGTAGGTGCTTCAAGAGTTAGAGACCTATTTGAACAAGCTAAGAAAAATGCACCATCTATAATATTTATAGACGAAATAGACGCTGTAGGTCGTCATAGAGGTGCAGGTCTTGGTGGTGGTCATGATGAACGTGAACAGACTTTAAACCAACTATTGGTCGAAATGGACGGTTTCACTGGTAACGATAGTGTAATAGTTATAGCAGCTACAAACCGTCGTGATATCTTAGACCCTGCATTACTACGTCCAGGACGTTTTGATAGACAAATCCTAGTTAGCTATCCTGACGTTAAAGGTAGAGAGGAAATCTTAAAAGTTCATACTAAGAAAAAACCTCTTGCACCTGATGTGGATTTAAAAGTAATCGCACAGACTACAGTCGGTTTCACTGGTGCTGATTTGGAAAATCTAGTAAATGAGGCATCTTTATTAGCCGTTAGAGGTAATAGAAAAGCCATCACTATGAGTGATATTGAAGAGGCAACCATCAAAGTAATTGCAGGTCCTGAAAAGAAGTCCAAAGTAGTATCAGAAAAGGAGAAGCGTCTAACTGCATACCATGAATCTGGTCACGCTATATGCACTTTCTACTGTCCTACACAAGATAAGGTTCATGAAGTTTCTATAATTCCTAGAGGTATGGCTGGTGGTTATACTATGTCACTTCCTGAATATGATAAATCTTTCGTTAGTAAGTCCGAAATGGAGGAAAACATCGTTACTCTACTCGGTGGACGTGTGGCTGAAAAGATTATTTTAGATGATATCTCCACGGGTGCATCTAACGATATAGAGAGGGCTACAAACATCGCTAGAAGTATGGTTACTAAATATGGTTTTAGTGAAAATCTTGGCCCTATGGTATATGGAAACTCTCAAGGAGAAGTGTTCCTTGGCAGAGACTTTAACAGTACGCCAAACTATTCCGATAACATAGCCTTTGAAATCGATAATGAGATGCGTCAAATCATTGAGACTGGATATAATAAAGCTGAGCAAATCTTAAGAGATAACATAGATAAGTTACATTTCTTAGCTAAGTATCTAATGAAGTACGAAAAGATTGACGGTAAACTATTTGAAAAAGTTATAAAAGGTGAAGTCGGAGACGAAATCATGCTACCTGAACCAAAGGTTAAAAATAATGCTATCCTTTCAGACGTTAAAGAAAAGTTAGACCAAACTTTAGCTCAACAAGAAGTTAAACTTCCTGAGCCTTTAAAGATAGATACTGATAAAAAAGATAATCAAAAAAATGATAATAAAGATGAATAGTTAAAACTATATTATCCATAAGAAAAGCCCTTGAAGATAAAACATCAAGGGCTTTAATATTGTATTTTAAAATTAAGATAACATCAATAAGCCATTCCCAATTGGATAGCTCTCATATTGTCATCAATAAGGTTAGCTTTCTTTTGAGGCACTACGTTTTCAAAGGCTTTTCTAATGGTATCTAAAGCACAGAGACCAGTCTCTTTAATGACGTTTCCCAATAAGACTATGTTTGCCATACCTTGTAGACCATTATCTTCAGCAATTTGCGTAGCTGGAATATAGTGACATTCAATATCATCACGTTCAGATTTTTTGCTAATTAGAGTACTATCTATAAAGGCTTTTCCTCCTGATTTCACCTTTTCTATGAACTTCGTGTATGAAGGTTGATTCATAGCTAAAAATAGATTTGGCTCAGTAACCAACGGAGAACCTACCACACTATCGGATATACATACAGAACAGTTAGCCGTTCCACCACGCATTTCTGGACCATATGATGGCAACCAAGATACTTCTTTTTCATCTAGAAGACCACAATAGGCTAATATCTTTCCTGCAAACAAGATGCCTTGACCACCAAAACCAGCTAGGATAATCTCAAAATCCATAAAAATCAAACCTCCCTATCAATATCCTTGTACACTCCTAATGGATAGTAAGGAATTATTTCATTTCTAATACGTTCAAGAGCCTCAACAGGTGTCATGCCCCAGTTAGTAGGACAACTAGATAACACCTCTACAATAGAAAAACCTTTCTTTTCTTGTTGATACTTAAACGCCTTTCGGATAGCATTCTTACAATCATTAATATGTGGAACACTATCCACAGAAGTTCGTTGTACTAAAGCAGTACCATCAAGGGTAGCCAACATTTCACAGACACGTACAGGAAAACCTGCTATTTTGGTATCTCTGCCATATGGAGTGGTCTGCGTAACTTGATTTGGTAAGGTAGTAGGAGCCATTTGACCACCAGTCATACCATAGTTAGTGTTGTTTATGAATATCACTGTGATGTTTTCTCCTCTAGTGGCACTGTGGACAGTTTCAGCTGTACCAATAGCAGCAAGGTCGCCATCACCTTGATAGGTAAAGACGAACTTATCAGGATTAGCCCTTTTCACACCAGTTGCGACGGCTGGAGCTCTACCATGAGGAGCTTCTATCATATCACAAGCGAAGTAATCGTAAGCAGTGACAGAACAACCTACTGGACATATTCCAATAGTATCACCTTCTATACCCATTTCGTCGATAACCTCACAGACTAACCTATGGACTATCCCATGAGTACACCCTGGACAGTAACTTGTAGAGACATCTAACAAAGATTTAGGTTTTTGAAACACTATAGCCATTATTTAGCACCTCCTAGTTGAATAATCTTATTTAAGATTTCTTTAGGTGTAGGGATAACTCCTCCCGTCCTACCATAGAAAGATACTGGTTTACTACAGTTGATAGCTAACTTAACATCATCTATCATTTGACCCATAGACATTTCCACGCACAATACTTGTTTACAGTTTTCTATCGCTTGATTGATTTCCTCCACTGGAAAAGGCCATAAGGTGATAGGTCTAAACAATCCAACCTTAATACCCATACTTCTAGCTTGATTTATCGCAGATTTAACTATCCTAGAGGTTGCACCATACGATACTACTACTATGTCAGCATCTTCAGTTAGATAACTTTCCGACATATGTAACTCTTGTTTAACTATCTCATAGCGTTTATACCTATCTACTATGATACCTTCCAAAATATCGGCTTGTAAGTATAGTGAGTTTATAATGTTGTGTTTTCTTACATTTCCATGACCATTACAAGCCCAATCTTTTTTCATGATGTTAGGTTTAATATCAGGAAAGGTAACGGGTTCCATCATTTGACCTAGTAAACCGTCTGCTAAAATCATAGCAGGAATACGATATAAGTCGGAAGTATCGAATGCTTTGACGGTTAAATCTATAATCTCTTGAACTGACGCAGGTGCAAATACTAAGATTTGAAAGTCGCCATGTCCCATAGCTCTAGTAGCTTGCCAATAATCCGATTGTGATGGTTGTATGCCTCCTAACCCTGGCCCTCCACGTTGAACATTGACTATAACTCCAGGAAGGTCGCTACCTGCCATATAGGATACCCCCTCAGATTTTAAAGAAATTCCAGGTGAAGACGAAGAAGTCATAGCTCTAACTCCCGAAGCAGAAGCTCCCAAAACCATATTAATAGCAGCTATCTCAGATTCTGCTTGTAAGAATACACCACCATCTATTTTAGGCATACGCTTAGCCATATAAGCAGATATTTCAGTCTGTGGTGTAATAGGGTATCCAAAATAGCATTTACAACCTACTCTTATAGCAGTTTCAGCTAAAGCCTCATTACCCTTCATTAAAAGTCTTTCCAAATGATATCACCTCTTTACCTTTCGACAGTTATTGCACAATCTGGACACATAATAGCACACATTGTACACCCAATACATTTAGAGTTATCTATACAAGTAGCGGTAAAATACCCCTTAGAGTTTCGTTTCTCTTTCTGTATAGCCACTATATTTTTTGGACAAACTGAAGTACATAAAGCACAACCTTTACACTTTTCAAAATTGACTGTAATCTGTGCCATATTCTCGCTTCCTTTCATTCTAAATATATCTAACATATATTATAATACTTAAACGTTAATAAAACATTAAAAACTAAATTTTTTTTAATGTTTTAATTTACCAACTATTATTTTTCCCAAATTGGAAGAACATACCTTTTAACGAAGAAAGCATCTTTACAACCTACTTGATTGATACTTTCATATGGATAAGCAGTCTTTACTATAGGCAATCCAGACATTTTGGAAAGTTCCTCTGCAAAAGTTCTAGATTTTTCTACTACTTCTATAGTAGTCTCATTGGCTAAGTTTGAATTATTTATAATACCAGTATGTTTCAACCTAGATGCAAGTTCTATATCTTCCATAAGTTTTAGGGCATCACTAGGGGTTTTAGTCATATAGCGATAGGTGTTTATAACGTAGAACATATCCAAATCGTTGAAGTAGTGAGATAACATATTAGAAAACTGTCCTAATGCGAAAGCACCCGTATCATCGCCACCAACGTCTATTAATAAGTATCCGTCATCTTTTATGATACTTTCTATACCGAAAGTTATTGCAGGTGTATCCAAGTTAGAGTTGGCATACACTGAAGATATCAATTCTATGTTATGGTTACTAAACAGATTTTTAAAATCTGCAGTGCGAAAGTACGGATTTACCGTATCTAAATCTATAACAGATACTTTCTTATCTATAGGGACTAAACTAAGAGCCATATTTACACAGATATTAGTCTTCCCCGAACCATAATGACCTGTTATTATAGTAATCTTTTTCACGCAACCATATCCTTTCACTATAAAATATATGAGTGAATAAGTTTAAAAAATGTTCACTTTTTTAATTATATCATAGGATTAAATTTAAATCAAGGGTTTTTATCAAATAGGAGTGGCTAATAGAGGATTCAAAGAAAATCTACTAGTCCAAGAGAAAATTCTT
>JBJFHM010000035.1:0-6397 GCA_051893615.1 Oscillospiraceae bacterium
AACTATCGTATTCCCAATCATAGAATATTGGGAAATCAATCATACCTTTGTAAGGTTCGATAGTTTTTAAGCAAAAGTTAGCCTCTTTTTCTGCCTGTGATACTGTATAGGCGTATCCAAACCAATAGATGCCTACGTGTAATCCGTTGTTTAAAGCATTTTTAATATTTTGATGAAAATACTTATCTACTGTAGATACTCCATAACCTGCACGGATTATCACACCTTGAATGCCATCAGATTTTACTTTAGCGAAATTAATTTCACCATTATGATGAGAAACATCAATTAACTTATACTTTAGTTCCATAAATAAAAGTCTCCTTTACATATTAAAATATCTTTACCTAGAAGAATAATCCCTCATAAGTGGGGAAAATCTCAAGAAAATTGTATAGATTAATACATATCTAAAAAAAAAATGTGTGATGTCCTATTTTAAGGACATCGCACATTCGATTATATCATCTTAGTGGATACTTAACTTATTAACAGCCACAGCCGTTGCAACCACAACCATTGTCACAACCGTTACAGTTGTTACTCCAGTTACCCCAGTTGCCCCAGTTACCACCACAGCAACAGAACAATAAAATTAAGATTATAATCCACCAACAACAACCGTTACCACACATATTAAAAAGCTCCTTTAACTAATTGATTTAAAACAGATTTTTATCTGTTTCATAGTACATTATATGATTTAGAACTTTTTTGGTTACAGTTTTTAAAATATTTTTTGGATATTTTAAATAGAAAAATATTTTATATCTTGACTTTTATCATAGATATTGTATAATATTATTGAATGAATTTGATATGAAAGGATTACTTCTTATGAATAATTATATTGATAAACTAATATCATACGGTTTACAAAAAGACTTAATCTCTAATGATGATGTTATATATTGTAGAAATAGATTACTCTCACTACTAAATTGTGATGATTACTCTTTTACTAATCAAACTTTCTCTACCAATGATACTCTTACTGAAGTTTTAGATGGGCTACTAAGATATGCTTCCCATAAAAATTTAGTCGATTATGATAGTATAGTCAGTCGAGATATTTTCGATACTGAAATAATGTCTATCTTAATAGATAGACCATCGAATATAAATAAAAAATTTTATCAACTTTATCAAGAAAATCCCGAAAAGGCTACTAACTATTTCTATAACTTATCTATAGATAGCAACTATATCCGAAAAGATAGAGTTTCAAAAGATATTAGATGGATTACACCATCACAATATGGTGATATGGAAATCACTATCAATATGTCTAAACCAGAAAAAGACCCTAAAGCTATAGCTCTTGCAGGTAAGATGAAATCAGTAGCATATCCAAAGTGTCAATTGTGTATAGAGAATGTTGGTTATAAGGGTAGATTTAATCACCCAGCTAGGGGAAATCATAGAGTAATACCTATAGAAATTTGTAATCAACCTTGGGGATTTCAATATTCACCATATGTATATTACAATGAACATTGTATAGTATTCAATCAAGAACACACCCCTATGAAGATTGATAAGTCTGCTTTTGAAAAACTTCTTGATTTTATTTCAAAGTTTCCACACTATATGATAGGTTCTAATGCAGATTTACCTATAGTTGGAGGTTCTATCTTAAGCCATGAACATTTTCAAGGTGGAAATCACGTTTTTCCAATGATGAAAGCACCATCAGAGAAGTATTATAATATTAAAGGTTTTGAAGATGTAAAAGTATCAAGAGTTAAATGGGCTATGTCAGTAATTAGACTTGAAAGTTCCAATAAAGATAGTATCATTAACTTAGCAGATAGAATTTTAACTTCATGGCGAAACTACTCCGATGAGGAAGTGTTTATATTTGCAGAAACTGAGGGAAATCCACATAATACTATTACTCCAATTGCGTACCAAAGAGATGGTATCTACATACTAGATTTAGTGCTAAGAAACAATATTACTACTGAACTATATCCATTAGGAGTGTATCACCCACATGAAGAGTTACATCACATTAAGAAAGAGAATATTGGATTGATAGAAGTTATGGGATTAGCAGTATTACCATCAAGGTTGGCAAGTGAATTAAAACTACTTGCAGAGGCATTATCAAAAGGTCAAGAGGTATCCTCTATGGAAAGCATTAAGAAACACGCTGACTGGTCTAATGAGATACTATCTAAACACCCAGAGTTGAACTCATCTAACGCCTATGATATCGTACTTCAAGAGACTGGTATAGTATTCACTAAAGTTCTTGAACACGCTGGAGTTTTTAAACGTGATAATATTGGATTATCAGCTTTTGATAGTTTTATCAATACTATTTAATCAAAAATTTTATGAAAGGATTTTTTATTATGGAAATTAAAAAAGTAAGCTCAAACCTTTGGAAAGCTAAATGTAATGAGATTAAAAATCTCAAAAAGCAAGTAGCTATTTTAAAATCCCAATTGGGTGATGCCAAACAGACTATAAAATCTAGGGAAGAGGAAATTTCTCACAAAGATGAAGAACTTAAACGCAAAGATTTAGAACTTCAATCTAAAGATAGAGAACTCCAAGCTAAGGACAAGGAACTTCAGGCAAAAGATGAACAGTTAAAATCTGTATAATATTATTATATTGATAATATGTGCCTAAATACCTAAAATTTCCTTGATTTTATCTCCATTTTAGAGTATAATAATATTATAAAATACTCTAAAAGGAGATTTATCAATGAAAGATGGATTTATCAAAGTAGCTTGTGCATCACCTGACGTTCATGTCGCCGATTGTGATTATAATGCTACTCAAATTATAAATATGATTACTCAAGCACATGAAAACGGTGCTAAGCTGATTGCTTTTCCTGAACTTTCTATCACTGGTTATACCTGTGGCGATTTATTTTTACAAGATATTCTTTTAAACTCTGCAAAAAAATCTTTGGTAGATATAGTAAAGGCTACTTCCGATTTGGAAATAATCTCAATAGTTGGATTGCCTTTTGTAGTTAATGGTAAACTGTATAACTGTGGAGCAATCATCTATAAGGGGGATATCTTAGGATTAGTCCCTAAGAGTTACATTCCAAACTATTCCGAATTTTACGAGGCTAGACTTTTCACCAGTGGTAAAGATATCAATAGTTTTGCACCTATACCAAATGAACTCATTACTGATGAGGAAGACTATGGAAGTATCTCATTTGGACAGCGAGTCTTTAAGTGTGATGATATGCCAGAGTTTGCTTTTGGTGTAGAAATCTGTGAGGATTTATGGGTAAATTCTACACCATCGGAAAAATTAGCTGAAAATGGTGCAACCTTGATAGTAAACTTATCTGCTAGTGATGAGATTATCGGTAAGGCTGAATACAGACGTACTTTAATCAAGGCAAAATCGGGAGCGTTATTAAGTGCCTATATGTATGCTGATGCCAGTATCGGAGAGAGTACCACCGATATGGTCTTTGCTGGACATAATATCATAGCAGAGAACGGCTCTATTCTTGCAGAGAGTAAACTCTTTGAGAATGGTATCACCTACGCAGATATTGACGTTTTTAAACTCACTCACGAACGCAGACGCTCCACAACTTTCTATGTTGATAATAACAGAAAAACTGTTATAGAAAAATCTGCTATTAGAACCAACTATTTTAATATGAATATCGCCGATACTAAACTTGATAGATATTTCCCAAAAACTCCATTTGTGCCAAGTTCTAAAGATGATTTATCTAAACGTTGTGAGGAAATTTTAGCAATACAATCCGTTGGCTTAATGACTAGATTAAGACATATTGGTTGTAAGACTGCTGTCATAGGATTATCAGGTGGTTTGGATAGCACTCTTGCTTTGATAGTAACTATCCATGCCTTTGATATGCTCAAATTAGATAGAAAAGGTATCATAACGGTGACTATGCCATGTTTTGGTACTACCGATAGAACTTATTCAAATGCGTGTAATCTAGCTAGAGAGTATGGAACTACTTTATTAGAAATAGATATCAAAGATAGTGTAAATCAACATTTTAAGGATATCAACCATGATGTTAATATCCATGATGTAACTTATGAAAATTCTCAAGCTAGAGAGAGAACTCAAATATTAATGGATATTGCCAATCAAAATGGTGGAATAGTAATCGGTACTGGAGATTTATCGGAGTTGGCTCTAGGGTGGGCGACTTACAACGGCGACCATATGTCTATGTATGCAGTGAACTCATCTATTCCAAAGACTTTGGTTAGATATCTAGTTGGATACGAGGCCACTGTTAGTAAAAATCAACTATTAGAAACCGTTCTAAAAGATGTTTTGGATACTCCTGTAAGTCCCGAACTTTTGCCACCTACTGAAAACGGCGAAATCGCTCAAAAGACCGAAGATTTAGTAGGTCCTTACGAATTGCACGACTTCTTCCTATACTATATGCTTAGATTTGGATTTACTCCATCTAAAATTTTTAGATTAGCAGTAAAATCTTTTGATGGCGAGTATTCTAAAGAAACTATCTTAAAGTGGTTGAAAAAGTTCTATTGGAGATTTTTCTCACAACAGTTCAAGCGTTCATGTTTACCAGACGGTTGCAAGGTTGGAACGGTAACTCTATCCCCTAGAGGTGACTTCCGTATGCCATCTGATGCTTGTGTTACTCTATGGCAAAAGGATATTGATAGTATTCAAATATGAAAGATAATCTAAAAAAGAAAGTTTATAATATTATTCAAGAAAGAAATCTATGTAGTTATATGAACAATACAAAATGGAATGAACTTTGTATAGCTATGATAAACGAAATGCCATTTTATCCACCATATATAGTTAAAACATTATTTGAAAATGATTGCAAAGAAGAAAAGTATTTCAAATATGATGTTTCCTATTTAGGTGATTGGTATGAATTATATGAAGTTTATCCTAAAATTGCTATTGAATGGATAAAAGTTCGCCCTAGATATATTCAATATGATTACATTGGATATCTAATTGAACCTAAATCCAAAGTAATTGATGGTACTGAAAAATTTTTAGAAATCTTGAAAAAATATAATATCCCATATGTACAAGAAAATGATATATATACAATTTATGGATACAAATAGTATTAATATATCTTATCTATGAGGTGTTAAAATGGAAGATATCAAAAATAAAATTAAAGAATTAGAAGTATCCATGTGGAAAACCGTTATAAATAATGACATCAACAAATTTTTTGAGTTGGTTTCAAAAGATGCAATCATGGTTTGTGGTGGTTACAGATGTTCTGGTGAGGAGTATTCTCAATTTATACCACACTTTAAAAGTATAAAGTATGATATCCTAAATTATGAAACTATTCTAATTACTAATGATATCGTGCAAAATCATTATGTTATAACTACTAGCACAGATAATCAAAAAAATGTGGATTTATGTGGTACATTTCATATAACATCTACATGGAAGAAAATAAATTCAAATTGGATTTTAATATTCAACATGGATAGCAGAATAACAGAAAATCAAAATTGATAATTATTATCATTGATTATTAATTCTTAAATATATTGGAGGTTTTTAAAATGACTTACAAAGAGGAATTTATCAAATTTATGATGGAATGTGAAGTTTTAAGGTTTGGAGAGTTCACTCTAAAAAGTGGACGTGTAGCACCTTACTTTATTAATACTGGCAACTATAAGACGGGTAAGCAACTCGCAAAACTAGGTGAGTATTATGCTCAATGTATCAAGGAGAATAATATAGAGGTTGAAACTCTATTTGGACCAGCTTATAAGGGTATTCCACTAGCTACTGCTACATCTATTGCACTTGCAAATCTACATGATACCGAAGTAAATTACTGTTTCGATAGAAAAGAAATCAAAGACCATGGCGAAGGTGGAAACATAGTAGGCAAAAAACTCGTAGATGGTGAAAAGGTAGTAATCATAGAAGATGTTATCACTGCTGGAACGGCAATCCGCCAAGTACTACCACTATTAAAATCTGTAGCAGATGTTGATATCACTGGAATGGTAATCTCTGTAGATAGAATGGAAAAGGGTAAAGGAGAACTATCAGCAGTTCAGGAAGTTAAACAAGAGTTTGGAATTACTATCTATCCAATAGTAACTATCAACGATATTATTAAAGCTATTCAAGATGGTATCATAGATGGTCAAGAGTACTTAGATAAAATGCTTGAGTACAGAAAAACTTATGGTGTTGAATAAAAAAATCCAATCTTTTAGGATTGGATTAGTATGTAAACGTGAAAGAAGTTTAGCTTTTGCTAGACTTCTTTTTTTGTAATACTGTAAGCAAAATAGGTAAAAGTACCTTAGTAGCAAAAATTTAGAATAACGAAAATACGTTATTTTAAAGGCTTGACTAAGGTACCAAAATGTGAAAAATA
>JBJFHM010000036.1:0-92886 GCA_051893615.1 Oscillospiraceae bacterium
TATTTCCTCCACCTTCTTTTTCTTCAAGTGGAATAACGCCCTGTTTTGCTGTAAGTGAAAGAATATTTCTACTTCTAATTGGATTATTGTTTTCGTTTCTGATTTGGAGGGTATATTTAATCTTTTTTAGTTTCCAATTCTCTGGAATATTTCCAATCCATTGGATGCCACTGTTTTTCATTAATCTAGCCATAAAAATTTCCTTTCATAGATTAAAATAGTCCTCTTAAAAAGAAGTACTGTAATAATGCCAAGATATCTAAAATAATCATAGGTACTATAAAACTGGAAGATTTCAAATCCACTTTGTTAGGTTGTTCTTTATATAGGGCATAGTTTAGAAAGAAGTTCATAACGAATGGCATTATGATTAAGGTATATCCATAGGTAGCGAGTTTGAAGTTAGTCCTTTGCGTGATTGCGATACCACTCCATATTAGACCGAAATTTATCACAAATAGTACAAAGTTTAAGATTATACTACTAAAAATAAAGTCTTTTTTCATGGATTGCCTCCTATAATAATCTTACCAATTCTTGGATAAGTTCATCTTCTGTTAGCACATTAGATTTGATATCTATGCCCAAGCTATGTAATTGGTATGCTACCTCTGTCACTTGAGGGACATCTAAACCGATTTTTTTTAAGGCGTTATAATGTGAAAAGATATCTTTAGGAGTACCATCTATTAAGATTTTTCCATCATTCATGATAACTACTCTATCCGATTGCACGGCTTCTTCCATATAGTGGGTAATTAAGATTATAGTGATACCGAAATCTTTTTTAAGTTTTTTGATAGTTTCCATAACTTCTGTACGCCCATGAGGGTCTAACATGGCAGTAGGTTCATCAAGGACTATATACTTAGGTCTCATTGCGATAATCCCAGCGATAGCAACACGTTGTTTCTGTCCTCCTGATAACTGACTAGGTGCATGAAGTCTATAATCGTACATATTTACGGCTTTTAGACTGTCATCTACACGTTTTCGGATTTCACTAGGTTCTATCCCTAGATTTTCGGGAGCGAATGCGACATCTTCCTCTACTATTGCAGATACTATCTGATTGTCAGGATTTTGAAATACCATTCCCACAAGTTTTCTAACATCGAATAGATTTTCTTCATTAGAGGTATCTAAACCATCTATAGTAACTTTTCCATTTTTAGGTATTAGTATAGCATTAAGCATCTTAGCAAAGGTAGATTTACCACTACCATTATGTCCTAATATGGATATAAACTCTCCTTCTTTAATTTGTAAGTTTATACCTTTTAAGATTTCCTTATCATCATAGGAAAAATGAACGTTTTCAGCTTTAATCATGATTATTAATCCTTTTCCCAAATGGCAGTAGAACCACATGGCAACACTAGATTAGTATTTTTAACAGGTAAGCCAATCTCATCATAAGATACTCTACCACCAAACTTTGATACTATGACTTCTTCCATAATGTAAGCTATTACTGATGGAGACAATCCAGTAGTATAACTATTTACTATAAAGAATAATGGATTATCACTTAAAACACCCGTGCATAGTTCTATCAAATCATAGATACCATCTTCTAACTTCCAAACTTCGCCATTTTTACCACGTCCATAAGATGGTGGGTCCATAACTATGGCATCATACTTTTTATTTCTGCGTATTTCCCTAGATACGAACTTTTCACAGTCATCGACAATCCAACGTATAGGTTTATCTTCTAGGTGGGAGAGTTGGGCATTTTCTCTAGCCCAGTTGACCATGCCCTTAGAGGCATCTACATGGCAGACACTAGCACCAGCTTCTGCACATGATAGAGTTGCTCCACCAGTATAGGCAAACATATTCAAAACATTGATAGGTCTATTAGAATTTTTTATTTTATCCATCATAAAATCCCAGTTTACTGCTTGTTCGGGGAATAGTCCAGTGTGTTTAAATCCAGTGGGTTTGATTTTAAACTTGAGATTTTTATAACTCATGTGCCAACTTTCTGGAAGTTTAGAGTTATAACTCCAAGAACCTCCACCCTCGCTAGACCTATGATATATTGCATTAGCTTTATCCCAATTGATTTTATGGGGCGTTTTCCAAATTACTTGAGGGTCTGGACGTACTAAAGAATAACCATTCCAATCCTCGAACTTATTGCCATTAGAGGTATCTAATAGTTTGTATTCTATCCAATCTTTTGCAACTCGCATATGTTTAAAACTCCTTTTTATAACTTTATGTAAAAATATAGGAACGCCGAGGACGGCGTTCCGTACACGGTTATTTTATAGATTTATAACCCAAAACTCGACTATAAATTTTCCTTAATAGTATTTGCGATATCGTTCGCCATAAAGTTGATTTGTTCTTGATTTTTACCTTCCAACATTACACGGATTAATGGCTCTGTACCACTTTCACGTACTAAGACTCTGCCAGTATCACCAAGAACATTTTCGTGCTTCTTAATGCAATCCATAATAACTAGATTTTTATCCCAAAGACCTTTTTTATCGGCAGTAATCTTCAAGTTTACTAACACTTGTGGATAACTCTCCATACAAGATGCTAACTCAGATGCTTTCTTACCACTCAACTTTAAGATTTCTAACAACTTAGCTCCTGATAGTTCACCGTCGCCAGTAGTAGCATCATCTAAAAAGATTATATGTCCACTCTGTTCGCCACCGATACTATAGCCATGTTCTAACATATTTTCAAGGACGTATCTATCACCGACTTTGGTGGTTTCAAAGTTGATATCGTTTTCCTTGGCAAAGATAGAAAATCCAATATTAGTCATAACGGTAACTACTGCAGTATCACCTTTTAAGATACCTCTTTCCTTATACGATTTTGAACATATAGCTATAATCTTGTCACCGTCGATTAGATTGCCATTTTCATCTACTGCGAGGCATCTGTCGGCATCACCGTCAAAGGCTAGACCGATATCACACTTATTAGATTTAACGTAATCCATTAAACTCTCCATGTGAGTAGAACCACAATTATCATTGATATTAGTACCATCGAAATCTTTGTGGATAACGTGTACAGTTGCTCCCAACTTGGTGAATAGCTTTTCAGCCGTTACGGAGCTTGAACCGTTGGCACAATCTAGGGCGATGTTCAAGCCATTTAAATCTTCTGTGATGGTAGAACATACATAGTCTATGTAATCATCTTGGGCAGTTGGATAGTCTAAAACTCTGCCCACATCAGTATGTGATACTAACTTAATCTCTTCAGGATTGTCTAGTATTAACCTTTCTATTTCATTTTCAACATTATCAGGAAGTTTATAACCAGTACCTGAAAATAGCTTGATACCATTATACTCCACACTGTTATGTGATGCCGATATCATAACACCAGCATCGGCATGATTTTTTCTAATTAAGTACGCAACTGCAGGGGTTGGAACTACTCCCAAACGGACTGCGTTAGCACCTACCGAACATATTCCAGATATTAAAGCATTTTCTAAAATATCAGAAGATATTCTAGTATCCTTACCTATGTATATTGTAGGCTTATGATTAGTAGTCTTAGTCAATTCTAAGGCTGAGGCTCTGCCGATTTGCATAGCCAACTCACAAGTTAATTCAGTGATGGCGATACCTCTAGCACCATCTGTTCCAAAAAGTCTGCCCATTAAAAAAATCTCCTTAAAAATAAAATTATAATAATATATATTAATGAATGATATTATATCATTCTAAAACATTGACTTTAAATCTTTAAAGTGTGTAACTATCAAAACATAGTTGATACAGTGGTATTTTAAAATACCACTGTAATTTAAAATAAATCATAATATTTAGATTTCATTATATTCTCAATATTTGAATTATAGAATATATCATCTTCATTGGCAATTTTCCAATTACCTGAGTTGTCGAAACATAGTAATATGGAATATTCTCCCACTTGGTCTTTATATAATAGCTTAAAGTTACAAATAATAAAGTCGTCCACGCTCATGTTTGGATATTCTTCTTTTAACTCTTCTATATCGTAGTTGTTCAAGTGATTTAAAAAAATATAATCTCCAACAGATATAATATTTAAATCATTCTTTAGAATATTATATAATTCTTGATAGTCATTGTATTCTTCAAATAAGTTATAGAGTGAAAAAGGTTCTATAACACTTATAATATTTGTAGGATTAACTTCCTCTCTATCTGTGGTATCATAAACTACAGATAGATATTTTTCTACATCACAATCTATTAAAGATTGTATATAGTCAGTAACTACGGATTTTATAATATCATCACTTGGGATATACTCTATACTAGATGTTACTTGGTTTTCTGTAGTGATTTTATCAACGGTTGAATTTTCTGTGATAGATGTTTCTTGAATGGTCGTCTGTGTAGTAGTTTTTGTTACTTCTAGTTGAGTTTCATTCTGTCTACATGATGTACACAAAACCGTAAATGTTAAAAGCAATGATAGTAAATTTCTATTCATATAAGCTACCTTTCTATCAATAATACTAATCCAAAGTTAGTTGTGTATCATCATCTTTAGGGATAAATCCTAAATGTTGATACGCTAACTTAGTAGCACAACGACCTCTAGGAGTTCTTGAAAGAAATCCCAGTTGCATTAAGTAAGGTTCGCAAACGTCCTCAAGCGTGATAGCTTCCTCTCCAATTGCACTTGCTAAAGTTTCCAATCCAACGGGGCCACCATTATATCCTTTGATTAACATAGTTAAAAAGCGTTTATCAAGGCTATCAAGCCCAAGATTATCTATTTCAAGCCTATCGAGAGCCACCTGTGAAACTTCTTTGTTGATAGTGCCATTACCAATAACGTCTGCAAAGTCACGGACACGCTTTAATAATCTATTGGCAATCCTTGGAGTTCCTCTTGAACGTTTGGCGATTTCGTAAGCACCATCATAGTCGCATGGAATGTTTAAAAGTTCGGCACTTCTACGGATAATGTCGGTTAATTGGTCATAGTTGTATAGTTCCAAACGTGTGATAACTCCAAATCTATCACGTAGAGGGGCAGAAAGCTGTCCTGAGCGAGTGGTCGCTCCCACTAAAGTAAACTTTTTCAAATCTATTCGGATTGAACGTGCTGAAGGTCCTTTACCTATGACAATATCAAGGACGTTATCCTCCATGGCTGGATATAACACTTCCTCAACCATTCTTGATAGTCTATGAATTTCATCTATAAATAGAACGTCATTGTCGTTTAAATTCGTTAGCAAAGATGCTAAATCACCAGGTTTTTCAATGGCAGGTCCAGAGGTTACTCTCAAATTTACACCCATCTCATGGGCTATGATGCCTGCAAGAGTAGTCTTTCCCAATCCTGGAGGGCCATATAATAATACATGGTCTAAAGGTTCTCCTCTGCGTTTAGATGCCTCTATATATATAGCTAGATTTTCCTTAACCTTATCTTGTCCGATATATTCGGATAACGTTTTAGGTCTTAAAGAAAATTCTGTATCAGTGTCGGATTTTTCATTATATTTCGGAGATACTTCTCTATCATCATAAGAGTTTAACTCCATATCGGATTTTTCTATCAAATATATTCACCTCTGATTATATTTTTTTATTATATTACTTCTATTTTATTATACAGTCTCTCCATATGCAATTCATTCTTGTTTTTTCTGGACATTGTTTACATTTAAAGTTAAATGGTTTAACACAATAATTTTTAGCTAAAGAAATATGATTATCTATTTTATCATTTAAATAGATAGTCTTTACAATAAATTTAGAATTATCATTATCAAATAAGATTGCTACACACCAGTCATATTCATCTGACATATTGCTAACTCTAATTATAGCTTTAATAATATTACATTTTTTATCAACATAGACTTCTACAGGAATGCCATTTTTAATATCATCTAATGTAAGTATATTGGCATCATAATTTCTGCGAAAAGTACCATCTTGTTGTTGCTTGAAAGGGTGGTTAGTGATGCTTAAAGTATAATTTTTATTCAATTCTTGTTTTACTTTGTTTGTAAAATCTTCCTGAATATATACACTCTTACTAGCACCAATATTATAAGCTCTGTATATATTATCTTCAATACTATTCATAATAAATCACTCCGTTTATAATTACATCATACGTTTAAGGACTTCCCTAATAATATCGGAAGTGGATAAATCTGCACTTAACTTCTTAATGATTGGCATAACTTCTGATTGAGAATATCCAAGAGCCATCAAACCTTGGATAGCCTCCTCAAAGTTAGATACGTTACTTGGAACATCTTCAGCAAATGCACCACCTGTAATAGTGATATCTTCTTTAGCAATTTTGCTTTTAAGTTCTAGGACTATTCTTTGAGCAATCTTAGTACCTACGCCCTTTGCTTTAGATATTGCTTTACTATCATCATTGGATATCGCTAAAACTAACCTTTCGGGAGTTAAAGCAGATAGTATAGAAATCCCAGCTTTAGCACCTACACCATTTACAGATATCAAAAGTTTAAAACAGTTCAACTCATCTTTAGAGGAAAATCCAAAGAGTTCGATATTGTCTTCTCTAACACTCATATGAGTGTATAAAAATTGCTCCTCATTGATATTTTTAAGTTGTGAAAAAGTATTCTCAGTGATTTTACAAGAATATCCAACTCCACCACACTCTATGACTGCTGTAAATGGCTCTTTATATATCAAATTACCTCTTAGAGAATATATCATAACTTTTCACCTCAAAATTAATATTTAATAGCATTAGAGAAATGTCCGTGACAGATTGCCACTGCTAAAGCGTCAGCTGTATCGTCGGGTTTCGGAACGGATTTCAACTTTAAAAAGTTTCTAGTCATCTCCATGATTTGTTTCTTTTCTGCTTGACCGTATCCAGTAAGAGCCTGTTTAATCTGTAAAGGGGTATACTCATATATAGGTATATTCCTCTGTGATAATGCTAAAATTATCACGCCTCTAGCTTGAGCGACATCTATACCAGTTTTATGGTTATTCGCAAAAAAAAGTTTCTCAATACCCACACATTCAGGATTATAAGTATCTATAATAGAAAGCATATCATCATAGATAGTAGATAATCTTTTAGGAAAAGGCATATCTGAAGTAGTCGTGATAGCACCATAACCTATAGGTTTAAAATTATAACCATCATAGTTGACTACACCATAACCCACTATAGCGTATCCAGGGTCTATGCCTAAAATCTTCAAATTAGATACTTCCTTTTCTGTTTAATAATATACTATTATAACATACATATCTAAATAGTTCAAGTAATTTTTGTACTTATTTAGGTAGAGGATAATCTTAAGAGTTCATTATAGTAGGATATTTACTATAAAAAATTGAGAATGGCTCATAAAAAGACCATTCTCAAACGATTTTTAAGCATTAGATGTCTGCTTATTTCTACAGAATATAGCTTTAAAAACGGTTCTAATCAACGGTTGTATAAAGAACAGTTGCGTAAAAAATGCAAATGGAAAGTTAAAACATACTAACTTCAACCAGTTTGCCAATAGTGTGATTAGGCTAAATCCTTGATAATATGGATAGTACAAAAATGATGCTATTAAACTCATAGTAGGACACATAATCCCAACGGTTGCACAGATTATAGCTGTTTCAAAGAGTACGGGGTGCGTCTCTCTTGGATTGAATATCTTACACGCTAACTTAAAAGATGTTGGACTTCCTACAAAGATTTCTAATCCATATGCTAGAACAAACTCTATTAAGATTACTGTCCATATTGGTAAGTATCTGCCAAGCATATATACTCCACCTTGATGATTTATAGCATCTATAACACTGTTGCAATCGTTCATAGTCATTAAGATACTTCCGTTTACAACGTATAGGCTGTAAAACACATAGGCGTGTACTGTGACTATCACTGTTAAAAGAGCGAAAATCATTCTTTGAAATTGATTTTGTGGCATAAAAAAACCTCCATAATAGTTTTATCAATAGATATAAAAGAAAAAAGGCACAAAAAAATACCTACAGTAATAAATCAAAAAATACGCCAGTGTCGTAATCAGATTTACATACCTAAGGTAATACTTGTGCCGTTGACTATTATATTCTATTATGATTATATTATATCACTAATTTTTGAAAAAGTCAAGAAGTATATAAAACATCAAGATTAACCTTTGATATCCTAAATTTTTTAAATATTTTGAAAATAACTCTTTAAAAATTATCCAATGTGTGATATAATATTAAAGTATAATCTTAAAGGGGGGAAGTATCATGATTTTTCGACATGGGGATTTTGAAATAGAAGTAATACAATCCAGTTACACGTTAAACTCAACAGATAACCCACCTTATGATTGCATATTAAATCCTTTTAGTGAAGATGAATACTTTCACGAATATAATTTTTATGAAATTATTCTAAATAGATACTTCTCTATTGAAAGGTATATTATTTTAGTATCCGATGACTTTGAGGAGGATTGTCAAATATTAAACAAAGGATTAAATATAATATTCTTAACATCAAACCATTTGATAATATCTAACCTTGAAGAAAAAAAATCATATAAGTTTGGAAACTTTTGTTATTATGGAATAAAGTGCAAACTCTTAGATGATTATATACTTTTAATCACATACTATGGCAAAAGGCTCTTAGTGGATTATAATGGTAATGAAATGTATAATAGTAATTCTTTTGAAAATATCTCAAGATTTGAATTTGGAGACGTTATCCCATTGGAAGAAATTTCACCCATAGAGGAGAAGTATAATATTAAGTTACCTCAAGACTATTTAGATTTCATTACTACTAAACATAATGGATTTATCAATCGTGATAGATGTTGCGTTATGTATGCTATTGAGTACGTATCTTTTAAAGATTATCATGGTTGTAAGGCTTTACTGTTATATAGTAGTGAATGTTATGGGGCGTATCTATTTGTGAATGGTGAACACTATGGAAAGATTTTAGAATTTTATGATGGGATAAAAAAGCGTCATATCATAACGGACTATTCTTTTATAGAATGGTTGAACATAATTTTTAGAAAGGATTTTTCAATTTGAGGAATTTAAAAGTTATCATGGCATATAGAGGGACGAACTATCATGGATATCAAATACAGCCTAATGCGATAACGGTTCAGCAAGTTGTCCAAGAGGGATTATCAAAGGTATTGAATGAGCCTATAACTATGATTGGGTGTTCTCGTACCGATACTGGTGTCCATGCTAATGGATACGTCTTTAACGTACATACTAATAGTAGTATCACCACTAAGGGATTTTTAAGAGGTATGAACGGTCTACTACCAAGTGATATATCACTTTTGGAGTGTGAGGAAGTTTCTGAAGAGTTTCACTCAAGGTTTGATTGCAAGTATAAAGAGTATGTGTATCTAATACATAATAGTGAAAGCAAAAATCCATTTGCCGAAGATTTGCAACTACACTATAGGCGACCAATGAATATAGATTTAATGCTTGAAGCCTCTAAGCACTATATAGGCACTCACGACTTTAGAAGTTTTTCGGCAGTCAAAGATGATAATATTGACACCATTCGCACAATCTATGATTTTAATATAGAAACTTACGGAAATTTAGTAAAAATACTTGTCAAAGGCGATGGTTTCCTATATAATATGGTTAGGATACTCGTTGGCACTCTATTAGATGTGAATGAGGGGTATATCTTACCTGAGCAAATCCCTGATATTATAGGTTCAAAAAATCGTTTAAAGGCTGGACGTACTGCTATGGCTCATGGATTGTACTTAAATAGAGTATACTATTAATAAAAAATAAGTTGAGGAGTTTTTTTATCAAATGGCTACCGAAATATATAAGGAAGAAAGAAGAAAAAAGAAGATAATATTAATCATAGTCATAATAGTGATACTCATATTAGGAACTTTAGTATTCATATTTAGACACGATATCTATAGAGAGTATAAGAAGATGTCTACTTTAGATGGTGAAATTATGGTAAACACTGGGCAACTTTATGAGGATAATTTTCCTATAAGTATCACTGATGATATTAGTTATCAGTTTGATAGAATGGGCGATAAATTTATAATGCTTAGTGATACCCATATGTATATATACTCTAATGATGGTACTATTAAAGATACTCGTCAACATGACTATTCTAACTCTATCTTGAAAACTTCTGGAAAGAGGGCTTTAGTCTATGAAAGTGGTGGTAAGAACTTTAAGGTTGAAGGTCTTCGTGATACCATCTACACTAAGAACATGGAAAACAACATAATATTTGCACGAATAAATTCTAATGGATACGTTGCCGTGGTCACTACTGCTGATATGTACGCCTGTGAACTTAGAGTTTTCAATGAACGTGGTGAAGAAATATATTATCGTGGGTGTGTTGACAGAATTCAAGATTTATGCTTTACTAATAGTAATGATGGTTGTATCGCTGTAACTCTTGATGCCCTTGAAGGTCAGATAGTCTCTAAGTTGATGTTCTTAGGTTTTAAAGGCTCTGAAAACGATTGGATTAGTGAACCATTAGAGACTCTCTGTATTGGTATTGAAATGACTAAGAATAACAACATTTTTCTATTTGGTGATACTAAGTGCGTCTATTATGATATGACAGGCACTCAAATAGGTGGATATTCCTATAAAAATCAGTTACTTTCAGACAGTTTTCAAGATGGTAAGTGTGCTATAATCTTTGAAAATGAGGAACGTAGGAAAACCACAATGTTGTTAATCAATGATATTAACTCTTCTCCACTTGAGATAATCGTCGATAATGATATTAAGAAAATCTTTGTGGAAGATGGTTTAATATATACCCTTAAAAATGATGTTCTTGAAACCTATGCTTTTGATGGTTCTTTAGTCGCTACTGCTGAAGTTTCGGACATCTATAAGGATTTTATTAAGATAGATGATGAGATATATTTAATATCTTATGATGGTATTGATAAGATAGACTATCAAACCTAACATATTTTAGAAAGGTGATTGAATGGAAAACATTACTCTCAATAATGTTATGGTCTTAGATGTAATCTCTGTTATAGTAATAGTGGCATTCGTCATGGTCAACTACTTTAGAGGTTTTTCTAAAACTGTGATTTCAGTAATAGGTTACATATTGGCAATAGTCCTAGGAAGTTTTGCTGGTGATATGTCTGCTTCAAACATTTATGATAGTTTCCTAAAAGAGAATATTATCAGTGACGTTGAAACGGTAATACATGATAATGACGTTATCACTTCTATTAGTGATAAGATTAAGACAGTAACTTATGGTATAAACATCAGTACGAATAAATTAGATGCGTTACTATCTTCGCCTGATAGTATGTATAACGCCATTAACACTAATGGTAATGAGTTTCTTAGTAAAGATGATATAAACAATCTACTAAGTGAAGTTATAGATGAGACTATGTCTAAGCCTTTGAAAGCAGTAATACCTAGCTCTGCAATAGACTATATGATAAACCTTATTAAATCTAATGAGAATGTTCTGTATGGTTTAACTTCTGCATTGACTAAAGATAGTCGAACTTGTGCAGAATATATTGAGGAGACTTTCGTGTCTCCAATAGTGATATACATAATCAAGATAGCCGTATTTGTAGTAATATTCTTTATCACTATGATTATAGCTAAGATTATTTCAACTAGTATCCATGATATTGACGTTTTTCCTGGAATGTCTGTCTCTGTAGATAGGTTTCTAGGTGCTTTAACTGGCTTGGTTGAAGCTATTGTTGTGCTATTAATATTGGCAATCTTTTTAAAATGGATAGTTTCAGTAAACATTGGTGATAGCAAAATCTTTGAAAGTAATGCTATCCAAAGTACTAAGCTATTTAAATACATTTATAATGTAGATACCTTAAAATTGGTAACTACTCTTAAAGAGTAGATTTCTATTCTACACGCTTTAGATTAAAAGTCTATTTTACCACAAAAGAATTGGAGGAATTTTTTTCTATGATGATGAAATGTGCAAGATGTAAAAAGCGACCAGCAACAGTATTTATTTCTACTATCTCTGGAAATGATAAGAAAAATGAAGGTCTTTGTATTAAATGTGCTAGAGAACTTAAAATACCTCAAATTGAACAGTATATGCAAAGTCTAGGCATAACTGATGAGGAACTCGACAAGTTAGATAACTATATGGGTGACATGGGCGAAATGCTCGATGGTAATGATTTTGAACTTGGTGGTTCTAATACTATGCCTCCTTTTATTCAAAATATGATGGACGGTAAATCTGATAACACTAATCCATTTGGCAAGTTATCCTCTATGATGGATAGTCTATCTAAGAGCTTTCCTAATTCTAATGCTAATAATGATAACAATAATGACGATTTACAAGATATTAAAGACTCTAAAACTAATGCTAAATCTAATAAAAAGTCTCGTACTAGCAACGCCAAGAAGAAAGATAAAAAGTTAAAATTCTTAGATGGTTATTGTACTAATCTAAGTAAAAAGGCTGAAAATGGTGAAATTGATGACATCATTGGTAGAGATAGAGAAATCTCAAGGGTTATACAGATACTTTCCAGAAGGACTAAAAACAATCCTTGCTTGATAGGTGAACCCGGTGTAGGTAAGACAGCAGTTGCTGAGGGAATTGCTCAAAAAATTTGTGACGGTGATGTGCCTTACAACCTTTTAGATAAGAAAATCTATCTAATGGATTTAACTGCTCTAGTAGCTGGTACTCAATTTAGAGGACAGTTTGAAAGCAGAATGAAAGGTTTAGTAGATGAGGTTAAATCTGAGGGTAACATCATACTATTTATTGATGAGGTACATAGTCTTGTCGGTACTGGCGATGCTGAAGGTACTATGAACGCTGCAAACATCTTAAAACCTGCACTCTCTAGAGGTGAAATCCAAGTTATAGGTGCAACCACCTTTAATGAGTACAGAAAGTATATTGAAAAGGACTCTGCTCTTGAAAGACGTTTCCAACCTGTAACTGTCGAAGAACCTACTATTGATGAGACCGTTGAAATTCTTTTAGGTATTAAGAAGTATTATGAAAGATATCACCGTGTGCATATCACCGACCAACTTGTTAAGATGTGTGCAATCTTATCTGAAAGGTATATTACGGATAGATTTCTACCAGATAAGGCTATCGACCTTTTAGATGAAAGTTGTGCTTGTAAATCTATCAGTAGTCCAGAAATAGCTCAATATGATAAGAAACGTGCTGAACTTTCTACACTTCAAGAGTTAGAAAACAATCTAAACGATACAGATACTCCAGACTTTGAGGCTCTTGCTAAAGTAAAGTCAGATATCATGCGTTGTGAAGAAGAGTGCAAAAAACTTGAAGTAGTCGCTAGTAAAATCTACGTTGAAGCTGATGACTTAGCTAAGGTTATCGAACTATGGACTGGTATCCCTGCTAATAAGATTGCTGAAACTGAGTTTAAACGTATATCTGACTTAGAAACCCAACTTAAAAAGAGGATTATCGGTCAAGATGAAGCAGTGGAGTTGGTTGCGAAAGCTATCAAGAGGACTAGAGTTCAACTTTCTAAACGTAGAAGACCTGCATCATTTATATTCGTTGGCCCTACTGGTGTAGGTAAGACTGAGCTAGTTAAGGTTCTAGCCGAAGAAATGTTCGACACTACTGAACCTCTTATTAGATTGAATATGAATGAGTTTATGGAAAAACACTCAGTTTCAAGAATTATCGGTTCACCTCCAGGATATGTTGGCTATGATGAGGCTGGTCAACTTACTGAAAAGGTTAGAAGAAAACCTTACTCTGTCGTACTATTCGATGAAATTGAAAAGGCTCACCCTGACGTTATGAACATCTTACTACAAATCCTTGATGAAGGTAAGATTAACGATGCTCAAGGTAGAACAGTAAGTTTTGCAAACACTATCATAGCCATGACTTCTAATGCAGGTTCTACGGATAAATCCACTGGTGTGGGCTTCAATAAGACTGAAACTGACATCTCTAAAGAAAAGGCTATGCGTGGTCTTAAAGAGTTCTTACGTCCAGAATTTTTAAGTCGTATAGATGAAGTCGTAGTATTCAACTCCTTGGAAAAATCTTCTTACGAAAAGATTGCTAAACTCATGCTTGATGAGATGGTCTCACCTCTACAAGAAAGAGAACTATCTCTAAACTATACTGATGAGGTTCTCTCTCTAATAGCTGATAAGTCATACAGCAAAAAGAATGGTGCTAGAGACGTTAGAAAGGTTATCCGTACCAACATTGAAGATAAAATAGCTGAAATCATTATTGATAACCCTAATGAACATGATAAGAAAACTATCAACGTTACTGCTAAAGATGGTAACATCAACGTGGAATTGGTTTAATGATAGAAAATCCCCCTCAAATCAAACCTTATTTGAGGGGGAAAATATTATTAAAAAAATTTTAAATTTTTTAAAAAAAACTCTTGACAAATCTTTTCTTTTATGATATACTAATAAAGTCGCAAGGGGATAGACATAAAAAACAAAGTTAAATATATGCGGATGTAGTTCAATGGTAGAATTCCAGCCTTCCAAGCTGGTTACGTGGGTTCGATTCCCATCATCCGCTTTAATGTTTGATTAAATTCAAACTGTATCCATGCGCTATTAACTCAGCTGGATAGAGTAACTGCCTTCTAAGCAGTAAGTCGCTGGTTCGAGTCCAGCATAGCGCGTTTTATGGTGGGTGTAGCTCAGTTGGTTAGAGCGTCGGATTGTGGTCCCGAAGGTCGTGGGTTCGACCCCCATCTCCCACCCTTTATTTGTTATTGTGGTTATTACGAGTGTTTTAGATATGAACACTCGTTTTTTTATCGCTAAATTAAGGATATATTGGTTATAATAAATTTGTATAGATTTTTAGTTGAAGCATTGACATATCTAAATTTGTATTATATAATAAAAAAAACGGATTTTATCCGTAAAAGAAAGGAAGTTTTTTTTATGTCAGCAGTAAAAATATCAGAGGGAATATATTCTGTTGGAATTTTAAATCCTAATATGAGAATTTTCGACATAGTGATGTCTACAGAGTATGGTACTAGTTACAATTCATATATAGTTAAAGGTGATAATAAAATCGCTTTAGTTGAGGTGTGTCATGCCTCTTATTTTGAAAGTTATTTAGAGAATATCAAACAAGTTTGTGACCTTAAAGATATTGACTATATCATCTTAGACCACTGCGAACCTGACCATTCAGGTGCATTGGCAGACTTATTAAATGAGTGTCCTAACGCTGAAATATACGTTAGTAGGGCAGGAAGTATGTATTTAAAGAACATCACCAATAGAACGGATTATAAAGTGACTATCGCTAATAACAACGATATCCTTGACCTTGGTGGAAAGACCTTAAAGTTCATAAATGCACCTTTCTTACACTGGCCAGATAGTATGTTTACCTACTGTGAAGAAAGTTCTACACTATTCTCTTGTGACGTCTTCGGTTCTCATTACTGTGAACCTTATACCTTTGATAGTCGTATATCTTACCCACAGGGATATGAAGATGCCTTCTTAGGCTATTACACTGCAATCTTTGGACCTTTTAAGAAGTTCGTACTTGCTGGGTTAGATAAAATCAAAGATTTAACCATAGATGTCATATGTCCAAGCCACGGCCCTGTATTGACTAAGGGTAATCGCCTTGAGTATGCTATGGAAAAATATAAGGAATGGAGTACAATCACTAAGAGTGAGACTCTAAACATTCCAATATTCTACTGTTCTGCATATGGTTGTACTGAAAAATGTGCCAATGCTATTGCCGATGGTATTAAGAGTATCTTAACCAATGCTAACGTTGAAGTCTTAGACGTAAACGCCAATGAAAGTTCTGTATTAGCTAGTAAAATCAACTCTTGTGATGGTTTTGCAGTAGGTTCACCAACTATCAACGCCGATGCAGTAGCTCCTATTAGCAACCTATTAAACTGTATAGATGCCATCAACTGTAAGAAAAAACCTGCCTTGGCATTCGGTTCTTATGGTTGGAGTGGTGAGGCAGTTCCTAACTTAATCTCTAAGATGAATACACTTAAACTAAACGTCTTTGAGGGTGGTTTTAAGTTTGTTTTCGTTCCATCTAAGCAAGATTTGGAAAACGCTTTTGAAGTAGGCAAAAAGTTTGCTGAAATGTTCTAAATATATCTTGATATATAATATAGACGGATATCTTAGAGATATCCGTCTTATTAGTATTATTTAACATCTTCTTGGGATTGGCTTAAATTTTGAACAGGTTCGCCCGTTTCTATGTGAATTTTCTTAACGTGATGTTTAGTAGTAGCCATTATTGTAATCTTCCAGTGATTTTCCGTTTCGATAGTCTCATTAGCTATAGGTATATGCCCAAAGATTTCAGTAATCCAACCGTTTACGGTGGTTGCGTTGGTCACTATGTAATCTTCGGGGAGTTCCATAAGTTTAGACATTTCGTTGACGGTTAGTTCCCCCGATACGTCAAAAGACGTTTCAGATATCTTATTAAATTGTGAGACTATTACGTCGTTTTCGTCATAGATTTCTCCAACTAACTGTTCAATGATATCTTCCATAGTTATGATACCTTTAGTACCTCCATATTGGTCCATGACTATCGCCATATGTGATTGAGCTATCTGCATCTCTTTGAGAGCTTCGCTTATTAACTTTAACTCTGAAATGTGTAGAACATCTTGGATTATTTCTGAAATGCTATTTTTCTTATTAACTTCCATATGGAAGAACGCTTTTTCTGTGATAATTCCCACGATATTGTCAATAGTCTTTTCATATACTGGTAATCTTGAATATTCTTCAGTTAGGAATATTTCTTTTACCTTATCTATTGGGGTATTGATATCTACTCCTATTACTTTAACTCTAGGGGTTAAGATTTCATTGACAGTAGTTTCATCGAAATCTAGGGCAGAACGGACTAAGTCACTTTCTTGTTCTTCTAGTACGCCTTGTTCTTCGATTTCATCTATTATATACTTAAGTTCATCTTCAGTTACGCTAGGTTCATCGGATTTTGAGTAAAACTTTCCTAAGAAGTTTTTTAACTTAGTGAATATCCAAACGATTGGACTTAATAGAGTCATCAAAAACTGTATGATTGGAGCAAATGCCAAAGCACATTTTTCAGCGTTTTCATTGGCAAAAGTTTTTGGAGTAATCTCACCAAAGATTAATACTGCTATGGTCATAACTATAGTGGATATTCCTACACCACTAGCACCTAATAAATCGGTGAATAGTATAGTCGCCAACGATGACGACAGAATGTTTACTATATTATTTCCCACTAAGATGGTAGTCAATGCCTTGTCATAGTTTTCAGCAATCTTCAAAGCTCTTTGAGACTTCTTATCACCTTGAGAAGCATTACTCTTTAATCTAACTTTATTGATGCTCGAAAATGCCGTCTCTGAACTTGAAAAAAATGCAGAACACCCTATCAATACTATTATTAAAATAACGTTTACCATAAAATCATAACCACACTATAGATGGTTATACTCCTTTCTTGATTTGATTTTAATTTAATTAACATTATGACTTTAAAAAATAATATATTAAATATTACATGGCATTTACTCCTCTTAGATTTTTGATATATATAATAACATAATATCAATATCAAGTCAATAGATTTCATATCTATTTTTGGAAAAATTAATCTAACTATAATATTCCTTTAATATGTTGCATTATCACCAAATTTTAGAGTCAAATCAAGGTTATAATCTATATTATAACAATTTTTCATAAAAACACTTGAAATATCCCATCCAGATGTTGTATTATATTAATAAATCTAAGTTATTTTAAGAGGTATATGTGTTATGTTAAACTTAATTAATAAGGTAGTTTCCATATTTCCTAAACCATTACAGGATTTATATCATAAGTATGAAGATTTAGTATTATACTTAATCTTTGGTGTATTGACTACGATAGTATCGTTTGGGTCACAACTTTTGATAGCCTTGATAATGGGAACAGAAACGTATCTAGCTACTACCGTAGCCACTATTTTTTCTTGGATATGTTCCGTTACGTTTGCATTTTTTACTAATAAAGTGTATGTATTTAAAAGCATCACCAATACTAAGAAGGCATTTTGGACAGAGTTTGTATCTTTTTATAGTGCAAGGGCGTTGTCATTGGCTTTAGAGGTAGGCATCATGAACTTGTTTGCCACTAAACTAGGTTTTAACTATTGGGTAGTTAAGATTATGGCTCAAGTATTCATTATGTTGACTAACTATCTACTAAGTAAATTAGTGATATTTAAAAATAAGGCTAAGCAATAAATTAGAAGTTTATCCATCTATAAATCAAATCTATTATGATAAAGGAGTTTTTATGGTTTTAAAAAGAAAGAATATTCTATTGTGTTCACTTATTGGATTATTGACGATATCATTTAATGGTTGTGGTGCTAGTACTTCAAACACTACAGAGGTAAACGCTCCAATCGAAGATACTACTACTACCACTCCACCTGTAACTACTCAAACTGAGATAATCACCACAGAACCTGAACCTATACAAAATCCTGTAGTGAATATCACCATAGAAGGTGACAACTTGATACATTCATCTATATATAATCAAGCAGCAGCTCGTGCCGATTATAATGGCTATGATTTCTCATACGCCTATGAAAACGTTAAAAAACTTTTCACTGGTGATTTGAACATCATGAACCAAGAAACATTAATCTGTAATGATGAGTTTGAACCTGCTGACTATCCACAGTTCAACTCTCCTGTGGCACTAGGTGACCACATGATAGATATTGGAATAAATGTATTTAGTATTTGTAACAATCACACTTTAGATATGGGTACTGATGGTCTCTCTGCTTGTCTTGGCTATTGGGAACGAAAAAGTCAAGAAAATGGGGTAATCAGTTATGGGGCATATCGTAACGAAGAGGATTTATACGACATTAGAACCACTGAAGTCAATGGTATCACATTTGCTTTTGTGGCTTTTACTGAGTATACTAACGGTTTAAGTCTACCAGAGGACTCACCTCTACAGATAGTATATACTTCCGAAACTGAAAAGATGCAAGACTTAATTCAACGTGCTGATGAACTCGCTGATGTAGTAGTAGTTAGTGTCCATTGGGGACAGGAGGACGTTCATGAAGTCGATGAGGAACGCAGAGAGTTGGCTCAAGATTTTGCCGATTGGGGAGCTAACTTAATCATAGGTACACATTCACACACAGTGCAATCTATGGAGTACTTGACGAATAAGTATGGAGACCAAGCATTTGTATTTTACTCTTTAGGAAACTTCATATCTGCACAGAGCGATAATTTCAATATGGTTGGGCTAGTCGGCGATTTGAACATCACTAAGGATTTACATTCGGGTAGTATAATTATTGATAATGTAAAGGCTAAGCCAGTGATTACTCATTATGATGACAACTATTCCAACATTAGAGTATATCCATATTATGAGTATAATGATGATTTGGCATCATCACACGGTATACATTGGGCGAATAGTGGGAACTATCATGACTTCAGCATGGAAGTTATAAACCAAATATTGACAGAGAACGTTCCACAGGAATTTCTCTACTTAAAATAGTTGAAATCGTTGGAAAAAAATTTTTTTGAATTTTTTGTTATCTAGCTATTGACAATTATAAAAAAATATCTTATAATAGATAGAAAGAAATCAGTATTTCATGGATTAAGCAGATTAATCATGCCATGAGAACTATTTACATAGTGTGTATTGTACAAATTCACGGAAAAAAAGTTTGTTTTTATATTTTTTTTGTGATAAATTACAAAATATCTGATTAACACTTGACTTTATTGTAATCATTAAATATAATTAGTATATAAGCAATTTGAAATTATCCTATTGTGTTTTTTGATTGCATGTTTTCACTGTCAATATTTTTTAGTTATATTTATATTATTTGTTTCTGGCAGGGTAGCTTTTAGCTATCGAAAAAAGAAGAATATTTAATGTATACATTCTAATATAAGGTAAGCTGTTAGAACTTTATAGGGTGAATGTATAAATCTTTCATTAATTGGAGGGGAAATATGAAAACATCAAAAAAATTTATTGCAGGAATATCTGCTTTGGCTTTGGTTATGTCTACTAGTATGGTAGCTACTGTTTCTGCAGTTACTACAGATGAAAATACTGATTTTACAGTTTCTATTTCTAGTACTGAGACTGACCTAGAAGCTGGTGCTACTTTCAACGTTACAGTCGATTTAGTAAATGTTCCTGAAAGTGGTATTGCTGGTTGTGAATTTGCTGTATCTTTTGATAATACTAAGGTTGAGCTTCAGTCCATCACTGAAAATACTGGTTTGACTGGCGATGCTAGTAATGCTGAACTTGAAATAGTTCCTGATTTGGGCAGTACTATGATTAATGGTGATACTTATTCTTGTTTAGACTATAATATCACTGATGGTAAGGTCGCTTTCTTGTGGGCTACTGGTCTTGGTCAAGATTACTTTATCAAGCAAGATGGTACCCTAGTAACTTTGACTTTTAAAGTAGTTGAAGATGCTGAAGCTGGTTCTAGTGAGTTGAGCGTCGACGCTATTAGAGATGGTGGCGAAGTTCTATTTGCTGGTCTTGATGAAACTGGTAACTATGCTGAAGAAAATGTAGCTATTGACCAACCTCTTAACATAGTAGTTGGTGGTGAAGGCACTGGTACTACTACTGACCCTAGTGTAACTGACCCTAGCGTTACTGACCCTAGTGTAACCGACCCTAGTGTAACTGACCCTACTGCTGAACCTGAATTTATTCTAGGTGACTTTAACTGTGATGGTCAAGTTAAGTCTAATGACCTTATTGCTATTAGAAGAGTTCTATTACACTTAGATGAATCTCCTGCAACTGACTCTATTAAGTTTAAAAATGGTGATGTTAATGGTGATGGTCAGTTAAAGTCTAATGATATTCTAAAGATTAGAAGAGTTCTATTACACCTTGATGAAGGTTTCTAAATCGTAATATGAACATTTTGGGATTATTTTATTAATGCCCCTCACGAACTTACTCTTAGTAAGTTTCTAAAATATATTGTTGTTTGAAGTTCCGTTATATTACGGACAAAACAGAAAGGAAAAAAATCATGAAGAAAGCTATTTCTCTATTAACATCTATGATGGTAATGTCTCTTGTAGCTGCTAACATGGCTATACCAGCTTCTGCTAATACTGGCGACATTATTTATGACATTGAAGATTTAACTCTTACACTTGATGAATTAAGGCAATATGATACTGATGCAAATGGTAACTACATAGTTCCTCTAGCTCTAACTGTTGCTAATAATACTCAATCAAGCATTAATGCAGCAGCTTTATCCATCGAAACTCCTGATATGAACCTATATCCAAAGAATGGTACAAGTTCAACTTATGCTGAAACTTCCAGCCAAAGTGGTAGCGTAGATTTACTTTTAAACCCTGTTGATAATGCTAGTGGTTCAACTCTAGTTTACACTTCTGATGGTTCAAACGTTAGCACTGTTGCTGATATGTACTTCTTAGTTCCTGCTAATGCTACTTCAGGTTCTCAATATGATGTAAACTTTAACACAGACGTTGCTTACGTTTCTAACGCTGATGATTTCTCTATCATCGATTCCAATAAGGTAAAATTTAACAGTGGTTTTATTAAGATTACTGCTGGTGCTGAAATTGCTATTGGTGATGTAACTGTTGGTTGTGATGGTGATTCTCTTGCTAGTGATACTATCGTTGAAGTACCTGTTGTAATTTCTGGCAACCCTGGTTTAGGTAGTTTTACTGCTAGACATGATGTTGGTGAAGGTGCTGAATTAGTAGCAGATAGCGATGGTGTAGGTTTCGTAGTTACTCCTGGTCTATGTGGCACATCTGAATTAATGACTTCTATCACTCCTGATGGTTGCTTTATCTGTTATGATAACGCTAAGGCTTCAGAAACTACTGAAGATGGCACTCTATACTCTATTCAAGTTAAGGTTCCTGCTGGTACTGCTAAGGGTACTGTAATACCTGTAACTTTCGTTGATTGTGATGACAACTTCTTCTCACACGGTGGTACTGATACTAGTGAGTTCGTTCCAACTCTTGCAAGTGGTTCTATCACTGTTGGTGATGCTGAGCCAACTACTACTTCTGCTACTGAACCTGTACAAACTGAAGGTAAGATTGCTATTGACAATGTTGAATATTCTGTAACTAATGGTGATACTTTAACTGAAGACGTTATCGTTGAAGTACCTGTTAATATCACTGGTAACCCTGGTCTGGGTAGCTTCGTTGCTAGACATGATGTTGAAAACGGTGCTGAATTAGTAGCAGATAGTGAAGGCGTAGGCTTTACAGTTACTCCTGGTATTTGTACTACATCTGAATTGATGAGTTCTATCACTCCTGATGGTTGCTTCATCTGTTATGATAACGCTAAGGCTTCACAAACTGAAGAAGATGGTACTCTATACTCTATCCAAGTTAAGATTCCAGCTGGTTCTAAGGTTGGCGATGAGTTCCCTGTAACTTTCGTTGACTGTGAAGACAACTTCTTCTCACATGGTGGTGCAGATTCTAGTGAATTCGTTCCTGAACTTATAAATGGTAGCGTTAAGCTTGTTGGTGAAGTTGTTACCGAAGGTGAAATCGCTATTGAAGATAAGGTAGTTGATATTGAAGAAGACGTTCTTTCTGAAGATATGATAGTAAACGTTAAGGTTAATATCACTGGTAATCCTGGTCTAGGTAGCTTCGTTGCTAGACATGACGTTGAAAACGGTGCTGAACTAGTAGCAGATAGCGAAGGCGTAGGTTTCGTAGTTGACCCTGGTCTATGCGACACTTCTGAATTGATGACTTCTATCACTCCTGATGGTTGCTTCATCTGTTATGATAACGCTAAGGCTTCACAAACTGAAGAAGATGGTACTCTATACGAAATCCAAGTTAAGATTCCAGCAGGTTCTAAGGTTGGTGACGTATTCCCAGTAGTATTCGTTGACTGTGATGACAACTTCTTCTCACATGGTGGTGAAAATTCTGATGAGTTCGTTCCAAAGCTTATAAATGGTTCTATAACTCTTAATAAAGCTATAGTAACTACTACTACAACTCCAGAACCTACTACAACTACTCCAGAACCTACTACAACTACTCCAGAGCCAACTACTACAACTCCAGAACCAACTACTACAACTCCAACTCCAACTACTACTACTGCACCTCCAACTGTAACTACTCCAACTCCATCAAAGGCTGGTACAATTGCTATTGATGAATTAAAGGTTGAAGTTGAAGGTGGTACTCTAGCTGAAGATATTATCGTTGAAGTACCTGTTAAGATTTCTCAAAACCCTGGTTTAGGTAGTTTCGTTGCTAGACATGATGTTGAAAATGGTGCTTCATTAGTAGCAGACAGCGACGGCGTAGGTTTCGTAGTTACTCCTGGTCTATGTGATACTTCTGAATTGATGACTTCTATTACTCCTGATGGTTGCTTTATCTGCTATGATAATGCTAAGGCTTCACAAACTGAAGAAGATGGTACTTTGTATTCTATCCAAGTTAAGATTCCAGCTGGTTCTAAGGTTGGCGACGTATTCCCAGTAGTATTCGTTGACTGTGAAGATAACTTCTTCTCACATGGTGGTGAAAATTCTGATGCATTCGTTCCATCTCTTGTAAATGGTAGTGTTGAACTTGTTGCTCCAACAACAACTACTACTACAACTCCAGAGCCAACTACTACAACTCCAGAACCTACTACAACTACTCCAGAGCCAACTACTACAACTCCAGAGCCAACTACAACTACTCCAGAACCAACTACTACAACTCCAGAACCTACTACAACTACTCCAGAGCCAACTACTACAACTCCAGAGCCAACTACAACTACTCCAGAACCTACTACAACTACTCCAACTCCAACTACTACAACTCCAACTCCAACTACTCAACCTACTCAACCTCCTGTAACTGGCAGTGATAATCCAGGTTCTGTATCTAGTGGAAATAACAACACTAATGATAGCCAAGGTGGTGCCGGTGGCGAAGGTCAAGGCGGTGCTGGTGGCCAAGGCGGAAGTGGAAGTTCTGACGCTCAAGGTGGTAGTGCTCAAGGCGGTAACGCTGATGGTCAAGGCGGTAGCATCTCCGATATAACTATTGGCAATAGTGCTAATGGTCAAGGTGGCGACGGTGGTCAAGGCGGTAACGCTACAGGCCAAGGCGGTAATGCTACAGGTCAAGGTGGTAATGCTACAGGTCAAGGCGGTAACGCTACAGGTCAAGGTGGCAACGCTACAGGTCAAGGCGGTAATGGTACTGGTGGTAACGTATCTGGTATAACTATCGGCAATAGTGGTGGTAATGTTAATCCAATATTTAACATCAATGTTAGTGGTGGTGGTACTAGTGGTGGTACTGGTAGCGTAGTTACAAATACTCCAACTGTAACTACTCAAGCTACATCAGCTACTACTAAGGCTACATCAGCTACTACTAAGGCTACATCAGCTACTACTACTGCAGCTAAGGATGCTAACTCACCAAAGACTGGTTCAACTGGTATCGGTGCAACTCTAATGGCAATGGTAGCAGCAGCAGCTTCTGCAATCGCTTTAAAGAAGAAAAACGACTAATTGATTAGTTAGTTAAACATATAAAAGCCTCTCAATTGAGAGGCTTTTTTTTATTTACTATTGAAAAGTTTCGGAAAAAGTCTTATAATAGTATCATGGAGGTGCTTTATGGATACTTTAAAAAACGTTATAAACTCAATTTCTACGGGCGATTATGATAATTGCCTATCTAAAATGTATAGTTGCGATAGTTCTAAGTTACAAACTTATAGAGAAAGGTTTATCAAGTTACTAGAGACCTTTGGCGAAACGTTCGGATTTGAACGTGAAGTTGAACTTTTTTCTGCTCCAGGTAGGACTGAAATCTGTGGAAACCACACAGACCATCAATTGGGACACGTCATGGCAGGAAGTGTAAACTTAGATATTATTGCAGTTGCATCTAAAAATAGTGATGGTATCACGAGAGTAAAGTCTGAAGGTTATCCCATGGATACTGTAATAGTATCCCAAACCGTTCCGATTGATGAAGAAAAGAATACTTCTGCCTCTTTGATTAGAGGAATAAATGAGTACTTTATCAATAAAGGGTTCAGTGTAGGTGGTTTTGATTGTTGTACTACGTCCAACGTATTAAAGGGTTCAGGATTGTCGTCATCTGCAGGATTTGAAGTGCTAATAGCAAACATAATCAATGACTTTTACGCAGATGGTTCTATTAATGCTGAAGAGATAGCCATTATTGGACAATACGCTGAAAATACCTTCTTTGGAAAACCTTGTGGATTAATGGACCAAATGGCATCATCAGTGGGAGGAATAGTAGAAATCGATTTTCATGATAAGGAAAATCCAGTAGTTAGTGCAGTAGATTTTGACTTTACTAATACAGGTTATTCTCTATGTATCATTGATAGTGGTGCTGACCACTCTGACCTTACTAATGAATATGCCGATATCACCAAAGAAATGAAAACGGTTTCAAATGGTATGGGAGTTGAATACCTTTCACAAGTCCATGAAGATGAGTTTTATAGTTCTATCAAGACTTTAAGAAAAACTTGCTCCGATAGAGCTATTTTAAGGGCTATTCACTTCTTTAATGATGATAAGCGTGTATCTAAAGAGGTCAAATCCTTACAAGATAATAACTTAGATGAATTTTTTAGATTGGTAAAATCTTCAGGATATTCTTCATATATGTATTTGCAGAACGTGTATCCTACAGGAAGTACCAATCAAGCAGTTGCCTTGGTTTTGGCTTTGTGTGAGAAGTATCTAAATGGAAGAGGTGCATTTCGTGTCCACGGTGGTGGATTTGCTGGGACAGTTCAAGCGTTCGTTCCAAACGATATGGTTAGTGACTTTAAACTCAACATGGAAAAGTCTATAGGTGAGAATATGTGTCACGTTTTGAATATCCGTTCGGTAGGTGGATTAAAGTTATATAAAAATGAGTAAAGGAGCATTAATATGGGAAAAATTTTAGTAACTGGTGGTACTGGTTTCATAGGAAGTCATACTTGTATAGAGTTAATCAAGGCAGGTTATGAAGTAGTGATTATGGATAATCTATCCAATTCAAAGGTTGGTACAGTAGATAGAATTGCTCAAATTACTGGTAAAAAACCAACCTTCTATCAAACGGATATCAGAGATTTTGTTGGTACTGATAAAATCTTTAAAGAAAATCAAATAGATGCAGTTATCCACTTTGCAGGGTTGAAAGCAGTAGGGGAGTCCGTTCAAAGACCTTGGGAGTATTATGAGAATAACATCAATGGAACACTAGTCCTTTTAGATGCTATGAGAAAAAATGGCTGTAAGACTATAGTATTTTCATCATCTGCGACCGTTTACGGCTTGGATAACGTCGCACCTTATACCGAAGATATGCGTACTTCTGCGACCAATCCGTATGGATATACTAAGGTCATGATTGAGCAAATCCTCCATGATATGTGTGTTTCCGATAACGATTGGTCAGTTATGGCATTAAGATACTTTAATCCTATAGGTGCAGATAAGAGCAGTTTAATCGGTGAAGACCCTAATGGTATACCTAACAATCTAGTGCCATACATTGCACAGGTTTGTATCGGTAAGTTGGAATATCTTCGTGTATTTGGCAACGATTACGATACTCCTGATGGTACTGGTGTTCGTGACTATATCCACGTTGTGGATTTGGCTAAAGGTCATGTGTTCGCCTTGGATTACGCTCTAAAACACAAAGGTTTTGAACCTGTAAATCTTGGAACTGGCAATGGTTCAAGCGTCCTTGATGTAGTTAAGGCTTATGAAAAAGCCTGTGGCAAAGAAATCCCTTACAAGATTGTTGAACGCCGTGCAGGTGATATCGCTACATCTTTTGCAAATCCTGATAAGGCTAAAAAATTATTGGGTTGGACTGCTCAACTAACTCTTGATGATATGTGTATCGATAGTTGGAACTTTACTATGAAAAATCCTAACGGTTTGGAATAGCCTTTTAATGATATTTTAATCTTTTTATGATATTATATCTTTAGTACATAATCTATGGGATTGTGCAAATAATATCTTAAAGGAGCTTTTATCTATGGCATTCGGTAAAAAAGAGGACAAGAAAGATGATATCATTCAAGATAGTAAAGAATATCTTGGGCAAGTGGGACAGCAGAGGGTTATTGCCATCAACGTTAGTGGACTTTTCAATAGTTGTGAAAAAGACATCTTAAAATTGAATAACTATCTTGCTAATGGTTGGATTGTTAAACGTGTTGATGATGATAGAAATGGTACTATGTTCTACTTAATCGAAAAGGAGTGATTTCTACGAGAAAAGTAATTATAGATGGTATGATGTGCCAACATTGTGTAAAATCGGTTATTAAAGCACTAACTAGGTTGGGTGCTTCTGATATTGAAGTCAATCTTAATGATGGCTATGCTATCCTAAACACCGAAAAAGATGACGCAGAGATTAAGTCAGCTATCGAAGATTTGGACTTTAAAGTTATAGACATAGTTAGAATATAATCAGGTGATTAATATGCTTTTCAAACACAAAAAGACTATACAATCTATACCTAAAGAGTGTATCGGTTTAGAAGTTAAACTTGAAAGTAGTACTTGCACTGGTGAGAAAACTATCGGATTTTACGACCCAAAGAGTAAAAAACTACTCTATAGTGAATTGGTGACCTCTCAAAAAGATATTGATAACTTCTATTCTAAGTATGGGATATCTCATTGAATTAAAATAGGAACGTTCAAACTATATGAACGTTCCTATATTATTTATTTATCTAATAATAAGATGTCCTTAAACTGTTCAATAAAGGCATTTGCGACTATTTCGCCACCCTCACCATTAGGGTGACCTCCAAATTTTGCCTTGGCTGGATTATCTTCATCACTTAGATATGATGCAAAATCAAAGAAGTTTATACCATACTCTTTGGCTAAGTTCTCCACCATTTGATTGTACTCTAAACGGACGCTTTCAAGAGTTTCATCATAATCTTCAGGAGGTGCGTTGAATAAGATTACTTCACAACCTTGTGATTTTAACTCATCTAAGACTATTTTCAAGTAGTCTATGATTTCTTGTGGAGTATTTCCACCGTCTCCACCGTACTCTCCAGAGATTATATCATTAGTACCATAAGCCACTATCACAATGTCGGATTGTTTAGCTCTAGCCAACCAGTTACCACATTGGGATATGTCACTAGTTCGTGACCAACCTAGACCACAGTTCCAAAAAGAGTAATTTGAGCCAAGTTTTTGAGCAATCCTACCAGCCCAAAATTCGTAAGCCATGAAGTCGGTTTGACAACCTTGTGTAATTGAATCTCCAATAGCTGAGATTTTTAACTTTACATCACGATTAGCACCAATCAATTGAGGTAGTGGGATTTGGTCACAATACTTAAAGTCGGAACTATCTGCGTTGTGTGACGTTGTAGAAGTCAATGAGGACATATAGGTGCATGGGATATTACTTCCTGATATAGTCCATTCCCAAACTAAGTAATGCCCCTCTTCAACGTTTAGATTTACACTATCACTCCAAAAGGTTTCACCCTCTGTCACTTCCTTAGATGTGTTACCACCATCAAAGGTTACTGGGATTTTTTCTGTAACTTCGCTATCTACTTCAGTACCACCGTCATAGATGTACGCACTAGATATGGTATAAGCACCACCGACTAATCCAACATGAGCGACCTGTCCAAACTTATCATAGGTACTGTCCACGGTGTTTGAGAAGTAAAAAGCATATTCAAGAGAGCCATACTCTTCAATAGGGAAGTAGGCTCTATATGTGATGTTGTCAGCAGTCTCTACGATGTAGTTATTTCCCGTGGCTATGAACGTATTGGATTTATACTTGTTAAATGCGTTCTGTTCACTTTCGCCAAGGGTATAAGATACCTTTTCAACTTCGGTAGGAGTTGTAGTATCTTGAGTAGTTTCAGTTTCTGCCGTCGTAGTGATATCTTCTGTTATAGAAGTATCTTTTTGGGTTTCCGTATTTTGGGCAGAGTTTCCACATGAACATAACGTTGAGATAATTATCATACTCAATAAGATGTTCAATACTTTGTACTTTTTCATACTTATTACTTCCAATCTTTCATATTTTTTGGATTATTACTTCTTTTTTAATAGGTTTTTGGACATCTATTTTGATGGCTTTTAAAATTCTATCTTCAGCTTGAGAGAAGTCTGATATTTTACTAGAATTTAGTATAGCGATAGTATCACCCATAGATATATATTCACCAATTTGGTGTTTAAACTCAATACCTGCTGAGTAGTCTATACTATCGGATTTGGTATGCCTACCTGCTCCTAAATTCAAGGATACTATTCCAACTTCTTCACTGTCTATATTATGGATATATCCATTAATTTTGGATTTTACTTCATAAGTGTATTTAGGGGTATCAAATAGGGAGTAATCTTCAATGATGTTAGGGTTTCCCCCTTGATATTCTACCATCTTGGATAAGGTTTCTAGTGCCTTACCATTAGATACTACATCTAAAACCTTGGATTTTGTAGTATTATAATCTAGTTTTAACGCCGTAGATACTATAGTAGCAGATAGTTCTATACATAAAGTTAATAAATCCCCTTTGATGTTGCCTTTTAAAGTTTCTATCGCCTCTATGACTTCTAGAGAGTTTCCAACGTTGCAACCTAACGGAATATCCATATTAGTGATTAACGCTTTACACTCTTTTTTGGATTGCTTACCGATATCCACCATAGAGGTTGCTAACTCTATAGCATTTGGGATATCTTTCATAAAAGCACCACTTCCACACTTAACATCTAACATTATAATGTCAGTATTCATAGCGAGTTTTTTACTCATGATACTAGAACATATCAAAGGGATACTATCCACGGTAGCAGTAACGTCTCTAAGGGCATAGAGTTTCTTATCGGCAGGGGTAAGGTTTCCACTCTGTGATACTATCGCACAACCCACACTATTGACACATTTAATAAAATCATCATGGGATAGATTTACGTTAAAGTTTGGAATACTCTCCAACTTGTCGATAGTTCCACCAGTATGACCAAGTCCACGACCTGACATCTTAGGAATTTTAACGCCACAACTTGCCACTATTGGAGCAACTATTAAAGTAGTCTTATCGCCGACACCACCAGTACTGTGTTTATCTGCCGTGATACCCTCTACACAATCCCAAGATAGTATATCTCCTGATTTTTTCATGCAATCGGTCAGATAAAACGTTTCATCTTTAGATAATCCATTTAAGCATACTGCCATCAACCACGCCGATATTTGATAATCTGGAATAGTATCATTAACGTAGCCACCTATCAAATAAGATATTTCCTCTTTTGATAACTTTTTCTTGTGTTTAGTCTTATTGATGATATCATACATATTTGGCATAAAAAATCCCCCTTTAAAATTTGGAACGGCTTTTAAACCGTTCCAAGATGTAATTTATTATAATCCTTTGCCATAGATAAAGCAGTTTTTGGCACGGTCAGCGATATTCTTAGTCGCAACGGCATCGATACTGCCCCCGATAACTCCACTAACCCCTGGGATTACTTTAATCAAGTTGATAACCCCTTTAGTACCCATCTTTGTAATCAATCTAAAACCTACCATTTGATTAATCTTAGTTAATAACTTTCCTGGGATTTTTTTCAGCATATTTATTGTGACTTTTTCTCCTACTTTGATACCTGCATTTTTAACTATATCAGTACTAGCCATTCCGACTAAGCACATATAAGCTAAAGTTTTAACTTCGTCATCAGTTGGATTGTATCCACCAATGACAGCAATAGAGGCAATCATTCTAAGTTGGACGTATACGTTTACTCCAACGTCAGTAGATATTGCCACGGGTAAAGTTAAAGCACCACCAACACTAGTTAAAAATCCAGTAGTAGCACACTTCATGATTTGTGCATTTACTAACTTTTCTATTGCTAAATCTTTATCGTAGCCATACTTTCTAAGATACTCTTCACCTATTACTTTGGCACTATCGGAAGTAGGTAAGCCCTCAATAGCAGATGTATAGCACTTCTCTAGAATTTCCAATCCTAACTGTTGATTTTTAACATCACTCATAAAAACTACTCCTTATTTTTCATAATCCATGATTACACATTAAATCTAAATAGAACTATGTCGCCATCTTGCATGATGTACTCTTTACCCTCAAGACGTACTAGACCTTTCTCTTTAGCGTTAGTCATAGAGCCACAAGCCATCAAATCGTCAAAAGATACTACTTCTGCACGGATAAATCCTTTTTCAAAATCTGTATGGATTTTTCCTGCTGCTTGTGGTGCTTTAGTGCCTTTTGTGATAGTCCATGCACGAACTTCTTGTTTACCTGCTGTTAAGTAAGATATCAAACCTAATAGAGAGTATCCTTCTTTAATAATTCTGTTCAATCCTGAGACTTTAAGACCTAAATCTTCAAGGAACATAGCTTTATCTTCTGCGTCCATGTCAGAGATTTCAGCCTCTATTTGAGCACATATTGGTAGTACTGCAGACTTTTCCTCTTCAGCGATTTTACAAACTGCCTTGTAGTTTGCATTGGTTTCAATGTTGTTTCTAAAGTCATCTTCACTGAGGTTACAAGCGTATATTACTGGCTTTGCAGATAGTAACGGAGTAGTTTTAATCCATTCTTTTTCGTCATTGGAATAGTCGTAACCTCTAGCAGACTTTCCACTTTCAAGATAAGACTTTAAATCCTCTAAGAAGTCAAGTTCAGTCTGTAAAGACTTATCACCTTTGAGGGCTTTTTTAGTCTTATCGATACGTCTTTCAAGCATTTCAATGTCAGAAAAGATAAGTTCAAGATTAATAGTTTCAATATCTCTAACTGGATTTATAGAGCCATCTACATGAATGATGTCAGTACTTTCAAAGCATCTAACGACATGAACTATGGCATCTACTTCACGGATATCTGCTAAGAACTTATTTCCAAGACCTTCACCTTTAGATGCTCCCTTTACAAGTCCTGCAATGTCTACAAATTCAAGGGTTGCAGGGGTAAACTTGTCAGGTTGATACATCTCTGCAAGTTTGTCAAGTCTTTCATCTGGAACGGATACTATTCCTACATTCTTTTCTATAGTACAAAATGGATAGTTTGCACTTTCAGCTCCTGCATTGGTCAATGCGTTAAATAGAGTACTCTTTCCAACGTTAGGTAAGCCAACCATACCTAGTTTCATAAAAAAATCAAGTCCTTTTAATATAATATTTATGCTATATTTCAGATATAACATATTACTAATATTATATCACAAAGTTGTGGTATATTCAAGATTTTTTTATCAAGAAACTATCAAAGATGTTTACACTATTATCACGTTTATTTATTATTTACGATATCTGTTATGTTATTCGATTTTGTTAAAACAGAGGTATCAGTATGAGTAAAAGTTATTGTTTCATAATACTTTTATCCTCTATGCGATATAATTTATAATTATTTTAATAAATGTATTGCCTTATTAGATTTTGTATGTTATAATTATCTTTAGTAATCAATTAAAACATATGGTATATAATGGAAATACTTTATTAACCATAGCAATCTCTTCTTTGAAGAGTTATCATACACAATACTTTAGAAAAGAAAGGATTTTTTTACATGGAAGATAACTTTATCGACAACTCGGATAAAAGCAACACATTAGAATTTTATCCACCGTATAAAGATGACAGTACACAGTCAATTGATAACATGGACGACAATCAAAACTTTGATGATTATCAAGACTATGACGAATATCAAGAAGGTGACATCATTGAAGATGATGCCTCTAATGATAATGATAAGATTAAAACTAAAACTAAAAATAAAAATAAACGTATCTTTTCGGAGAGTTCTACCATAGAGTTTAATAATAAGATACAAGCTATAAAGTATCTATTTAATGATGTGAACTTTATGGACGTTTTGGTTAGATTGTTTGCATCATACTTTATAGTGGTGTTTAGGAAGACTGCTATCATAGAGGAGAAGTTTTTTCACCTAGAGTTTGGTACTAATATAGATGTACGTAGTTTTATAATACAGATAATCTTAGTATTTGTGATACTTTCATTAGTTAAATATTTAGTAAACAATCCATTGAAATCTACCTTGAATACTGATGGCTATGTTTTAGGTGTGTCCATTATGTTGTACGGATTTTTAACCGTATTTAGACTTAATAATTTTTATTATGCTTTAGGAGTATCCATAGTAGTTTCGACCGTCATGATTTTTCTGGTACATAACGATTACTTCAAAGAGTTCAAAAAGTTATCAAAATGGGAAACAAGAACCATAGTTGGAGTACTATTCTTATGCTTTGTGGGATACGTTGGAACTTTATGTATCTATAGATACTTATCTTATACTACATCTTGTTTTGATTTCGGTATATTCTGCCAGATGTATTATTATATGGTTAATCATGGACTTTCCGTTGATACCACTTGTGAAAGAAATGAGCTACTTTCACACTTTGCTATACACGTATCACCGATATACTATCTTTTGTTGCCAGTCTTTGCGATATTCCAGAGTCCTAAGACTTTACTAATATGTCAAGCTATAATAGTGGCTAGTGGTGTGATACCATTATATCTAATATGTAAGAATTTCAAATTTTCTAACGCATCTACTATTGGATTTTGTGCCATGTTCATCTTTTCACCTGCTTTGATAACTTCAACGTTTTTCGATTTCCATGAGAATAAGTTCTTAGTACCTTTAATCTTATGGTTGTTTTGGGCTATAGAAACTGGTCATATAAAGTTGATGTATCTGTTTATTGCGTTGACACTATTCGTTAAAGAAGATGCTTTTATCTATGTAGCAAGTATATCACTATTTGTGATATTTTCTAAAAAATCCTACTATAACAAAAAGAAAGATACCGAAAAATCTTTACTATTACATGGAATTATAATGTTGGCAGTATCTTTAATATACTTCTTTGTGATATCTAAACTTATGGAAAAATACGGAAATGGAGTTATGGAATATCGTTATAGCAACGTTATGATGAACCCAGATGCAGGACTTTTAAACGTTGTTAAAACTATAGCACTAAATCCAGCTTTGGCAATATACGAGGCGTTCACTGAAGATAAGATGCTATTCTTCCTACAGATGACCGTTCCTCTACTATTCTTACCACTTTTAAATAAAAAGATTTCTCATGTATTCCTATTGATACCATTCTTCTTAGTAAACTTAATTTCAGACTATCCATATCAAACACAGATAGGATATCAATATGTTTGTGGCGTCATGAGTATGTTGATATACCTTTCTGTTCTAAATATGCACGAAATGAAGATAGTTCCTAAGCGTTACATTGCTACTGCTTGTATGTGTACCTCCATGATTATGGGTGTAATGTACGGCTCAGATAAACTACTATATTATGATTCCTATAATAACTATTATGGCAGAATTATGAGAATGAATAACTTACTCTCTTATATCCCACAAGATGCTTCCGTAGAATGTACTACCTACTTTGTCCCACAACTCTCCCAACGTGATGAGTTATATATGCTCGAAGATAAAGAGGTTAAATATGAACCTACTGACTTTATCGCTATAAGGGTGGGCAGTGGTGAAGAAAATTATACTGATGAAAAACTCTCTTGGATACAAGACAATGGATACGAGTTCTACAATGGATATAGTGACCTTATGTATGTATTCGTTAAATCTGAATATATTGAACAACACCCAGAACTTAGAGAACATCAAAGATTACAGCCTATCATGGTTGAAAATTAATATATCATTAAAGATAGCCTATCAATATGATAGGCTATTAATCATTTAACTAAAAGAATACTCACATAGAGGTGACTTATAAACTTTTGCCAACCTCTAAAGCCTTATTCATGATTTCACTATTTTCGGAGGTATCCATATCACCACCAATAATCATCTTACAGACTAGTTCCATTCCCTTGCTAGTAAACGTACTTAGATACCAATCGTAGTTAGGTACGTATTTAGGATAGTCCGTAGGCGCTCCTTGTGAAAAGATACCTACCAATTTGATTTTATTAGTTAATCTTGAAGTCTTATCTGGATTGTTTAAACAGTAATGACGGTTCATGAAAGTTATCATATTACCTGCAACCTGTGAATAGTAGTTTGGAGCAGTTAATACTAGGGCATCACAGGTATGTAAGTCTTGGAAATATTTTTGTAAATCATCTTGAATGATACAATCAGTACCATTCTTTCTGCAAGAACCACAACCACGACAACCTTTAACGTTCATATCGTTTTCGTAATACACCACTACTTCAGAATATTTAGGTTTAGCACCTTCGATAATCTTTTCAGCAACCTTTTTGGATACGGAATTTTCTCTAGTACTTCCTAAAACCACAACGAGTTTCATAAAAAACACTCCTCCATATTTGATTAATAACTATTAATTAGATTATATCACTTTGAATTTACAAAGTCAATTAGTAGGAATAAATTTTAGAATATCCTAATTTAGAGTATCAATCTTGTTTTTTGATATACTTTTCATGAAAAACATAGATATTATAGAAGATACTATCTCAGCGATAGGGAAAGTAAGCCAAACCAACCAAGCGTTTTCCAAATTTGAAGACACCATCAAAGAGAAACCATACGCCACTGGTAAGATGAATAATAACTGTCTACAAACTGAAACTATCAAAGATGGTAAACCACTATCTAAAGCTTGAAAAACTCCTTGTAAGGCGATGTTTAAACCTGCAAATATAAAACTTATAGAAATCACCCTCATAGCACTGATACACAAACTTTGAGTAGTTCCAGAAAGTCCGAATATCTTTGAAAATGGTGTAGCAAAGATTTCTAATAATAATAGTCCAAATACCATAATTATCAAAGTATAGATTACTCCATACTTGATGCCATCTTTTACACGTGATTTATTCTTCATGCCATAGTTAAAAGATACTATCGGTGTGATAGCGTCTCTTAATCCAAAACCTGCAAATAGTATAAACTGTTGGATTTTATAGTATAATCCATAGGCAGTAACCATATTTTCACTAACTCCAACCAATATGATGTTTAATCCATAAGTCATCACAGACATCAATGCTTGTGATATTATGGCAGGGAAACCTATAGAGTATATCTCTTTTATGATACTTAAAGATGGTTTTAAATACTTAAAATCTTTTGGAACGTCTTTATTAACCTTAAAATGGAATATTAAAGCGACTATCAAGGAAGCTATCTGACCTATAACGGTAGCCCAAGCAGCACCTTTGACACCCATTGGAGATAATCCAAAATAGCCGTATATCAAGATAGGGTCTAATATGATGTTAAGTACTGCACCAGTAATCTGTGCAATGGTTGAGTATAGTGACAATCCCGTAGATTGTAATAACTTTTCAAAGATTGAAAAGAATACTATACCCATTGAAACTATACAACATATGTGTAAGTAGTTTATAGCCATTTCTTTAATTTGAGGGTTAGTAGTCTGTGTAGATATATAAGCATCTACGCCGAAAATTCCGAAGAGTACACACAAGATATATATAATCAATGCTAAAAAGATGCCATTACCTGCTACTTTTCCAACCTTTTCAATATCACCTTGACCTAAACTCTTAGATAGTAAAGCGTTGACACCTACACCAGTACCGATACTTAAAGCTACCATCAAGACTTGAACGGGAAATGCTAAAGTTAGAGCATTTAAAGCCATCTCTCCAGTGCCTTCTATGTTAGATACGAATGCACTATCTACGATGTTGTAAAAGGCTTGTAAAACCATCGATATTATCATAGGTACTCCCAAAGATACCATTAACTTTTTAATAGGCAATATTCCAAGCCTATTCATAGATTTTTGATTATCCAAAAAAAACACCTCCAAAGCGTAAAAAAAGTAGCTATCAAGCATAAGATTTGGACTTATGCTCAATAGCTACACAATCATCATATGAAATTATAACACAAACTAAAAGATTATGTAATAGGCAAAATCTACAAAGTTGAGAATTTTTCTAAAGATTAATTGTTAGAAAAATCTATTTAACTTGCACCTTCCATCTTTAGGACGGTTTTTATAGTTTTAAGTATCATCTTGATGTCTATCCAAAGTGAACGAGTTTCAATATATTTGATATCCATTTCAACTTGTTCTTCAAATCCTATGTTACTTCTACCACTACACTGCCAAAAGCAAGTTAAACCACCTTTAACGAGAAATCTATTCATTTGATATGGTGTATACTGTACAACTTCTCTAGCTATTGGAGGTCTAGGGCCAACTATGGACATATCACCCATAAGAATGTTGAATAGTTGAGGCAATTCGTCTATAGAGGTCTTTCTGATAAATTTGCCTATCTTGGTAATTCTAGGGTCATCTTTTATCTTAAAGATAACGCCGTCTTTACTTTCATTCATATGTTGGACTTCCTTGAGACGTTCTTCGGCGTTTACGCACATAGAACGGAACTTGTACATCTTAAAAGATTTTCCATTCTCGGTAAAACGTACTTGAGAAAAGATAGGTGAACCCTTATCATCAAGGTAGATTAACAATGCAACTATTAACAGCAACGGCGATAGACAGATTATAGCTATTAAAGATAGAACGATGTCAGCAAATCTCTTGATAAACCTATATCCAAAAGGATTATTGACCTTTATGTTCGTATTGGTTAAAGCACTCTTAATAGTTTTTGAAATATTTTCATGTGTATTTAAAGCATTAACTGTAGTATCTGTATCTGTAGGGATATCATTAGAACTAGTTAATACTTCTTCTGATGTCATAAAAAACTCCTCCTAGCATAGTAAACTCTAAATTTTTAACTTATTGATAAAATTATACCATAATAAAAGCTAAAAGTAAACCATTTATTAGAAATAATTCGACTAAATTTTTAAATTCATGATTTTGCTAAAAAAAGACGTTGATATCTTAAGAATATTTTCCAAAATGTACATAATTATATTATATAGTAGATAGTATATATTCGACATCACCTAAAACAGTATATTTTCCAAAGTTTGCAGGTATAAAGATACTATCACCTTTGCGTACAGAGATATTATTATCACCATATTGTATAGAACCATTACCATCTAAGAAAGTGAGGCTATGGAAAGTTGTACCATCAGTAGATTGAGAGACTTGAGTATCAACATTATATAGATAGGTCTTAAAATAGTCACATTCAATGAGCTTTCTAATAGAGTAGCCATCATATGTTACTGGCAGATGTTGTGGTGTAGCTTTTCCTAAGTTAGTATCTATTACATCAAGGGATTTTTCAATGTGTACTTCTCTTCCTCTGCCAAAATCGTATAGACGGTAAGTAGTGTTACTATTCTGTTGAATTTCAGCAATCAAGATGTTTTTTCCTATAGCGTGAACCGTACCAGCCTCTATGAAGAAAACGTCACCTTTTTTTACTGGCACAGAGTTTAAAATATCCATGATAGTGCCATCTTGGACACGTTTTTTAATCTCCTCACCACTTGGATTTCCCTTAAAACCACATACTAAAGTAGCACCTTCTTCACAGTCGATAACGTACCACATTTCAGTCTTGCCAAAAGAGTTTTCTATACGTTTAGCGTAGTCATCATTAGGGTGAACCTGTACAGATAAGTTATCTTTAGCATCAATGAATTTTATAAGGATAGGGAAATCTCCACCTTTGAAGTTAGTACCTAATATGACATCACCATTAATTTTGATATACTCACTCAAGGTTTTACCTTCAAAATCTCCATTAGATATGATACTTTCACCATCTGGGTGACAAGAGAGTTCCCAAGTTTCAGCAATCTTGTCCTTATCACTAACCTTAAAGAAGTCCGTCCTTAGACGGTTGCCACCCCAAATATAGTCTTTGCAAGGAGCTTTCAATTTTATTGGATACATTTTTAATCATTGCCTTTCTATGTTTAATATTTACACTATATTATATACAAAAATAGGATAAAAGTCAAGTAACTTATATATATATCCAACGGAAATTAATTTTTAAAATATTGTGAACGAAGCACAGGATATTTACCAATATCAGGTAGTGGAAAACTATTTTTTAAAATAAAAATTGATTTTTGTGTTTATCCACAAAAAGCTATTGACTTTTCTAAGAAAAAATGTTATAATTAAGAAAATAGAGCATATATTGTATATATATATTTCCTATTTTACTAATATCTTAGTTTGGAGGAATTTACATGGGTTTTTTCGATAAAATTAAAGAGACTGCTTCTAACGTTGGTGGTAAGGTTAAAGAGACTAGTGTCGCCATCGGTGATAAGTCTAAGGTGGCTATAGAAAAATCAAAGATAAAGAATGAAATATCTAAGGAGAATAGTACCATTAAAGAGCAGTATTCTGAAATTGGTAAAAAGTATTTTGAACTCTTTGGCGATAATCCAACAGATGAATTTGCTCCTTTTATAGATAAGATTAATGCTTCACGTGATAACATATCTAAGTTGAATAGCAAGTTGGCTGAACTTGATGATTATGTAGTTTGTTCTTGTGGTGCTAAAGTTCCTAAAAATGTTGCATTCTGTTCTAATTGTGGTAGTGCTATCGTAGTGCCTACTATTGATGAAGATGTGGTTATAGTTAAAGAATCTGTTTCCGATGTTACTCAAGAACCTGAAAATGAAGTTTTTATAGATGATAATAATCATACTAACGTTGATGACTTCTAAATTATAGTTGTTTATATTATTCCTTTTATTTATAATTTTTATCTTTATTTAATCCTCATCTTTCTTAGATGAGGGTTAGTTATTTATAAAAAAACTCCTTACCTTGATAGTAAGGAGTCTTTTATATTATCCATAGATTAATTGTTAGTTGCTACGTTCTCTTGTATGGAAGTTATACCATTTTGAGACATATTTTCTACGGTTTCTTCTATGTGATTAGTTTTCATAATCATGGCTATTAGGTTCAATACTAAGAAAGTCACAAATAGAACAACCAATACCGTGATTTCTTTTGAAATGCTCATACCATCTGCGATAGTGCTTCTGAAAGCGTTTACCGTATATGTGAATGGCATATAATTATGAATACTTTGATAGAAACTATCGGAAAGTTCTATAGGATAAGTACCTGCAGAACCACTCAACTGTAGAACCATGAATATCAATAGTATGAAACTACCAACCTTATCTAGTAGTAGATTAAAGAAGTAGAACATCATCATAAAAGCCATTGAAGCTATTGACGCTACAAATATAGTCTTTCCAAATAGTTTTGGATTAAATCCGTCAAATACGTGAAGTAAGACTATCATCAAGATTGCCTGAACTATGGCTACTATGATAACTCTACACATACTTTTTAGCCAAGCCATAGTAACAGATTTCTTACCTACATTTTTGATATCCTCTTTAGGTGAGAACATTATACAATATGCCATACAACCAACCCAAAGTCCAACGGACATCATATAAGCTGACATAGCCGAACCATTGTTTGGAACGTCATGTAAGATAGTTTGGTCAGTATCTACAGGTGCTGAGAACATTGCAACGTTGTTATCATTTACGTTTAGTTCATTCAGTTCATTTGCACCATCAGATAGACCTTCTGCAAGAGTGCCACTTCCGTTGTAGAGTTCATTTAGACCATTACCAAGTTCAAGAGAGCCATCATATAGTTTGTTAGAGCCATCAGCTATCTTATTAGCACCGTCGGATAGTTGGTTAGCACCATCATTTAGAGTATCATTGTTGGATACTAGTTCTTGAGTTCCATTATAGAGGGTGCTAATGCCACTTTGTAGAGTATTAGCACCATTATCTAGTGATATAGAACCCTCAGAAATTGAGTTGATACCATCTAGTAAGGTTGGATTGTTTGCTACTAACTGTTGAGTTCCTTCAAATAGTGTACTGATACCACTTTGAAGAGTATCTACACCAGAGTTTAAAGCTACAGAACCTTCTGCAAGAGCGTTCATGCCGTCCATTAGAGTGGAATTGTTTCCTACTAACTGTTGTGTTCCTGAATAGAGACTACTCAATCCAGTTTGAAGTGTCTTAGAACCTACTAATAGTTGGTTACTTCCATCACTGATAGATTTAGCTCCACTCATTAGAGTATCGTTATTACTTACTAATTGATTAGTTCCATTCACTAAGGCTTTACTTCCTGATTGTAACTTTTCTATACCATTAGTCAAGGTTGGAACGCTTCTGTTTAGTTGTGAAATTCCTTGATATAGTGCATTCGCCCCATCAGTTAAAGCCTCAGAGTTGGTATTCAAAGTATTTAAACCGTTATTTAAAGTACTAACGCCATCGGTATAAGATTTTATACCATTCATTAGACCATTTTCACTATCTATACCATTTTGTAAGGAACTTATACCACCATCGATAGTTTCAATTGCTTGAATAATTCCCATAGTATTAGAAGTAGTTCCTTTACGTTCAAGTATGTTTTGAATATTAGACAATCCATCAGTTAAAGTTTGGACGGTCTGTTTAGATGCTGGTAACAATACGTTGGAATTTTCTGCTATGGTGTTTACAGTATTCTTTAGTGTATCCATAGAACTATTCATAGAGGAGACTTTTTCATCTAGTTTAGCGTTTTCCAACGTTGTAGATACCGTCTGTAAGTTAGTACCGATATCTTGTGTACTAGATGCCATGCTCTCCAATATGTTCGTTAGACTACTTGCTAATACTTGTTGTTGCTCTACTGGTAAAGATGTAAATGCTTCACTCTGTATTAACGAAGTTATCTGTGATTGTAAATCTGTTAGATTAGTGCCTATAGTTTTAGCATCTGTGCCTATAGTGTTTAGTGATGTGTTTAAGATTTCCATTAGATTTGATAAATCTATGGACATATCTGTATTTTGTAGAGTAGTATTTAACGTTTGTATACCATCATTTAAAGTATCAAGACCGTTTTTTACTTGATTTATGTTTTCCATGTTGGTATCATTAAGACTGTTATCTAAGGTGGTAGATAGTGTATTTAATCCATTAAGTAGGGAAGTACTACCAGTCTTTAACTGTGCTACACCTCCAGATAACTGTTGACAACCACTCAATAACAATGGACTATTTTGATTTAACTGTTCAATTCCAATGACTACCTGTGAAACACCTTGTGTATAATCATTTACACCTTTGGATAGTGTAGATGAACCATCTTGGAGTTGAGCTACACCACCTACTAAAGCAGTAGAGCCATCTGCAAGAGCATTTATACCATTATTTAGTTGATTAGCACCATCATTTACACTAGAAACGCCGTCAATATAAGTTTTTAATCCTGAAGTGAACGTACTAGCACCAATAGTAAGGGTATCTAAGCCATCTGTTAGAGTGCCAGAACCCGTCAAAAGTTGATTTGCACCACTATCCACAGTGGAGACACCATCAGTATAAGATTTTAGTCCATCTTTAAGTTGATTTGCACCATTTTCAAGGGAGTTAGTACCATCTTTTAGGGTAGTAGTGCCATCATTTAGTTGAGATACGCCACCATCTACGGAAATCACCCCATTGGTATAGGTTTTTAAACCGTTAGAGAATTGGTCTATACCGTTTTTGAGTGAGTTAGTGCCATCTTTTAGAGTAGAAGCACCATCATTTAGTTGTGATACACCATCATCTACAGAGGTTACACCGTCAGTATACTTTTTAATGCCATCGGAAAGTGATACAGAACCTTCCTCAAAGGTGAGAGTGCTATCTGCTAAGGTTTTCAAGTTTTCACTGATGGTATTGTTACCATCGGAAAGTTTAACTACGCCATCTTGTATTTGATTTGCACCATCAGTAGCATCATTCATACCATCTTTTAGGGTATCGAAACTGTCAAAGACGGTTTGAGTATACTCTTCTACTATACTTTCTTGGATATTTTTCTGTATCTTAAGTAGTGCAGTATCGCTCATTTTGGAAGCGATATAGTTAGTTCCTGGATTAGTAGAATATTCAAGTATCATCTTTTTAGGTTCTTCGTCCATTACTGTAGATGCGTTCTCTGAAAAGTTTTCAGGAATGGTAATCACCATGTAATAAGTACCATTTTCAAGACCTTTTTCAGCAGTTTTGCTATCTACGAAGTTAAATGCCAGAGAGTTGTTATCTGCTAGATTGTCAACTAGCGTTTGCCCTACGTTTAAAGTAGTATCGTTATACTTGACGGGTCTATCTAGGTTTACCACTGCCACTGGTAGATTTTCTACATTTCCATAAGGGTCCCACATAGAACCTAAGAAGAACGTAGTGTATAACGTCGGGATTGTTACTATAGCTATCGTAGCTATAGCTTTGAAATGCCTTTTAATGAAAGATGGTTTTTTAGTATTATCTTCCATAATATAAACTCCTTTCTTGGTTGCTTAGGATAACAATCCTATTTTTAAGATATATGACACTGTTCTATAAAAAAAATTTTATCTATTAATAGAAAAGTGTTGATTTTTAGAACTGTTTATATTATACTATTAGTATCTAGTAATTGCAACCATTAATATTATGGATATCGTTTATTACTGGATATTATTACTTTAAGTATTTATAAATAGACATCTATATTTAAGATTGTCTATTTAGTCTAAAATCACTTAACATGAAAGGATTTGTTTATATGGCTAAGCATAATGATCGCAGAGTAAGAAAGACTGAAACTCAATTGATAAAAGGTCTTACCGAACTCATGAAAACCAAAAGTATTAAAGATATCACTGTTAGAGAACTTTCCGACCAAGTAGATATTAATCGTTCTACTTTCTATCTACACTACAAGGATATCTACGATATGGTGGAAAAGATTGAAAACAGTCTAACGGCAAACTTTTTGGATACCCTTGATGAACTCTCTAAAAATCGAATTACTCAAAGTGGTTTAAAAGACTTCCTTCAAGATACTTATAACATAATATACTCCAATGTGGATATATGTTCCGTCTTACTAAGTCCAAATGGTGATATAGCTTTCCATAAAAAGATGACAGATATCATATTTCAAAAAACTCATGATATCATAAAAAATTTAATGCCAAGTAACTCCACTGAAAATGAAATAAAGATTGCTACTTGTTACTTCATTTCTGGAATTATTGGCATCATAGAGGCGTGGCTTCAAGATATTTCTATGGGTACTCCTGAGTATATGGCAGAAATCTCTTGCAATTTGATAGAAAAGGGAATACACACTTTTAACATTAATTCAACTAAGTAAAAATTTAGGAATGTCTTGTAGACATTCCTAAGGTTACAATTTAATGGACGAACATTCTATATAATAATAGTATCACTTCTAAGATGGACATTACAGAAAATACATAAAATAGTATGGTGTTTGGTAAGCTATCGGCATAACACAGACCTAATGAAAACTTAGGTTTTTTAATCGGATATAGTAACTGTATCTTTTTCTTATTGAATAAGTCTAGTATTATATGGGATATCATACCTAGTGCCATATATATCCATATCTCCGTGAATATTAGATACGACGAAAAGCTAATCAATACCACTCCAAGTATAGAGTGCATAAAGGTTCTATGAGGTTGTTTCCTACCAAACCAACACAGTAGGAACATCATAGCGATACCGAATATAGTCCTAATGATTGAATTTTCTTTATTCATAACTATAGAAAATTCAGCTTTTCCCATCAAAAGGGCTACTATTAGGAATATTAAGACTATAACACCAAAGCCACTAATCTGTTTTAGTTTTTTGCTACCTATTGAGCCGTCCACATCTATATCGCAGATAGCACCACCTACTGCAGAAACTCCGATACATAGTAAAAGTTCGCCAATAGTTTGAGGTTGTGTAGCTAGAGTAGTCAAAGCTATAGCTCCAGTTATGTGTGTTTTTCCTTGCATATTGATACCACCTATATAAAAAAGATATATCTATTATACTACACATTTCGACATATTTCAATTAATAATTGATAATTAGTAATTATTAATTATTAATTAATCTTTGATTTAGCTATTTGCAACTTATATCAAGATTTTTTTCTGATTGTGTGATAGAATATATCTTAAGAGGTGAACATCATGTATGAATGGAATGAAACTGTACAAAAAATGATAGATTGGATTGAAAGTAACATCTGTGAAAATCCTTCTTTGATTGAAATGTCAAAACAGATTGGATATTCACCTTATTATTGTTCAGTTCAATTTCATAAAATCAGTGGTATGACTATAAAAAGTTATCTATCTAATAGACGTTTAGCTTTAGCTACCATTGAATTAAGAGATACTTCTAAAAGGATTATTGACATTGCTATCAAGTATGGATACTCATCACAAGAGGCTTTTACAAGGGCATTTTCTATGATGTTTGAGTGTACACCAGCATCTTATAGAAAAAATCCTGTACCCATTCCAATTCCGATACGTAAGGTTGTTTACTTTCCTGAGCATTATCGTGAACTATATAGAGGAGGAAATCATATGAGTAATGCAAACTTAACCAACGCCAATGTGCGTATTGAGTATATCCCAGCACATAAATATATAGGTATTTGGGATAAGAATGTCGATAACTATTGCGACTTTTGGAAACGTCATGATTGTGATACTGTTAGTGGTTTGATAGATAGTCTTAACCATGTTAGTGACCTTATCGTTTCGGAACATACTGCTGGTTGGTACTATCTTGATGGTAATCGTAAATACTTCTATGGAATGGGTATTCCATTAGACTATGATGGAAAAATTCCTAACGGTTTTGAAATTAAGGAGTTTCCAAGTAGTTATTATCTAGTATTTTTTCACCCACCTTTTGACTACCTTAAGGATTGTAACGAAGTTATGAATAGTGTTGAAAATCTTGCATGGAACTACGATATTCAAAAAGATTTTCGCAATGGAAAGTATACTTGGAATGAAGATGTTTGTCAATGTTATCAAAGGTACTATCCTGAAGTATTAGGATATGAGATACTTAGACCTATCAAAAAGGTTGAAAGATAAAAAAATTCCCCATCTAAAAAGATGGGGATTTTTAATGTTATCAATTAAAGTATATAAGATGCGTAGTAAGTAAATAGTGTGGTAAAGTCTTGAATATCGACCTTGCCATCTTGGTTAACGTCTGCATTAACCTTTTCTTGTTCGGTTAAATCACCTTGATTGTTTATGTATAGTTGAACAGAAGATATATCTGCTAAAGTGAACATACCATCGCCATCTATATCATATTTGGCAGTTTCTATTTGAGAACAGAAGTCTAAAGCTACCCAACCATCTGTACCCTCGTAAGATACCTTACCCCAAGTATAGCCACCATCTTGGACGATTTCGGTTACTTTAAAGTTGTTATAGTATAGGATAAATCCTACTTGGTCTGAACTTGTGCTATGGTCTGCTCTGATGTTTACACCAGATTTATCTGTAACTAACCAAGTCATATCACTTTGAGTGGTAGTTTGAGTAGAAGTTTCATCTGCCGTAGTGGTAGCAGTAGTAACGGCTTGAGTAGTAGTTACGGTTTCACTCTGTTGAGTGTCATTCTGTGAAGAGTTGCCATCTAAAGGCACTTGAGTAGTGGTATTGCCATATAAGAATAATGATGCTTCCATTACTCTTCTTCTAACTAAACCAGGTAGAGTTTTCTTGTTTTCACCAGAACCAGCCTTGACATACAATCCAAATATGTCATAGATTTGCTTGTCAGAGTAGTTTTGATAGCCGTTAATCATCATTTGGGCTAGGGAGTAGTCCTCATTACCTGAGAAAGTCCAAGCAGGGAAGTTATAAGTAAAACATAGTAAAGCGTCGAACTGGTCTTGATTTACTGTGATACTATGTCTCTTTAAGAAAGAGTTTAAACAATCCTCATAATATTCAAGGGCATCGTAAAGTATTTCACAGGCTTGTTCTTCTGTTATACCGTTTGGATATGTAGTATCGCTTTCAACGTAAGTACCGTAACCTATAGTCCATTGTTTGTAGTCCCAGTAAGCCATAGGAGCGAAACCCTCGCAAGTTTTGATTAAATCTATAGTCTTGTAACTAGCTTTCATATTGTAATTTTCAGCAGAAGCAACGATTGAATTGCCTTCGTCAATCGCATTAGATACGCTACTTAAAACAGGTACACAAAGTGCTACAGATAAAGCAAAACTTAAAATTTTCTTAACCATTTTAAAAAATCCTCCTTAATATGCACTATCCCGAAAGTGCATTACCATGTAATTTAAACGTTTTCGATTTTTTTTCAACAAAAAATCTTCCTCAACAAATTTTTCCTTAGCCATAAAATATAACATTTTGGTAACATTTGATAACAATATGGTTACAAATATTACAAACTAACACTCATCAATAACTATTATACACAAATAAGATGAATAAATCAAGGGTAGTTTAAAAAGTTTGTGAAAAATGACTATATTCAACTATTTCCATGGTAGATTTATTGAAGTTTTAACTATTTTGTCCATGGAAAATTATCATAAATGTGTCGTTTTATGGTATTTTTGGAAATTTTTCAAACTGAAAGGATATCTCTAGGATATCCTTTATTGAAATATGTAGTTATGTAAACAGATTATATGTAATATATGTATTAACCTATACGATAGCAACCATCAAAAAGGTCTTCACCATCACGGAGTTTTCTAGCTACTACTAGAAGTCTATCATTATTAGATGAGCTTCCTGAGTTACAAGTAGAAAGGGTTAAAATCTTATCACCGTATTGGACGTCTACGGCAGTGTTAAATATGGATTTATAACGTGCAGTACCTACATAGTCGTTGAACACGTTTGGGTCTGATAGGTCGTTGTACTTCCAAAACTCGAAATCCGAACCACCAGTGCCACTACAGATTAAACAAGCAAAGATTTTATAGTAACTTACTGTGTATGTACTGGAAATCTCTATGATGGGATTAGTATCATAAAAACTGTAATCGTTACGATACTTCTTTAAGTTGGAAAACATACTACCATCTGACATATTATGACCGTATAAAGTTAATAAGTCGGACTGTTGACCGAAATCATCAAAGTTATTTTTCCAATCCATAAAGATAGCACCGTTTCCATCGTAGTTTCCGTATATGTCATGTTCTAAGTAGTATTGATTATCGTCTGCCTGTGTGAAAGGGTAGTTGATGTTGGTATTTGCAATGTATACCCAACCTCTTATGTCGGCATCTGCAGATACGTTTTCCGACATATTATCATCGTTGAGTGAGGCTCTTTGGATTTCTTCATAATCTACTTCAGTATTTTGTGGAGTGGTAATGGTAGTGATGGTAGTCGCTGACGTAGTAGTAGGTGTAGTAACGCTAGTAATAGGTGTAGTAGTGATAGTAGTAGTACTCATTGGTTCATTTTCTATGATAGGTTGTTCACTTTCTCCAATAGTAGTTTCACTTTCTCCCAATGATAGTTCCCCAGTTGAAAGTCCTATGACGTTGTTTAAATGTTGAGGTGGTGTTTCGCTCACTTGTTTGGTACTACGCACCATTAGATAGTACACTAAAACACAGATTAAAATCACCATAGTTATAATACTAATGACAAGTTTATGTTTGACATTCAAAAAAACCACTTCCCAGTTGATATTTGATATTTTAAACTTTTTAATATACTTTAACACAATTATAATTATTGATAATATATAGGATTTACAATACCATATAATAGAAGTCCAAAGATTGCTAATATAAGGGCGAAACTTTTCGCCCTTGTTAATATTTTAGTTTAAATCAGTTAAATGGAACGAAAGTAGAGCCATCATAACTACCACCTTTTAGCTTATACCATAGAGATGGCATCAATGGGTCTGCATTGAATGAACCATTTTCAGTTCCAGAGAATGGGTCTTCATTTGGACGGACACGTCTGCCGACTACTACTAGTCTACCATCACCACTGTTACCAAATACGGAAGAACACGTAGAAAGAGTTACTAACTTGTCACCATACTTTACATCTACATCATTGGATATTAGACTACGTTGTTTGCAACCGTTAGCATAGGCGTAGAATTCATCTTCGGAGTTGAACCCTATTTGATTATAATATTGGAACTGCTCTAAATTGGTAACACTAACCTCTTCTAAGAATACGGAGAATATCTTATACAGAGAGGTTTCATACCTACTACTAATTTGAATTAATGGGTGTTTTCTGTAATAGCTTTCATCATCTTTGTACTTTTTGAGTTGTCCAAACATGGATTCATCTTGCATATTGTGTCCATAGATTACCATGTTAGTACTTTGATATTCTCCACCCATTATACACCTATAGTCTAAGAATATAGAACCAGCCTTTGCTTCTTGACCTAAAAAGTTATGTTTTAAATAGAACTCCTTATACTCTTCGGTGGTCTTTTGTACTATCGGATAGTTTACGTTAGTACCATCAATGTAGATGTATCCCACATAATCAGGATTTTTAGAAATCCAATAGTCAGCTTCAGGGGAGTTGATGTATACTGTTCTAGTTTCACCGTCTACGGTTTCGGTCTGTGTGACAGGAGCTTCTACGTATCCATCTTGTAATTGAGGTACGGTAGTAACTGCCGTGTTAGAGTCGTCATTTTTTTGGACGTCCTCAGCAACGTATTGGCTCAAACCGTCGTATAGTTGAAGGTACATCTGATTGTTTTTGTAGTTTTGATAGAAGTAATCAAAGACTAGGTAGGCGCACACACCAAACACTATTACAGAGATTAAAAAGACTATCTTTCTTAAACTTTCAGCAATGCCATCTTCAGGACAAGGGAACAAATCCCTAATGATACTGTGTTTTTTCTTTTTCTTCTTTTTTTTGCCTTTAGCAGTAGCAGAAGCCATTATGTGAAAATCCTCCTATCAGCGAAATCCTTAATATTTTCTAATATAGAGATAACTATTTCTAAGACCGATATGGTAGCTTTACGGCGAATGGTATCTCTATCGTAGCCTTTATTCCAAAGAGTAAGTAATCTTACGAAAGTTCTTTCTTTGAAGAATACTCCCACATAGACAGTACCTACAGGAGTATCAGAAAGTTTAGAAGTCGGGTCAACAGAACCAGTAACAGAAACGCAAATGTCAGCACCTGAACGGATTTTTAATCCATTTGCCATAGCCTCAGCAGTTTCATAACTTACAGCCCCGAGGGTATCCAAGATTACAGGAGAGACGTTTAAAAACTCTGTCTTCATTCTGTTAGAGTATGTACACACTCCAAACTCATATACCGAAGATGCCTCTGGTGTGGAAGTTATCGCTTGTGATACCATGCCACCAGTACAACTTTCAGCTACAGAAATTTTAAAGTTCTTTTCCTTTAATAAAGATACCATCTTATTTGCTAGTAGAGGAATGTCATCTACTTTGCTAATTGGGGAATATGATATTTTTAAAATGCCATTATCCATTGTACACCACCATGTTAGTAAAATATAGGTCTTGAATATATTTAAAACAGAGTAATCTCTGTAAGTTTCGCCCCTGCTTACGCAGGGAAAGAAAAAATTTATTGAAGGAAGATGTTATCATAAATATTAAGATATTCTTATGTAGAAAATCTTAAACGAAAGGTCTTTTGATAGTATAGCTCAAGAATGCTTATAGTTAAGCATTCTATCACCATACTAGAAGTAAAAAGAGTTTATTATGAAGATTAAAAAAAATCTAGTTAGCGTATTTAACTATTAAAGTAGTACCATTTACGGCTCTTTCTATCAGTGGAGTAAAATCGAACTTGTTTTGAGCGTTTTCGACTTCTTCTATAGTAGGTTTGGTTTTTGGGTGTTTAGGAGTAAACACCGTGCAACAGTCCTCATAAGGTAGAGTAGAAGTCTCAAAGGTATCTATCTTTCTAGCAACGTTTATGATTTCCAACTTATCCATACCGATTACTGGACGGAATACTGGAATTTTACAGACTGCATCGGTACAAGCTATAGCCTTTAAAGTTTGACTTGCAACCTGTCCCACACTTTCACCAGTGATTAACGCCTCACAAAACTGCTTCTTTGCTATGCGTTGAGCTATTTCCATCATAAGTCTACGCATGATTAAAGTGAAATACTCTTCTGGACAGTGTTCCTTTATAGCCTCTTGGATTTCTGTAAATGGTACACAGAAGAAAGCTATCGTTCCACAGTATTCCGTGAGCTTTTCACAGAGTGTTTCCACTTTAAGTCTAGCTCTTTCCGAAGTGTATGGAGGGCTTACATAGTGTATCGCTGAGATTTGCAATCCACGTTTAGCCATCATATAACAAGCCACGGGGCTATCTATACCACCCGATAGTAACGCTAAAGCTCTACCCGAACTACCTACTGGAAGTCCTCCAGCACCTTCAACGTTACCTGCGTGGATATATGCGTTAGTATCACGGATTTCAACCGTAACCGTAACTTGTGGATTTTTAACATCTACTATTAAGTTTGGAAAAGCCTTTAAAAGTTGATATCCTAACTCTGTACAGATTTCAGGTGATTTCATAGGGAAACGCTTATCTGCACGTTTACATTCAACTTTAAAAGTCTTGGTATATGGTAAGATGTTTTCAAAGTATTCTATGGCTACTTTGACGATATCATCAAAGTTTTTTTCACAGATGGCACATCTACAAAGTGCAGAGATACCGAATACTTGTGACATCTTTTCCATGTAGACGTCTATGTTTTCAGGTGAACTATCTTTAGGTTGAATGTATATTGTAGATTGCATTCTTTTGATGTCAAATTCACCCATGGATTTTAACTTTTTCTTAATGTTCTGTATTAGCAACTTTTCAAATGAAGATTTATTGTTTCCTTTTAGAACTATTTCTCCATACTTTGCTAAGATTAGTTCATTTATCATAATATATAAAAGTCCTTTCGGAGTTATTTTCAGTTTAGTCTGTGGAATGCCCCTAACATTCCACAAACTTGTTATATATAAGCTATTCTCTCTTATGAGATGTAATCTAAACTACCTTAAACAGGTTAAAATCTTTTGTTATAGTAAGATGTGAAGTAGGTTATTAATAAGTTATCTACTATGACTACTAGAGATACCATCACTGAGGCTTTATAGTTGCCCATAATGGTCAACAATATTATGACGACTAAAGCTATATATACCATAATTAGATTAGTCTTAGATTGTGCCTTATCTCTAATGGCTATGTTTCTTTCATCATGTAGTTCAATCTGTTCAAGTTTTTTTTCTTGAAGTGTCTTCTTATGGAGTTTTCCCAACAACATAAGTAAGACTGCTATCGGAAAGCCGATAAAGATAACTATATCTTTTCTAATGATTGCATATATGAATACTGTAACTATTTCTACGATAGTCCCAGCTTTAAACATTAGATTTTGTATCTTTTTAATATCTTGTTTGTTCATAATATGAATATCACTCCTCGTAGATGAAAATATCTTCAATGCTCATGTTGAAGTAACGAGCGATTTTAAAAGCTAGTATTATCGAGGGGTTGTATCTTCCGTTTTCGAGTGACCCTATCGTCTGTCTAGAGACTTCTAATGCGTCGGCGAGTTCCTCCTGTTTGATACCTTTATTTTTACGGATTTCCTCCAGTCTATTTTTCAAGGTTATGACCTCCGTTTTCTGCGTATGTTAGTATGCGTTAATGGAAAGTCCGCTTTACATTTATAATCATATCACAGTGATGTAGAAATGTCAAGTACCCTTTCCATTATTATGACAAGTAAGTTTTACATTTCATTAGATATTACGAAAAAGTATTAAAAATATCGGGATTTATTGGTGATATTACACATTAAAATCTTAGTAAAGTTTTCCTATAAAGTTCCTTATTTTCTTTTAAAGTTATACTATTGAAATTATCCCCTAGATGGGTTATAATTAAACCATAAATTTTCAAAACATTGGGGGATTTTGTCAAAATATGAAGCCTATCTTAAATGGAAACGCTCTTAAAATAGTGGCAATGATTTCTATGTTCATCGACCATTTCGGTATGATATTCTTTCCAGAAGTTACTATGTTTAGAATTGTCGGTAGGATTGCTTTTCCTATATACGCTTTCTTGGTCGCTGAGGGTTGCAAGTATACTCATGATAGAAAAAGGTACTTCTTACGAATGTTTATATTAGGGATTGTCTGTAGTGTAGTATTCATAGTTGCTGAGGGATATATATATCTATGTGTCTTGATAACCTTTTCTATATCTATACTCTTGATATACCTTCTTGACTACGTCAAGATTAATCTTAAGATGAGGTTTCCACTGTTCATCTTTGGATTGTTAATATCTTTTATAGTTTGTCATCTAGTAGAGGTGGATTATGGCTTTTTTGGAGTTTTAGTACCTGTAATGGTATATCTTTCGGACGACAGACCTTTAAAGATTATACTATTTGCAGTATCTTTGATATTTTTAACTATAAGTATCCATAATGATATTCAAGTATACTGTCTAACATCTTTGATATTCGTAGCCCTATACGATGGCACTCGTGGTAAACTAAATTTAAAGATGTTTTTTTACTTATTCTATCCATTGCATATAGTCCTATTATGGAGTGTTGCAACTTTATTAAACTTTGCTATTTAAAGGAGATTTTTTATTTATGAATACACCTATCCATGATTTTTTAACTAAGTATGGGCAATCCAACACGCTTAGATTACATATGCCAGGACATAAAGGAAAGTATCACCCTCATGACATTACGGAAATCTATGGGGCAGATAGCTTATTTGAAGCAGATGGTATAATATCCGAAAGTGAAAAAAACGCCTCTAAACTGTATGGAACTAAAGCGACTTTTTTTAGTACTGCAGGGAGTACTTTAAGTATACAATCTATGCTATTCATGATGAAAAAAGACCATAGAACCATCTATGCAGTTAGGAACGTCCATAGAAGTTTCTTAAATGCCAGTATCTTGTTAGATTTATCCGTGCATTGGATATATCCAACGTATGAGAACACCATCATAAGTGGTGAGGTAGACGTTTCAACCATAGAGGAGACTTTATCAAGGGATAGTTCTCCAAAGGCATTATATGTGACCTCTCCCGATTATTACGGCATGGTAGCAGATATCAAGTCTATTAGTGAAGTTTGCAAAAAGTATGATACTATACTTCTAGTAGACAATGCTCATGGTACACTGTTAAACTTTATGGATAACAATCTACACCCAATATTTTTAGGTGCAGACCTATGCTCAGATAGTCCACATAAGATGCTCCCAGTACTCACAGGTGGTGGGTATCTACATATTGGCAACTCTAAGTATGTCGATATGGGGAAGTTTGCTATGAGTTTTTTCGGTTCGACTAGTCCATCTTATTTAATCATGGAAAGTTTAGACCTCTGTAATGAGTATATATCTACTAGGTTGAAATCCGATTTAAATAGAGTTGTCCAAAGTGTAGAAAGTTTGAAATCTAAGTTTAAGGATAGGTTTACTTTTGCTAACTCTCAAGAGAAGTTACACCTAACCTTCCTCACTTGGAAAGATGGCTTTCTAGGTGTTCAATTGGCTGAACAACTCCGAAAATTCAACATAGAACCCGAATATTATGACCTACAAAGTTTAGTCTTACTATTTTCCCCATTAGATACTAATCAAACCTTTGAGAGACTTTCATATGCTTTAGAGAATGTTCATTTAGATAGAGTTGACATCAATAGGGAAGTGTTACATCTTGAAGAGTTAAACTCTGTTATGAGTATGAGAGAAGCAGTCTTTTCTAAGACTGAGACCATTCCATTAGAGCAATCTTTAGGGCGTATCTGTGCAGAGGTTAAAGTTCCGTGTCCACCTGCCATACCTATAGTAGTATCGGGTGAGGTGATTACATCAAGTACCATAGAAATTTTAAGGAACTATAATATTAACTTAATTAACGTAGTATCTATGAAGCGATAAAAACTTCTTTTAAAGTTGATTTTTCTACATTAGTATGTTATAATAAATCTATCAAAAAAGATTGTGTAAAGGAGACAATTCTCATTATGAAATTAATATATGCAATAGTAAATAGTGAAGATACTTTTGGAGTATCTAACGCATTGGTTAAAAGTGGATTTTATGCCACTAAGCTATCATCTACGGGTGGATTTCTAAAGGCTGGTAACACTACTTTTCTAATAGCTACAGAGGATAACAACGTCGATAAGGTTATTAGTATCATTAAAGAAAAGTCTAAGAAGAGGAAGGCATATGTACCATCGGCGAATAATGAAGTCAATTTTCCTGTGGAAGTCAACGTTGGTGGAGCTACCATCATAGTTACCGACATTGAACACTTTGAAAAGGTTTAATCTATGAGAGTATTTGGAAATAAGAACGTTACAGAAAAGATTTCCTTAATGTTACAAAGCGATAAGTTAGCACACTCTTTTTTAATATATGGTGATAAAGGTCTTGGTAAAAAAACTCTATCCAAGTATATAGCTATGAAGATTTTCTGTAAGTCGGAAAATTCTCCTTGTGGTGAGTGTTTCCATTGTAGGAACATATTAAACAATACTCACCCTGATGTGTTTATAGTGGAACATTCTGGAAAGACTAACTCAATATCGGCAGAAACGGTTAGAAAAGTGTGCAATGAAGCTATGGTTAAACCCAACTATGATAATAAAATATTTATCTTTGAAGATGCTGACATTATGAACAATACTGCACAGAATATCCTATTAAAGTCTATTGAAGAGCCTCCTAGTTATGCTTATTATATCTTTACTTCTAGGTCAAAGGATACTTTTTTACCTACTATATTATCAAGGGTGGTATCTATGGAGGTTACTGAGTGTTCGGAAAAAGAGTGCATAGAGGCATTACAATATATGGATTACACGCAATCACAAATAGATGATGCCCTCAAGTGTTTTCATGGTAACATTGGCAACTGTTTGGACTATCTCAACCAAGGCGAACTTTTCAAAACTGTGGATATCATTAAACGTTTTACCACCTCATTGTTAAATCGTGATGAGTATGCACTATTAAAGGTCTTCACGGATTTGGACGTTAAAAATAGAGATACTACTAAAAATATACTGTCTATTTTGGATAAACATATCCGTGACGTCATAGCAGTAAAGATTGGGTGTAACACTCCAGCAGGGTGCTACTTTGATGGTGCTAAGATGTTATCAAGTAGGTTATCGATTAGGGCTTGTAGTGAGATACATATGCTCATATATCAAACCTTTTACGAAATAGATAGCAATGTGAATATGAATTTGATAATTGCTTCACTTTGTGGGAACATTATGCAAGTCGTTTAGTGTTTAAGGAGGTTTATATGGCTGAAATAGTTGGAGTTAGATTTAAAAAGGTTGGTAAGATTTATTATTTCAATCCATTAAATAGATTGTTTGAATTAGGTGACAAAGTCATAGTAGAGACTGCTAGAGGTCTTGAATGTGGTGAGATAGTAATATCTAATAGAAAGTGCGATGATATCGTTCAACCTTTAAAGGAGGTCATCAGGAAGGTAAACAAAGAAGATTTGAAAGTTTTGGAGAGTAACAAGCGAAAAGAAAAAGAGGCTTTCAAAATCTGTGAACAGAAGATTGCTCTTAGAAAGTTAAATATGAAGCTCATTGACGTTGAATGTACTTTTGATAATAACAAGTTACTATTCTACTTTACTGCTGAAAATCGTGTGGATTTTAGAGAACTCGTCAAAGATTTAGCATCTATATTTCGTACTAGGATAGAACTCCGTCAAATTGGCGTCCGTGATGAAGCTAAGTTTTTAGGTGGATTAGGCATCTGTGGAAGGCAATTCTGTTGCAAAACCTACCTTGGAGACTTTCAACCTGTCTCCATAAAGATGGCTAAAGAACAAGGATTATCTTTAAATCCTACTAAAATATCTGGTACTTGTGGTAGGCTTATGTGTTGCCTAAAGTATGAACAAGATGGTTATGAGGAACTTTTAAAGGTTACTCCAAAGGTTGGAGCGTTAGTTAAAGTAAATAATAGTAAAGGTATCGTTCAAGAAGTAAACCTATTAACAGGCAAGTTAAAAGTCCAACCTAACAACAGTGACGTTCCTGTAATAGTGGATAGAAATGAAGTTATCTTAATTAAAGATAGCGAAATTAGGCTAAATAAGGAAGAGATTAAGGCACTTAAAAATCTTGAGGAGTGATTAAAATATCACTCCCATAAAGGATAATTTTTTATGAAAGGATTTGAAAATCTATGAGTATGAGAGGCATTGAAACTCCTATTAGAGAGATTAGGAGAAAAATCTTTACAGAAGTGTGCAAAGTAGCATACTATTCTAACAACATCAATGATGATATTGAGGCTATCCCATATAAGATTACTACTGGTGATGTACCTATGTATCGTGATAGTATCTATAGAGAAAGGGCAGTAGCCTCTGAGAGAGTACGTTTAGCTATGGGAATGTCACTTCGTCCAGAGGATAAGCCTGTACACATTACTAGTGGTTTGACTGAAAGTAACATATCCAATAAGTATTACGAACCACCTCTAATGCAAGTGATACCATCAGCTTGTGATATGTGTGAAAGTAATAAGTATGAAGTATCTAACCAATGTCATGGTTGTGTAGCTCACCCATGTATGGAAGTCTGTCCTAGGGGTGCAATCTCCATGAAAGATGGAAAGTCCTATATAGACCAAGATAAGTGCATAAAGTGTGGAAAGTGTAAAGCAATCTGTCCTTATGATGCTATAGCTAAGAAAATTAGACCTTGTGCATCTGTATGTGGTGTTAAGGCTATCGAAAGTGATGAACATGGTAGAGCTAAGATTAATCCAGATAAGTGTGTTTCATGTGGTCAATGTATGGTAAGTTGTCCTTTTGGTGCTATTGCAGATAAGTCACAAATATTCCAGTTGATACAATCCATGAAGAAGGGCGATGAGTTAATAGCTGAAGTAGCTCCAGCTATCGTTGGACAGTTTGGCAATAAGACACTATGGAACATAAAATCTGCTTTGATGGAGTTAGGTTTTAGTGACGTCTTTGAAGTAGCCCTTGGTGCAGATATTGGAGCAGTTACAGAAGCACATCACTACGTTAATGAAGTTAAGACTGGAAAATTACCTTTCTTATTAACGTCATGTTGTCCATCTTGGTCGATGTTAGCGAAGAAGACGCTTCCAAACTTAGTAGAGACGGTATCTACTGCACTAACTCCGATGGTAGCTACTGCAAGAACCATCAAGCAGAAGCACCCTAACGCTAGAGTGGTATTCATTGGACCTTGTGCATCTAAAAAGTTGGAGGCTATGAGAACTACAGTCCGTAGTGATGTTGACTTCGTCATAACTTTCGAGGAGTTGAGTTCTATGTTTGAGGCTAAAGGCATAGACATTGCTAACTACGATAAGGAAGAACCTATCCATGATGCCACTGGTGCTGGTAGAGGTTATGCAGTTGCGACTGGTGTATCTACTGCCATTGAGAATTGTATCAATGCCTACTACCCAAATACTGATGTGTATATCGAACATGCTGAAGGTCTTACTAACTGTCAAACTATGTTACTGTTGGCTAAAGCTGGTAAAAAAGATGGCTATCTTATTGAGGGTATGGCTTGTCCAGGAGGTTGCGTTGCTGGTGCAGGTACTAATATTCCGATTGCTAAGGCTACTCAAGAGGTTAAAAAGTTCGTTAAGGATAGTACTAATGCTTTACCTCCTAAAGATTTACAAGAAATCCAATTACCATAATGGTTAATAATCAATATTAACCTCTATTTGAGAAATTCCCTACAAAGAATACATATCTATGTAGGGAATTACTTGTAGATTTTCTGCTGTGATGATATTAAAAAAAAGGTCGTGTATTACTATGAAAGATATTATAAAAAAAGATAAATCTGTCAAAAATGGTACTGATAATCAAAAATCAGAAGAACAGAAAAGATTATCCCAAATTATGGAAATCTTGAAAAAGTATGAGCTTATCAAAACGGGACTTAGCCCCGAAAAACTTAGATTAATCCTTGAGGATTTAGGGCCTACGTTTATCAAGTTAGGTCAAGTGATGTCTATGCGTACAGACTTCTTACCTAAAGAGTATTGCAAAGAGTTGGAAAAACTTCGCACAGACGTCAAACCGTTGACTATTGAAGAGGTTAGGTTTGTTATAGAACAGGAATTCAATCGTCCAATAGAGGAACTTTTTGAAACTTTTGATGAAAATCCATTAGGTTCAGCATCTATAGGACAGGTACATATGGCAATCTTAAAAGATATCAATAAGAAAGTAGTAGTTAAGGTACAGCGTCCTAATATTAAAGAAATCATGGCTAAAGATATCAACTTGATGAAAAAGGCTATAAAAATGTTGAGGATTATCCCAATAGGTGATAGCATAGACTTTGCCTCCGTAGTAGATGAGTTATGGTCTATATCTCAAGAAGAGTTGGATTTTCTAGTAGAAGCTAGACACTTAAAAGAGTTCTACGAAAATAACTGTGATGAAGAAAACGTATCATGTCCGATGGTAGAGAATAATTTAACTACTTCCAAAGTCTTGGTAATGGAATTTATAGAGGGTTATTCTATATCAGATATCACCAGACTTGAAGAAGATGACATCAATAGGACTGAATTTGGTAGTATCTTAGCAGACAACTATATGAAACAAATCCTTAATGATGGATTTTTTCACGCAGACCCTCACCCTGGAAATATCCGTATCCGTGATAAAAAGTTAGTCTGGATTGACATGGGCATGATGGGTAGGTTATCCGAAAAAGATAGAAAACTCTTTAAAAAAGCTGTTCAATCTGTGGTAAAAAAAGATGTCAACGAATTGATTAGTGTTATAATATCTATGGGATTGACTAAGAGCAATTTAAACTATAGCAAACTATACGAAGATGTCGACACTATGCTAGAAAAGTACTGTTCCATGGATATGGGTGATGTAGATTTAGCCATCTTTTTAGATGAAATGATGTCCTTAATGTCGGCATATGATGTGAAAGTCCCTAAAGGGATATCTATGTTAGCTAGGGGTATTATGACCATTGAAGGTGTACTTGCTGAAGTAAGTCCAGAAGTAAACATCATAGAGGTAGCTAGTAAAAGGCTGTCTCTTGAGACCATCAACGAATTTGACATTAAGAAAGAGGTCACTAAGGCAGTTACTACTGCTATGAATTCAAGTTCTAAGGCGTTGAACATACCAGCACTATTGACTGACCTATTAGAAGCCACTATCAAAGGACACACTAAGGTAAATTTGGATTTAACAGGCTCAGAGGGTATTATGAAACAGTTATCAAGAATGATACACAAGTTAATCATAGGTTTGATAGTCTCTTCACTGTTGATAGGTTCTAGTCTACTTTGTATTGCTGATAATACTCCAAAACTTTTTGATATTCCTCTTGGATTTATAGGTTACTTAGTATCCATAGTTATGGGAATATGGTTAATTATAGACTTTAAAAGACAAAAATAGTTGAAAAAGTCAAGTAAATTTTTTAGATTGAAAAGCTCCCTACAGATATATCTATAGGGAGTTTATTATTATCATATTTCGTCAATGTTGGAGATTAGGACTTGAGCTATTTTCAGAAAATGATTTATTTGTGTAGTAGTACAATTATTAAGCTGATTTTCTAAACTTTGAATTTTTACATCTTCAGAGTTTATTTTATCTTTAAAAAGATAATCAAGATTAATATTTAGGACGTTAGAAATTGTTACGGCAACATCTAAAGAAGGTCTCTTTGAACCACGCTCAATATGAGCCAAGTAACTAACAGATATATGACATTTCTCTGCTAATTTCTCTTGAGTTAGTCCAAGTTTTAGGCGTTCTTTTTTGATTTTACTGCCTGCGGTTGAATAGTCTATCACTTTCACCATACACCACCGTTACTGAAAACTCTAAAAGTCAAAATAATAAGATATTAAGAACTTTTATACTCTTTGAACCTATTAATTAAAAACTTTTATACTCCATATTCAGTACTCAACTTAATTACATTTACTTAACTTAAAACTTCAAGACTTCAAAAAAGTGCCTAAGGCACTAAGATAATAAAATTTAAAAGATTTCATTAACGTGTGGCTATGTACGAAATATTATATTAACAATCTTATTATATCATAAAAGTTATATTTTGTCAAGTACTTAGTAACGGTTTTTTCACCTCCTAGATTTAACTTTATAACTTATTATAATATAATTTTTAAATTTTTTGAATGTACTAAAAGTCATAATTCTTGACAGTTGGTACATTGACAGTTTGAACTAGTAGTGTTATAATAATGCTAGTTAAGATACAGTTGTGTAAGTTATAAACTTATTAAAATTAAATATCGTTAGGAGGTTTTTTATGAGTATGTCTTATAATGAGTACATGAAAAGTATAGAAGAAGCTGAAAAAAATGCCAAGAATATGTCTTGGGAACAGTTAATAGTGGCTTTTATGGATAGTTGTCAACCAGCAATTTCTGTTTATGGTAGCTTTCTATCTGGTAGAGTTAGAACTATGCCTAATGAGGATATACCAAAATTGATTGAATTTCTAAAAATAGATGAAAATTGGAGAGTTATCGACTATATACACAACTCTTTAGATAGTAGAGGATATCCAACGGAATTGGTATCCGACCCATACCATAGCCCACACTATCTAATGAAGGGTTGGTCTTATGATAAACTTGATTAAATCATTAAGATAGTAATCGCTAACTATATATTTTAAAGGAGGTTATCATATGAGTATATTTTTTGAACATTATAAAAAAAGTAGAGAAGAGGCTATACAAAAAGCCAAAGATATGTCTTGGGAACAATTATTAGATGCACTTATTAATAGTTATGCACCACAGAATGGTATCTATGGTAGTTATTTATCCGATAAAATTAAAACTATGCCTGATGAGGATATACAAAGATTAATCGAAATTCTAAAAGCAGATGAAAATTGGAGAGTTATCGACTATATACATAACGCTTTAGATAGTAGAGGATATCCTACAGAATTAGTATCAGATTTATATCATAGCCCACACTATTTAATGAAAGGTTGGTCCTATTAATGAAAAAAAATAAGATTATCACTATTACAGTTGCAATCCTAAGTTGCATGAGTATTTCAGGTATTGGAGTATCTGCAGAAACTACCATGCCTATAAGTAATGAAAATATGTCACTCATTCGAGTTGGCGAAGATGACTCCTCCGTTACTATCCTAAAGAGTGGTAAGTGTGGTGATAACCTCACTTGGACACTTGATAAGGATATGACTTTAACTATCAGTGGTACTGGCGATATGTATGACTTCGTTGAGACTATTCCTATGACTACTATACTTGTAAGTGGTTCTTTTACTGGTGTTGAAAAAACAGGTTGCTATACTGTACCTTGGAAGGATTATCGTGAAAATATCAAAAGTATTATAATAGAAGATGGTATCACTTCAATAGGCGAGTTATCTTTTTTAGGTTGTACTAACGTTACTTCCATAATAATTCCTAGTAGTGTAACCACTATTGGTGAAAATGCTTTTAGTAGTCGTGATAGTTATGATACTTATCAAAATAAGTTAATGTATACCAATAAGAGAATGTTAGTCATTCCACCTAGTGTGACCTCTTTGCCTGATAAGTTTTATTCAGGTGGTAGAATAATAGTCTGTGCTAGTAATTCGGAGGCTGAAACTTGTGCAATATTGAATGGTATCCCATACATTACTGTGCCTTTTAATGCTAATAATAACTCTATACTTTCAGTGACAGAGATTGAGGCACTTATCTATCAAAAAGGTCTTGAGGAGGGTAATATTATTACTTCTACTACTAAAGCCACTACTGTGACCACTACTAAAACTACTACTATGACTAAAGTTAGTGCTACGACTACTTATAATCCATCAATTACTACTTACAACCAATACGATTGCAACCATGATGGCATAGTAAACTTAGTAGATTTGATATCTTTAAAAAGATATCTATTTGGCAATATGTCATAGTGATAATAGTCTTAGTATTTGGTTGAAAAGGAGTTATTTCAATGAAAAAAAATAGATTAGTAGCAATTACCGTGGCAATTCTAAGTTGTATGAGTATTTCCAGTATTGGAGTATCTGCAGAAAGTGTAGTTACCACCGTACCAAATAGGTTTAACTTAGTCCAAGAAGATACTTCCACTACTGCCACTACAAAAGACCCTAATATCTTAATAAGTGGCGATTGCAGTGGCGACAGTTACCAAGATGAAAATGGGGAAACGGTTCAATCTAACGTTACTTGGGCAATCGATAGAGATTTAACCTTAACTATTAGTGGAAACGGCAATATGAAAGATTTTGAAGATTGTAGCAGTGTTCCATGGCGTTCTTACAATTATAAAAAAGTAGTCATTGAAAACGGCATTACTAGGATTGGTAATTGTTCATTTGCATTTAATGACGAATTAGAAGAAATAACTATACCAAATACCATTACCTGTATTGGTGAAAAATCATTTTTCTATTGCTATCCGTTTAAAGAGATAGTTATTCCAAATAGTGTTACTTCTATAGAAGATAGTGCATTTTACTTTTGGTATACTAATGGAAGAACCATTATAGTAATACCACCAACAGTGGAAAAAATCAGTTCAGGTTCTTTTAGTGACAACGTTACTATATGTGGTGCTTTAAATAGTACTGCTGAAACTCAAAGCATCTTAAAAGGTTTGAAGTTTGTTGAAGTCCCTTTTGATGAAGAGGGTAATCTTGCAATATCTATGGAAGAGGTTAGAAACCTAGTTAATCCTTGTGATGTTTCTTTAGTTACTACTACTACATCAACTACAGAACCTCAAATAGATGATAATAAAGTCTACGACCAATGCGATTGCAATCATGATGGTAAAGTAAATACTTTAGACTTAATATATCTTAAAAGGCGTTTATTTGAATTGATATAAAAATAGGAGGATTTTTTATTATCTATATTAGATAAGTCCTTAAACAAATAGTATAAATATAAAACAATATCGGAACGTATTTAAAAACGTCCCGATATTGTTTTAATGTCATAATTATCCAACACATCTCTTGAATTTGGATTTTTTATCAAAAGTAGGATTAAAAGCATAGAAATTTTTACTATCTAAATTCTCTTGGACTATTCTTAAACTTTCACCAAACCTTTGAAAGTGTACTATTTCACGTTCACGGAGAAATCTTAGAGGTTCTTTAACGTCGTAGGTATCTGCCAATCTAAGGAGATTTTCATACGTTGACCTCGCTTTTTGTTCGGCTGCCATGTCTTCTGTTAAGTCAGTGATTGGGTCTCCTTTGCACTGAAAATAAGCAACAGTAAAAGGCACTCCACTTGCAGATGTTGGATATATTCCTGTAGTATGGTCTACGTAATATGGAGTAAATCCACTTTTTTCAATCTCTTCAATAGATAAATTTCTAGTTAATTGGTATACTATCGCTGAAATAATTTCCATGTGTGCAAGTTCGTAAACACATTAATGATATATGCTATTTTAAATGCACTTTTTTATGTGCATTAGGTATGATATAATAATATTATGATAAATATAACCAAATTATTTTGGATTGTTTTGTGTAAAATAACTGAATATTCAATGAAGACAGTTTATTTTATTGATTTTCTTCAATTATTTTGATATAATATAATAAAGTAAGAATAGTTGGTGAAGTGTAATGAATGTTCCAAGATGATTTAAAAAGTATTATTAATACTATTGCAGAAGAACATATTTCTATTAATTCAGGTTTTAAGAATGATATTAATTTAAGAAATAAAACATTAAAAAGGTCTTATGAAGAAGGAATATTAGTAGGACGTATTTTATCTTATATGGATTTTTTAAATGAAAATACTGTATTACTTGGATTAAGATTATCAAATTTTAAAACTGATTATATATTAAGGGCAGAGAGTAGAGTAAAACAAAATAACTCCGCTTTCTATAAAATTGATAGATACATAAAAGGAAATGGTGGTGGTAACAATCCAATAAATAAATGTTTCAATGATTTATTCGGTTGTAGAATTATAGTCAATAACGATTATGAATTGGACTACTTACTATCACTAATAAATAAATTATATCCTGATTTAAAGTGTACAAATGCTAGTAAAAATGGATATAAGGCAATACATATATATTTCCATAATGGTAATTTTGTTTTCCCTTGGGAATTACAAATATGGTTACAGAAAGATGAAGAAAATAATCGTCAATCACATAAACTATATAAACAGGGCTATACCGAATGGGAACAAAAACATCATGAGGGAATATGTATATAACTGAAAGGAGGTTGCTTTTATGTATACTCATTTTATTATTATGGGAAGTTCATATTCTAAAGGGTATCGCATAGCTATGGATTACATTGTTCAAGATGTTTCTATTGATTTTATACAAAGTCAGCTTGGTAAGATTAGAAATGAAGTTGGAAATCTTTCTTGTATTTCTACTCGTACTATTATGACTGATAGTAACGACTGGCAATCTGTAGTTAAAATAGATGGATTTTTTGAAGGAGTTCACATATATAATGATATTGATGAATTTATAGAGGAATTAAAAAGCAACATTGACTTATCTAGTGTAGATATTGCTAAATATATTCTTTCTAAATTTGAATGTACACATTTAAAGTTGCAAAAGCTAGTATATTTCTGTCATGCTGAATATTTATGTACTTTTGGAACTCCATTGTTTAAAGATAAGGTGTGTGCATTTGATAATGGTCCAATCTGTTATGATGCTTATCAAGCATTTAAAAGATGTCCACAATATTGCTTTATTGAAAAGTTAGAAGATGAGATTGTTATTAGAAGTCGCATATTATCTGCCAAGGATGGAATAAATAAGTTGAAATCCATTGATACTACATTAGAAAAATACGGAAAATTTACTCCTGATGAGTTAAGAGATATTACTCATCAGGATATGACACCGTGGCATATGTGTTATGAGCAAGGTCAAAAGTACACACCTATTTCTAATGAAAAAATATTAGATTTTCATAAATATGAACTATAAGTATTAAATAAGTGATATTCTTTAGAGAATATCACTTATTTTTGTAATGATTTTGGCAATTTAGGATATACTTTTATACTATAATCTTCGGGATCGCCCCATCTACCACCTTTTTTTTTGATATATACAACTTTATCAATAACGGTTTTTAATAAGTCGTTCTTTTCCTGTGCAGATTGCAAAGTATCATACACAGATAAAACATACTCAATCTGTGGAATGAGCTGTTGTCTTTTAGTAATGTTGCTAGATAGCTTCTCTTTCTCCTCTATGAGGGAATTTTTTTTAATGGTATTTTCATTAATTCTAGAAGTTATATTTTGAGTACGTTGTGCAAATACTTCGGGTGTATATATTCCACGTTCTAAGAAATCATATGCGTTACTTAGTTGAGAATTTAAAGTAGTTAACTCATTTTCAATCTTTAAGATAGCCTTATCATAAGTAGCCAATTCATTATTGGAAATGGTCATATTATTAAATGAATTTTCTTCAATCTTGTAGGTTTTAATCCAATCAGATAGTGCAGATAAAACTTTTCTTTCTACGCTTTCAAGTTTTGATGATACATTATTACAGTTTAATGTTGTACATATTAAACTATCAGGATAATTTTTATAAGGTCTACGAACCATACTATGATTACACATTCCACAAACGATTAGTCCACTAAGTGGATTTTTAGTTACAAATTTATCCTTTATTGGTCTTGGTGGATTTTGTGACATATAATACTGTGCAAGTTCAAAAGTTTTAACATCTATAATTGGCTCATGTAGTCCATCTATTAAGAGTACATCATCGTTTCGTGGGCGTGATATTGTTACCTTACCATTGATTACAGACTTTCTATTAGGTCGCCAATTCCAACGAATTTTTCCAATATACACTGGATTTCTTAAAATATCTTTTACTGTAGATGCGGACCAGATATCATTCTTTAATGGTTTGATGTTTAAAGAATTTAATCGTTTAGCTATTAAAGTCACTCCAATACGAGTGTATCCATCTTCATTCTGAATACCTTTAGTGTACCATTCATAAATTAATTTTACTACATTTGCTTCATCAATATTAGGTTCTAAAGTAAAGTGTTTATCTTTTTTGATTTTATTGTATCCATAAGGTCTGTTACTTCCTATATAATTACCTTCTTTGACACTTGCAAGACGTCCAGCTTGTAAACGTCTATTGATAGTCTTATACTCTCTACGACTCATGAATAGACCAAATTCAAAGTATTCTTCATCATACTCATCATTAGGGTTGTAGGTTTTAGTAGGTGTTATTATTAATGTATTGCTATACTTAAAAGTCTGTGCCACTATTCCTTGGTCGATAGTATCACCACGAGCTAAACGCTCAACCTCCATTACTAGAACCCCATTCCAAATACCCATTTCTACGTCGTGTAGTAGTTCTTGCATTACTGGACGTGCCGAAATAGTATCACCTGATACAATTTCTTTATATACTTTGGATATCTTTAAGTTTTTTATATTAGCTAATTCCTTTAAGATTGTTTCATGCCTAGTTAAGGTATCTTCTTCACCTTTTGATATATCTACTCTTGATTTTCTTAAGTATATACAATATTGTTTCATTTAAAGTTCCTTTCATTAAACTTTTGCCCCTACTCTCATGAGTGGGGCTTGTTTTTATTTATACAGTTATAGCAGTTTTAAAGACTTCATTTTCTTTCAAGATATTTATATCTATACCTTGTTGTTGGAGTTCTAAGGCTTTTTTATACTTAGTGCCAACATTTCCAAATTTATAATCTTGACTACCTTGAGAACCTGTTATTAAGAAATCGGTTTTTTTAGTAACAGATGATTTACATACTGCCCCATGATTTGTCAATTCAATTTGAACTTCTTCTCTAGTTCCAAAGTTAAAATCGCCAGTTAAACAGATAATTTTTCCTCTAACATTGATTAACAAAGTATCATTATTGTTATCGATTGGAACAGATATATTATTCACTTGATTAAACTTATTGATTATAATATCACTAAAGATATCCAAGTCAGTGAAATCTTCAATAAATAGTCTAGTTTTATCTCCCTCATTGGCAGTAGATTTGGTATAAGTGAAATCTGTTTGAACTTTATTTTCAAATTCACTATATGGAATATCTAAAAGCCAATATCTTAGAGTACCATTAAGTTTAAATCTAAAGAGGACATCATCATAATAGAGAATATCTAAATAGTTTTTAGTCTTTGAAATTTTTAAACTTTCAACACAAGAGTTACAACTCTGCAATATAGATTTTATCTTATCAAAGAACTTCATTTCTTCCTTTGAAAACTCTTGAGGTTTAATATTAACATTGTTATTAGTATCTATTGCAAAAGTTTCAGTATTCTTAATCTTAACGGATTTTTCTTCTACTTGATTATAAAACTCATTTTGAAACTCTGGAATATCATTTTTTAACCTTTGATAAAAATATGATGTTACAATGCAATCGTCCATAGTATTATGTAACGATTGCACAGGTACTCCAAAATAATTTTTTATAGTTTCTAATTTATAATTTTCTAAATCAGGATAGTATTTCTTAGCTAATCTAACGGTGTCAATTACAGGATTTTCAACAGTCTTTCCACAATACTTTAGAGCTTCTCTTTTAATAAATGAAATATCAAAAGATGAATTATGTGCAATTAGGGGTAAATCTCCAATGAAATCAAGGAACTTAACGATTACAATATCTATGGTAGGAGCATTTTCTAACATAGCATTATTTATACCATTGACTCTTTTAGCCATTATTGAGATTTCTTTAGTAGGTTTGACATAACTTCTAAAACGCTTTTGAGTAGTACCTAAAGTTTTAATAGCACCAATTTCAATAATTTCATCATTTGTGGTACTTAGTCCAGTAGTTTCTATATCAAATACAACATATTCATCAGTGTAAATCATATTTTATGCCCCTTTCTTTTCGCTTAACTCTGCTATTAAGTTTAAAACTTTAGCCTTATCTAAGACGTCCAAATCTTGAAAAATATCTGCTACTTGCATAGTTGTTTTATCATATTTATGTGTTTTATTAGTATCCATATTCATATTGGCGTTATTATCGCCAGTTATATCACCTGTTTTAATTTGGTTGCCACTTATTTTAGTTGGTTCTTGGGTTCTGCCTAATAAATAATCTACAGACACTCCTAAATAATCAGCTAACTTTAGTAAGGTTTCACCGTTTGGAATACCACCATTTTTCCAACTTGTAACAGTTGAACTAGAAACACCTATTTGTTTTGCTACTGGATTTGGTTTAGTACCTTGCTCAATACATACTTTATAAAAGATATCCCAAAACATAGAAAAGCCTCCTTTTTGTTTAAATTCTCTAAAAATTAAGATTTATATTTGTGAAACATTAACGAAGTTTAGAGATTTTCTTTAAAATTAGAGATTTCATATTGACAACCTCTATTTTTAGAGATATAATATAACCAAGTTATTAAACAGAATAAAAAAATATTATTTGAATGTGTTCTTATTATAACATATTTGTTATAAAAAGTCAATAACTCGGTTATATTTTTCAAAAAAAGAGGTGATAAAATGAATATTGCTGAAAACATTAAAGCGAAAAGGATTGAGAAGTCTTTTACACAATTAGAACTTGCCGAACGTGTAGGAGTATCACAAGTTGCAATAGCTAAATTTGAAAATGGTTCAAAAATTCCAAACTTGATTACAGGCTATTACATTGCACAGGCTTTAAACTGTTCCCTTGATGAACTCGTTGGAAGAAAAAAAGTTGATTAGAAGAGTCTCCATTGAATAGGACAAATTTTAAGAATCATAAATTGAATAGAGGTGAATTTTATGGCTAAAGTTGAAGATTTTTATTTGGGAGCTACACACGTTGAAATCTATGACGATTGCGTGGTTAAAACCCAAGAAGAAGTAGATGCCATTCTAGCAAGAATATCAGATATTTGGACTGCACATCTTCAAAGACAACGTGCCAAGGAAGAAGAGGAAAGATTGAAAAATTTAGGTATAAATCGACTAGACGATTTAAAATAGTCCGTTAGGTCTAGTGCGTTGCTCCAGTGTTGGAGCAGGTCGGAAACTTGCAAGTATCCTTATAAAAAAATGAAAGGAAAGTTGATATGTTTAAAGTTGGCGAAATGTACAACGTTAAATGCTTAGAAAATGATACTATGAAAATAGCCAAGTGTACAAAAGTAGGATATAAAACTGTATCTTTTTGCATTGATGGTGTTGTCCGTAGATTGCAACTACGCAAGGGTTCAATATTCCATAAGGGTATAACAAAAATGTACACAGTTAGGTCTGTTGATGTAATAGAGGGTATCTCAAATGGTGATAGTGTTTCTTTGAGTAATTCAAGCTTAGATGTCAAGAGTGAACCTACTGAAGAAGATATCAAATCAAGTTTAATAGCTGACCTTGTATCTGATAAGGATAACTATCGCAACGAAGATAAAACGTGTATTTGCTCAAAGTGTGAAATCAAAGGAATGTGTAACTATGCTAATAAGTTTCAACGTTTAGAACGTGAACAAGGTGGTTTAGGATTATGCCACAAGCTCAACGATTTCACTTTTTACAACTTTGTAGAAAATCATCTTGAAAAGTACAAGTTAATCGTAGATACTCGTAGAAAGAAACGTGACTACATAGAAGTTGAGTTACTTCCAATCTTACAAAAGTTTGATGATAAGATAGTGGCTACTAGCTATAAAATATACTATCATGAGGAGTATTTGAATATTCGTTACACTGATAAGTCGGTTAAGTTATATATCACAGCTACCAACCTAGAGGGTATCAAAAAGTTGGTTCGCAAGGAGATACTTAAGCCTAAACTCCTAAAGGCTTGGAAATCGGTTCGAGATGGTTTTTCAGCCATGCAAGATTTCTATGATATATATTACTGTTACGGCAAACGAGAAAGTGAATATCGAGAATTATATAGCATGGCTATAGATGAATATGATGACACTATAGAACTTCTAAAACTCTACAACGACAAGTTTTATGACTATGTAACTGAACTTAGAACTCGTGGAAATACTTATGAAACTTGCATCTATAATGCACTCTACTGTATTAAAAGTGGACGTATTCCTGATGAAGATAGAAGATAAAAAGGCAATCCCAAGCGGACGAGTTGCCCTCTTAGGATTGCCAACATATATATCAAGATTACAGTTGATATTATATCATAATTTCGTGTATATGTCAAAATATGTGATGAAAGATAAAAAATTTATTTAGTAAATTTTTTGTGAACTTTTTTTAAATGTGTATTCTTTAATGCATATTTTTAATCCAAATGTCCCTATTATGAGAGGAAATTTTAAGAAACCTTATCATCTGGGATATATTCCATAATGTCGGAAGGTTGACAGTCTAGGAGTTTGCAAAGGCGGTTAATAGTATTCGTTGATACATCTTCGCCTTTGGAAAGTTTTACAGAAACTCTTGAAGCAAATCCATAATTTCTTAGAGCTGATTTATTTATTCCTTTTTTTTCTAATAATTCAAACAATTTATTATATACCAACATAAGACAACCTCCCTAATCTCAATTTTTGTTTTATTTATGAAACATCAACAAAAAATGACGTTTCATTTTTGGCACAAATGTCAATAGACATTTTGTTTCACTTATGATACAATATCTATATTAATGATTTAATTATATTACATTTTTGTGTATATGTCAACTAAATGGTATTCTTTAATGCACATTTTTAATCCAAATGTCCCTATTATGAGAGGAAATTTTAAGAAACCTTATCATCTGGGATATATTCCATAATGTCGGAAGGTTGACAATCTAGTAGTTTACAAATTCGGTCAATAGTTTTTCCACCACAATCACCAGTCTTGAGCATCTTATCAAGTTGGGTAGAATTAATTCCATTTTTTCTAAGAAAATACTTATTAAGATTTTTTTCCTTAAGCAGATTATCCAATTTGTTAAATGATAGCATTGCAATTCTTCCCCCTTTTTCGTTATATATTTGTGACAATGCACAAATATATTGTAACATATTTATGACAAATATTAATTGATATTGTGTATCAAATATGATACAATATCTATATTAATGATTTAATTATACCACATTTTTGTGTATATGTCAACTATGAGTAAATTAAGAGAGGTGTTTTTAATGGCTGATAAGCGTTTTTACTGGTTAAAACTCAAAGAAGATTTCTTTGAGAATGAAACCATCAATTGGTTAGAAGAACAAGAAAATGGAACTTATTACGTTATTTTCTATATGAAGTTATGTTTAAAATCTCTAAAGAATGATGGTGTTTTAATCCGTAAGGTTGGAAATATGCTAATCCCATATGATGAGAAAAAACTTGCGGAAATCACTAACATGGATTTCGATACCGTAGTGGTCGCAATGGAACTACTAACTAAGATAGGATTGATAGAAAAATCCCAAAGTGGTGAGATAATCTTAACTGAAGTTAAAAGTATGATAGGTTCGGAAAATACTTCTGCAGAACGTAAAAGGAAATCCAGAGCGTTACAAGTTAGTCATCAAGATAATATGACTAACTCTCAAATAGAATGTGACATTGTCACAACTAAGTCACAAAACGATTGTGACGAAACATCAAAAAATGTCACGACAGAGTATAGAGATAAGAGTATAGAGTATAGAGATAAGAAAATAGAAAAAGAAAATATCGACTATCAAAGAATAGTCGATATGTATAACGATACTTGCGTATCGTTCCCAAAACTTAAAACTCTCTCCGAAAGTAGAAAAAAATCTATAAAGGCTAGGTTCAAGACTGGTTATAGTTATGAAGACTTTCAAACTCTGTTTACTAAAGCAGAAAACTCTAGTTTTCTAAAGGGTTCTAATAACAGAGATTGGTCTGCTACGTTTGATTGGTTAATCAAAGATAGCAATATGGCTAAAGTCTTAGATGGTAATTATGAGAATAAAAAAAATAATCAACCTAATGGAAACGGAAATATCAATCAAAGCTGTGGCTACGATAACTCTTTTCAGCAGGTTGGAGAGTTTAAGTTTTAGGAGGTAAAAATTATGACAGATACTAATCTTTACACAGCTGAAGAGGTTTCTAAGCCTAAAGCGATGTGTGAATTTTGTGGAACTGAAAAAAAGTATGGTAAACTGGAAGTATTGGGTAGGACTTTTTACATTGCAGTGTTACAATGTGATTGCTATCAAAAAGAAAAACTTAAACTTCAAATGATAGAAGAAAACGAAAAGATACAAGAAAATCTGTATCGCTTTAGGAAGTTTTCAAACTTAAGTAAAAAAGAGTTTACTTTCAACAATTGGGAGCATAATCAATATACGCAACCTGCAGAGGAATGCTTTAGGGTGTTTAAAGAGTTTTCAAGTAGTTATCATTTAGGTAGTCAAGGTATGATAGTCTATGGTGAGGCTGGTTGTGGAAAGACTCATTTGAGTATTGCTCTTGCTACAGAACTTGCAAATCGTGGAGTTAAAACAGTCTTCAAAAATATACCTACTCTATTCGAGGAAATCTTTGACACTTTCAATAATTCCGAGATTAAAACCTCTGATGTTATTAATCCAATCATCGAATCCGATGTGGTTATCCTTGATGACCTTGGAGCAGAAAAGCCATCGGATTTCGTTAAAAGTAAGCTATATTATATCATAAACGCTTTATATAACAATAATGCAACGGTCATAGTCACTTCAAATATAGACAACGTTAGCGACCTAAAAAATTGTGTTGGCTTTAGGGCATATGATAGACTTCTTGAAATGTGTAATTTAGTTCATAATCGAGGTAAATCGTATAGAAGATATCTAGCTAACGACAGATTGAATAACTTATGATAGATGAGTTTAAAAATTATCTCATAGAGGCTGAACGCTCACCAAATACGATTACTGCCTATCTGTTAGCAGTTAGGCAGTATATCGCAACTAATGGTAATGATTTCTCTAAGATGACATTAATCAATTACAAGAACCATCTTAAAGAGGTCTACGCAGTGAGTACGGTTAATTTAAAGATACAAGCCATCAACAGATATCTACAGTTTATAGGTATTCCTCAACATTTAGATTGCATTAGAGTTCACAAAGTACCATCTGCGGAGAACATCATAACTCTTGGAGAGTACTACAAGTTACTTAATGGATTATCCTCTATGCATGATGATTATCACTACTTTATGCTTAGAACTCTTGGCGAAACTGGTTGCAGAATTAATGAACTGTTGCAAATCAAATGTGAGGATATTCGCAAAGGTTACGCTGAAATGTTCACAAAAGGCAAACTCAGGCGGATATATATCCCTGATAAACTTCAAGCTGATTTGATATCATACATTACAGAAAATCGCCTAGAGGGGATTATATTCAATTGCACTAGGCAGAATGTCCATCAGATGTTAAAGAAGTTTGCCAAACGTTTTGGAGTATCTGAAAAGGTTGTATATCCGCATAGTTTCCGCCATATGTTCGCTATTGAGTTCCTGAAACGCAACAAGGATATATCACTATTAAGCAGCATTCTAGGACATGAGAATATATCCACCACGCAGATATATCTTAAACTTGGCAGTGATGAGCAACGAAATAGATTAAATCAAACAATAGATTGGTAGGTGATTTTATATGAAAGAATGTTTTATCTGCAAGGACTATCCTAATAAAGAAGATTGCCCACATAGTTGGTCTTGCGATAAGTGTTATAACTCTTGTGATTATTGCAATCATTATGAGATACTCGATTATCAAGCTGAAGAGGTTGAAAATATTTTTGGTGAATATGAGGAGAAGTTTATTCCAGTTGAATATTGCAACTATCATCATGATTTTATTGAAAATTTGGAACGTTGAAACTGTTGAAAACCAGTTTACATAATGTATATTATGTAAACCGCTCGGTTGAATGATTGTTGAAAATCTATATCTTATGATTATATATGGACATTAGTGAATAAAAAGAAAGTAAGTTAGATTAGAGGTGATAAAGAATGTTTAAATCCAAGTTAAAGCGTAAGAAAGATATATCTTTGAAGTGTAATCCACCTTTAGATTGCTTTACTTGTACCAAAAAAGATTGCACTGCTCCAAGTGGTTCAAAGCGTACAGATTTAGAACTTAAATATCTACAAAATGTTGGATTTGATAGATATCAAAAACATAACTTTAAGAGGTGATTTCGTGATTAGAAACTTTCCAGATTTAATGAAATCCAAACGTTTGGATTTAAATATGTCTATGGGCGAGTTATCACAACGATTAGGAATATCTAAACGGCGATTATATCGTTATGAGAATGGAGAAGCTGAACCATCTACATTAACATTTCTCAGGATATGTTCTGTACTTAAAATTAATCCAAATATTTTTTTAAAATAATTTTTAAGAGTGTCACTACATGACACTCTTTTATATTATAATGGTATTATAAAACCATTCATTTTAGACACCTCCTAAATAAGATAAGTTGAAATTGATATATTCCTCTGCATTCGCTCACAGGGGAGTATATCTGTATTAATATACTAGAGGTGATTTAAATTTGAAAAAGTATAACAAAGGATACGAAAGCGTGGATTGATAATCATGGCTAAGGATTGGTCAAAAAGTTTTTATAATTCTAAAAAGTGGCTTGATTGTAGAAAGAGTTACATATCTATGAGGCAATCGGCAGATGGTGGAATGTGTGAACTATGTAAACAAAATACAGGATATATAGTACATCATAAAGAAACTTTAACACCTATTACTATTAATAATCCAGAGATTGCACTCAATCATGATATGTTAATGTATGTCTGTCATGATTGTCATAATAAGATAGACCACTTTAATAACGATTTAACTCAAAGTGATAACAGATACATCTTTGATGAAATGGGAAACTTAATTTTTATTTAAATCCCCCCCTAAAAATATTTTTAACGGAAAATCTTAAAGACCGAGGGCTGAACTTCGGAAGAATACACACGAGTTTTTACAGTCCCCCCTCCCTAAAATTGAGGTGACTTAGATTGAATAATCAAAATTTGGAAATAGATAAACGTATCAAGAAAGAGGAAAACAGATTTAAAAAGATTTTTAAGGATAAAGGTATAGATGTTTCTAAAAATTCTGCTATTCAATCTTTGATTAGTAGAGCATCTTTTATGAAAATTTCTCTTGAGGATTTAGAGAGCGACTTGAAAGAAAACGGCTGGACTGAACTCTTTCAGCAAGGAAAAGACCAAAAACCTTATGAACGTCAACGCCCATCGGCGACAACTTACAATTCTTTGAATGTAAACTATCAAAAGATTATCAAGCAACTTACCGATTTGCTTCCAAAGTCCAAGCCTACTGCAGAAAATCAAATAGATACTTTCGAGGAGTTTGTATATAGTCGCAATGAAATTTAAAACTTATCCAAATGATTACAACCCTATTTTGGAGTACTGGGAGAAGATAAAAAGTAATGAAATCGTAGCTTGTGAAAAGCTAAAAAAGACTTTTCAAAAAATTGTATATGATATCAAAAATCCTGGTGAGTTTTTTTACTCTTCCAGTCGTGCAAATCACATCTTGGAATTTTTTGAAAATTTTTGTCATCATAGCAAAGGAAAACTCGGTGGTAAGCTTGTAGAACTGGAACTATGGGAAAAAGCACTACTATGTACCATCTTTGGGTTTGTAAATGTCGAAGGTGTGAGGAAGTATCAAAGAGCTGTCTTGATAGTTGGCAAAAAAAACGGGAAGTCGCTTTTGGCTAGTGGAGTAGGTCTATATCTTCAAGTCGCAGATGGAGAGCCTGGAGCAGAAGTCTATGCAGTAGCAACTAAAAAAGACCAAGCCAAAATTATCTGGAATGAAGCTAAAAGAATGGTTAAGAAATCACCTACACTGTTGAAGAAAATCAAACCTCTAGTGGCTGAATTAAATTCCGATTTTAATGATAGCATCTTTAAACCTCTTTCAAGTGATAGTGATACTTTGGACGGCTTAAACGTCCATGGAGCTTTATTAGATGAAATCCATCAATGGAAAAATGGCAAAGAGTTATATGATATCATAGTTGACGGTATCGGAGGTAGAGAGCAACCTCTAGTATTTATTACTTCAACGGCTGGAACTATTAGGGAAGATATTTACGATACTATCTATGATGAGGGCAAACGCACTATAAATGGTTACTTTGATGAAAACGGCTACAAAGATGAACGTTCAATATTTTTTATCTATGAACTAGATAATCGCAAAGAATGGATAAATCCAACATGTTGGGTGAAGGCAAATCCAGGGTTGGGGACTATCAAAAACGAAAGAATTTTAGCAGAAAAAGTTGAAAAGGCTAAGAAAAATCCGCATATGGTTAGAAATCTAGTGTGCAAGGAATTTAATATTCCAGAAACTAACTCTCAAGCGTGGCTGAACTTTGAACAGTTGAATAATACTTCCACTTTTGACATTAATATCTTAAAACCTAGATACTTCATTGGTGGAGCAGATTTATCTAGTACTACAGATTTAACATCTGCTAAGGCGATATTTAAAGTTCCTAATGATGAACATATCTACGTTTTATCTATGTACTGGATTGCTGAAGATTTAGTTGAAAAACGTGTTCAAGAAGATAAAATCCCTTACGATTTATGGATTGAACAAGGGTATATCCAAACTACTCCAGGAAATAGAGTTCATGCAAAATATGTCACGGAATGGTTTAAAGAAATCCAAGATACTTTGGATATCTATCCTTTGTACGTTGGATATGACAGTTGGTCAGCTACCTACTGGGTCGAAGATATGAAAGATACTTTTGGTGATATCATGATAGCAGTACATCAAGGAAAGAAAACTTTATCATCTCCAATGAAGTCTTTAGGTGCAGATTTAGAAGCTAAACTTATCAACTATAATAACAATCCAGTAGACAAGTGGTGTTTTTCAAATGTATCTTACGAAGAGGATAAAAATGGAAATATTCAGCCTTGTAAAACATCAAAGGCTACTAGGCGTATTGATGGCTTTGCATCTCTATTAGATGCATATGTAATCCTAGAGGATAGAAAAGAAGAGTATGAAAGTTTGTTATAAAAGTGTTCAGTCGACTGAACAAAAAATGTTCACCCGGGTGAACAAATCAAGGGGGGTGAAATCTTGAAAGTAGTCGATAAACTTAAAAATTTTTTCCATGGCAAATCCGATAAGGTCGGAATTGTGCAGATGGTCACGGAAAATACTAACGGAACTTACACTTGGAATGGAAAAATCTTTGAAAATGATATCGTGCGTAGTGCTATAAATCCTTGTGCTAGAGCAGTCGGAAAGATGTGTCCTAAACATATCCGAAGTAGTAACAATGATATCAAAGTAAATCCAGAACCATACATTAAGTTTCTACTTCAAGAACCTAACCCTTACATGAGTAATCAACAATTTCAAGAGAAAATGACTAGAACCCTTTTAATAAATGGAAATGCCTTTGCATTAATCATTAGGGATATGAATGGATATCCAACAGCAATATATCCGATAAATTCGGTATCTTGTGAGGCTGTTTATAATGATACTGGTGCATTGTATCTTAAATTCTTACTTGCTAACGGCAGAAGTTACACTTTTCCATACAGTGATATTATCCATTTAAGATTAGATTACAATGATAATGAAATCTTTGGTAATCCAATTATGAATACTCTATCACCATTGATGAATATCGTAGGTACTACCGATAAGGGTATCATTGACGCTATTAAAAACAGTAGTATAATCAGATGGCTATTGACTTTTACGACTTCCATGCGACCCGAAGATGTTAGAAAACAGGCTCAAGAGTTTTCTAAGAGTTATCTATCAACCGAAAGTGACGGTTTAGGTGTCGCAGCAGTAGATAGTAAAATGAAAGCTGAACAGATAAAAACTACTGATTACGTTCCAAACAGTTCACAAATGGATAAAACTACTCAAAGAATATACTCCATCTTTGGAACTAATAACAGGATAATTCAATCCAACTATACAGAAGACGAGTGGAACTCTTACTACGAAAGCCGAGTAGAACCTATTGGAATAGACTTCTCTAATGAGTATACTAACAAACTTTTCACTAGAAAAGAACGTAGTTTTGGAAACTCTATTATCTTTGAGAGTTCAAATTTGCAGTATGCAAGTATGTCCACTAAACTTGGATTGGTTCAATTTCTTGATAGAGGTACTATGACTCCTAATGAAGTCCGTGCGTTATTCAATTATGCACCTATCGAGGGTGGAGATGTTCCTCTATTGCGTAAAGATACTGGTACTCTAAATTAAAGGGGTGATTTAATGAAAATCGATATAAAAGGTGCAATAATCCCGAACGATGACGCTTTTTGTTACAAATCTTTCGGCATGGATTATGCTTGTCCTAGATTAGTACAAAATGCAATATCACAATGCAAACATAATGAAGTATTAGATGTGTATATCAATTCTGGTGGTGGAAGTGTTTTCGCTGGATTAGAAATCTATAACACTTTAAAAAATTATTCTAATGTAAAAATACATATCGTGGGATTAGCAGGTTCAATTGCTTCTGTGATAGCCATGTCGGGTGATTGCGAAATGTCACAAGTTAGTCAAATGATGGTTCATAATGTATCTTCACTTGCTTACGGTGATTACAGGGAAATGGATAAATCTAGTCAAATGCTACAAACTGCGTGTGATACTATTGCTATGGCATATGTTCTAAAAAGTGGATTATCTAAAGAAGAAGTTCGTACCATGATGGACAATGAAACATGGTTGACTCCTCAAAAGGCTTTAGAGTTACATCTAATTGATAGTATTGCAGAGTATAAGGAAAATAGTTCTAAAGATATCAATATAAATAATTTAGTAGCTAGTAGCTATCAAAATATGATACCTCAAGCCATAATAGATAGAATGAATTTGGAACGTCAAAAAGCTATGTTAAACCTATTGAAACTAAGAGGAGATGTTAAATAATGAATAGAGAAGAATATCTAAATAAAAGACAATCATTGATAAATCAAGCAGAAAAATCCATTCAAGACGGAAACCTTGACGATTATAAGACTTTAGAAAATAAAATTAAAGAACTTGATACCAAATTTGAAGATGAAAGCAAGGCTCAAGCTAATTTGAACGCTTTATCTAACAACGCTATAGGAGTACAATCCAATAAGATTAATAGCACTTTAAATCTACAAAATGATAGTGTATCTTTCGATAACATCACGGATGATACTATCTATGAAAACGCTTTCACTAAAGTTATGATGAATAAGCATCTATCCGATAACGAACAGAGTGTATTTAATAAAATCAACTCCTTGGAGAATAATACCACAGAAAAAAATGCTTATCTAGTACCTACAACGTGGTTAAATCAAATTTGGAGCGAGGCTGAAGAAAGTCACCCAGTATTAAATCATGTTAAGTGTACGAGCGTTCCTGGTGATTACGATATCCCAAAAGCTGAAATCATTGATAACGCTGAATTTTATGACGAGGATACTCCTGTTTGTGATAGTGAAATAAAAAGTGAAGATATTCATTTAAAAGGTTATGAGTTAGCTAAGTCTGTATCTGCATCATGGAAGTTACAAAAGATGGCTGTTCCAGAGTTTCAAGCATGGTTAAAAACTAAGATTGCTAAAATAGTTGGAAATACTAAAGCTAGAAGTTACATCATGGGAAAGGGCGTTGCAAGTAGCTCCGATGGGTTTAAATCTCAACCCCTAGGAGTTATCACATCACTTAAAGCTGAAATAGATACTCCTCAAATTATGAAAATTCCAGTTGATAACAAGGTATCATATGAGGATATTACATATCTAGTCAGCTTAGTAAAATCGGAGTATGCTAAGCAATCGAAATTTTACGCAAACAATACTTTCATTTGGAGAGTTCTAGCTAATGTTACCAATAGCAAAGGTGACCCGATATTCATTTCAGACCCAACAGGGCAAGTGGTAGGCAGAATATTCGGTAAAGAAGTATGCGAAGAAAGTGCTGTTCCTGATAATAATCTAATCTTTGGCAATTTTATGGATTGCTATACTTGTAATAATCAGCAAGATATCACCCTCTATCAAGAGGAAAATATCAAGAGTAGAAAAACTGATTTTATGGCTTACTCTATCTATGACAGTCAGCCAATGACAAATAAAGCGTTTGCTCTGCTAATCAAGGAAACTGAATGATGGAACTCTTAGAAGAAGTAAAAATCACTCTACGCATAACTTCCGATAGTTTTGACATTGGTGAAATTCTGCCTTTGATAAACTCTTGCAAGGTTGATTTATTCATTGCAGGAGTTAAAAAAATAAGTGAAGATGATGCTTTGATACGTCAAGCTGTAAAGTTATACTGTAAGGCTAATTTCGGAAATCGTGAAGATAGTCAAAAATATCAATTAGCATACGAACGTTTAAAGGATAGCATTGCTTTGTGTGGTAATTACAATGATGAATGATATTAAAATCAAATTAGTAGGTAAAAAGTTAGTTATCCCAAACGATATTGGAGAGGCTACCATTCAAGAAACCGTTACTGAAATCTTTGCAGAAAGGCAAAGTATCGGATTGAGTGAGTTTTATCAAGCGAACGCAAACGGATTTAAACCCGAAATAGCTTTTTTAATCTATAGGTTTGAATATCATGGGGAAAAAACTATAGTATATAATGGCGAAAGATACAACGTTATCCGAACGACTGACGTTAAATCCAATGGCGATAAGATTAAAATTATTTGTAATTCAATCGTAGGTGATACTCATGCCACTTCCTAAATATACAAAGTTCTCTAAAGATGGCTTTACCTTTGAAGACCATTCCGACAGATGTATATATACACTCAAAGAACTAATACGAGGGGCTTTGCGTGATGTAGGTAAGTATATCTGTAAGGAAACTAGAAAGTTAATCCATAGAAGGACTGGAAAACTTGCTAAAAATACTCAATACTGGGTTAAATCTAAAGAGGATATTCCATCACTTGAAGTGGGGTTTAAGCCTGGTGGTTGGTATGGATTATTTCAAGAAATCGGAACGATAAACGTTGAAAAAGTTGGAGCGTTATCTGATACGGTAGAAAAGAATATCAGTACTATTATGTTGATTGAAAGTCAATACTTATCTACCCTAGAGGACAAAGCTAAAGCCTTATCTTTAATCGATGAGGAGGAAACTATCAGTAATGATGAAAACTAACTTTATAAAGAAAATAATCGTTGGCAGATTAACAGAACTATGTTCTAATACTTTTTTTGGAAATATCCCACAAGATAGTACATTCCCTAGAATTTCATTAAGTATCAATGAAACTGGAAGCAATGGAATAGGTTTTCAAGAGTATATCTTGACTGTTACTGCTTACGATAAAGATACTTTTTCAAATCTTGATAGCCTTACAGATACCATAGAAAAATCTTTAGATAGATACGTCTATGAAAATCCTCTAGGGATTGCTAAAGTTTATTCTTCACACGAAAAGATATCTATTATGGATAATAATTCTATTGCTCAATGTGTACAGAAATTCAAAATTACTCTAATAGAAAAGGAGATGTATTAATATGTCTTGGAGTTTAAAAACTTTTACAGGTTTCAATAGCAAAACTGCAGAAAATATCCAAATGGACGCAGGAGCTTTCTTCATAAACTTTGATGTCGAAAAAGATACTTATGCATCAGCTAAAGCCGATGGTCGTTGCTTGGGTGCTACTCAAGGCGGAGGAACTTTTTCGGCAAAACCTACAGTATCACAAATCAGTGTTGATGGTGTTAAAGGTCGTGCAAAAGGTTTAGTATCAATAGATAAGTGGGACGTATCTATGAAAGTTACACTAATTGAAACTACTGTTGAAACCATCAAGCGAGGTTTGGGATTTGCTACGGTTGATACATCTATTAAAGATGGCTACACTAAAATCAGTGGTAACGGATTTGTCGCAGATACTGATTATATAAATAATATCACATGGGTAGGCTGTAAGTTAGGCAGTAAAGAACCTTTAATAATCCAATTGTTTAATGCTCTAAATGAGAGTGGTTTAGAATATAGCGTATCTGATGGCAATCAAGGAAAGATTAATCTTGAACTCTATGCTTACAATAATGGCGAAGATTATCTTGAAGATGTAGTAAATCCACCTTTTGCAATCTGGATACCCGATTTATCTACTGATACTACTGAAACTACTTCATAACGAAAGGATAATAAATTATGAGAAAGATTAATACTAAAGATATTTTTCAACTTGCTAGAATTTTTAAGAAAATCAATCTAAAAGATTTGATGGTATCTAAAGCGAGTGCAATCAATGATATTTTGGAAGATAAAAATATGACTACTACTCAAGTAGGTATGAATATAGTATTTACAATTATCGAAAATTGTCCTGATGCAGAAAATGAAATATACAAATTCGTTGCGAACATCTCTGGATTTACCGTTGAGGAAATCGAAAACATGGAACTTGAAATGTTCATTGAAATCATTGGAGAGATTATCAAGAAAAATGATTTGAAAAAGGTTTTTACTTCGGCTCTCAACTTGATGAAAAAGTAATAGATTTACTCCTACATCGATATGGGGGCAACCTAGATTACTTAATATCCCTAGATATTGATACTTCTATGGATATTATTACTACCGCATTGGAAACTACAATAGATGAAAAACTGCTTGATATCTATTTCAAATCGGGCAGTTTTATTAAAAATCCGAACTTTTTCGAGTTTAAAGAGAATATCTTACACCCTAAAAAGATTAAAAATCAATCTGCTGAGGAAATTCTAAACAACGTTGAGAACATTCTAAATAATTTTCATTTCAAGCAAGGTGATATAGAAAATGGCATTGGAAGTATTTAAGTTATTCGGTTCAATCTTTGTAGATAATACTAGTGCTAACAATTCTATATCCAAGACTAAAAACGAGGCTAGTTCTCTATGGGATAGTTTCAAAAATGGAATATCTACTGTTGGAGAATGGGCATCTAGTTTAGCGAGTGCAACCTTATCAGTTGGTAAAGAGTTCGTATCACTTGCAACAGATGCTGAAGTCGCTTTTGCTAAGACTCAAACCCTGTTATCCTCCGATACCGATACTAAAGCATATTACAATGATATCTTAAAGCTATCCAAAGAAACTGGAGTTGCCTTTTCTGAACTTACAGAGGCTACATATTCAGCAATATCTGCGAGTGTAGACCAAGCAAACGCAGTCGATTTCGTAAACAAAATGAACAAATTAGCAGTTGGTGGTTTTACCGATGTTGCTAAGGCTACTGATGTCGTTACGACTGCAATCAATGCTTATGGATTATCTGCTGGTGAAGCTACTAACATATCTGATAAGTTGATAACTACTCAAAATTTAGGTAAGACTTCCGTTGACGAATTAGCTGCTAACATGGGAAACGTTATTCCAACTGCTAATTCTGTTGGTGTCAATCTTGATAACTTGTGTGCTACATATGCTCAACTTACGGCGGGTGGTATGAATACTGCTTCAACTACTACTAATATCAATGCCATGTTATTAGAATTGGGTACTACTGGCACTAAAGTAGATACCATCTTGAGAGAACAGACTGGAAAATCCTTTAAAGAATTAATGGATAGTGGGCAAAGTCTAGGTGATGTTATAGTCACTCTTAACGATTATGCAACTTCTACAGGGCAATCCTTTGGTGATATCTGGTCAAGTTCAAATGCTGGTGCAGCTGCAAAAGCTATGATATCTAACATTGACGTATTCAACTCAGATTTAAAAGCTATGGGAGAAAGCTCTGGAGCTACTGAAACCGCTTTTGAAACTATGTCTAATACTATGAGTTATCAATTGCAACGGTTGACTACTCTTTTAGATGATACTAAAATCGAATTGGGAAACGCTCTACTTCCTACCGTGAGAGAATTTGTAGACTTTATTACTAATAATCTCCCCAATATTTTAAAGTATGTAGAAGATTTTATCCCAATATTAGTAATCATAGTAGAAGATATAGGTACATCATTAATGGAAGTTGCTACAAGCATACTACCTATTCTATTTGATACAATTAATGAATTAGTACCCATAGTTACAGATATACTATCTGCTATTGCTCCTAGCATCACCGATTTAATTAATACTATATTACCTACATTATTAAATCTAATTCAATTACTTTTACCATACATAATTGATATTATAGAGTATGTATCCAGTTATGTTGAACCTCTAGGGAATGTTATTCAATCTATAGTTGAGTTTTTAATGCCTATAATAGATGAAATATTGCCTATTTTAATAGAGGATATCACAAAATTTATCAATATTTTAATGGGTTTCTTGAGCAGTACTGGTGAAGATTTATCCTCTATGATATCTAATGTCTTAGAGGTTATAATTAAAATAGGTTCAATAGCTGGTGGAGAATTGTTAAATATCTTAGAAAGGTTAATACAGAACATTCCTTATAGTTTGATAACTTCTATAGTTGGAATTTTTACTGATATTATAAACAATATCTTACCAGTGATTATTACTCTAATAACTTCTATTATAGATATCTTAGATAGTGTCTATCTAATTTTTGAAAGTTTACTAAATCCACTCGCTGATTTAATAAATTTAGTAGGTAGTTTAATCAGTGAAATATTACCAGTAGTAGTTGATTTAATAAATCAGTTGTTACCAGTGATACTCCAAGTAGTAGATATGGTTCTACCTATGATATTAAATCTAGTTAGCAACATTACACCAATACTATCGCAACTTGTAATAGATATCTTGCCTTTAATAGTGGATTTAATTAGTGAACTATCACCAGTTATATCCATATTAATAGAGGCTATTCAGCCAATCTTAGGAGTTATCAATGAGTTATTGCCCTACATAGAAAATATCATCTATACTTTGCTACCAATCCTAAGTGGATTAATCTATGGAATAGTATCTACTATTGATACTGTTCTAAAACCAGTGCTTGAGGTTTTAGCTGGAACTATCCGTGATGGCGTAGCTTTAGCAATTCAGGATTTATCACCTTTAATAGATGGAGTTAAAATCGCTATGAACGGCATAGTGGATTTTATCAATAATGTTTTCAGTGGTAACTGGAGTGGAGCATGGCAAAACATTGTAGATATTTTTGATAGTATTTTTAGTGGTATTGGTGATAGTTTGAAAAATATAATAAATACTCTAATTGATGGTATTAACTACTTAATTAATGGTGTAAATTCACTATCAGATAACTTTGGAGAAATATCTATTCCTGATTGGCTTGGTGGTGGGACTATTGGATTTCCTAAGATACCCGAAATTCCACAACTTGCTGAGGGTGGTATCGCTTACGGAAATAGCATAGTAAATGTTGCAGAATATCAAGGAGTAAATACAAATCCAGAGGTTATTGCTCCACTTGATAAACTTCAAAATATTATCTCTACTGGTGACAATTCGGAAACTAATGCTAAACTAGATACTATCATAGTAATGTTAGGATACATCTTAAACAAAATTGATGATAATAGAGGAGAAACTCAAAGTAGGGATTTAAATCAACTCTATTCCGATTTGAAAGACGTTGAGAAAAAAATTGATACTGCGAAAGGAGTTTAATCAATGGCGTATTTCGTATTTAATGGATATCATTCATACTATGATTTAGGAATAATCTGTGCAGATGTACCATATCCACCACAGGCATACCAAGGATATACATATATCAACATTCCAAAAAGAACTATTCCAATAAAACAGAAAAATCAATACTTTGGGACTAAAGAAATAAATATCATGGTGATTAATAGTAAAAAATCTAACACTGATACTATCTATTCTGTTATCTTTGGAGAGGGTAAGTTAATATTATCTACTTGCTTAGATAGGTATTTTAACGTTACAGTCAATCAGATAGTGCCACAGTTTGCATTGAAAACTATCGACAAAATACCCTTATCCTTTACTGCTGAACCTTTTGCATATAGTATCAATAATGATGTTATAACATTAACAGAACCTACTACAATCAATGTAGATGGAAATATATATACAGAACCTTGTATAAAAGTCTATGGCTCTGGTGATGGAACTTTAACTATCAATGATGATACTATATCATTTTATGGTATGAATGAGTACATTATATTAGATACTCCAAGATTGTTAGCTTATAAGGATAATCAAATAGTATTAAATAAGACGTTTGGAAATCTTCCAATATTGCGAGTTGGTGACAATTTAATCAATTGGAGTGGTGGAGTAACATCAATAGAAGTCACTAAAAATGAGAGGTGGCTATAAATGATTAATTCATTTACATTCAAATCAGATAATGCGTTTTCATTGAACCTGCCACCTTTAATAACTGGTACTGATAATGATATAACAGGTTCTATAAATTGGGGAGATGGTTCAACATCTGAATATACTTCTAATGTGTTGTCCCATAGCTACTCAGATGGTGGTACTTACACAGTGGTTTATACTACAGATGGCTCTTCTATTGGGAATGGTTTCTGTGCTAATAACGATTACTTGATATCTGTTAAGTTAGATGAAAATTTAAAAGTCATTAGTGCAGGAACATTTTATTATACATCAAATTTAACTGAAATATCTATTCCAAGCAACTGTATAGTAGAAAATTCAAGTTTCACAGGAAGTGCTATAAAATTTGTAACGTTTGGAAGGTTCAAAAAGCCATTTAAAGTGGAATTATCTCAGTGTGGAGTTAAAGCGTTCCAAAATTGTATATCTTTAGAAAAGATGATGTTCTACACTGAAGATAAAGAAAAACAAGGAACATCTGAAGATTATTTCATTCTTGATGATACAAACTATATAACAATAAAGTATCTTAAATGTTACGAATATGCTAAACCAACTATTGAGCCTCTTCAAACTAATTACATTAACATCTATGATATGAAGGAAACTAATTTCAATCACAATGGTCTAAGAATATTATCTCCTAACAGTTGTAGCATAAAAGAAGATTTGAATGGAGATTACTCAATAACTTTAGAACATATCATTGATGATGACGGTGCTTGGAAAACGTTGAAAGAGTTTAATATTATCAAAGTTAGAGGGCAATTATTTAGAATTAAAACTAAAGATACACAACTAAAAGAAGATGGTACTGCTATACGAACTATATATGCAAAACATATTACATATGATTTAGCAGATAAATTAATTATTTCTTGTGATGTCTCTGGTATGTCAGGTCAACAGGCATTAGATACAATATATAACAGCATTTTTGATGATGATATCGATGGAGCATATCAAGAGTTTTATTTTCAGCATTATAGTGATATCCAAACTGTCTATATAAATAATAATTCAGATAATCCAACTTTTGAACTAACATCACCAATTGCGTGTATCATTGGCGAAGATAATAGCATAATCAATCAACTTGGTGGAGAATTGTATCGAGACAATTTCTATTTTTCTATCTGTAATCGTATGGAAAACTCTAGGGATAATTGTTTTCAATTAATTCATGGTTTAAATATGGTCGCAGTTAAGGAAAATATAGACATTACTGATTTTTGTAGTTACTTATACACAAAAGATAACTATGGGAATACATATGCAGTAGCATATACACCTAGTTTAAATTATCCACATAATATATCAAAAGGAAAGTTATTCAACTATAATCAAAGTAATATAGAAGCTCTTGGATTAGATATGCAATCACATTTTAAAACTATAAACGAACCAAAAGTGACTTATACTATCAATTATAAAGACCTATCTAACATTGATTTATATAAAAACTTTATGGATATTGCTAATCTAAACATTGGTGATACTGGAACTATATATTCCGAAGATTTAGGAATATCTACAACACAAAAAATCATATCTAAGACTATTGATGGCATTACTGGTGAAACCATTTCATTAACACTATCTAATCAAGATAATAGTTTTAGTAGAAATAGATATGAAAATACAATCTCTAAGGCAGATAACATTATGTCTAGAATAGCTAGTCCATACAGAATACGCCAAGTTGAAAGTGAAGAAGTTTTAAAAAATATGGCTACTCAAGGAAAACTTGAAAAAGGCGTGACATATGCAGTTATGAAAGAAGATGATACATGATACATAATGCTAAAACATTTAAGCATAGAGGAGACTGTGCCTAATAACCTCTATACTGAAAAAGACGGTAAAAAACTAAAATGGCAAAAGGCTTGGATTAATACCGAAAATGGTTTAATTAAAGTATGGGACATTACTAGTGATAGTATACAACTAATCATTGAGGGGATTGTATCAGGATACAATATGTTTAGCTATACACTTGCATGGTTGACATATAATAAAACTATGTACGTTCCATCAACTTATGATGGTATCACATGGTTTTGGGAAGAATTTACGTTGGATAGCAACATTTCGGGAACTATTGATTGGGGTGATGGTACTATAGAGGCATATAATAGTGACAGTACCTACACGCATAGTTATTATAACAATGAGTATCTATCTAAGCACTATAATGCACAATATTCAGGAGCCGACTTTAAAATCACTATAAATTTTGATAAAAACATTAATGCTATAGCTAATTCTCTTTTCGTGTTTGGGACATCAACAGGACAAGCTAATCCATACTCAGTAATAACAAAAATAACTTTTCCTAATTGTGTTAAGTACATAGACATTTTAACCATTGATAATGATAACTACAACTATCCAATTGATTTAGATGTACCTACTAGCATGGAAATCATGACTTGTTACCCATCACAAAACCAAAAAACTATAACACACTTTGAAATCCCTAATAATGTAAAATATCTTGGCTTAGATAAATATTTTTGCGGTGGTTTTGATGAAAGTTACTACACAACTGGAGCTTTTCAAAACTGTAAGGCTTTAACCACTATCAACATACCAAAAAGCATAAAAATGATTGGTTCTCTATGTTTTCATAACTGTATTAATTTACAAAGTATCACAGGGCTTGATGGTGTGGAAGTTTTTGGATATGACTGTTTCAATACGTGTGATAATTTAGAACCTTTTCTATTACCTAGTACTACAAAATATATATTAGCACAATCTTTTGATATGGTGGGAAATAATAAATATTATGGGTATGATGCTCATGACTTTTATATCGACCAATCTCGAACATCATACCTAGATTTTAATTGTAATGCACCTCTTGATATATATGAGGTTCCTGATAGTTGCATTTTTATAGGGTATCAGGCGTTTTCTATGTGCTATTGGTTTAGAATTTTATCGCTACCAAACACAATACAATATCTTGCGGAAAATTTCTATATATCAGGTTTTGCGGTCTGTGAAATAATCTATCGAGGTACTACTTCGGAATGGTTTACTATCAAATTCACTGAAACTGATGCACAAAATTACACTACTATTGATGATTTCTTTAGCACTAAGCAAATCACCGATAAAGATTTTTATAAATCTATGAGTGACCGAATGAGACGTATACTCTGCAATGATGGTATTATCATAAATCCATACGCAAGTAGTCATTTCAGTGATGGCACGGAGTACACTGGATATGGTGATAACTGTTTTAACGAAAACGGCAATGCTATCAAAGAAAATTTCTTGATATTAAATCAATAAAAAGACAAGAAAGGAGAAAAAAACATGATTAAAACTGTAAGGTTAAGTTCAAACGTAGAAACAAAAATTGACCTCGTAGGAGGTCAGCACGTAAGGGTAAAAAATCTAGGCGATACGAACGTGTACGTATCCAAAAAGGCTGGAGTAGTAGCTGAGGCAGACGGCGTAAAATCCATTCAGTGTGGCTCTGCTGAACTCTTGACAGATGTAGCGGTGTATCAGTCTCAAAACTATGTCTTTGATTGGTACGGTAGTATCTATGCAGTATCAGATAGCGACTGCAAGATAGAGCTGGAGACCACCACCAACACAAATTTTAGGGTAGTTTTGAAAGGTGGTGATGGTGTATCTGCTACCCTAGATACCGTGCTAAGTTCAGGAGTGAGGTATCAGCTAGGGGTTTTGACATCTGATATCACACTCACACTACCCGAAACAGCCACAAGCGACATAGAAGTTGACTTTGCCGTTTCTGATACCACATATAGTATCGCTTGCGACTATCTATCGCTTGATGTTGTACCTAGCACATACTATCAAGTGATATTTAGCTACGATAAGGCTTTAAATACGTGGTTTTCTAGCGTGGTATCTAGTGACTATACTCCAGTATCGACACTAAGCGAGGTGGCAACTAATGAAACGACTTAAAAAGCAAGCTGTAGGATATAACACAGTATCAAGCGTAGATGGAGTTATCAATGCACGAGGTGTTAAATCTAAGCCGAAAAATATGAAAATTTTCGGGTATACTCACGAAATTGGAGAAGGCGAGAAATCGTTGGATACTCCTTACGAGCTAGTGAGTTTAGATAGTGGTGCTATGAGTGTAGATGGTGTAGACTATGAGCATAGTATCAAGATAACAAATAACGATACAACTATACAGGTACCTGTGCCGATTGCCTTAAATTCCGTTGAAAGTGTTAGTGACTATATATACAAAGATAATGAATTGTGGAAGTTAAAACAATTATGCCAAGTTTTTACTAGTAACGATTATTTAAATTTAATTACGCTTAATGACATAAAAAGTGATGGCTCTATAGTGTATAAGTTAGGAAAATCTACAATCAATTCTAATAACCAAAACATTGCATTTGCAAAATCGACCAGAGTAGAAGTAGTTCCACGTTCAGAAAACCGAGGTAATATCTGTAAAATTTTTGCTAAAGGAAACGACGTTGCTTTATATCTAAGATACTCACCATCTACATATCCACAGTTCTCAAGTGTCAGCACACTAAAAGAGTGGCTGACAGGTAATCCAATCGAACTCGTTTTTGTTTCACTAATTGCAACTGACCACATACTATCCGATTATGCACAAAACTTACTAAACTCTTTCACACTGCAAAATCAAAATAGAGTCTTCGTGGAAGGATATCCTGACTTGAAAATTTCAGGATATATACAGAAATGAGGTAATAAATGGAAAAATTGTTTATAAATGATAGCTATATAATTTTAGTTGGTATTTTAGTGCTATGTGATATCTTTACTGGAGTCATCAAAGCTACCAAACGTCATAGTCTAAAGTCTGCTATACTCCGTAACGGCGGTTACAAGAAGTTTCTTATAATTTTGATTTTAGTCCTTGCTTGGACTATCGACAAGATATACTTCAACAGCGATGTGCTATATACTATCTGCTGTACCTATTACATAGCTAATGAAACTTTGAGTATCACCGAGAACTTAGCCTTGATGGGTATCCCTATACCACAAAAGATTAAAAACATTTTAGCCGAGTTAAAAGAAAAGGAGTAGAAAATTTTATGGAAGTAAAGTATAAGTTAATAGACGTATCTAAGCATAATGGCAATATTGACTTTTCTAAGGTCAAGGCTGATGGCATTCAAGGTGTTATAATCCGTGCAGGTTATGGAAATTCTACCGTGGATAAGTGTTTTCATAACAACATCAAGAACGCCATTGAAAACGGCTTACACGTAGGCATCTATTGGTTTGGATATGCCTACACAGTATCACAAGCGGAAAAAGAGGCTAACTTTTGCCTAAAGACCATCGAGCCTTACAAAGGTATGATTGATTTCCCAATATTCTATGATTGGGAATACGATAGTT
>JBJFHM010000037.1:0-6019 GCA_051893615.1 Oscillospiraceae bacterium
AAAAGACCGCTTTTGCAGATGTTAGTGTTTGTGATATCGATGGCATTGAACTTGGGGCTATTACACCAAATTCAAACTATGCTAAACTTGAAGTGTCTAATGCAACTAGTGGATATACTATCACTGCAAGTTCAACTATTAATGGTGCTACTGTAACATTATTAAGCGGTTCTACTATTAATGAAAGTGCATCTAATTCTATTTCAAGAGTATTCCAACAGAGTGGTGCGACTGGTACTGTTAGTGAACATACAGTAATCTGTACATACAATGGTCAATCTAGAAGTGTCAATGTTAAGATTACTAAGGTTGATAGTTATGATGAAAATGGAACACAAACTTTATCTTTAAATGAAAGTGAGGAATAATATATGTGGGAAATTAATGGCATATCGTTACAACTAGATTTTGAAGATGCTGAAACTCTTGAACGTTACGAACAGGCTTTTAATACTCTTGAAAAGACAGAATTTCCATCTAGAAATAAACCAGCTGAATTTATTAGAGCCTATTGCAAGGCTTTTAGAAAACTCTATGATGATATTTTTGGCTACGAAGTTTCAAAAGATATCTTTAAAAATGTTAAGGACAATTCAAGATTATATGATGAAACCTTTGAAAGTTTTCTTGACTATGTAACTTCTGTATCTAATAAAACAAATCAACGTAGAATTAAGGTATTTACTAAATATTCACCAAAGGGTAGAAAATGATAAATCTACTATATGAAAAATATCCCAAGAGTGTTATTGTAGATGGAGAAAGCTATCCAATCTATACGGATTTTCGTGATTGGATAGCCTTTTTCGATATGCGTGATGATACTTCCGCTGAAAAAGAAGATATTATCTTATGTGCTTTTTCTTGGTTCAAAGATACTGCACCTATGAATAAAAATCAAGGATTTAAAGCACTTTTAGACTTTGCTAGTTGTAAAGATTTAGTCTTTAAATCTAATAATGAAACTCCAATTAAAAATAACAACTTCAAAAAGCCTATACTTTCATATTGTTATGACTGTGAGTATATTTTAGGGGCGTTTTTGCAAGTATATCACATAGATTTGAACACTATTGACTATATGCACTGGTACAAGTTCAATGCTTTAATAAAAGCACTCCCAGAGGATACTCCACTTAAACAACGTATGATTTACAGAAATACTAATCTTTGTGATATTAAAGACAAAGCAGAAAGGAAACGTATCAAAAAGATTAAACAGGAAATTGCACTACCTAGCAAACCTATGGACGCATTTCAAGTTGGCAGTATATTTTAGGAGGTGATTCCTTGGTTGATGAAAGATTAATTGTAGATGCTGGTGTTAATAGTGATGGCGTTGAAAGTGGTATGAACGATGTCACAAGTAAAATTAAACAAGGTATGAACGCTATTGGTGGTTTTGCCAGTGAAGGTATGGAAAATTTTAAAAATTCTATCGTGTCAGCTGTAAGTGCCTCCACTATTGCAATTGCTGGACTTGGTGCTGGAGCTTTTGCTAGTGTTAAAGGCATGGTTGAGGCTGGTGATGAATATAACAAAGCTATTGATCAACTTTCGGCGAGTACTGGAATAGTTGGCGAAGAGTTAGAAGGCATGGAAGATATAGTACAGGGAGTATATGCTACATCTGTAAATGCTAGTTGGGAAGAGGTTTCTAATACCATTGCAGAAGTTCATAAACAAACTGGTCTTGTAGGTGATGATTTGCAATCAGCTAGTCAAAATGCGGTAACTCTCTCAGATACGTTTGAAATGGACGTTGGTGAAAGTACCAGAGCAGTATCATCTTTAATGAAAAACTTTGGAATATCTGCTGACGAAGCCTACAATCTAATAGCTATGGGAGCTCAAAATGGTGCTAATCAAAATGGTGATTTACTTGATACATTAAACGAGTACTCTGCACAGTATTCAGCTTTAGGCTTATCTGCTGATGAGTTTATGCAAAGTTTAATCTCTGGTGCTGATGCAGGTGTATTCTCAATCGATAAAGTCGGTGACGCAGTTAAGGAATTTAATATTCGTGCCAAAGATGGCTCTGCATCTTCTGCTGAAGGTTTTCAACTCTTAGGATTAAATGCTGAAGAAATGACATCTAAATTTGCACAAGGTGGAGATACTGCTCAACAAGCGTTTTATCAAGTGGTTAATGCCCTCGATAAAATGGAAGACCCCGTAGCAAAAAATACTGCTGCCGTTGACCTTTTTGGTACTATGTATGAAGATTTGGAAAGTAATATGCTACCTATTTTATCTAGTATGCAAGGTGCTAGTGAAAACACCTATGATGCATTAGGACAAATCAACGAAGTTAAGTACAATGATATTGGCTCAGCTATGGAAGGGTTAAAACGTGCAATTGGTGGATTTACTATAGATATGAAATCCGAACTCGCTGGAGGTATTGCTGGAGCGTTGGGAGGTTTAGTGAACACTATTAACTCATTTGATGGTGATTATTCTAAACTAATCAAAGGTGTGGTTCAAGCTGGTAAGGATATGATTTCTGCTTTTGCCCCTTTAATTAGCAATTTTAAAGAAAAAGCAGTTTTAATAGTATCTACAATTAGCGATGGTATTCAAGAAAAAATGCCTATTATAGTTGAAAAAGTTCCTGAAATACTTTCAAAACTCGCAGAAGGTTTTATTGCTGGAAAACAAAAAATGATGGAAGTGGCTATTCCGTTAATAACATCATTGGCAGAAGGAATACTACAGCATGGTTCGGAATTAATATCTTTAGCATCTACCCTTATTACTGGTATATGTAATGCAATTGTGACATTTCTCCCTACACTAATACCGATTGCAACACAGCTTATTCAAACTATAATTACTGGAATCCAAACTCTTTTACCTAACATAATCCCAGTAGCTATTGAGATTATCTTAGCTTTAATAAATGGTATTTTAGGAGCGTTACCTACTCTTATGGTGGCACTACCACAAATAATCTTCGCAATAGTCAACGGAATATTAGAGCATCTAACAGATATTATAGTATGTGCTATTCAAATTGTTATGGCTATAGTTAGTGGAATAATTGAAAATGTATCATTGCTATTATCCGCAGTAATTAGCATAGTTATGACGATTGTAAACTTAGTTCTTGAAAATCTTCCTATGTTGATTAATGTTGCTCTTGAAATAGTAATGGCATTAGTCAATGGAATACTTCAAAATCTATCACCACTGTTGGAAATGGGCATACAGCTAGTTTTAGAATTAGTAAATGCTATCTTACAGAACTTAGAGCCTATTCTAAACGCAACTATTGAAATGATTATGGCTATCGTTGATGGATTATCTAGCAATATGGAAACTTTAATAGATTGTGCTATATTGATAATTCAAACTATAATTCAGGGCATCACCGATAATCTTGAACTAATTATAACCTGTGCTATAAACTTGATAGTTCAACTTGCTACTGGTTTAGTACAAGCTATTCCTAAATTAGTAGCAGTCATTCCACAAATAATAGATGCTATTTGGAATGCTATAACTTCAGTAGATTGGCTTGGATTAGGTATAAATATCTTAGAGGGCATTGCGAACGGTTTAATTGCTGGACTCTCCTCTATTGGTGATACTATTTCAAACGTTGCTGATGGCATAGTTGAAAGTTTTAAAAATTTCTTTGGAATACACTCTCCATCTACGCTATTTAGAGATGAAATCGGTAGTTATTTGCCAAAAGGCTTAGCAATTGGTGTAGATGCTCAAATGAATACTACTGCTGATGATATTAATAAGAGTTTAAATTCTATGATGTCTGGTATTGATGTTAATGGAATGTATTCTCAAATGCAAAGTATTAACGTAGGTTCTAATATTCCTATGGTATCCAAAGCTAAAGATATTAAGTACACACAATCCCAAGATGATAATTCACAAGATAATAGTTCAAGTAATAGAACAATCGTAGTTGAAAACTATCTATTTAAAAACTCTCAAAAGCTAAATAGCTTTGTAATCAATGCAGGAGTTCTCGAAAATGCTCGAAGTGGAGGTAACTCAATATGATTTTTTCAATAAGTGGCAATAATGGAAATACATTAGAAATCAACAGAAACACTAAAACTAGATTTATCAAATTCGATAGAAAATACAAAAGATTATCAAAACAATACACTTCCTCAAATGGCGAAACTATCACTTATGGACAACGTTCTCATGTGGAAAGTATATCGTTCACTATCGAATGCGATAGTGACGGTTATGCTGATTTTTGGAATATAATCAAGAATGTTTATGAATACACTATCAAGTATGATTTTGATGATAGTGTAAATCTTGAAGAAATTACTGGAAAAAAGTATTTTTTATCTTCGGAAATTACTGAAAATAAAATCTATAATGCAGATGGCAGACTCTATAATGTTTCGGGAACGTTTGAGGAGGTTTAACAATGTACATAGATGAACAAGTTCAAGGTAGAATTATCTTTACTGATGGGACAGAGTATCCATTTACTAGTGAAGATATTATTGATGATGATATTTCTATATTACAACAAGCTACTGCGGATAACTCGTTTTCTATTGGCGGAGTATATTCAAGCACCTTAAATATGACTATTCGCATTATCGATAAGGATACTAATTCTTTTAATATAATAGGTTCTAAAATCATTTTATACTCAAAGTATGGTAGTGAACAGGATTTTGTATTAAGAGGGGTGTTTTGGGTAACTTCTGCGGATAAATACAAAGATATTTATACTCTTAGTGGTTCGGATGCTCTAATTTGGTTTGATAATGCCATCTATGATGATAGTAGCAAAGATTCTATGGCAAAGATATTATATGAGCAGTTTGTAAAGCAACGTTATTCATTAAAGGATTGCTTAGAAGTCATTTGCAATATTGTTAATAACAATTTAGTTGATAGAAATGTAGGCTCAATAGTCGCAAATACGTCAATTTTTGTTTGGAATAACGACTCTCCATATTATAGTGGCTATGACTGTGGTTATTATTGTGTTACTCCTGAGTGTGCGAGTGCCTTAGAAACATCTTCCGCTAGAGATTATCTTTCATATATAGCACAATTAGGGGCAGGATTTATAGAATGTCAATATGATGGTGAAACGCCATTAATAACTATTAAATCTTTTGAAGATAACTTTTTTTCTCCAAAGGCACTATCTATTAAAAAATGCGAAGATAATAGCGTAGAATTAGCTAACTTTAATATAAAATGTCTTAGGGGCTATGTTGAGGTTTATTCTGGTGCTACTGGCTCATGGAAAACTAAAAGCACTATTAATTATCAATCAAACTGCTACTATACGTTAGATTTAACTGGTAATCCTTTTGTAGACGGAAACTGGGCATATACTAGACGTGCTTCCGATGGAGACCACAATTGTATGGCTTTACTTGAAAGCCTATGCCATATATTAGGTGATTCATATAAATTTGACAAAGGAGATGGCAGGGGTGAAAAAGATTATAGAATAGAAGTACGTCCATTTAAGTTAATTTATCATGGTGAAGATAGATTTCATTTAGGACAATCTATAATGGCTCCTAATCCAAATGTAGAAGGGAATACTGTAAAAAGTATAATAACTAAAATTCAATGGAATTTTAGAGGAGGACAATCTTTAGAATGCTCTGGAGCAGATAATCGTATACTTTTTGATAGTGCTAGACGTACTCCAAGTACTCGTGCAAAAGAACAAGCTATAGCTAAGGCTAACTATCTTGCAAATGAATTAGGTGCAAAGCTACAAGACCAACAATCGCAATTAAATGCACAATGGGAAACTTTCTCTACAGATATTAGCAACTTAATGAATTCTATAAGTAGTGTATCAGGTAGTACTGATTCACTTGGAGATGCCATTAACTCACTTTGGAACTCTATGTATGCCGAAAATGATACTGTTGACAGCCTTAGAAAACGTATAGAGGCATTGGAAGGAAAGATTAATACAACAAGTTAATTAAAGAAGGTGAATTATGATTATTAAAGCTAATAAAAAGTACATAGATACGTCTAATATAGC
>JBJFHM010000038.1:0-6003 GCA_051893615.1 Oscillospiraceae bacterium
TATTTTCAGTTGTATTTTAAATATTGAAAGTCTATCTTGATAGACCTATAACACATTTTATGTACTAAAATGTAGAGCATTTTTTCTTCATCATAAGATATAAAATCGTTCAAGTTAAATAAAGATATTATTATTTAAAGGAAAAATTATTAGCAATAATTCAAGTATTTATTTAGAGTTGTACTAAAATCGTGCAATGTTTAAGGTATTCCAATTGATATTCCAAAAAAATAAAGAGTTTTAAGTATCTAAGATAAAATTTAAGTATTTAGGTAGCATTTTAAAAAAAGTAAGTATCTTTTAAATATAGAAGGTATCTTGTGTTGGAGTTTTATAGTGCAATCATTCAATAAAGGTACACCTTAAAGAACCCTAACCCAATTGATTAGATTAGAGTTCTTTTTTTATATCATATACGGACACAAACGTTTTTTTATATCTGTTTTTTACAAACACTAATAATTGGATAAATTCAATTTTTCAATGTATGATATTATCAAGGGTATATTAAAATTATTTACTGAAATATTTTGTTGTTATAGTCTTCTAGTGAATTTATTAGTTAGTATCTGCTAACTAATTTGATTTTTATAATCATGAATGATATAATATATACAGTTAGCATATACTTACTAAATGAGAATAATTAATCATATTGTTATAATTGTTGAACTAAAAACTCCTTTTAATAAATGGTTCAACAATTACAATATGATTTTAAGAAGTCAGTAATATAGATTTAAAATCTATGTTTAAATAAAATTTCCAATGAAAGGAAGATTATCGATGGTTAATACTAAGATAAAAAAAGTAATAGGTAGAGAAATCCTAGATAGTAGAGGAAATCCGACTGTTGAAGCAGAGGTATTCCTTGAATGTGGAGTGATAGGTCGAGGAACTGCTCCAAGTGGAGCATCTACTGGAATATTTGAAGCCCTAGAACTTCGTGATGGAGATAAATCACGTTATTGTGGTAAGGGAGTACGTCAAGCCGTAGAGAATGTAAACACAATCATAAATGATGTCCTAATAGGCGTAGACGCTTTCGATACCTACCTTGTAGACCAAACTATGATTAACGCAGATGGTACTAATGATAAATCTAAGTTAGGAGCAAATGCTATCTTAGCAGTATCTATTGCTAGTGCTAGAGCAGTATCCAATGCTTTAGATATTCCACTATATCGATTTTTAGGAGGTTCTCAAGGAAACGTTCTTCCCGTACCCATGATGAACATTCTTAATGGTGGAGCTCATGCAGGTAATAATGTAGATATTCAAGAGTTTATGATTATGCCAGTAGGAGCAACTAGTTTTAAAGAGGGTCTTCGTTGGTGTGCAGAAGTATTCCATTCTTTGCAAAGTATACTAAAATCTATGGAACTATCTACTGCGGTAGGCGATGAAGGAGGATTTGCTCCAAATCTATCCAGTGACGAAGAGGCTATTAAAGTCATTCTACAAGCCGTTGAGAAAGCTGGTTACAAACCTTATGATGACTTTGTTATTGCTATTGATGGTGCATCTAGTGAATGGAAAGACCAAGAAAAAGGTATCGGTTACTATAAACTTCCTAAATGTGGTAAAGAGTTTACTTCTGAAGAATTGATACAATATTGGAAAGATTTAGTTGATAAATATCCAATAAAATCTATCGAAGATGCTCTTGATGAGGAAGATTGGGAGGGTTGGAAAAAACTCACATCTACTCTAGGCGATAAAGTTCAACTTGTAGGCGATGACCTATTTGTTACCAATACTCAAAGATTGAAAAAAGGTATCGAATTAGGTTGTGGAAACTCTATATTGATTAAGTTAAATCAAATAGGAAGCGTATCGGAAACCCTAGAGGCTATAAAGATGGCTCACAAATCTGGATATACTGCGATATCTTCTCACCGTTCAGGCGAAACCGAAGATACTACTATATATGATTTAGCGGTAGCTTTAAATACTGGTCAAATCAAAACAGGAGCACCATCTAGAAGTGAACGTGTAGCAAAGTATAATCAACTTTTAAGAATTGAAGAAAAGTTAGGAGCATCTGCTAAATATAGAGGTCATGACTGCTTTTAATAATATACCACAAAATTAGATGAAAAAATATAAAAAACCACTCTAAAAACAATATGATTAAGTTGTTAGACAACACAGTATCAAAAGGAGTGGTTTTTTATTCATTTTAAGTTATCTATTGTTAACCTTGTATTGACATCTGGAAAAAATTAAGCTATAATAAAATATATGAATATTTGTTCATATATTATAATGTAAAAACAAGAGGGAGTGAAAAGATGTTTATTGAAATAAGTAATATCAAAAAGAGCTACGGCAGTGGCGAAAGTAAGATTGAAGTGCTAAAAGGAATAAACATAAATATTGAAAAAGGTGAGTTCTGCGTTCTTTTAGGACCATCAGGTAGTGGAAAATCCACGTTACTCAACATTATAGGTGGAATCGATGATGCCGATTCGGGATATATCTCTATTAACGGAGAAAAGACCGAAAATATGAACGAAAGAATGCTTACCGAGTACAGAAGAAAACATCTTGGATATATTTTTCAGATGTATAATCTTATTCCCAATCTAAATATCAAGGAAAACGTTGAGACGGGTGCATATTTAAGTGATAATCCTCTTGATGTTGATGATATATTGAAAACTCTTGGTCTATATGAACATCGTCATAAGCTACCGTCCCAGCTTTCAGGCGGTCAGCAACAGAGATGCTCTATAGGTAGGGCTATCGTAAAGAATCCCGATATTCTGCTTTGCGACGAACCTACAGGTGCTCTTGACTATAACACCTCAAAGGAGATACTTAAACTTATTGAAACTGTTAATAAGAAGTATAATACAACGATTATCATGGTAACACATAATGAGGCTATCAAGGATATGGCAGACAAGGTGGTAAAGCTCCGTGACGGAATGGTTAGAAAAGAGATAAAAAATCAAAAGAAGTTGTCCGCTGAAGAACTTGACTGGTAATGGAGGTGTTTATATGAAAAATCCTCTTACAAAGCGTTTGCCTCGTGAATTTTTCAAAGATGCAACGAAATATATAGCAATATTTATTATGATGGTGTTTCTTATCGCCATATGTTCTGGAATGAGAGTTGCTAATGAAAGTCTTAAAGTCTCATATTATGAGAGTTTTGAACTTTACAATATCGAGGACGGACATATCACTTTTGACAAAAATCTTCCAGATGAATTGAAAGAAACTTTTGAAAATGATATTGGAATCAAACTTTATAATAATTTTTACTTCGATGAAGATACTTCAGAAACAGGTGCAACAGTTAGAATATATAAACAATCAGATGAACTGAATAAACCTTGTCTTCTTAGTGGAGAATTGCCATCACAGGATAACGAAATCGCCATAGACAGAGTATTCGCTAAAAACAACAGCATAAATATTGGTGATATCATAACTCTTAACGGCAAAAAACTTGAAATAACAGGATTTATTGCTCTTCCGAATTACAGTACTCTTTTCGAGAACAACACAGATTCAATGTTCGATTCTATCAATTTTTCTGTTGCGGTAATGACAGACAGTGGATTTGATTCAGTAGGTAGCAAAAATATCAATTATAATTATGCTTGGGTTTATAATGAATCTTGTACAGATGATATAGAATCTGCCGAGCGTTCCGATAAATTTCTTGACTTGCTTGAAGATGAAATTACAGATTATGATGGGACAATAGTACAAGAACAGATAGACTATATAACCAACAGGCTTGAAAAGGCTTCGGAGGAATATGCAGATATTTATAAAGCATCTTTTGAGAAAAAAATTGAGAGTATAACTGACACTATCGAAAAAGGTGCTGAAGAATACGCATCACTTTACATGGAAACAGGACAGAAACCTACCAAAAACGACCTTTCTATTGATACAGACGATTTTACCTTTGAAATTATAGAAAATAGTGTATCTGCAATGTTGACTGGAACAGAATATACAGAACCATCTGAACAGGATTTCTTAAATGAATATATTGGTTACGTGGAAAAACCAAAAAAAGAAGAACTTTCTATTCAACTTGATGATTTCCTTTTTGGAATTATCGAGGACGCTGTTAGTGCCGAAATAAATGGTGAAGATTACACAATGCCCGAAGATGAAGCCTTTGAGGACGAAATAGACAAAACGGATATTATTTCCGTAGAAGATTATATCCCAAGATATCTTAATCAAGCGATAACTTTTTCTATTGAAGATATAGGTGGCGATGAAGCTGGAACTATGGTAATGTGCTATATGATGATAGGTATTCTTGCATTTATTTTTGCAGTTACAATTTCAAACACTATAGTTTCTGAATCGGGTGTTATTGGAACTCTCCGTGCATCAGGATATACCAAAGGTGAGTTAATTCGACATTATATGATATTACCTATTATAATTACTCTTATATCTGCTGTAGTAGGAAATGTTATCGGATATACTGTGATGAAAGATTTTTGTGCAAATTTGTATTTAAATTCCTATTCACTCACAACATACAAAACGTTGTGGAATCCGTCAGCTTTTTTGATTTCAACGGTAGTACCTATTTGTCTTATGCTACTGATAAATCTTACTGTACTTATTTCCAAGTTAGAACTTAGTCCGTTGAAATTCTTAAGACACGACCTTAAAAAGAACAGAAACAAAAAGGCAATGCGTCTTAATACGAAAATACCATTCAAGACAAGATTCAGTCTTAGAATATTTTTTACAAATCTTGCTGGATATATCGTAATGATAATAGGTATTCTTTTTGGGGCGGTACTTATCAGTTTTGGGGATATGTTTCCAAGAATGTTAGATTCATATAGGGATATAATTATCCATGATATGATAAGCGAATATCAGTATGTACTGTACGATTGTGAAGTATCAAACGAAGTAACCGATATCCAAGCAGAAAAATACGCTTCATCAAGTTTTGATTACTCAAAAGAGGGTTATCTTACAGATAGTATTACAGTCTACGGAATTGAACATAATAGCTGTTATATCCATGAGGGAATTCCTAATGGTAAGGTACTCATTTCAACGGGAATAAGCGAAAAATTTGGCTTAAATATCGGTGATACCATCAAACTTGATGAAAAATACAAGCGTGATAGCTCCTATGTAATGGAAATAGGCGGAATATATGATTATCAGTCATCATTGGCGATATTCATGAATATTGACGATTATAATATCACTTTTGGAGAAAAATCAAGTTATTTCACAGGATATTTTTCTAATAACGAACTTACCGAACTTGATAATGATGATATTGCAGTAGACATCACTGCATCGGATTATACTAAACTTTCCGACCAACTTACAGTATCAATGGGTGGAATGATGGATATCTACAAATGGTTCGGAGCAATGTTCTTTGTTATTGTGGTCTATGTTCTTTGTAAACAGGTAATTGAAAGAAATTTCCAATCTATTGCAATGACAAAGATACTCGGATTTAGAAACAGTGAGATAAGCAGTCTTTATATTGCATCAACCTCTATTGCTGTGCTGTTCGGACTTATTATTTCAATACCATTTATCGATATTGTAATGCGTGCCATTTTTAAAGGATATCTTTATACTATGATGACTGGATATATTCCATATGTAGTTAGTCCTATAACTTATATCATAACAATTTCTACAGGATTAATATGCTATGTAGTAGTTGCATTGCTTCAAATGAGAAAAGTATCAAAGATATCAAAGAGCGAAGCACTTAAAAATGTAGAATAAGCTAATATTCACAGATACCATGGAAAAATATAATATATAAGAAACGATAATCCGAACAGTAGATATATTTCTGTTCGGATTATTGCTGTTCTATTTTTTGGAAATGGAATAAATTGTTTTTTTATACTAATTTAAGTATTTCATCAGCGATTTGACTAACAGTGTATTTTGATGATAAATCTAATTCATCAGACATATTTATACCATAATCTTCTTGTAGAGTAACATATAATTGTACCATAATCA
>JBJFHM010000039.1:0-29441 GCA_051893615.1 Oscillospiraceae bacterium
CCACTAACTACAGAATCAGTTGTTACAGAAGCCCCAGCTGATACAACTATTAATTTTATACCTGTTACAGACATATATGGTAATGTTTATAATTCTTTAGATTATTTTATAGACCCTGCAGGTTTTGCTTATGCTAAAGGTAGTACTGGTAGCGAAACTGCTCAAAACTATGCAGCCGCTGTAGAAGCATATTATGGTATTCCAATGAATGTTTATGGTAATGCTGTAGAACCCGCTTGTTTTTCAGATTGGGATTTAATCTGGGATGACCTAGATTCCTTAAACGCTTGGCGTCAAGGACGTTCTCCAGCAGAAATAGGTCCACAGGAAATAGTAGCTAATTGGAAATTGTTAGGAAGTGATATTGAATTTTTAGCAGAGTGTCAAAATTATTTAGCTAACGACCTTGGACTTCAGTTTTCATTTGGAGAGGGTTAATCATTAATTTTTAGTAAATTTTTAGAGCAGATTCTATAAAGAGGAATCTGCTCTACAAGTATTATTTTAACTGTAATGAAAGGAGATTTAATCTAATGTTCTTAATGCATAAAAATATTAAGATTGCTAGAATAGATGATAATCTTAATATAATTGAAATTTATAATAATGATTTAATGCCTTTGAATTGCGATTTAGGTAAGAATATTCAAGGTTGGATAAATTCAAGAAGTATTGATAATCATAGACCAACATCTAGAAGATTAAAAAGAATACTAAGATTAAAACAAACTGATATTATAGTTAATAATTTAATATCTATAACGGATAATTGGTGGATTTTAGATAATGATAATCAAAACATAAATTACTATGATTTGAAAAAATATAATGAAACAATAGCTGAAACAATCATTCAAGGTATAAGCAGTAAACAAATAAAAGTACAAGTTGATTTTTATTGCACTTCTATGTTATAATATCTATTATAGCGTAGTAAAAGGAAGTGTTAAGATATGGCAAAATCAAAAACTATGTATGTGTGTAACAACTGCGGATTTTCAAGTTCTAAATGGCTCGGACAGTGTAGCAGTTGTGGGGAATGGAACACCTTAGAGGAGACTATCCCTACAGATTTAAAAAACGGATTAAAATCCATTAGTTTGGCAAGTGTGGACTTATCTAACAAGTTACAAGATATTTCTACCATCTCAATAGATGATGATATCCGTTATAGTACTGGTAATGGTGAACTCGACAGGGTTCTAGGTGGTGGATTAGTTAAAGGTAGTATAGTACTCTTAGGCGGTGAACCTGGTATTGGTAAGAGTACTTTACTATTACAGATATGTCAGTATCTAGGGGAGAAGTATTCAATTTTATATGTATCAGGGGAGGAAAGCGTCCGACAGATAAAGATTAGGGCTATCCGAATGGGTGTAGATAGTAAAAAACTATACTTACTATCCACCACAGATGCCAGAGCCGTATGTGATACTATAGTATCCAGTAGACCCGATATAGTTATTATAGATAGTATCCAAACTATGGGATTGGCTGAAATAAACTCAAGTCATGGAAGTATCACACAAGTTAGAGAATGCACAAACCTATTCATGCACACGGCTAAAAATGAGAGTATTCCAATATTCATAGTCGGACACGTAAACAAAGATGGTGCAATAGCAGGGCCAAAAGTCATGGAACATATCGTGGATACCGTGCTATATTTTGAGGGTGAGAGAAATCTAAGTTATAGAATTTTGAGAGCCGTAAAAAATAGGTATGGTTCTACCAATGAAATAGGAGTTTTTGAAATGGTCAACAACGGATTAAAAGAAGTTCCAAACCCATCTCAAATGCTTTTAGATGGTCGTCCTGTTGGAGTATCTGGGACGTGTGTAGCTTGTATAATGGAAGGCTCAAGACCTATATTGGCAGAAGTTCAAGCGTTATCCACTAAGAGCAGTTTTTCAGCACCTAGACGTATGGCTACAGGTTTTGACTTTTCCCGTATGGCTATACTAATCGCAGTGCTAGAAAAACGTATAGGACTATTTTTCTCTACCTTAGACGTATATCTAAACGTTGTCGGGGGCTTTCGTTTAGATGAACCAGCTGGAGATTTGCCTGTAGCTTTAGCATTATATTCCAGTGTGATTAACGTCCCTCTTGATGAAAAATTGATAACGTTTGGTGAAATTGGATTAGGTGGCGAAGTTAGGGGAGTATCTCATGTAGGGCAACGTCTAAGAGAGGCTCAAAGAATGGGATTTAATGTGTGTATAATACCTAATCAAAACTTAAGGGAAATCAACGTTAATGATTATAGTATGAACATCATAGGAGTATCAAGTTTAAAACAGGCGTTTGAAACGCTAAAGAAATCAAAGGAAGTGTAGATGTGAGTCACCATTTAGAGATTGAAAGAAAGTTTTTAATTAAGTATCCAGACTTTGAAACGGTTGAATTTAATAGAAAGATAGGCATAACTCAAACGTATCTAACAAGGAAAGATAGCGATATAGAAAGACGTATCCGTTCGTGGAACGAAGATGGAAACGTTAAATATTACTATACTGAGAAAAAATTCTTAACAGGATTTACTCGTGAAGAAGCAGAAACTGAAATATCCAAAATAGAGTATGACAATCTAAAAAAGGAAAAAGATTACTCTATTCCAACAGTTGAAAAAACTCGTTATACCTTAGATTTTAATAACTTAACCTTTGAAATGGATATATATCCATTTTCTAATAAGTGTGCCATTATGGAAGTAGAACTTAAAAGTGAAAATCAAGAGTATACTATTCCAAAAGATATTGACATTATCAAAGAAGTTACTGGAATTAAAGAGTATGGTAATATTCCTTTATGTAAGGCTCAAAAGTTTCCTATAGATAATGATTTAAAATCAACTTAGCAATATTAACAAAACGGAGCATAAGAAAATTGCCCCGTTTTGTTAAATTATTTAATATTTGAAAAATGTTTCCAAGGCAATGTTCTAAGGATAAAAAATACTACAAATTAATGCCACATTATTATCTTATTTTCCAATATTTTTGATATTTTTTGCCTCTACTTCCGATGATGGTAAAAATGCGTACATTTGATTATAAGCCTCTAATTCCTCATTAGAATCTATCCCTACAGGGATTAATCCTGTAAAGTCTCCACTTGAAGCAACTGGCGAAAAACCGTCACTTTGAGGGGGGTTGTTAATATTAGATTTATTTTTCATATTCAAGTCACCTCTATGTGATATTTTTGCCCAAAAGATTATGTTTTATACTGAAATAATTATGTATTTCCAATAAAAACCACTTTTTCAGTTAATTTATCAAAATAATACCTTTACAAATTGTAACCGTTGTGTTATAATTAAATCATTGAATTGTAACCTTATTGTAATTCAATATTTTTAAGATTTGCTATTTAACATAATATGGTTTTTTGTATCATCATAGTAATGCAATCTGTGATAATTTTTATATTAGAAAGGTGAGTTATTGAAATGGGCTTAAATAAAAAGAAGTGTATATTGAATATTATAGTTATAGGTATGTTATCTAATATGATAGGTGGAGTGGTTTGTTCTGCTGAAGATGTCACTAATATCAATACTGATACCGTAAACGTTAATGAAAGTGTATCTATCATAAAAAAGTTAGATTTTGAAAATGGTATCCAAGAAAAAGTAGATACATACAACAATCTAAAAGAAACAGAAAGAGTTCAAAATAGAAATAAGACCTTAGACCTATTGAATGAAGTTGCTAATTCTAATAAGTACTCTAAAGAAGAAAAAAAGGCTATCTCTCAACAAACTATAATAACTGCTATAGTAAACTCAGTGTTAGAAAAAGAAGAGGGTATGAAACTACTCACTGAACTTAATGCAAAGATTGAAAAAGTCTCTAACGTTAAGAGTTTAAACAACACCATCGATAATATACTAAACTCTAGTATCTCCATATCTGGCAAGGATAGTTTCTGTAAGACTGCTCTTGAACTGGCTAAGGCAAATGAGACTATTACCGAAGAAGAATTTAACTCTAAAATGGACTACGTTCAAGATATTTTGAACAATCTACAAGAACAAGAAGATGAACGCATAGCTAAACAGTTAGCCAAAGAAGAACAAGCTAGAAAAGAAGAAGAAGCTCGTATTCAAGCTGAAAAACAGGCTCAAGAGTTAGCAAAAAAACAAGCCGAAGAATTGGCTAGACAACAAGCCGAAGAATTAGCTAGACAACAAGCTGAAGAATTAGCTAGACAACAAGCTGAACAAGAAAAGATTAATCAAAAAGCTTTAGAACAAACTACTGATACTACTGTCGATACCTCTAATCTACAACAAGCTACCTATGAAGAACCTGAGTATTATAATGGCTTTGCTGGTACTCTTCAATATACTGATAAAGATTTCCTAGCTTTATGTAATGCAGTACAACATGAAGTTGGTAATTGTTCGGCACAATCTAAAAAGATGGTAGCTAGTGTAATAGTCAATAGAGCATTAAGTGGTAAATTTCCATCATCTATGTATGAGGTTATAACTCAGCCTAACCAATTCACTGGAATTAGTGCATACGTAAATAGAACCGATTATGCCACTGAAGATACTATCTATTGGTGCCAATACGTCCTTGACAATGGCGTGGATTACTCTAATGGTGCATTATTCTATTATGCTCCACAGTGGTGTGGTTATATGTCATATTTTGAAAATATGACACTTGTAGGTGAATGTGACGGTCAACGCTACTTTAGACAGTAAAAAATACAATCTATAAAATATATAAAGGCTTTTAAGATTTTTAATCTTAGAAGCCTTTTTGTTTTAAAATTTTGAAACCATCTAAACAAAATCTGTGTTTATATATATGAAAGTACTTTCAAGCCACATAGAAAGGAAGACTTTCATTTGACTGAAGAAAAACTTATCCAAAAGTTGAAGAAGAAAAATATCAAAGCTTTTGAGTATCTTGTAAATAGCTATACGGGATACGTTTCTACTATAGTGTTCAAAATTATAGGGCAATCCATGACTATTCAAGACGTTGAAGAAGTCACTGCTGATACCTTCTTAACCGTTTGGAACAATTCCGAAAAGTTGCAAGAAAAGTCTTTAAGAGGTTACTTAGGCTCTATTGCAAGAGATAAGGCTAAAAATAAACTTCGTGATTTAAACATCACCGAAAATATGGAACAGTAATTTCACTTAAATGATAAGAACTTCTGTTTTCAAACCAAATAAACATTAAAAAAGATATCCCTCATAACATGGGGGATATCTTTTATTACTAAGTGTAAAATATTCTCAATATTTCTTCTTCTTCCATATCCTGATAGAAAAATTTACACATACATTTATCTAAACAATTTCTTTCAAGAAGTTTTATTTTAGGATTATACTCTCTAATGGTTTTTCTAAGTAGTTTCATAGAAGGTTTGAAGACGTTCTGTCTATTAATCTTAAAGTGAGGATTGTCCACCGTTATTTCATGTAGATAAGGTTGAAAAGGAATGATATCTTTACAATGTCTAAAAGTATAGTATATCTGTTGATAATACATCTGATTACAGGTTTCAACATTAGCCATAGCATTATAGAAATCGTTAGTATACTCTTCCATGGTAGAATAATACCTATTCTTTATGGACTTATTCCAATATAATGGATTATTCCTAGTGATTGCGACTTGATAGGCGTTCTTATCTAAGAGAATTTCAATAGATACTGATAAATCCACGCAACCGAAATAGTTTGGTCTTCTGTAGAACTTATGTAAATCGAAAGGGTTAAAAAAGATGTCCTCATAGATATCAAACTCCTTATAAAAGTTTTCATCATATTTAAGTGGATAGTATATATTCTTTTCTTTAGCTTGTTTTCTTGAGATAAATCCACCACATTTAATTAGCTCATTTACCGTGATTACGTTACTAACATGGTGAAGATATTCTATACCATTAAATTTCAAGAATTTGTATAATCCAACATTATTGATTTCCATAAAAACCACCTCTAAAATGTATGATAAAATGTAAAAATATTTTGTATAGTTATATTATACCATCACATGAAAGATTTTTCAAGGTGTTTATTAAATAGTCATCAAAAATAGGATAACAACTCATTTAGATTAATACTTTTTATCAAATAAGATATAGTATCTAAATTTTTGTTACATACAGATAATTGAAAATTATCTATTTGAGTGTTGTAAAAATTTATACCTAAGTTAGAATTAAATACGTCAAACGAACTTAACGATTTTGAAAGTCCTACACCAAGCATTTTGATGTAGGCTTCTTTCATAGTCCAAGTCTTAAAAAATTCCAAATCAAGATTATCACTTTTTAAAATATGCTCATATTCATTAGATGTAAAGAACCTTTTAGCAATCTTTAAGTTGGCAGACTTGACTTTCTCTATATCTATTCCAATAGGTAAGTTATTACTAACAAAGGCTATATGGTCATAAGAATGTGATATAGAAAAATCATAATCTAAGTAGGATTTTAAATAAGGTTTTCCATAACGATTATATGAAAAAGATATATTATTACTAGATATTTTTAAATCTTGAGAAACTTGATATCTAATTAGAATTTCAGCTAATAGAGAAATTGTTTTTAAGCTATTAAATTTAAGATTGTCTATCTTTAATCTTCTTTCATTTGAGATTAAATCTAAATATTTTGAATATAATTCAAAATTTTCTAAGTCATCTACTTTTAAAACTAGAATGTTCATAATATCATCACCCAACATATTATACTATAGATTAACATGACAAGTCAACCATATATTAAGTAATATGTTACAAAATTTCTTGGTGATTTTTTGTGATTATCACCAATTTTTTTAGATGTTTTCAACAAAGTTGAAAAATTCAGTTGACTATTTTGAATTTTTGTGATATTCTATTATTAATTAAGAAAGTTATAGGTAAAAAAATTACAAGCTATTGGTACGCCTGTAAACTATAACTTACTTAGATTGGTTCTATTTATTTTTTATGCTTGATTAAATCAAGCAAGTGTGTATTTATTTTAGGAGGGTTTTTAAAGCCATGGAAAGAAGAATGTTTAAAAAGAGAGTAGCCTTAGTAACTACTTTGTTACTAGTTGTATCTAGTGCATTAGGTACTATGTCAGTATCGAGTGTAAATAGTGTAAACGTTTCCGCAGATACTCAAGAATATATTGGTGTAACTCTTGATAGTAACAATGTTATCAATCTTGATAACTATCAAGGTCTAAATATCGTAGGTTTATCCTTTGAGTTTAGCGAAAAATCTAGTGGTAACGGTTCTTTACAGTGTAACACATCTAGTGGTTGGTACTCTGTTGATTATGAATACAACGATACTAACAGTGTGTATGTTGACCTTCCAGAAGGTATTGATGGTACTATCACTCTTTGTGTTTGGTGGAATAGTGCAAACGCTACTGTACAAAATGTTAAGTTAGTAACCAATAGTGGTGAAGCAGTAACTACAAATACTACAGTTACTACTACTGCCACCACTACTCAAAAATCTGATAGTACAGTAAGTACAAGTAGTGCAGTTCATAACTTCACTACTGATGGTATTAACAGTGATACTTTTAGTATCGTTGGAAACCTTTCAACTTCTAAAGGTAGTATGACTTATAATGGTTTAACCTTAACCCAATGTCTAAAGATGGAAAGCTCTACATCTATACAATTTACAGCATCTGCTGATACTACTTTAAACTTAGTAATCAAAGATGGCAGTACTATCAAAGTAGATGGTAACGCTTATGATATATCTACAAGTGGAGTTACCTCAATAAGTGTTAGTAAAGGTTCACATACTATAACTAAGGGTAGTGGAAGTTCTAATCTATTCTATATTGAGTTAGGTAGTGCAGAAAGTTCAACTCCTGTGGTTACTACTACTGTTACTACTACTACTACGCCTGTAACTACAACTACTACAACGACTACTACCACTTCAAGTGATGTTTCAGTATCTTCTAACGCTATATACTGTTCACCAAGTGGTTCTGGAGATGGTTCTTCTAAGAGTAATCCAACTAGTGTAACTAGTGCAATCAAGAACGTTAAGGCAGGTCAAACCATATATATGTTAGGTGGTACATATAAGTTCAGCAAAACCTTAAACATAGAGGAAAGCAACAGTGGTACGGCTAACGCTTATAAGACTATCATGGCATATCCAGGGGAGACAGTCGTTTGGGATTTCTCTGCTTTATCTGTTAGTGATAGTAATAGAGGTGTACTACTTCAAGGCGATTACTGGCACTTCAAAGATTTTGAAATTACTAAGGCTGGTGATAACGGTATGTTATTATCAGGTAGCAACAACAAGATTGAACTAATGGTATTCAACAATAACCAAGATACTGGTCTACAAATTTCTAGATATAAGTCTAGTTACACAGACATATCACAATGGCCAAGTAACAATCTAATATTGAATTGTACTTCTAAGAACAATTGCGATGACGCTACGATGGAAAATGCTGACGGTTTCGCTGCTAAGTTGACTTGTGGTGAAGGCAACGTATTTGATGGTTGTATGTCTTATAACAACTCTGATGACGGTTGGGACTTATATGCTAAAACTGAAACTGGTCCAATAGGTGTGGTTACTCTTAAAAATTGTATAGCTTTTCGCAACGGTTACACTGAAGATGGTCGTGGTTATGGCGATTGCGATGGTAACGGTTTTAAATTAGGTGGTGGTGGTGTTGGTACTGCTCACATAGTAGAAAACTGTTTAGCCTTTGAAAATCTAAACTGTGGATTTACTGATAATAATAATCCAAAGTTAGGTAGTCTAAAGAATTGTACAGCCTTTAACAATGGTGTTGGTGGAAATGGAAAAGCTAACTATATGGTATATCGTTGTACTACTCCAGGTTGTAACTTCGACGGTTTGATTTCTTACTATAATGATGACCTATCTAATGCTTTAGCTCCTGGAGCTAGTAAAAAGATTGGCTCTGATAAGTTTAATGGTACTATTTCAAACTCAGTAATTTATAATAGTAGTAAGTATTATAAAGTATCTAGTAGTACAAGTATTGCAAATGGTCAAACAGTTGGTAGTACTACAAGCGTATCCGATAGCGACTTCCAAAGCGTTACGGTTGCAAAGATGGGTACAGACTTCCACAAGGTTTGGAGAAATGCAGATGGTTCTATAAATACTAACGGTTTCATGGAAGTTAATACTTCTAGTGCTTTAAAAGGCTTAGGATATTCTAATAAGTAAATAAATTTTGAATTATAATAAAAAGGAATGATTTTTGAAAAAGTCATTCCTTTTTTGATATGTTAGCCAAAGGCAACTTTTAAGGCAATCCTATTAAAGATATTGACTTTTATTAAAAAAAGATGTATCATATATCTATATTAAGGTTAGCACTAGCTAACTATATTGAAAGGGGTCTTTAAAATGGATATTTGTTCTGGACAGGTTAAGTATCTAATCGCTATTGCAGAGCTTTCAAAAAGATGTAAAAATGTTCGTGGTGTTGACGTTTCTAAATATCTAGGAGTTACACGACCAAGTGTTACAAAAATGTTGAAATGTTTAGCAAATTCTCAACTTATAGATGAAAGTTTCTCGTATGGTATTAAATTCACAAAACAAGGAAAAGAAGTCTCAGAGATGTTATACAAACAATATCAATATATATACGTATTCTTTTTTAATATGATAAAACTTCCTGAGGATAAGGCAAAATCTCAATCCTTAGAATTCGTATCTACATTTCCAACAGAGACTTCTGAGAAGTTCTGTTATATCATTAAAAATACTATTAAGAATAGGAAGAAATCAGAAGTTAGCAGTAGTTAATATCTTAAAAGAACTCCCAAGGATTTGGGAGTTCTTATATTTTATACTATTTGAAATATCTTTGACCATAGTGTTCTGTACAAAATTGTTGTTGTTCAAACCAAGTCACCAGACTAGGGTCATTTAAGTATGTAGCATAGAAGTATATCGCACCATTTGAAACATCTCTGTTAATCATGAGGGTATGACAGACGGCTATTCTAGTATCATTAGTAACAGGCCATTCTTTGGTGTACCAGTTGACTATAGTTGGAAATTGGTCTTTAGCAGTTAGAACCTCTTCAACGGTGTTAGGAAATTTACTGGAATTTACTCTATTACGAATAACGTTAGTAACTAATTCTTTAGATAGAACGTCACCATAACCAGTTTCACGCATAACTACTGAACAAATCATTTCCACTTCTTTATCGGTGTAGCCTCTAACGGGAATAGCAGTCTGAGGATACTTTTTAGCACGTTCTTGATTTATGTCAAAGAAAGATATATTGTTCATTCTTTTACTAATATCTTCTTGTGTCATTGCATTAGTAGTGATACCATCAAATCTAAAAAAAGCCATCAACGTGATGATTAAAGTTATAAAAAAATACTTTTTCACAATCAAATCAAATCCTTTCTTAATATGTTACTATTGAATTATATAACATTCTTGAAAAAAATTCAATAGATTATAAAAAAAATCTAAATTAAATTTATAGCTTTTCTTAATTCATCGATGCTCTTGTGGGTGTAGATAGTATCAGTGACATCTTTAGAGGCGTGTCCAGTTAAACGCTGAATGGATACTTTGTTAGCTTCTGCATTACTTAAAAGAGTTACAAAAGTATGCCTTGTATCATGTGGAGTATGTTCCATATTGTATCTATCCATTGCAGACTTAAACCTATATATGAATTGATTGTAATTCATAGGTGAACCATCTTTATTGTGTATTAGATAACTATGTTCACTGTTGAGAAATTCTTCAATTAATGGGATAATCTTATCATTGCAAGGTACTTTTCTATTCTTTCCAGCATTAGATTTAATTCCACCAGTGATTACAAAGTCTTCAGAGATATCTTCACGTTTTATGGCAATAAATTCAGAGGCTCTGAAACCTGTATATATCATAATATAGACATACTTAGCAAAATCGTCATTGGAATTTTTTAAAAATTCTATTTCATCTAGTGTAAATGGGATTTTTTCTTTTCTATCATCTAGTTTAGGAATTTTTACTAAAGCTGAGACATCTTTTTTAGTGTAATCTTTAAATAGAGCGTACTTATAAAGTTCACTAAATAGTAGTTTCATTTGTGATAGGGTAGCACGTTTGCAACGCTTACTAGCGATATCAATACAAGTTTGTAAATCTTCTAGCGTGATTTCTTGAAAAGTTTTATTATACAACTCTTTTAAATGAACGTTGTATAAACTTCTAAGATTACTATATCTACTTTTAGAGAGTTTTTCACTCAATTTTAAATTATACCAATCTTCAAAAACTTCACTAAAGGTAGGTAACCTTTTAGATTTATCTCCATGTATTCTATTATACTCCATTAAAGAGTTTAACGCTTCTTTTTTAGTCTTGTAGTAGCCAATAATTTGATATTTTGGATAACCTTTTTCATTAAATCCGATAGTCTTTCTTGCAACGTATGGATTTCTCCTCTTTCCTGATAACTTATATACAGAACCCATTCCATTAGGCATACGCATAGAAAATCACTCCTTTAATTTTGATTTAAAATCAAATCTTTTAATATGGTATAATCTAAAAGATTTATAGTATTATCGGAGTTTAAATCATAGGTAGGAACATCTATGTCAGTAGAAATACCTAAAAGATATTTTTTCATACTTAAAACGTCTACATAACTAAAATGGTCATCAACTTTGGCTGATGGATTTTCTATGATTAGAGTATACTCTGTAGGAATACAACCATCTTTAGTAACCTGTATTGGAATAGTCATAGATGAACTTTCCCCAATAGTGATAGTATCGGTTTCATGTCCAGATATTGAACTATTTCCATTTATGGTAATGTTTCCACTACTTATAGGATATAAGTTTATAGATTGAGCATCATCGTTACAAGTATACGTTATAATTGTATTGGCTTGATTGTTTTTAGAAACTTCTAAATCAGTGAAGGTATAGTCAGTTCCATTAAACTCTTTGATACATAGTGTAGAAAGTACTGAATGTAGTTGAGTAAAAGTTTCAGTATAAGTCTCACCAAGGACGCCATCAATATAAACCCTAGCTGATATTATTAAATCTTCACCATTAAATTGGATAGGCTCAGTATATATAGGACTATCAAGAGTTGGAATTGAGCCATCAATGGTATAATATATAGTGGCGTCTTCAACTGGGCTAGATAGTTCTATACTTTCATCTAAGTATAGATTTCCACCATACTGTGAAAAATATACCTTATCATGTGGATTAGTAAACGCCTTTATACAAGCGTTTCCAAGTGTAGATATACCGTAAACGCCATCACTTAAAGTAGAAGTATCAATAGCATTAGATGAATATTTAAAATCAGTATCATATATGCTGATAATACCAGATATTCCTCTAGTAGGAGTCCAAGAATTTCCATCATTGCTAACGAAACTTTCATTTTCATTAGTATTTTGTAAGATAGTCTCATCACTAACATTGTACTGAGTTATTTCCATTTCACCATCAACGATGTTGAAAAAATTAACAGCACTTTCTATGGCCACAGTATTCTTATAGTTAGGATTGTGATACTTTACTACTATAGAAAACTTTTCTCCAGTTTCTAAAGGTACAGGATTTTCCAATGGAATAGTATGAAATCCAGAATATTTCTCAGTGCCTGAAAAAGTTTGAACCAATTCACCTATAGGAGAACTTTCATCTTTAAGATTTTTGTATATGTATACAGTATAATCAGTATTATAATCGGTGGTGTATATTCCTATTGCAGATAAATCTTCATCATTGGTAGAGGTAAATACATTTCCAGCAAAATCGGTATGTTTATTGGACATTTCATTAGTTAAAGAGTTTACAGAGGTAACCCAACCATAACTATCAGGGGAGTAGTTTGTGGAGTAATTTTCATTTGAGTCTACCATGTAAGCAGTCATATCAGATACTAAAGTATTTTCATAGGATAGCCAAAAATATCCATAGTCACCAAATTCATAGCCATAGGTATTTTTGATTAACCAAGCTCCTTTAGATTTTGGTTTTTCATCTAAGCCATCATATGAGTAGAAATCGTCGTCCCAACCGACTATGGTCACACCATGATTTACTGTTTGAGTAGTATCACTACAATAGTAGGAGTTACTCTCTTGACTATAGTAAGAAGACTTCTTATAATATATGTTAGTCATTATAGAGCTTCCATTTAAAATCAAATCTTTGATATTTTGGGAATAGTTGCTATAGATATAGTTATCATTTAAAGCACTGTTCATACAATAAGCATCTGTTAGATGGTATTCTGAGGCATAGTTTAGACTTTCATCTAATTCCATAGATTTACCATAAGGTGCAACGTCTTCACTAACGAAACCTACCCATCTAGAGAGCATTGCCGTAGCGAAAGAAGAACTTCCACCCTTGTTATAAAATTTTTTATTGGAGTTAGTTTCTACCATTTCAATGTGTTTATCGCCATTATAGGTAAAGTAACCTAGATGCCATTCCGATAAGTCTACATATGGATTTCTTTCCAAAAGTCTAGACATGACGGATTGAGTAGTAGCAAAAGTCCAACACATACCATAACCATCTTGATTATTAGTACTAGTAACTAATCCCAATTCTCTTAAATCATACTTACTTGGATAACTACTATTGTTATCTTGTGATTGTACTGCGTTATACTGTATACTTTCAGTATTTTCATAACCAATAAATCTAAGTGAACTAAAATCCTTAACTATTCGATTTTCATCTGCATTGATATTCAACACACTATTTGATAGTATTAATTGCATGGATATCAAAGTAAAAGCAAAACTTTTCAAAAATTTTTTCATATTTTTAACCTCTATGGACTAAATGTTTTAACGTATCTACGGAACATCTATTAGACGTTCCGTAGATAACAATATCTTAATAAAATTAATCATTTGAGTTTGGATTGATTATGTCAAAATTACTATGTTCGGTTAATATAGTGATATTTTCAACCATATTAATTAAGTCAGTTTCAGTAGTATCATCATTAGAATTGGTAACTACTGCGTGAATTAATGGATAATCATAAAGCATATTATGAATAGGTTTCATCTTAATAGTTAGATATCTAGTATCACCTGAAAGGTATTTAAATTTGTACTTTCCAATGATAATAGTATCTTCTTTTATACATTTTTGGATATCTTCTTTTAATTGAGTTTCATCATCTGCAAATAGTTTCGAGATGTCACCCTTAAACTTTTCAAACTCTGAACGTTCACACTTTAGAATGTTATAAAAGCTATTACTACAGAAAATGCTTTCTATAGAATTTTCTTTAACTAGGAATATACCTACTCCTCCATTGATAGAGTTTATTATCTGTTCAAACATATAGTTACTATTTTTAAGTTCACGTTGAGCAAAATCGAACTGTGCTTTTAATACTTCGTTTTCACGTTCAGCGACCTTATTGACAGAGATATCACTAATCATAAATTCAGCGATATTGTCATCTTTAAGATAACCCAAACACATAACATATATCTTAGTACCATTCTTTTTAATCATTTTTAACTCATCGTAGATTTCTTTATTAATCTGTAAATTAGTCAAAATTTTTTGGATATAGTCATTTAAATCTTCATATAAGATAAAGTTTTCAATAGTAAATTGATTTTCTAAAATTTCTTTTTTAGAGTATCCTACTATATTGCAAAAACCTTGGTCACAATTTACTATTTTAAAATTATCTTTTAAATCTAAAGAGTATTTACCGTAGTTGGTTTTAGAGGTTTCATTCTTTTTGGTTGTTTTATCACTGATGAAATTTTTAAACTTAGGATTTTTCTTATAATAGTCTGGATTTAATAAACGTTCCTTAAAATCTTCTAAACATAGAGGTCTATCAAATAGATAACCTTGTATCTGATTACACTTGATGTTTTTTAAGAACAACAATTGGTTTAAATCTTCAACACCTTCAGCAATGACTTCAATGTCAAGAGTTTTAGCCATCTTTATGATGTCTTGAACGATAATTTTTTCTCTAGTAGAAGAAGCAGTATCATCTATTAAAGACTTATCAATCTTAACTACATCGACAGGGACGTCTTTTAATAGGTTTAAAGAGGAAAATCCTGCACCAAAATCATCGATAGAAGTTTTTATACCATAACGTTTTAGGTCTCTATTGATTTGTACTAAACTGTTGTAATTTTCAACGTCTAGTGTTTCGGTGAACTCTATTTCTATGTACTTAGGAGGAATATTATAATTATCTATGATACTTTTAACTTTTTTTACAAAGTTAGGATTAGTTAAGTGTAACTTAGAAAAATTGACCGAAATAGTAACGGGGATTATACCCTCATCAAGCCAATCTCTTATACTTTTGCAAACGTTTCTAAGCATACAGAAATCTATTTCAGATATAAAACCGTTCTTTTCAAAGATGGGCACAAATCTAAAAGGAGGTATCATATTGTTACCCTGTTTCCAACGCACTAGAGCCTCTGCACCTACTAAGGTGAAATCTTTTATAGATACTTTAGGCTGATAGTATGTAATAAACTCATCATTTTTTAGAGCTGGACGCATAAGATTTTCAATCTGTTTAACTTCTATAGCTTTTTTGTGCATTTCCTCGGTAAATTGAATGTACACACTATTTGGATTACTTCTAGCCATATTTAAAGCAGTATTAGAATTATTCATAATAGTAGTAACGTCATCAGTTGCTAAAATATCATATATACCTATGTAGCAATGTAAATAGATTAAATCGTTATCATAGTTTAGTCTTAAGTCGCCTAAGTATTTGATAAATTCATCTTTCTTGGATTTTAAAACTATAGCTACAAAACTATCACCACCGATATGGCAGATATATTGTTCATTTCCAAAATATTCATATAAGTTAGTAGCGAACATTTTTAAAATTCTATTACCACCAGAGTATGAATATTGTGTATTTATCAACTTAAATCTTCTTATGTTCAAGTATATTGATGAATAATTTTGAGCAGTATTCATTTCTACTAAGTCATGAAGAACTGAAGAAAAACCACTAGAGTTCAATACTCCTGTAGGATAATCATAGTATTCATTAGATTTAAAGATTTCCATCAATTGTAAACGTGCTAGTGCATTAAAAGATACGTTTGCAATAGTATGTATCATTTTAACATCATCATCTTCCCACACTGGAGTTCCCTTAATTCTAAAGAAAGTCAACGTATAAGAACCGTCACTTTGAGTATAGTTAAAGGAAAGCTCATTATAAGGTTCACAAGAATTTGAACTATCATAGATGGTATTAAAATTACTAGTAGAATAGGTTGAATATCTATCCAACATTAGTTTAGTGTATTCATCTGAAAGGTTGTAAACCAAGATTATCTTTCCAATGTTCAAAATTTTAGATAGTTTTCCCACTATTTCACTATAGATACCATCATGTTTAAGATAATTAAAATTTTCCAATTTTACAGATTTTTCTATAAATTCAAGTATCAAATCATTAAATAAAGACCACTTCATAAAATTCACCTCTTAAATTGTAAATGATATATTATAATATCAAATTAATTATATCATAGATAAAGGAGAATTGCAATAGCTTAACAGAAATTTGCACATAATACTTAACTATACTACGATTTATTTGTGTATAATGCCAAAAATAATATGATACTAATTTAAGGAAATTTTTTGACCATCTCTACTAATTACGACGTTCGCAAAGATTTTAGATAAATCTTTCTTATATTCATCAGGATTTTGCATTGCTGGACTATAATGTGTCAACCATAACTTTTCAACTTCAGCCAATGAAGATAGATAACAAGCATCTTGCATAAGCATATGATGTTTTTCGTTCATACTCTGTTTTTGAGTTTCATCACCGTACATACCCTCACAGATAAACAAGTTAGAACGAAAAGCTAAGTCAGCTATATCGTCAAAGGGGAGTGTATCTGTAACGTAGGTTACTTTTATATTTTTTCTTGCACCATCAGTAACCATTTCCGTAGTAATGATAGAGCCATCATCTAAAGTAACGGTTTCACCGTTGTGTAACGATTTCCATAACTTTATCGGAACGTTTAAACTTTTCGCCTTTTCTGGATTGAATACAGGTTTTCTCTTAAAATTAAAAGAATATCCTAAACAGTTGACCTTATGTCTTACAGGCATTGCAGTGATTTCAAGCATACTATCCACTTGTGGAGCGTTAAAAATAGTACTTTTATTTACTGAAATTTCATGAATATTCAACTTAAAAGGTAGACTACCACAGATACACGTCAATTGATTAATAATATCGATAGCACCTGTAGGAGCGTATATAGTTAATGGTTCAGTTCGGGAACAGTTTCCCAAAGATAGTAAAAATCCTGCCAATCCAGAAATATGGTCTGCATGGAAGTGAGTAATTAAGACTATTTCTATTCTACTCATTTTTAAGTCAGCCTCAGCCATAGCAATTTGAGTACCCTCACCACAATCTATTAATATAGCTTTTCCGTTACATTCTATATAGCAACTAGTCAACCAACGATTTTTTAGAGGTATCATACCACCTGTACCTATCAAACAAACGTCTACCATAAAAATCACCTTCTTAAAAAGTATCTAAAATATAGTATCATTATATCAAAAAGATGGTTTAAAGTCAAGAATTTTATCAACAAATTAGCAAGACCCCCTACCTTGAAGCAAAATGTAGGTAGGGGAATTTCAATATATGATTATGTATTTTACTACTTCAAATCTTCAAAGACATTTTTTAAAGAACAAGCACTACTAGAATGTATCCTTTCTACTGGAATGTTATATTTTTTTGAAATCTGCATAGCAGAGTGAACCATCTTATGAGATACAGTATTAGTAAAGAGTATCATTAAGTCAGGAATACCAAACTTTTTGGATATCTTTCCATTTTCCTTAGTGAAAATTTTAGCATCATGACCATACTCTTTGCAGATGGTATCATATGTTGATGACATTCTCTCATGACCTCCAATGATTACTACACTCATATAAAAAACCTCCATATATTATTTTTTAGTTAGCGAACGCTAACTTATCTTGATATAACAATATCATATAAATTTTACTTTGTCAATAAAGTTAGCCTAGATTAATCATTTATGTATGATAATCCTTGCTTAAGGGAACGATACTTATAGATTGCATATCATAAGTTAGCTTATGCTAACTTATTTGACAAATTATTAATACTATGATATTATACTAATACAAGAACGGTTAGCATACGCTTACTGAATAGGAGGAAAATAAAAAATCATGTTTTTTAGAAATTCATTAATAGAATATTGTTCACCTACTTTAGCATCATTAAAGGTCGCAAGTCTCTTCAGATACTACTATGACAATATATTTGAACTTTATCAAATAATAAACGAAGAAAAAGATTGGTTATCTCAAAAAGGTATATTTATCGAAGTTATTACTATAGATGAAAAGTCAGCATTAATCTATATCTTTAGGGAGAAACATCTTCAAGATATTTTAAATAATGATGATATCAAACCGTTTCTAAAGAATAAGGGTTATACTTCTTTTTCCGTTAGAAGTTGCTTAGATACCTTAAAAAAACATTTTGAAACTACTCCTTGTCCTCATGAAATAGGCATCTTCTTAGGTTATCCTTTAGATGATGTAATATCTTTCATAGAAAATAAAGGGCAAAACTGTCAATACTGTGGATATTGGAAAGTATATCATCATAAGAATGATGCTTTAAAGATATTTTCTAAATTCACAAAATGTACAAAAATCTATAAAAAGTTGTTTTCTGAGGGAACATCTATCCAGAAGCTAACCGTATCGATATAATTTTTAGGAGGTATTGTTTGTATGAAAAAAATCGCAATAGTTTACTGGAGTGGAACTGGTAATACTGAGAATATGGCTAACACTATCCTTGATAGTGTAAAATCCTTTGGCAATGAGGCTAATCTTTACAACGTTTCGGACTTCTCTGCCAACCTAATAGATGACTTTGATGCTATCGCTTTTGGTTGTCCTGCCATGGGTTCCGAAGAACTTGAAGATACTGAATTTCTTCCAGTATTTACAGAGTGTGAAAGCAAATTAAATGGTAAGAAAGTTGCTCTATTTGGTTCATATGGTTGGGGTAGTGGTGAATGGTTAGAAAATTGGAAAGATATGTGTATTTCCGATGGTGCTATAGTCACTTCTACAGTGATGTGTTGTGGTGAGCCATCTAGCGAAACTGATGAAGAACTAAATCAACTTGCTAATTCTCTCCTAGCTGAATAATATCTATTATTAAAAAGTTTGGGATATCTGTTTAAAGATATCCCAAACTTTCTATTTATAGTACTTTTCATAAGTATTCATAAATTCAATAGTAGATATATTGTATCTATCATAATTATGGTTTGATTGTGTTAAAATTGAATATTCTAAATTGATATAATCATTTTCAAAATGATACATATCATGATTTTGTTTGTATTCATACTCTATAATAGGAACATAGGCATCATGGGATAGATTATATTTTAAATCAATTATATCTAAACATTCTATCTTATTATTTTCATATAGTGATATGTTCGTAGTAGCTATAACTCTATCTACACGACAGAAACATAAAATTCCAAACATTATGGTAAACACAATCTTGTATACACTAGATATGTTAAAATCTTTAAATTCTCTAACTATCATGATTATGAATATTAATGCTAATAGTATCATAAACCATGATGTGTATAATCTTAATCTAGTTAGACCGTATTCCCCGATGTATAAAAACATCTTGCTCATGGCAGTAGATATTATAAATATAGTAAATACATTGAATATTATACTATAAATCTTCAAGACTAGAGGCTTTTTATCATTGTAGGAATTTCCCATGCGTTTGCAGAAAGTATTTGCTAAAGATATCACAGTTAAGTTAATACACGATATTATAGTGAGTTCAAAAAATCCACGTCTTGCATATTCGGAGTATGTATATTCCTCATATAGGTTTCCACTAAAAGCATTGATAAAGTATCCAATTTGTGATACTACATATAAAACATACAATAAACATAGAGGAGTAAGTGCAGAATATACCATCATAGAGGGGCAAATCCTGTAGTTATTGAATTTTATTTCATAGGTGATGTCATCATATGGAGTGAAGTTCTTTTTATATATGTTTGTGTACATCATACTAAAGATACCACAACCTACTAAAAATCCAAATAGAATTTGAATTACCAACGATATATTTAGACTATCAAAAAACCAATCAGTGAAGTTACTTAGGATTTTTTCTATACCCTCATCGGCATTTATCAAAAGATTTGCTACTATCAAAGTTATTGGAGTAGTGACTAACAATCCTAAGATTATCCACTTAAGATTACCTCCAAAACCTTTTTTGAAAACCATACTAGATATTGCTTTAGGACACTTTCCAAAGTTCGCAAACGGATAGCTAAATAAAGATTTCATCTGTGCATAGTAGTAAAATCTAGGGGATTTTTGATTTTCATCACATAGGCGATACATTGTGTATGTAGTTTGAAGTATCAAAAATACTGAATTTAAAAACTTTATAAAATCGTTTGCAGTTATCGAGTAAACCACACTGAACAGATATATCACCACTAGATTGATTATATTCTTCCTAGATATCTTATATCCATTCTTTTTAACGTAGATTATCCCAACGGTTGTGATTAAATCGAATATGGCTGTAGTGATAAATCCAGTAGTGTTTACCATGGCAAATCGGATAAATAGAAATCCTAATATTAAAGATGCTACTGCAACTACACAATCCAATTTAGAAAAGATTTCTTTCTCCTCTATGTGTGATAATACTATGTCAACCTCTTGATTGTTTAAAATATTTTCTTCATTCATGATTTAAAACTCCTTTCTTTTTTTAAAGATATCTTGAATTACTTTAGCTATTAATCTAATGATAGCAGAACATACCAATCCGGATAACATATAGTATATTATACCTATCAACAGTATTCCCATAGCTCCCCAGTTAGATGCTGAATAATCGGAAGTATCTTCCACTGAGAGAATACCCACTGAAATTACATACACTATTATCCCAGATAATACAATCCCTATTAGATTTTTAAAAAGTTTCTTAAAGTATTCTTTATATGTATTAATCTTAAACATTATGATAAGGTTAATCACTACTGATAAAATTTGAAAAGTTCTTGATATTACATATATAATGATATCATTATCTAGTGTTGCGTAAAATAGCACTACATAATATATTATAGATAATCCACCATTTAGAATTATTGAACTAATCATAGTATGATTATCTATTCTGTTTAGAAGTTCTTTCATAGTTAATTTACCTCCGTATATGGATAACATGAAACATTTTTTCTTTAAAAAACTATTTCTAACCAATATATTAAATCTCTCCACATATATAATAATGGGATAAAACTTATTATAACGATTAAAAACTCTTTTAAAATTACTTTCCATTTTGGATTATCCATTTTAAATAATATTGATATGTTCATAAAAAAGTTAATGATACAGACTATCAAGGATAATAATCCAACTATTTCACAAAATGGGATTAATCTTAGATAGTGTCGGCTTTCATTAAATGCCATTATACCAAACCAATTAAGAAAACATATAAGTCCCAAACTTCCAAAGATACTATAAATTAATGATATTATATAAAATTTCTTCATGATATCGTCTCAAAACATAGTTTAAATATATGTATACTAGGATTTATATTTACACCTCTGCATGAGAATTAAAAAATTATATCTCATACAGATTTTTTATTAAGGAGGAGTATCATCATCAACATACTCTAAGATATCGGCAGGTTGGCACTGTAACACTTTACAGATTTTCTCTAAAGTAGAAAATCGGATAGCCTTAGCTTTGCCCGTTTTCAATATGGATAAGTTTGCAGGAGTGATACCTATTTTTTCAGCTAATTCGTTAGAAGATATCTTACGTTTAGCCATTATGACATCTAAGTTTATAATAATTGGCATGGATAAATTTCCTTTCTTATATAGTATAATCATTTTCCTCACGGAGCATGACTGCCATTTCAAAGACGTTTTTAAGAACTCTAAGTATCAAGCCGAAGAACACTGCCACAAATGATACTATAAAACTGAGCCATCTCCAGAAGCCGAACACGAAGAAAACTATTCCAACTGCTATGCAACACCATGAGATTATTCTTAAACATTTGGTATTCTGTTCAATAAAGATTTCATTCTTGTCTATGTTTGATAAAAGTTTCCATAATGCACTGATACAAATCATACCAAAAACCCATGATATGTACAAAGTAGCACACAACGGAATGTATACAGATGTATCTATTATTCCACCACCATTAGATATTCCATCATACCAACGCACCATAGATGGCACAAAGAATACTAATACTATTAATATGAAACATACTCCCTTAACTAAGATGTTCGATAGTTTTATCGACCTTGATTTATTCCACATAGTTTAAAAACCTCCTAAATAAAATTTAATCTTTCCAAGTTTCGATTATGTATATACTTTTAAATAAAAGATATCCTAAATAATAAAAGATAATGAATAAAAGAAAAGGTTTATAATGAACAATAATATTTAATACACATAACATCAATGTAACAACTGTGATTATTATTTTAGGAATATTTGAATTATAACAAATTTCATCTAATATAAGATAATACTTAAATGTAATAGTCATACTTATTAATATGTATGATGCAATATATAAAACTCCTACTACTCGTGATGATACGTTTAAAAGCGTTAAAATACCTACTTCCTTTTGATAACCTAAAATTCCATTGGTGTGACCATTTCCCCATTGAAAATGAAAGTTACACAGAAAGAATAAAAAATATAAAGATGGTGTTATTGATTTAACCATATCCTTATAATTTTGCTTGTGATAATAATATATTATCTGAGATACTATTAAAATTATAATCAATGAAAAAGGTATTAAATCCATTAATGATAAGTTATCTATTAACGATAATATTAAACTAAACAATAGACATAATTCCAAAATGAAAATTCTAAGTAGATGTTTAAAAATCCATTTTAAAGTTTTCAAGGAAAATCCCCCTAAATATTCATTGATGATATTCTATCACAGAATTTTCTGTTTGTCAATAGAAAATTATCGTTTTTCGATAATTTTTATTTCTTTTTCAATAAATCTACTCTAAGTTGATTTTTTCTCCTCTATGTGATATAATATATAAAATCTAAATTTTAGGAGGATTATCTATGACAAATAAAGAAGACTATCTTAATGGAGTATGTTCTGGCATAGAATATATGATAAATGCTTATATACCTATTAATGATTTTACAGAATATTATGACATTAAACTAAATTTTTTTGATACTTCTAAAAATTCTTTTGAGGAAGAGTTAAGAAAATCACATATTGAAAGTACTATCAAAGCAATTGATTTATTTAAAAAAGATGAGTTAGAACGTTCTGTATCTCATGAAATACAGATTAAAATATGGGAAAATCAATTGGAATATTTAAAAAGCAATCCTATTGAGTTAATAAAACTTGAAACAGATTATCTAAAAAGAATAGAACCTACAACTGCAATTGGTAGTGGTTTTAAAAAAACATGGATTAATACTTTTCAAAGTTTAGAAAATATACTTTTAGATTTATGTACTCCTATGAATAATGAACCTACTCAAGAATTAAAAAAATTAGCTAAGAATTTTAGTAGCATTATGCAATATGTATTCTTATCTCAAGGAGTTGGGGAAATACTTTCAATTTACAAAATAGATAACGTGGATAAAACTATAATTGCTGATTATCATGTTGCCATATCAGATTGTTATCTAATAAACTTCAAAGAGGGAAGTATCTTATTAACCTATGGTTTTGATGATTAGAAAATCTTATACAAAAATTATTGACATTAACAATCTCATATAGTATAATATAGATATAAATTTTTCAAAAAGGAGATTTTTTTAGTCATGAACAATAAAACCAAAAAGATTGTTGCTTTAGTTAGTGCAATTAGTATGTTATCTGTAGCAACAGTATCTAATGTTTTTGCAGTGGATACCACTAATGACGATTTAGAATATACAGAATTCCCTTTTGTTAGAGAGTGTGAAGACCCTGAAATCGCTAATGGTAACGAAACTTGGACAAGTATCTACGAAACACAAATTCCGAACTATTCTGGTGATGGTTTTGTATACTTAACAGGAAACTCTATAAAGTTTGAGCTTACCGTTCCAGAAGATGCCATGTATGAAATCAAAGTTAGGTATGCTCAAATGCTTTCTGAAGATGGAAGAATGCAAACTATCTGTGTAAATGGTTCAGATTATATGGTAAACTTCCCATATTCTGATACTTGGCAAGATATCAGCTTTGGTATGTTTAGACTTAAAGCAGGTGTGAACACTATAGAAATAAAGCCTCAATATGGTTATGCTAGTTATGATACCATCACAGTAGATAAGGCAGTGTTCCCTAGTTTAGACGTTGAACCTACTTTAGCAGATAAAGAAGCTACTCCTGAAACTCAATCTTTGATGAACTATCTATGTGATGTCTATGGAAATGGTATCATTTCAGGTCAGCAAGAAATATACGGTGGCGGTAACGATGGCGATTATGAGCTTGAATTTGATTTCATAGAAAATTTAACAGGTGAACTTCCTGCAATCCGTGGATTTGATTTCATGAACTATAACCCTCTATATGGCTGGGACGATAACACTACTGAAAGAGTTATCGAATGGGTAAATGAAAGAAATGGTATCGCTACAGGCTGTTGGCATATCAATGTCCCTAAAGACTTTGCTAACTACGAACTTGGTGACGCAGTAGATTGGAAAGAATGCACTTACAAACCTGATGAAACTGATTTTGATACTAACAATGCCATCATTGAAGGTACGAAAGAATATGATTACTTCATGTTAGCTATCGAGGATTTAGCAGAACAACTTTTAAGACTTCAAGAGGCTAACGTTCCAATCATTTTAAGACCGCTTCACGAAGCTGAAGGTAACTCTAATACTGATGGTAGTGGTTCTTGGTTCTGGTGGGGCAAAGGTGGTGCTGAAACTTACAAAGAACTTTGGAAGTTACTCTATACTACTCTAACAGAGGATTATGGTTTACATAACATCATTTGGGAGTATAATAGTTATGATTATACTACATCTGCACAATGGTATCCAGGGGACGATTACGTAGACATCGTAGGGTTTGACAAGTACAACACAGTATACAATCGTCATGATGGTTTATCCAGTGGCCCTAACGTAGATGCTATATCATCAACATTCTATAGTTTAGTAAACTTGACTAATGGTAACAAGTTAGTATCCATGCCAGAAAACGATACTATCCCAACGATTGAAAACATGGAAGTAGAAGAGGCTAGATGGCTCTATTTCTGTCCATGGTATGGAGAACATATCCTAGATAGTTCTAAGAATGACCCTGAAACTGTAAAGGAAATCTATCAAGATGATTATTGCATAAACCTTGCCGATTTACCTAAAAATCTATATAGTGGATATACATCTAGTGGCGATAGCGACGGCGACAAAGACACTGAACAAACTACTACCACTACCGTAGTTACTACTACTGACCCTACAGAAACCTCTTCCGAAAGTATGATTACATCTACACCACAGACTATACCTACATATATTTATGGTGTGATTACTGAAATTTCTGATGATACTATTACTATCGTAGATGATGAAGAAAAAGAATACGTTTGCCCTATCGATGAAGACACTTCTATAGAAGATAATATTGAAGTAGGTTCTAACGTTAAAGTGTTCGCTTTTGTAAATTTCTTTGATTATACTGAAGTTTATAGCACTATGACTATTTCACTATACATAAATGAATTTGATATCCCAGTAGTATTAACTGGTACAGTCACTGAAGTAGATACTGAAAATGATACTATCACAGTTGATTTTACTACATTTACTCAAACTATTCAAGGTTATTCATCATATGCTAAGGTTGGAGATACTGTTACTGCATCTAATATGAGTGATGTTATTGATGATGAATGGTTTGAAACTGCTATTATAAGTATTAAATCTACTGATGAAACTACTACCGTTACTAATACTAGTGGAGAAACTCTTCTAGGTGATGCTAACTGTGATGGTAGCATTAAGTCAAATGACTTAATATCCATTAGGAGACAGCTTTTACACATAGAAGATTTAAGTGTTCAAGGAAATCTAAATGCAGACGTCAACAAAGATGGTGAAGTAAGGTCTAATGACCTTCTACAGATTAGAAAGTATCTATTACACTTAATTAGTAGTTTTGATGAAGAACCTACTCCAGTAGTTACTGAAACATCTATTGAAACCACTGCTACTAGTATTAATGATTAATCTGTTATTTTGTGTTAATAGTCTAATTGCTGATTAAAGGTATATCCTTTAACGGGAAAATATACAAAAACTACTTGACAAACTTCATTATATTGGTTATAATATTAAATAAAGAGTACTTTTCATGCTCTAGGCATGAAAAAATTCTAGTTTGGAGGTATTTGAAATGGGCTTTATGGACGCTATTAACTCAGCTAGTAAGGGTGCTAGTGATAAGGCTAAAACTATGTCTGAGTTAAGTTATCTAAAAAAGAAGATTATGTATGAGGAAGAAAGAATAGTTGAAATCTTTGCTGATATCGGCAAGAAGTACTATTTAAATCCTCAAGTTGACCCTGCAGAATTAAAAAAACTTTGCGATGATATCGAAATTAGACGCAGAAGAATTAAAAAAATGAGATTTGAATATAACACTCTTAAGGGTTGTAAGATTTGCCCTAAGTGTGGTGCTGAAGTAAATTCTAAGTTCCAATTCTGTGGTTCTTGTGGTGCTAACATTCCAGACCCTAACCTTGATGAAGAAGATAACTCTGATATTACTTTAAGTTATACATATCAAATTGATTAATGTCTGTTAAACTTACTATGAACACTCATCTAATTTTTTGGTGAGTGTTCTTTTATTTATTTAAAAGTTAAAAAATCTCTTGTACATAGAAATTAAAAATGATATAATATATCTTAGATGATTGAAAGTGAGGTTTTTTAATTATGCAAAGGGCTTTAAAAGGCGATTGGCAAAGTGTACTAGGTATCAAGGTAAAGGTTGCAGTAGATAAATCTGCTGGAATGCGTCAACGTATCCATTCAGGACAGGTGCATAAACTGTATTATGGTTATGTAGGCTTTATCACTGATGATGGTGGTGTTCAAGATGTGTATATCCTAAACTTTGATGGTTCTGTTCCTGCCTTTGATGGCATAGTTTGTGCCGTAGTAGAACGCAAAAATTGTGAGCGTGATAAATGGGTAGTAATTCCAGAGGGTACTAAAATCTATGAGCCTGAAATTTGGTTTTCTATACAAAATCAAGAGGAGAAATTTTCACCGAAGTTACACTGTTATTTTGAAAAAAGTTGTGGTAGTGTGATATATACTATTCAAGAGGGGATTAAGAAGTATCTATTAGTGGAAAATATCAGTGGTCATATAGGATTTCCAAAGGGTCATATAGAGTTTGCAGAAGATGAACGTCAAACGGCTATACGTGAAGTATATGAAGAAATTCACCTGCGTGTTTCGTTAGATGCAAACTTTAGAAGCGAATATCATCACACTTTAAAAAATGGTGCTAAAAAAACAGATGTCTACTTTAGTAGTAAGGTATTCTTTCCGAAGTCTTTTTCATACCAACAGGAAGAGTTGTTAGATACTTTTCTGCTTCCATTCAATGAGGCTATTAAAAAGTTAAATCGTCCTCAAGATATGATAGTCCTTTTAGAGCATGCCGAAGCCTTTGGAAAGTAGGTGAACACTTTGGATAAGTTTAGAATAGCTTTAGAAAGTTGTATCAGGTTAGAAGAGTTGTATCCTGAAATTAGATGTTCCTTAGAGTATAGACACCCTTATGAGTTACTATTTTCAGTAATATTATCAGCACAATGTACAGATGCTAGAGTGAACATAGTAACCAAAACCTTATTTAAAAAATATCCTACTTTAGAGAGCTTTGCCAATTGTGATATTCGTGAATTAGAAATGGATATCAAACCTTGTGGATTTTTTAGAAATAAAGCTAAAAATATCAGAGCTACTGCAAACCTGTTAATAGCTAACTTTAATGGTGAAGTTCCAGACAACATGAACGATTTACTCACCCTTGCAGGGGTAGGAAGAAAGACTGCCAATCTAATAATGGGTGATGTCTATAAGCAACCTGCAATAGTTACTGACACTCACTGCATTAGAATTACCAATAGATTGGGTTTAACAGACAGTAAAGAACCTACCAAAGTTGAAAAGGATTTAATCCCATTAATTCCTCCAGAGAAGTCTTCGGACTATTGTCATAGGTTAGTCCAATTTGGTCGTGATGTCTGTAGAGCTAGAAAACCACTCTGTCAAGAGTGTCCCTTAAAAGATATCTGTATTTCTTACAATAACCCTTGATACAATTAACAATTAACAATTAATAATTAATACTTGCATAGAGGAGAATTTTTATGGAATTTGAAAGCATCGACTATATTTTAATAGTTATTTCAATTATAATCGCACTCGTAGATGTGGTTTTGATGGCTATTAGAACTGAACCTTTAAAATCACACTTATATGATACTCAAAATAAGACATTAGAAGAAACTTCAAAGATTGATACAGAAACCACATCTGGTATTAAAGAATAGAGTTATAAGTTAAGGAGGTCTTCCGTATGAATGCTATTTTTTGGGCAATAGTGTTAATAGTAACAGTCATTTTAGAAATTTCTACTTTTCAAATGGTTAGTATTTGGTTTTCTGTGGGTTCTTTAATAGCTTTAATATCTTCGTTATTCGTAAGTTTTCCATATCAGTTGACTATATTTATAGTAGTTTCTATCTTAATGTTGATACTTACCCGTCCATTAATAAAAAAACATATGAAAGTTAATTTCAAACCTACCAACCATGAATTAAACGTTGGTAAGATAGCTATAGTTACAGAAACCATCAATAAGGCTAAACAGACTGGTAGAGTATCTTTAGGTGGTGTTGAATGGACTGCTATTACAGAAACTTTTGAACCTATAGAAGTCGGTTCACAAGTAGTAGTCTTAAAGGTTGAAGGTGCAAAGTTATTAGTATCTAAAAATTAATTTATAGAATATCAAAATATGTGTTGACAATATTTTTTTATATGTATATAATATAATTATACAGATATATTGTATTATAAATAGAAAGGAAGACAAAAATCATGAAAAAATATAACAGAATAGTTTATATTCTATCTGCGATTTTAGTTTTAAGTTCTCTTTCTGCTTGTTCTAAAGTTGAAAGCAATACAGATATAATCCAAGTAACTTCT
>JBJFHM010000040.1:0-5772 GCA_051893615.1 Oscillospiraceae bacterium
CTGTTTGCCTGATTTGTACACCAACTTACTTCATTATCAGGAATGCAACAGATAACTTCACCTTTCAAACTTACGATAAAGTTAGATGATACTGCACGGTCTGTGTTTTGGAAGTAGTTTCTGTTAGCTTTTGCTGAAGTATTTGGATTTCCTACCCAATGCACCGCAATTGCAGTAGTCTTTGACCTTTTAGTATAAGGTCTGTTGTGTGTTAGAAACATTTCATCTATTTCCATATAATCAAATCCTTTCTATTTTATTCATTTAAATTCATAACTGCAGATATCCCACTAGCAACAGCACTAGCCACTAAGGATATAACTACGGTTTTAGTCAATTCTTGTCCTTGATATATCGTCAACTGTGTTGCGATAGTTCCTACAAAGGATTGTAAGAACGTCCTCAAGGCTCTTTTTTGCCAATTTTTCATATTTTTACTCCTCAATTAAGATGTTAGGGTCAAAGGCGAAGTATGTCTTGCCATTGATTTTATACCTAAATCCAGATGTAAGCGTAGAGCAACAGTATAGATTAGTACAATACTCCTTGATAGTACCAGTTACGCCAACGGAATTATTTACTGTATTTGTTAAAAGAAGATTTTGTTTAACTACACCCACACATGGATTGGCGTTATAAACCTTAGTGAAATAGATGTTGTCAGTATCTCCTTGAGCATCATATAGGGTGTTACAGTATAGGATTTTAATGTGTTCCGTGCCATCTGCAACCGTTTTGGAAGATAGTTTGCCAAGCACCATGACGTTAAAATTATAATTCCAAGTAATGTCATTGTATCCACCAATTTTTACCAAGTATGATTTATCACATTCATGGATAAATAGGTTTACTTTTCTTGAATTATCTTCAGTTGATTTTTTCGCCGAGGCAGTGTATCCAACGTTGATGATGCTTGAAACTGCTCTGCTATCGTTGGACAAGGTACACAAAAGGACGTTTGCTGCTGTCGAAGATGTCTCCTTAGTTGCGATTTTTAGCTTGAAATCGTAAATCTTGGTATCAAAAGTTAAATATAAGCTATCAGGGGCGATGCTTTCTTCTAAGAGTTCAAAGTTAGTGTTATCCAAGATGGTATCTTTTAACTTTGAGAAAAAATCCACGCAGGTTGAAGTACTAACTACTTCAAGTTGTGTGATAGTACTACTCATAAATATTCAAATCCTTTCTTAAATTTTTTCGATATTCGCAGTGCTTTCCATAGCAAAATCGTTATCCTCTATGGATACTTCTAGCATATCAACACCAACATGAGTTTTTTCACCATCACCACCTTTCGCATTTGGATTAAAACCCATTAAAGAGTTAGTTGTAGTGATTTCTAGTGTAGTATCGTTCTCACATAGAGCATAGATAGTTCCATAATAGTCAAAAATGTTCTGTTTGATACTATATGTAGCAACATCTGTCATATTTTTAGATATTCCACTATCGATAGCCATAACACCATCACCACTAACTTTGATATTATTACGTTTAGATACATAAGCAGTACCTTTTCCATGATTTTCAATATGAACATGAGTTCCTCCACTAATATCAATTTTTGTTTCTGTGTTTGCACTTAAATTTATAGTTTTAATCATGTTTTGCTCCTTTCTTGTCTTTTTATTGATTTAATATCAAGAAATTTTCTTTGATAGCATTGCCGTTTTCGTTAAAACAGTTGTCACCATATCCAGTGTACTCCGTGCCATCACTGAAATAACCACTTGCGTATGGATTTATGATAATGCCATCGTCGCAGATTATACGTCTAATTTGGTCACTCATAGATTTATAAAAGTTTTTATCTGCGATTTGCTTAGTACTAAAGAAATCATCAATATTAGTATAACTTTGTGCGTCCGTTTCGGTAAATTTGATAGTAAACCATTCCGAAGTAGTACCTCGATAGATTAGTTCACAGACTGCAAAACCTGATATATAGAAATTTTCAGCAAGATATTGTATTGTGTTTGGTAGTGATAAAATTCTAAACCAATAGCACGTAGAAAACGCCCGATGCCCTATAAAAATACAACTATTAGGAATTTCGTATATATCAAGAGGTGAATTACAATTAAAATCTAGGTATGATGTTCTAGGTTGGTCAATATAAAAGTCATGGGCATCATACCCATAATATTGATTTCCTACCATATCAAAAGATTGTGCTAATATATATTTTGTAGTACTAGGTAATGGAAAAGGTTCTAAATTATCACACGTGTTGAAACAGTCATATCCAAAAACTTCCACACCATCAAGTCCCGTGATACTTTGTAAATTACTACAGTTATGGAAACATAGAGAACCAATCAGTTTCACACTTTTTGGTATATTAATCGTGGTTAAAGACTTACAATTTTGAAAAGCTCCAGTTGTGTAGTAACTTTCATCAAAACCACCACAAAAATATTTATCTAAGCCAAGATATTTTACATTATTAGGAATTTCAAAGTGTGTTATAGTTTTTTGATTTTGTGACGGATAACAAGTCATGATTTCCATGCTAGTAGGCACATTTAAAGTGATAGGAATATCATTAAAGAGATTATCAAAACTCATACTATATGAAAGATATTTACAACTATCAGGAAAATGTATAGCAATAATGCGATTATATCCAGCGTTGAAAAAACTAGGATTTATAATAGCAACTATATCGGTATCAAAAGTGATAGTGATTTTAAAGTACACACTTCCGTATTGTTGTTTATAATTTTTTAGAAAATATTCACAAGCATTATTATAATAATCATGAGTATAGTCATTATCACTATTATACGATTCTATTGTTCCATCACCCCAGTCAATAGTACCAGTTAAACCACTCGGAACTGTGAAATCATTCCATGTACACGAATTGTTATCAATGATTGGTACATTAATATTATAATTTGGATAGGTTAACCAAGATACAGTGTACTTAAATTGATAATATCCTGAGCAATAACCTTCTATGGTTAGCCTGTTGTCGCCTGATACGTCCCAAACGCAAACTCCATCAAGATACATTTGAGTTATACGTTTACCATCAAGATAAAAATCCAATTTTGAGTTATCTGTGCTGTCAAGGTATAAATTTCTAATCATGTTGATACCTCATCATCATCATATAAGCAGTAAAGCACTCCTTTTTTGAAGTCATTTCCGAGTGCCTTATATTCGGATTTTTTCATTAGTGGAGTACGTGAAATAGAGTTGATACGTTTGTTAATATGTTCTTCCGAACGCTTTACGTTATCAATTTGAATGTTATTGAGTAATCTGCTATCCTCACCCACGCACTTGATAGTATGCTTACCCATAAAATTATAGGTGTATTGTGATATAACAGATGTTGTCACATTACCGTTTTGGTCAACTATGTTGATACAGTCGCCCAGTTCCAAAGCCAGATTACCAGCAATAGAACAAGAAAAAGGTTTATAAGGCACATTAATGATTTTATCACCTATATTGCGAAGTAAACTAATTATGTAATCTATATTAGTTGATTTATAAACACTTTCAAGAAAAGGGTTATCGGAGATATCCACGACGACATTATTAGGATTTCCAACCAATTCTTCTAAACCTGCCGCCCCATAAGATGAAAAAGCACCATTTTCATAAAATTCCGCCATAACTTTAGCTAAATTCATAGTAAATCCTGCAATTGATAACGTTCCACGATACATGATATCAGGAATAGCCGTCCATATAGGTTCAGTTTTGAAGTGCTTAATGATAACATTACCAGTATACCTGTCGCAAGTTACGAACCCACCGAGCAACGTAGCAATGTAGGATAAGCAATCAGTAGTAGAGGAAGTTAAGCTATCATCAACTATGCTAAAGGATTGATTTCCGTTTGGCATAGATTGAATTTCCTCTAAAGTATTGCCCAAGACCAAGTGAGCGTGTTCACAAAGTGCCAATAAGTGATAATAAGCAGTAGTATCACGTGGTAGCCATTTTGCTGGTAAATTTTCTTTATCGTCATAGTAGTTTGCTTGAATGAGTTGCGTACTAGCTGAGATACTTATCCAACCTATCCCGTTTGGTGATGCTTTAGTTATCTTATACACACCAAGTGGGATATTTTCAGTTCCTATTCCATAAAATGCTGATATTTCACCCCCTACAAGGTCGTAGGCTTGATAATTAGGTAGATACAAGCTAACGTTTAGAGTTCCAGCATTAACTGAACCTATCGAAAAACCCGAAGATTTCACGCATTTATCTGTAATGTTGAAACTTCCTCTATCGACTATAGATTTATCCCAATCTATAGTCGTATCCCCGATTGTGATGCTACCATACAGATTTAAAACTACAGGCTTTCCAATGTACGCTAAAAATTCTTGTGATACGCTAAGCATGATTAAACCTCCTCAAAAGTCACAGATATATCCCAAAACTCTTTGCCGTTTAAGGTGATACACTTGTAACTTCTAGATGTTACCATCATATTTTTAGTTAAGTACCTGCCGACTTCGGCAAAAGTCACGGATAGTACTACAGAGTTAGAAACTGCATCATCTATGTAGCGACCAACGTCTGCATTGCACTTAAAAGATACATCTAAGGTATAGACATCTTTCCGATATAGATAGCATATTTTAGTACCACATTCACTGTCATAAGTTTTGATATCGTCTTTTTTTGATATGTTTTGTGCATAAACCACATATATAGGATAATCTCCAATTTTGATAGGTGTTTTTTTATCCATTAATTAGTAACCCCCATTCTTAGCACTAGAAAGATTTACCCCCGTTGCGGTAATTTCTGCAAAAGCGTCAGCATTTTCATATAAACTAACTTGGATAGTTTGCTTTTGGTTTAAAAATTGTGAAAATTTGTCCGATAAAAGTCCTAAATTCTCATTTTGCGTATTAAGTTGATTTTGATAAAAAGCAACAGTTTCGGAATTTGCTTGATTATTTTGATTTACTGCATTTTCAAGTGATTGTAAATACTCTTCATATGACATTCCACTTTGACCCCTATCAAAGTATGCTTTAATTTCCGTGTCGCTAGTATTATCAGCTTTAAGGGCAGTGCCTAGACCACTGAAATAATCTTGCCAATAGTGTCCTGAGTGGGTAGTATCATACATATACTCTCCGAAATCTTCAAAACTAAAATCAATTCCAGTAGCACCTGATATAAAGCCTTCCATTACCATAGTGCCTAAACTCCAAAAATTTTCCGAAAGATAAGTGCCAACAGAGGTTACAAGAGTATCTAAAATTTTAAAAATGCCACCATTTCCGTTAAATAGGGCAGTAGTCAATCCATTTAAGAGTTGTCCGCCTATGTTAGCTCCAGCAGAGAGGACATCATTAACGCCACTGCCACCACTAGAATTAGAATTGTTAAAGAGAGTATCCGTAACAGTTTTAACAATTTTATTAGCTATGTTAGATATTTCTAGCATATTTTTTTCACTGGTCAACCCAGTAGCGAAGTTAGAAATTAACTTGATAGCAGTATCACCAATGCGTTTTAGATTATCTTCAGTGATAAGGGTATCGGCTAAAGCTGTGATTAAATCCACAGCACCCTCGCCGATTTCGTCAGCGTGTTCACCAATGAAATCTGTTAGTGTTAGTACGATATCAAGACCATGTTGAGCAAGTTTTGGAAGATTTTGACCAATTCCACGACCTAAAGCAGAAATTATAGTCCAAGCACTGTCATGAAGTCTGTCCTTGTTATTTTCCAAGCCCGTGGCGATTGCATTGATAACATCATTAGTAGTGACGTTGCTATTTTTCATAC
>JBJFHM010000041.1:0-1178 GCA_051893615.1 Oscillospiraceae bacterium
TTACAGTAGAAAGTATCAATTCCGATTTAAGACATTATATTCCAATTCTTGCTAGGCGTAGTAAATGCTTTTCAAGAAAATTTGAAACTATAAAAATTGTATTAGAAGTATTTGTTGATGCTTATAATCGTTTTGGTCTTGCAAAATACCAATATAAGTTAAAAAATAAAAATAAAGAGTTTCCTTTTGGTTTAGTGGATTTTCTTTAAATACGCTATTGTCCACTTCTTGTAATAATAACTCATTGATTTTATTAAAATTCTTATTCATAAAAAAATCCTCCTGACAAATTGACACATTCCAAACTATTTAAATTATATTTCTTCGTATTTCTATTAAGGGGAAAAAAGGGGAATGTTTCTTAAAAGAAACATTCCCCTAATGTTTATTTATTATTTATAAGAAGTTTTACATTACATTAAAACACAATTAACCAGTTATCAACTTAACGTCTGTGATAGTTTGACCTGTAGAGTTCCACCACATATATATACTGATAGTACCAACGTTAGAATAATCATCAAAAGTTACAGTAACAGTATCATCGTTAGTGAATGCGTAGTTTACACTTCCTAGCCAACTGCCGTTAGTATCTTTAAGATGACAAGCACCACTTCCACTAGAAACACCTGTTAATTTGAAAGTTACGCCAGTAATATCTTTAGAAGTATACTCAGTAACATTTATAGAACCGTCTTTCAAAGTTACAGGAATATAATTGCTATCAGTATCTTCAGTAGATGAACTAGTAGTAGTAGTTGTTGTTGTTGTCACTTCAACTCCACCTTCAAGTAAGATAGAGATATCTTCCACAGTTACGTCACCTTGATTGTACCAGAATACTACTTCACCAGTAGTAGCCTTATTATATTCTTCAGTCATGTCTATGGTGATAGTATCTGAACCGTTACAATTATAACTAGTTTGACCATACCAATTTCCACTACTATAGAAGCATACTGCACCATTACTGTTTGACTTATCAGAGAAAGTAACTTTTAGTTTTTCAATCTTTCCTAAGTATTGACTTAGATTAACTGTTATCTTTCCATTGCTATTTACTACTACTGGTAGTGAAATATAATCATCAGTAATTATTGTAGTAGTAGTAGGTTCAGGAGTTGTGGTGGTTAATGTGGTAGTAATAGGTTCAGGAGTTGTGGTGGTTATTGTGGTAG
>JBJFHM010000041.1:1278-11875 GCA_051893615.1 Oscillospiraceae bacterium
TAGTAGGTTCAGGAGTTGTGGTGGTTACTGTGGTAGTAGTAGGTTCAGGAGTTGTGGTGGTTACTGTGGTAGTAGTAGGTTCAGGAGTTGTAGTAGTCACTGTAGTAGTAGTAGGTTCAGGAGTTGTAGTGGTCACTGTAGTAATAGTAGGTTCAGAAGTTGTAGTAGTTACTGGAGTAGTAATTTCTGGAGTATCAGTAGTTTCATATTGAACTACCGTAGCAAAGTTTGTACATTGATAATAACTACTTCCTGGAGAACTTACACCATAGATTTGAATAACGTTTTTAGTACCAACATCACTAGTTAGATAACTAGCAGGGACGTCAAAAATAACAGTATTATTATCATTTTTTACAGTATCAACGTACTTATTATTGATATATAATGCCATATAACTAGCTTCCCAAAGATTATCAACTTTAGCAGTAACTTGAATATCTTTATTTACTGGAACTTTACCATCACCAGTAATAATAGAGATGTCATCTGTTTCAAGTGGAGTACCATCTGCATTTTGTATGGATACGTTTAGATTACTACTTACAGTACCACCAAGACTTTTAACTGCACTATCTTCAGTAGCAAACTGTTCATCAATCCAATTAAGACGATTATCAAGCCAAGTAATCATCTGTTGATAATCAGCTTCATAACCATTTAAAGTAGATGAAGTACTAGCCCATTTCTCAGAATTAGCCATGCCAGAAGCGTATAACTCATTATATAGTTTAGTTACAAGACTATCAGACCTATTGCCATCTAAGTAAGATTCTATAAGTTCATGATTATTCCAATAATACTCTTGTTCCTTGATAGCAAAGTAATTATTTTTACCAACTTGATAGAACCAAGTACCAGCCCAATCACCTTGACCAAACCATTTGTTATAGTCTAATGAAGGCCAACCAGAGATTTCACAACCTGCAGACCAGTCAAAATCCCAAACAGGACCAAAGTTCAAGATACCTTTATCAAGGTACATATAGTTACTACGATGTCCTATTTCATTCATGAATACCATACCAGTAGTCCAGTATCCATAAAGGGAATTCATGTTACAAAGTTCATTATATGGGATTAATTCACCATCGATAGTAGTGTTTCCATCATTACTATATAGAGCGTTTTCAAAAGTTTGGATAGTGTTTTGAACATTACTCATCATAGTATCGTTAGTTTTCAAATATTCAGGATATGCACAATCTATGCCAACGTTTTTGGAAGTGTAGAAATAAGAAGTTTCGCCATTAGCATCAGTAGCTAATTCAAGTAGGTAACCATCTACAGTGCTAATCTTCTTTTGGAGTTTGCTCCAATCGGAGTATATTTCTGATACGTTATATACTGTGCCATTAAATTCAAAAGTACCAGTAGTCATCCATGATAGATTTTCTTTCATAGCATCTTCCATAGAACTGATAGTATCTTTATCATCTATACCATAAGTTGCACAGATTTCATCGGCAGCATCTTCGGCTTTACCTTCGTAATCGTATATGTCTACACGGTCATCGCTTACTCTAATTTGTTCGCAAAGTTGATAGTTACCAACATATTCACCATTTATGATAACATCAACGAATACAGAATCCATAGCTACTTGACCTAGACCTTTTGCAAGACTATAAGCAGTATAGTTTCTCATTAAAGTACCATCAGCATAGTTAGCTAGGAGTACCCAGTGTTTGTTTTTTCCCATACCGAATAGGTTAGATTTGCTATCTAATTTTATCTTGTAAGGTTTCTTAGCAAAGCCCCAAGTAGAAGTTCCACGTCCTTTGATTTGTATATCACCATCATAAAGTTGTTTAGCATTATTATAGGTACTATTACCTTGAATTTTCATAGTTGCACCATAATAGTCTTCATGTGTCCAAGAGCCGTTTAAAGTGTCAATATCATCACAACCAATATATACGACTGGTAGATTACTACAATATATACTATTACTTGCTACTATGCTACCATTAGAGATAACATCAACTTTTAAGAATTTTTCAAGGTCATTAGTAGTGATAGTATAAGTATCTTCAGTGGATACTTCTGTACCATCTATAGACCATACTAGGGAATAGTCATCAACGTTGCTGACTGTTACTTTCATTTCGGCACCATCGAAAGCCAACTCACTGTTAAAAGCCACAGTAGGTTCGGAAACGTTTTCATTTTCAGATACAATACCATTTTCAGTAGCATTTACGTTCATAAGCATCATAGAACTTACAGGTGATGAAACTGCAAGTATAGATGCTAACATTGTTGATAATATTCTATAACTCTTTTTCATAAAAATCATTCCTTTCAAGAACCACATCGTTTGAATTAACTATATTATATACTATATTTTTTTAAATGTCAAGACTTTTTTAGATATTTTCACAAAAAAAGTCTATAAAAGATATTTTTTTGGTAAATTATGACCAAAATAAAATTGTATGTAAAATATCACAATAATCTATAATATTATTATTACGATTGATTAAATACTAGATAACAATACAATTCTTAGAGTTGTTTCTAAAAATTGATTTTCGTGGTCTTATAACCATGACAACAGCATTTACTTTTTTAAAAAAGGTATAAAATAGAGATATGAAGATAGAAGAATTAAAAAAGGGAATAAAAAATATAAATGAGCCAAGAAGTACAGGATATGGAAATATCCGACACAAACTTGAAGATATAATAATCATTGGATTGTGTACAGTAATATATGGAGGTATTTGGCAAAAGTCACAAAGAACACTTAGCGAAATTTCTTGAACTTCCGAATGGTATACCTGATAGTAATACATTCAGACGAGTATTTGAAAAAATCAATCCATCTGAACTTTCGTCATGCCTGATAAACTGGGTATCAGCAGAAAGAAGTCAACGCAGTGTAGCTACAATGGATGGCAAAACAATATGTGGAAGTGGAAATGCTCAACATAAAGCACATCATGTTGTAAATGTATTTGTTTCTGAAAATCAATTGATATTGGGTGAATTAACAGTTGAAGAAAAAACAAATGAAATTATTGCTGTTCCTGAATTACTTGACCTTATTGATGTAAAAAGTGATATAGTTACAGCAGATGCAATCAGTTGTCAAAAAAAGATTGTAGAAAAAATCACAGAAAAGGAAGCAGATTATACAATAGGATTAAAGCAAAATCAACCTACATTGTATAAAGATACAGAAGATTATTTCAAAGAGTTTGCAACTAATATGCCTTCAAAAATATGAATGGTGTGGACTAAAAGCACTCGGTATGGCAAAATTTACAATTATCGAAAATGGAGAAACATCTCAATTCGTTCGCTATTTTATTACCTCTTTAACTAATCTCAATGGATTTGCTAATTCAGTTAGAAAATATTGGTTCATCGAAAATAAAACACGTTGGTGTCTTGATGTCATATTTTGCGAGGATGCTTCAAAAGCTAAAAAAGATAATTCACCATTAAATCTTAATATTTCGCGTAAAACTGCTTTAAATCTCGTTTCACAGGCTTAGTATAAGCGTATTAGTCAAAAGCGTTTGATATTTAGAGCTGCCTTTGAGCCTACTGGAGTGGAAAAAAACGAAGATAGTGTTATAATAAAGAAAATACAATAATAAGGAGTAGAAGAAAATGAAAAAAGGAATAATAGAAGAAATTCTTCTATTATTCCTTTTTTCATTTTCTTCTACTCCTCATATCTTTTTCAATATTATATCAAAAAATCCACTAAATGTCCATTTCCTTTTCAGTAACTTCCTACACTATTTTGAAAGGAAGTTTTTTAAGTTATGATTGACAACGAAAAAGAGAATGTTAATAACGAAATATCGATATTTGAGCATGAAGAGTTTGGACAAATCCGAACTATTGAGATTGATGGAAAAATCTACTTTGTAGGTTTAGACGTTACTAATGCTTTAGGATATACAGTAAACCAAAAAGCATTAAGAGACCATGTTGACGAAGAAGACAAGATGATACTATCTAAAAAATATTGCCGTGATGTTTTAATGTTCCAAAACGGAACATTAAAAAACTTTCCTAATCGTGGATTAACAATCATAAACGAGAGTGGATTATATTCCCTAGTGTTAGCAAGTAAATTAGAGGGTGCTAAAAAGTTCAAAAGGTGGGTAACTAGTGAAGTACTTCCAACTATCCGAAAGACTGGTACATACTCCATGAACCCCCCAAGGATTGAGGAAAAATCTACAATATACATAGAAAACCTAAATATCACCAATAACTACATAGAGGAAAAGCCAACACGCAAGACCTCAAAAAAATACAGAAAAGGTGATACAAAATATATGGTCAATATTGAAAAACTTAAAATCCATCTTGATGATTATCTTTATGAAGTAACCACAGTATCAGATGGAAAAATCAAAGAATGTCCAATCTGCAAGAGTGGCTCTGGTCAACATAAAACTTGTGCTTTTAGTATTATGCCAAATACCAATCGAACTCGTTGGAAATGTTTCAGTTGTAACAATGGTGGAACTATCATTGATTTATATGCGAAATTGCATAACATCGATGATAAAACTGCTATAAGAGAACTATCCGAAAAGTATGGTAATAAGCCAATACAGAGAAAACCTCAAAAAATAGATACTAACAGGCAAGAAAAAGAGTTTATCCAAAAGAAAATAATTGAAGATATTAAAATTTCTCAAACTTTTGTAGATAATTCTGCCTATATGTTAAGAAGAGGTATCTCAAAAGAGGTGTTACAACGTTTTCATGTTGGATTTATCCCCAACTGGATACACCCAAACATACTATATAAACAGCAGTTTGGAACTGATGAAGAAAAGAAAAAATATTCTCATGTTCAAGGAACTCCAAGAGCGATAATTCCAACTTCAGATAATAGTTATTTATCAAGAGATATTAGACAAAACAATGAAATCCCAATAAACGCACAAAGTTATACTAAGATGAAAGTTGGAGAAACTCACATTTTAAATATTGACGCACTAAAAACTAATAAAATAGTAATCGTAGTAGAAGGAGAAATCGACGCATTATCGTTTATTTCATTAGGATACGAAACTATTGGACTTGGTAGCACTTCAATGAGTAATCAATTTATAGAAAAACAATACTACGAAATCATTGGAGAGCGTTCCAAAACTGAAAGACCAATCTTAATATGGGCTTTGGATAACGATGAAACAGGAAGAAAGTCGACATCAAACGCATTAAGACTATGCAAGATACACAATATTCCATGTATCTGTGTGGATAGTAACTTTTATGGACAATTCAAAGATGGCAACGAAATGATGATTAATAATCGTCAAGGATTGATTGAAAACATCAATAAAGCCATTGAACAAGCTAAAAACTTCGATTTCAATAACATTGAAGAAGATACCAATAAACACATAGAAATCCCAAGTGATGCTGATTATATCATTGAAGACTATAATCCTAAAACTAGGAAAACCATATTAAAGATATCTGCTCCATTGTTAGCAGAATATATTCGTACCCACTCTAATTATATATTCGTCAGAAATGACGCATTAGAGGGGGTAACTCGCTATTGGTACAAAAATGGAGTATACAAACTAATATCAGATGATGAGTTAAAAGGTCACATAAAATCGTACATTACAAGCATCTAATATAACGAAGTCGCTAGGATAGTTTCTTATAAAAGGAGTGTTGTAAAAAGCACCTCTACCAATAGAAGTGACACTATCAGGAATGGTGATTTTTTCTAGATACTCACAATCACCAAAAGCACAATAACCAACAGTAGTAACGCTATTTGGAATAGTAACTTCTTTTAGACTGCTACAATTACAAAAAGCTCTATGACCAATCTTAGTAACGCTGTTAGGGATATTTATTTCTTTTAAATTACTACAATCATAAAAAGCACTATCATCGATAATAGTAACGCTATTTGGGATATTTATTTCTTTTAAATTGCTACAACCATAAAAAGCACTTTTACCAATATTAGTAACACTATTTGGGATATTTATTTCTTTTAAATTGCTACAACCATAAAAAGCACCTCTACCAATATTAGTAACACTATTTGGGATATTTATTTCTTTTAAACTGCTACAACCATAAAAAGCACTATCATCGATAGTAGTAACACTGTTAGGAATATTAACTTTTTCTAAGCAGATACAATCCTTAAAAGCTCTAGCATAAATAGTAGTAACACTATTTGGGATAATAACCTCTTTCAAGATATCGTTACTGCGTGATAATGATAGTATTTTTTCACGCCCTTTAAAAGCTCTAATACCAATAGTAGTAACGCCCTCAGGGATTGTAACCACTTCATCATTACCATAGTATTTAACTAGTACACCTTTTTCAATTCTAAAATCTTCCATAACCTCAAACCTTTTCTTAATCTAAATATGTAACTTTCTTAACATCATCACCATTCGGTGTCAAATATCACGACGCCGTTAGGTATTGGATTAGAGGTCAAACCTGTACAATCAGCAAATGCATAACTTGCAATATGTGTAACACTGGTAGGCACATGAATAGAGGTCAGATTGGAACAATCACAAAATCCATCAAAACCACAGGCACCGATTTGTGTTACTGTGTTTGGTATCACAACTTTACCTTTCTTTCCATAAGGACAAAAAAGTAAAATTGTTTTCTCTTTATCATATAAAATACCATCCTGACTTGAATAAAACTCGTTTCGGGAATCAACAATGATTTCTTCCAAATTAGATGCTGAAAAAGAGAATGAATCAAGATACTCTACATCTTTTCCAAGTGTTATTTTCTTTAGAGAATAACAATGTTCAAAGGCATGTGAATAGATACATTTTACACCATCTGGAATAGAAATTTCCTCTAATTTACGACACGACATAAATGTATCATCCAATATTCCGTGTATATGTGACGGAAGTTGAATTTCCGTCAGTGAACAGCAGTTGTAAAACGCACTAAAGCCAATATACTCTACAGTATCAGGGATAATAATCTCTGTTAGATTGCAACAATCAGAAAAAGCATCATGTTCAATTTCTTTCACACTGTCAGGGATAACGAATTTTTCAGAGTTTCTGTTGCTTGGATATCGAATTAGAACGGTCTTGTTTTTGTCGTATAGGATACCCTCCTCGCTTGTGAGATACGGATTGTTTTCATCAACAAGAATTTCAGTGAGTTCATAACACCAATTACACTCAAATTCTTCTACACTTTGTGGAATAAAAATGGATTTCAGATTTTCACAATTAGAAAACACATCATGTCTTACTTCTTTTACACCGTTTGGAATAACTACGCTTGTTACTGATTTATCTCCAATATAATCTGTTAGAATTCCGTTTTCGATAATAAAATTCATAGCATCACCTCATAATTTGCTTTTCTTGAATAAAGCGTTATTTTAATTTGGAAGAGTGTTCCAAAGATTGAAACATAAGACTTTATGTACTTTTAAATTATTCTTGTATTTTATGTAAAAGGTCAGTTTCAGATATAGTATTAGTGGTTAAAGTTTCAAGATAGAAATATCCATTGGTACAGTAAAGATACAAAATACGGTCTAACTTATATGCAGTGCAGTTTTCATCTTCGCCAAGATGTTTGATTTCTTCTGCCCATTGATACATATAAATTGTCACGAACTCATCAGGGGTTAAACTTGCTCCTTTTACAATTTTATCGTTTTTGGGAAATAGCTTTTGACTGGGATTTTCTTTCAAAAATAGTGAAATAATCTTATCTGTATCCTTTATAGAATTTAATGTATCTGCCTTATTTGAGAGTTCTTTTTTCAAAAATTCTGCAACAACACGTTTAATATGCATATCAGGTTTAGCAAGCCAGTAAGCTCCACATTCTTTTAGCCAGTTATAGCAAACTGCTGAACCAACGCCTGTCATATGATTGATAATATAACGTAAATTATATAAATAAATCTTCATTTCATCGATATTTTCTGGATTTTTTAGAAGATATTCAAAAGATATCTGAACACCACTGATTTCTCCACTTACTAGAAATTCAGCACATTGATAAATACCTGTTAAGTATTCATTCCATTTTGTTTCATTCTGAATTTTTGATGGACTGATTTTTTTTATTTCAGCCTTGATTTCTTCTGCGTTGCGATAGACATCTGTTACTTTTTTAGGGTCGTAATTGAAAAGTATTTTTTCTAATAATTTCTGTGTATCAGAATTATTATGATAAAAGTTGATAATATTTTTCATATACTGACGGTCTGCAAGATGACCACAAAAAAGATAAAAATAGTGGTTCAATTCAGTACCATAAAAAATCTCACGACTTGGCTGATAGTAAACTGTTTCTAGTCGTTCTTGAGAAATTCCCTTGCTATGAGCTAATATTTCCAATTTGGTTTTGGCATAAGAATATAATTCAACACGATTCATATTTATCACTTCTCCTTGTAAGTAATTTGACTTTATTTTATGTTTCTATTATGACATAGTTTTATCTGTATGTCAACATTTTATTACTGATGACTTCGGTTTGCAAAGTTGTTCTTAGCAATAATACACTCTATTGTTTCTATATTATTTTTAACTTTGCTTATCAGTCTTCCCATTCTTCTTCCATTTCAGTTCTGTAATATTCGCAAAATCTTTTATAATCTTCTTCAAACTCAGTCAATTTTATTTCTGGGGGTGCTACGGGACCGTGAGACCTTAAAATAATTATTCCTTCTTCTAAAAAAGTTCCTCTATTCCCTCTACTCCATTCGTTTGAAGAAATTGTTTCAATCAAGCCCTCTAAAAATAGGAGACATGTATAAATTTCCCTGTCTGGTATGTTGTCTTTATTATAAAAGTTAAGAAAAACTAAAAAACGATTCATATAATTTATGATTTCCATATCTTCTCGACATATTTCAAACACACCAAGATGATTCATAAAATATTGCCAAGTTTTCTTAAAAAGAATTTTATATTCTTCCACATCAAAATCATACTCACTATTTTCCAAAAGAGAAAACCACTTTTCAGTTATTTCTTCTCGTTCCTTTTTAGCTTTAGCACTATACCACTTTTTAAGCAAAAGTTCATAATCATTGTTTTCTTCTAATTTAATCATGGGCAGAGTTGTTTTGATGTAAGATAAAAAATTTTCAAAACACTGCTTCAACGGTAGAGTTGTACCCGAATGCTTACCGTTTGGAATAAATGCATATCGTGTATTTTGAAGTATGGATTTTGTAAGTTCCTGCGTATCAATGATTTCATCCTGACCACCAACGACAGTACTTATATTATGTTTCTTTAGTTTGAAGAGTTCTCTAAACATTGTCATATAAGGCTTTACATCTTTGGTATACCCTAATCTAGGCAAATAGATAAATGGCATTAAATAGGGATTCACCAGAAATACTGGTAAATCTAGTTGTGCAGAAAGAATCGCTGCATAAAATCCACCAAGACCTACTCCAACAATGATATCAATTTTATTTTCAATTATCTGCTGGTGTAGTATCTTAAGAATTTTTTCAGGTTTCACAGAATCATAATCCAACTGTGGCGATATGATATTTATATCATATCTAAAAGTTTCCAATACAGTATAAACACTGTTATGGGTATTTTCTCTGTAATCGTGAATATTCAGTATTTTCATTTTGATTTTGTACTTTTCAGACACATAGACCACTCCCTCTTTTATGAAACAATAATTTGTGTAATTCAAGGTTGTATATTGGTTATAATCAACGGCACGGCATCTATCATTTTACGTTTTCCGTCCCAAGACAGTTTCCCGAAAAAATCAAGTGACTGAATCGGACTGAATCCAAGATGACATTCATGCTGCGGTATTTCTCTTCCCCTCACCATTTTTCTGGCATTTGATGAACGGTATCGGCTGAACCATATCACAACAGGAATTTCTTCTAATCCGTACCTGAAATATGTGTGAGCCGCATATGGCTCCCACAGATAGTGGTCATATGTATGGAAAAGCTTCGTAACAGTAAATGATGCATATATTGATTGCCCACTATTCAGCAAACAGTTTATAATCGCTTCCGGGGAATTGAAAATCAAATGACGTGCCGATAAATACCGCTCTATTTCACATTTCACATCTGCCACAGAATTTCCGTCCGATGGATTATAATCTGAAAGAATTTCTTCAGGGAGCTGCATTCGGGCTAAATGTGATTTAATAATCTCAGTATCAGCTGCAAAATAATATCTGTTATCGTGATAGCGTTTCTGTCTTTTGAGTGCGTCAAAAATTTTGTGATACACAACCTGATTTGGATAATAATTATAGTTTGCAAAAACAGATATACCATTATGATAAAAATGCTCAAAAATTGCAGCGGCACATCCTGCACTTCTGCTCTGACCATATTCGCACTGGCATATAATATCCATATCGCTGTCATGTGCATTATATATAAACTTTGCCATCTCATCTGCCTCAGGGAAGTATGTATCGTATGTATATCCCTTTTCTTTCAGCACTTCAAGGTCTAAATCATCAAGTTCACTGTAAAAAACTGTTTTACACACTCCGCTGTAATCTATGTGGGAATAATCCTTGTCAATACGCTTTATTGCTGGGTCATAAAAACTGATAACTGCCACATTTT
>JBJFHM010000041.1:11975-26673 GCA_051893615.1 Oscillospiraceae bacterium
CATTTTGTCTGTTATCCACCATGTAACTACGTTACATGACGAATTTTGATAGAGTGCTTTACGATACTGTAAAAATATCTGCCTCACCTTTTGGCTGACAGAACAGCCACGTCAAGATTAAAAAATCTCACGGAATATGATTATTATTTAAATAATTTTTCCACTTTGAATTAAATATGCTGGTCGATTTGCCATACAAACGCTCCTTTCACACGATAGAACGGTTTCATATGCCGTCTTTGTCAAGATAGCAATGATAATGTTCACTATAATCATACCTCACAATGCAGTTGCCAGAAATACCAAAATCATGCTTAATAATCTCAACATAGCGTTCATTAATATGTGGACTCATATAAATTACAGCAATACCTTTATTATTAATATCAACTCTTCCTCTTGGATAATAATCGAAACTATAACGATATCCTTTTGATTGCACACATTTCCAAAGTTTTTTATGATTGTAAGTATCACCTGATTTAGCAATACCTTCCGGATAACTGCTATCAAATGGAAATGCAAGCAATTCTTCATCAATCAACCAGAATACGCCTTTTATCATAACTATCATTCCTTGTTCAAGTCTTTAAGTATATTATAACATAGTCTATGTGCAAAAATTTGTACACGCTTACTTGTAAGATGAATTTCTTACAACATCGCAAATGCGTTCTCTTAAATGGAGTGGTTCTAGTATTTCACAGCTGTCAAGAAATTGCAACGCCCAGACATACATACCATCGCAATTTGCATAAAGTGATACAATGAACGTCTTTTCATCGTCTGGCACGATTTGAATATCAGTTCCAAATCTCAAGATAACTTGATTTAGAATGAAATTTTTACAACGCATTTTTATTCGTTCAGGTTTTCCACTGTACATAAAAACTGCATTTTGAATATACTTATCCAAATGGAAATCCTTTGGAAGTGGTGATGACTTCTCTTCTAACAACTGGATATCCTTAATTCTGCTGATGTGGTAGTGTCTAAGTTCTTCTATATTGTCCCAGCCACAAATTAGATAATAATTTCCATCATAGAACGCCATACTATATGGATTTACAATATGATGATGTTCACTTGTTTGATGTAATTTTTTATCAAATCCATATGCAGTATAGATAAAAGAAACCTTTTTTTGTTCTGTAATAGCCTTATCCAACGTATCGATGTTATAAAAAATTTGATTATTTGTCGTTTTCATATTGTTACGACAGATAATCAGAGAATTATATGACTTACGTTTCGGTTTACTCACTAGATTTTGTAGTTTTCTAATCAACTCAGCTGAGTACTTTTCAGGAATGGTATTATTTGAATAAACGCTATCCATTAATAAACGAATTTCACTGATATCAAAAATTCGTTCACGTAAATAGTAACCTTTTTTGTTTTCTTCAAACATGGAAATATCAAAACCAAGCAGATTGAGGGAACTTAAATAGTTAGTGACAGTTCTTCGGTCGATATTTTTATCATAGAGCAGTTTCATTTTAGATTGAATGTCCTTCATGCTAAGTATGTTCTCTGGGTCGGAGTACTCCCATAGTATTTGTAAAAGACAAATTATATTATCTTTCGATGATGACATAGTTTTTTCCTTTCGATTATATGTATTTATAAGTTATATTCTAAACCTTTTCTAATAGTTCATTATATCATGCTTATGAATGTTTTTCAATAGATTTTAGTATATCTATGTATGTACAATTTTTTGCACATACAATTATGATATAATATACTTAAAGATTAGAAAAAAACAATAGAACAACTTTTAAAACATGAAAGGCACTGTTAAGTAAAGATGAAAAATAAAGATGATTTCTTAAGAAAATCCTATATTAATGAGTAAAAATTGATGGAGGATATTAGAGTCTATCAAACTCATTATCATTGCTTAGGGTTAAGAATTATTTTTCATTTTAACTTAACAAAGCCTTATATAACAAAAGGAGGTATCTTTATGATTCGTATTAAATTGAACTCTGCGAAGAATCTAGGAATAGTATATCATTTCACTTCTACATTAGATGACTTATCTTCAATTTTAGATTATAAGCAGATTAAAATAGGTAAAACTTCATTAGATAAACCATTGGTTTGTGTAGGTGATTTTGCCCATGAAAATTATTTAAAAAAACACATCTACGATTGGAATTATGGTGTAATGCTAGATGGTAACGTTCTATTAGAATCATATGTTTTCACTGCCTATGAAAGCTATGCTCATAACCTTCAAGATATTTCAATAATCTTGCGTTGCTATTATGACCCTAATAATGCCAATGAATTCTATACCATTCAATGTGGTGAAGAGCGTCCTTATACCATAGGAACAAATACAGCTAAGAAGGTAAACGCTTTCATAAATCGAGCTGAAAGCAATCCTGAATCTTTCTACGATAAAACTAAAAAAGACCATGACCCTATTGAAGTTTGGAAATATGACGGAAACGAAGAATTTAATTATCCTTCTATCACAATCAAAGGGAATAAAGCTGATTGCAATTTCGCTATCATGGTTACAGGTACTTTTATATGGAACAAACTACCAAAAGCTATTCAAGACCTTTTGGTTAAATCTGGATATAAGGCAGAAGAAAGAATCTGGCTTATAGAAAGAAAAAATTCTTATACTCAGAAAGGTGATATTCCTTTTATTGACATTAGTCATGTTATTGAAGGTATAGTATTACCAAAATCTAAAAGTCAAGACCCTAAGATACTCGACCTTTTGGATAGATACAAAGATAAGATTGTTTCTGGTACTTGGAAGATACTGTGGTATCAAGATTGATGGATTTAATCTCCTAAGTCCTTTAAATAAGTTTGTAATAGTCAAATATTTTAAGAACGTTCTCGTCTGTGTATGAAAAAATAATGAATATTTTTATGCTAAACATACTTTTTAAGATTTTAAATTAACTACTATGGAATTACTTTCACATTCATCTCAGTGATATATTCAATCTCTTTGTACTTGTTTATGGATAAATCATAACCATTAGCAACTATTTCCTCCTTAGGCACTAGGAAAGATTTTTCTGTGCGTTTGCGAGTCTTTTCGCCCTCAAGATTGTGAAAACGTGCGACAATATCTGGGATATCGTTTTTGGAAATAGCAGAGCGTTTATCATCTAGGGAGAAGCCATCGGATTTCATATCATAGAACCACACGAAATCAGTACCACCGTAACCCGTTTTAGTGAAAATCAATACAGCAGTGGATACTCCTATTATCAATGATTTCTTTTCTAATGCTCTTATGTGCATTAGATGAACCAATTCTTGCAATTTTTAATATACTTAAACACCATTTTCTAATAATATTTTGATTTTGTGAAGCAATTTTATCTAAAGTTTTGTTACTATCTTCTTTAAAAGTGACATCGAGTTGCCAATGCATACTTTCAACCGACCAATGTCCTTTTATTGAATTAGAAAAAATCTCAATATTTGGTAATAGACTGCTGATAAAACATCTTATTTCATAGATATTACCATGTTTATGGATTACCATTCCTATACTTTTTAAATTTTTCCATTTTTCTACTTTTTTTTAGAGTTCGTATCGATTTCATGGTTATTTATCCACGAAATATCGTCGGTTTGATAGTATTCTCTAATATCTGCCATTCCATGATTTTTTTTGATACTTTTAAAATAATTTCCAGATTTTTTTATCTGTTCTACTAACAGCAGACCAATTGGAGATAGGACGGTCATTCCATGAATAATCACATTTGGAAAGATAAATTTAGCACTTTTTCAATACCAGAAACTCCATCTATGCTGATGAACACGATGTTTTCAATCGTTGCAAATATGTCTCCTTGACTCATTCCACGAGCATACATTATTAGTACTTTATTCTCAATTTCTATTACCTCCAGATTTTTTATCTTAAATTTTACCATTTTTATTAACAAAATTAAAGTGTATAAGTTTTTCTACTTATACACTCCCAATGATTTTATTTACAAGTGAAGAGTCGTTTTACCATTTCATAATCGTTGGTTTAATGTAACACCGTACATATTTTGGCTCAGTGTTGCATTATTTTTTCTGCTCATAACTTCCACAAAGAATTTTTTTCAAGTCACCAAGTGTTTCGCAGTCGCACTTTTCACGCATTGATGCAAGTAGCTTTTTAATGTAGCTGTAAGAATAAAACAATATATCGGATATTTCCTTGCCGTTATATCCTTTTACGATAAGCTCAGCAATTTTACGTTCCGTATCATTAAAACCTGCAGTAGCAAGTTTTGCCGACAAATCGACAGGTTCGGATTTCTTTAAAAGATTGCTTATCCTTGCAAGCAGTATTTTCTGAGAAAATGGTTTTTTGATATAATCTGCTGCGCCAAGCTGAAAACCTTTTAGTTCGTCTTCTTCATCGGACATGCCCGTTACAAATATTATCGGGATATTTTTACATCGAGGAATTTCGTTTATTCGTTGAATGACAGTATAGCCGTCTATATTAGGCATTTTTATATCAAGCAGAATAAGGTCGGGCAGAGTTTTTTCCGACAACGCTTTCAGTGCCTCTGTTCCACACGAATACAAACTTACGCTGTAATTTACGCCAAGTAGTACGGCTGCATTTTTCAACAGTACTTTATCATCGTCCACTACCATTATACGTTTTTTTTCATTGCTCATTTGTCTTTCTCCTTTCCATAAACTGATTGAAAAGTGTTTCTGCACTTACAAAATCGAGTTCGTCAACAAACTCCGAAATGTATGTTAGATTGCGTATAGCTTCCATATCCGTTTCCTTATTGATAAGCTGTTGAAGAGCATTTTGTGTTTCGAGCCATATATGCTCTTCCAAACCCTTTTTTATCTGCATTTCAAGGCTTTTGCTGTTGATTTGCTCTGCCGAAACGGAATGGATATTATTTGCTGTTTCCGAAACAAGAAGCTTCATTCCCTCTGCTACACGTTTCCATATAAACATAAGCAGTTCACGGGCGTGTTCAGCATAGTCGAAGTCACCATTGGCAAGATGGTTCTCCATAGTTTTTGCAATTTCAAACAGCGATATAGCACCGATGCCTTTTGCAGCAGATTTGAGGGAATGTATCTCAAAAATAAGCCTGTCACTGCCACTGTCAAACATATTTTCAAGACTTTCACGATTGTGTTCATATCCGTCTGAAAAAATCTTCGCAAGTGTACGGAATCGTGTTATATTTCCACTCAGATAGCTTAGTCCAGAATCAAGGCTTATGTCATATTCATTCATAAGTTCCGACAGTCTACGCAATTCCTCGGGTGAGATAATATCTTCCGATGAACTGCCGATTATTACCTTGTCGGCAGGAAGCATTGTTATAAGCATTTTTTCGAGAGTATGCCAACTTATTGGCTTGGATAGATAAGCCGAAAATCCTGCTGATATGAATTTTTCCTCCGAACCCGACAATGCTTCAGCAGTCAAAGCAATAACGGGAGTGTTTACAGACAGACCATTTTCACGCATTATTTTAAGCGTTTGTATTCCGTCTGCAATAGGCATCATATAGTCTAGAAGAATAAGGTCATAAGCTGTATTTTTCACAACTTTTGCAGCCGATATACCATCGGAAGCAGTATCAACGGTTATCATAGTGCGTTCAAGTAACAAACTTATCACACGCAGATTTTCAGCATTGTCATCTACGGCAAGAATACGGCACTCGGGGGCAATAAAGCTGTCCGAACAGTTTTTTTCGCTCACAGTAAAGGCTATTTTGCCGATAGGAGTACTGTTGCAAATTTTCTGTGGTATTTCTATTCCGAAAGTGCTACCCTTGCCTTCACAGCTTTTCACAATCAGCCGTCCACCCATACTATCTGCAAGATCCTTTGCTATTGCAAGTCCAAGACCCGTACCCTCAACAGCATATTCCACAGCATTTTTTCCTCTTCCGAACACTTTAAAAATATGTTCAAGCTCCTTATCGGGTATGCCTATACCCGTATCGGAAACAGTTATTTTTAGAACGGCGATTTCGTTATTATCATTTTGGACGAAAGTTTCAGCCGAAAGCGTCACACTTCCGAATTGGGTATATTTGATGGCATTGGAGAGAAAGTTTGTAACAATCTGTTTAAGATGATTTTTGTCACCTTCAAGCATAGACATCATATTTGGAGAAATATCAGCGATAAAGGTCAAACCTTTTTTGCTGGAAAGCTCACTGCCAATGGATACAAGCTCAGAAACAAGTGAATCGATGCGATATGGCTTGACCGAGGTCATTATTTTTCCTGATTCTATCTGTGTGACATCAAGAATATTGTTTATAATAGAAAGCAACATATCGCCTGCACTCTGTATTTTTGAGGTATATTCAAGTATTTCCCGATGGTCGGACGAACGTATTATAAGTTCGTTCATTCCAAGAATAACATTTATTGGCGTACGTATCTCGTGGCTCATATTTGCAAGGAAAATGCCCTTTGCCTTGTTGCTACGATGTGCCTCATTCATTGCCTCATTATACATTTTTATTTGAAAAAACATAGTAGCACCCAGAGCGGAAGATGCAACACAAATGCCAGTAATGACATCACTGACAACTCCCTTTTCATTTGGGAACGGCGTTACAATCTGTGGGAAACGATAAGCTACGACACAACACGATACATAAATGACTATCTCGGCTGTGGCACAGATAATACCTGCTTTTCCCTCAAGCATAAAAAGAGTAAATACCACTGCAAACACAAAAAAACAAGGCATACCGCTGTTATATCCTCCTGCTGTGAAGAACATTATCGGGAACAACAGCATAAAAACGAATGTAACCGTAATTATGTAGCATGGACGATAATTCCCCGTTTTAGCTGAATATATGAGCAATACTGCCGAAATAAGAGCCGATAACAATAGTATAGCACTGTTTAGTACAGATGCACCATTTATTAGCGACATGGCAAATATCACAAGGCTTACAATGAATCCTGTTGTCGCAAGTAGGTTAAATATCTTTATTCGGAAATCCATATTCTGTGCAAAAAATTTGTTCTTTATAAATTTATACATTTTATCACCTATCAAAAAATTTCTTTTTTTTCAAGAATAATACCACATAAAATACAAATTATGGTCTCTGTGTGAAGTTGCCTGAGATAATTTGCTGATATGCGTATGTGCAAGGTATTTAAATATATAATAAACGTTCTGCATTTATTATATCACATAGTTTATTACTTTGCAATGGTGCGCAATGGTGCAACCGCAAGAGTGTCCCTAAGGGACATTGTATCCGAAGGCACAATGATTTATAATTAGTTAGGTCTTAAAAAATATATCCAGAACAATACGGAAAAAAAATACCTTAATCAGCAATAAAAACAAAAGGGGAAAAAATTATGAAAAAACTAAGCATTATTTTAGCATTGTCTATGAGCATGTGTCTACTTGCAGCTTGCGGGAGCGAAATGCCTTCAAGCGAAACGCTTTCAAGTGAATCGACTTCAAGTGAGATGCCTTCAAATGAGACGCTTTCAAGCGAATTGACTTCAAGTGAAACGCTTTCAAGTAAATCGCCTTTAAGCGAATCGCATTCAGACGAATCAACTTCATCGAAGTCGGAGGCATCGTCGCAGAGTGTAGCAGAGGGTACTCGTACCGATGTCCTCTATGCCGTTTTCAGTGACGACAATGTCAAGGAATACCCCCTTGAATATACCGGTGACAAGAAAACCCCTGAGGAACTGGCAGATGAGCTAAGTGAACTAGTCGGACTAGACTTTATCATCACAGCTAGCAAAACAAATGACGGTTTGATTGTTGACTGGTCTGCAAATTCTACATTGGTTGCAGGACTTGATAACCGTGAGCAAAAGAAAGAGTTCTTTTTCTTCGACCAAGATTCACTATGTTGGTTCATGATGGATAGCCTTTGGCGTACTCTAACCGAGAATCTTGACACCGAAAATATCTATTACACTATGAATGGTGGCAAGGAATTGGTCTTTAAAGAACTGTATCCTATTAACGAAATCCCTTCTGATACCCCCTATATGGGTTCACAATTCTACTTTGCTCATGCCGATGTGAAAGGCGATGTGGAAAACACTTATGCTGTAGAAAATACTCATACTGTGGAAAATGCTTATGCTCGTACCAATGGCTTGTGGAGACTGGATGGAGCGACAGACACAGCTAGCATCGAAATGGACGGATTAGGCAACTTTACTATGTATTATGCCAGTGGTACGATAGAAAATACCGGTTATCTTGAATGTACGGACGAATACGGAAACGGTGACTTTAGATATGATATGTATAATGCAGAGAATGAGCTAATTGCTAGCTTCTATTTCGATTCAGATACCCAATTCCATATCGGAAACGATGATGGAACAATCTACATACTAGATACACAAATAGATATACAGGAAGATACAATGGAAAATCCATATGAGGCTTATTGGGGATACTGGGGGTACCCTGATGGAACAGTTCTCGAAATAAGAGAAGAAACATGGTACCTTTATGAGAACAATGGAAATGGTGCAATTGTGGTCGCAAGTGGACCAGTAGAATATGATGAGGAAGCTGCCTATCTAATGAACGAAGATGGTTCTTCTGGTGGTGGCAAGGTTTCTCTTGATGAAAATAATAACCTCGTGGATTCTGGTATTGTTCTAACTCATGTCAGCTAATTCCTCAAAAAGATGGTGTTACTAGTTATTTATAAAGGAGGATTAAATCATGAAAAAAGTAATATCATTTATAGGCGCATTAGTATTATTATCCAATAATATAATATCCCCTGTAGTTTACGCAGATACAGATAGTAATTTAAACATTTTGTTATCTAAAAAGGTGATTTTGGGCATTACAGAACCTAATATAGATATTATGTCTAAATGTGATGTTAATATTGATAATACCATAAACGTTCTTGATGTCATTTCTTTAAAAAATCGTTATTTAACATCAAGTGATATTGATTTATCTAAGTATGAGTTAGTATCTGGATACGATAATCTATATAATATCATGGAAGTTTCTAATAGTTCCGAAAATAGTTATGTATCTATTGATATGTTTGGTAATAATCTTTTAACGTGCAATAGGTTCGCTGATGAAATGTGTGAAAATGTTTCCTATGATTTATCAATATATGATATCAACAACGGAAATATATCTTATACCCTTGAAAACATCTATTTTGATGAGTATTATATAGTAGATAATCACATAATGCTATGGGATTTAATGGAAAGAACTATTTCTATTTATGATGAAACTTTAAATCTTATTAATACTTACGATATTTCTAGTATATTCAATGAATATGATTGGTTATCTTTGTATACTTGCAATTCTACATCTATTGTTTATATATCTAACAATGATACTAATGAATTTTATAAAATATATCTTGATGATAATCTAAAATATGATACTTTCGATTTTCCTTATAAAAATACCTATATATACAACGTAACCTTAGACGGAAAAGTATTGGGATATGGTTTAAACAAGCAAACTCTAAAGAATGAAATCGTTTATTGGGATTTGGAAAAAAATTCTGCTGAATATGCTCAACCTAACCCAATTTGTAATTCTGTAGTAGATGATACTTTCCTAAGTTGCGTCAATTATGATAATAGTATTTGGTCGATACAAAGTATTAATCAAAATAAACACTATTTTGAAATAAAAGATGCTCAAGCTGTTGAACTAGACCATAACAAGAATATCATTAGTAGTGTTGATGATGGCTCTAACAAATATATCAACATATACGATATAGTCGGAAATAATAAGGCTTCAATTAACTTAAATGATAACTTATATTACAATGTTACACAAATATCTAATACAGATTACTATTTAATGGTAAATCATGATAGTAATGGAAAATATAATATCGTACTTTGGGATACTTCTAATTCTGATAAGGTTGAAAATTTAAAGGAAGTCGCTGAATGTGATATCACTCCATCTATGATTGGGGATATTGAGGAATTATCCGAACTCTATGTAAAAGCCGAAGATATCGCAAATGATTATGGAATAAATATCTATATAGGTGATACTATAATATCTGAAATAAGCGATTATTCCTTCGAACAATGTACCGATGTAGAAATCGTTACTGAATCACTAGATAAGTTAGAAGAAATATTATCTTGTTACCCTGATAATTTCTTTACTCAACTATATACTGGCAATTTATTTGAGTTGAATTTTTATCTAACAGGTTCAATAATAGGGAAATCTTCGGATGGTGTAGATTATGCTGGTGGAGTGGTTACTGAGAGAGACAATTCTTTAACTATGAGTATAGATTGTTACGACAACTCTGACTGGGAAAGTATTCTTAATCATGAAATATCACACCTAATAGATAGCAGAATATCTACATATGTAATTGCTAATGAAAACGCTGTTTTTAATGAAGATACTTGGAATAGTTATAATCCAAATGGATTTGAGTACGCTTGTTCGTACAAGGATTATTGGAATAATCCTTGTGATTACGACTACTTTATACGTGATTACTCTACTACTTTCCCTACTGAAGATAGAGCTGAACTCTTTAGTTATGCTATGCAATGTTATCTAAATCCCAATCTTGAAGATTACTTTATATCTGCTAATACTGGCAAAGGAAAAAAACTCAATTACTTTTGTGAGTCTATCCGTGACAGCTTTGATACTTCTAATTGGGACGATATCATGCCTTGGGAACAAGTATTATATTCTAATAAATACGAAGATACGTTTGTTTTCCCTTTTGAAAATGGTGGTATCTATACTATACAAAACGTTTATAGTGGTAAATGTCTAAACGTCGATTATGGCAAAGATGTTAATTCTACTAACGTATATCAATGGACTAAGGACGGAAGTACCGAACAAGAGTTTAGATTGTGTTTTTGGGACAAAGTTTATACTATTAGTGCTATGTGCAGTTCAGATGGATACGATAAAATACTTAATATAGTTCACTCCAATGGAAATGTTATATCTGGTGGAAATGTTGATATCTATGAACCATGTGAAGATATTTCTCAACATTGGCTATTAGTGGAAGTCGAAAAAGATGTGTATAAAATCGTTCCTAGATATAATACCGATTTAGCTTTATCAGTTTGTGGAAATTCTAACGGTTCAGCCGATGGCACTACTTCAACATCTAACGGAAACGTTTTTGTTTCAACATACACTGGCGATGATACTCAAAAATGGGTATTTACTAAAATAAGCGATTAGAGAGCTTTTTATAGCTATAAGGTCGGTGCTTCAAATAGTAGTTCATAGTAAATATATGGTATAATAAAAAAATTATAAGAAAGAAGGCTTTTAAGATGTCTTTTAAAAAAATTTTAGCGTATATATCTGCGATGGTTATATGTTGCGGAGTGGTAGCAACCCCACAAGTTGCCGATACTTTCACTTCCATAGTGGCATCTGCAGAAGATGAAGTGGAAGAAGAATATCAATATAACGGTTCATGTGGCGAAAACGTTACCTTTAGTTTTGATGAGTCTACTGGTACACTAACTATCAGTGGTACTGGTGATATGGAAGACAATCCATGGTGTAATTATAGCGAAAATATCAAAAGAGTAATTATTGAAGATGGAATTATTTCTATTGCTGATTATGCATTTTATGGGTGTACATCACTAACCGATATAACTATTCCTGATGGAGTTACCTATATTGGTGCTGTTTCATTTTATGATTGTACATCATTAACAGAAGTAAATATTCCTGATGGAGTTATTTATATTGGTGATATTGCATTTTATGGGTGTACATCACTAACCGATATAACTATTCCTGATAGTGTTGCCTATGTTGGAGATGGTATATTTGATAATACACCATTTATAGAAAGTTTCACAGACGATTTCATTATACTAGGTGGTGGCTTATTATATAAATATCAAGGTAATGATACAAATGTAACTATTCCAGATGGTGTTACCTTTATTTGTAGTAATGCTTTTAGAGATTGTACATCATTAACAGAAGTAACTATGCCTGATAGTGTTATTTCTATTGGTGATATGGCATTTGTGAATTGTACATCATTAAAAAGTATAAATATCCCTGATATTGTTGCCTCTATTGGTGATGGTGCATTTGCGAATTGTACATCATTAACAGAAGTAAATATTCCTAATAGTGTTATTTCTATTGGTGATGAGACATTTGTGAATTGTAAATCACTAACAAGTATAACTATCCCTGATAGTGTTGCTTATATTGGAAAGTATGCATTTGCTGATTGTGTATCATTAACAGAAGTAAATATTCCTGATAGTGTTATTTCTATTGATAATATGGCATTTGATAATACACCATTTATAGAAAATATTACAGACGACTTTATTATACTAGGCAATAATATATTATATAAATATCAAGGTAATGATACAAATGTAACTATCCCTGATGGTATTACTTCTATTGTTAGTAGGGCATTTTATGAGTGTACATCATTAACAGAAGTAACTATACCTAATGGTATTACTTCTATTGGTGATATGGCATTTTATGAATGTACATCATTAACAAAAGTAACTATTCCTGATAGTGTTATTTATATTGATGATGCGGCATTTGGTTACTACTTTAATGAAGAAACATCTGAAATTACTACAATAGAAGACTTTACAATATATGGAGTAACAGGTTCAGAGGCAGAACGATATGCTACAGAAAATGAATTGAACTTTGTAGCTATTGAAGAAGAAAAACCACTAATCACAGATGTTTTGAACTTAAAGAAATATATCCTAGGTATTACCACAGATGGCACTAGCTTGGATTTCAACGACGATGGAAGTACTAACATCTTAGATTTAGCAGTTCTAAAACAAGAACTATTTAAATAGCTCCTAACAAATAATATAAATATAATCAAAAAAAGCCATCTTATCTCATAAGATGGCTTTTTTATCAAAAAGTCAGCAAGAACACCCATACCTCTTAGGTGGGGGATGAATTGCGTTCCCACTATTGACAAACTAAAAATAATATATTATAATATAATCAACATAAAGAATACGATGAGAGTATCATATTTTCGTTTGCCTGTACCACAAAGAGCGATAACCAAGCCGTTGGCACAGAGAATTATGAAAGGAGAACGGATTAGCGGTTAGCCATACTGCTATGATAAGGGTTTGTCAAGTATCCTCTATCCCATAACGTAACCATTCGCATAGTGTGAAGTCAGCAAAACAGACAACTTGAAAAACCGTGGGGCACACGGGGTTAGCCCATTGATACTCACATCTAGTAAGTATCGCTTACACTGTAAGGTGTATTGAGTGGGAACCGACTGTCCAGTATATCTAGAAGGAAGCCCCCACCTCTTTAGGTGGGGGAGGATGTCACATAGCTCCTAACAAATAATATAAATATAATCAAAAAAAAAAGCCATCTTATCTCATAAGATGGCTTTTTATCAAAAAGTCAGCAAGAACACCCGTGATAGATATCTGTCGTTTCTAACTGCTTTTTCCCCTTTCAACAAGTTCTTTTAATCTTCCGATTTCACGCCAAATATACTCTTTTGGCAATTATATACCTATTATTTTTTTTTGAGATAGTGCGTTGTAACTTTGGGAGTGTATAAGGAGTTAAAAAAAATTTTATTATACACACAAATATACAAAGAAAGGAGTGGAATGTTCTACTCCTTTAATTTTTTATTCCTTTAATCCATCGAGTTCCGTTTGAGATATAGTTAATAATCTATCAGGATTAATTCTATTGTGATAGTTTTATGAAAATAATGACGTTTTTGTGATAAAATATGACGTTAATATGAAAACGGGGGTAGTTTGAGAATTTTTTAAAAAAATCCCTAAAAATTAAGGAAAATAGAGAGTTTAAAAAAAATTATTGTATTTTTTTATACATACAAATACACAAAAAAAATGAGTGGAATATCCACTCATAAAAATTTTTACCTCTTTAATTTTTCAAATTTTTTCTTAAAATTATCTCATCAGGAGTGATTTTATTGTGATAGTTTTGTGAAAATTAAGGTTATTTTTTTAATTTGTCTAATTCTCGTTGAGGTATTGTTACTAATCTATCAGGATTATTGTTATTTTTCATATCAGTAATAACAATCTTTGGTATGAGTCTATAACTTGATAGTACTTTCTTATATCTAACGCCCTTATAGTAGCTATCTTCGATATAGTGTTTATTTTTCTTTAACTGTTTCTTGAAGTTAGTGCTAGATAAAGGTTTACAATTATTCTCTTTGCACCAATCCACATAGATATAATATAGGTTCTTATCTGTGATTTTTACTGCATCGGCATAATTTTTGATGTCTATACGCTCAAATACGTCATCATCGTTAAGGAATACGTTTATTGTGTTCGCCTCGCTTTGATAGTTCTTGATAGCCTCTATTACTCTTTTGGGCATATTAGCCTTAATTCCAAACCTTAGATAGTTCTTATATCCCTCGATTATCCATGCTAAGATTACTGCTTTATACTCTGGAGTTGCGAAAAGTCGTTTTAAATCCTTGTTTTGCTCGTGTTCCTCGAAATGTGTAATACTGCAAGAAAAATGTAGAAGTACTGCACGCAAAATGTGAAAAAGGGATTTGAGGGGTTATCTTGGGATAAGTAGAAACTATCAAGGATTAATAAGAAATTATAGCGAAACTTTAGAGGAATTTTTAGAAACAAATAT
>JBJFHM010000042.1:0-5081 GCA_051893615.1 Oscillospiraceae bacterium
GTTCAAACTTCTTTTTGAAATCCTCATTATCCTTAGTGGATTTTTCAAGGCTTTCAAGTTGCATTTTAAGAGCATTATATTCCTCTTCGGAATACGTTCTAACCTTTTGTGGTTCTGGAACTGGTTCAGTAGGTTTAACTTCTACTGGAGTGTTTTCCTTAATTTCTTCTGCCATTTTTAATTTTCCTTTCTGATATAAAAATAGCACCCTCAAGGTGCGGATTAACTTATTCAGTTTCTAAAAGCGTCATAGCTATGTTATCCATAGCCTTGCAACATTCAATATAATTTTCTTCGGAATGAAATTTCATCTGCGACATTTCTTTGAACTTTTTAAATAAAATGTTTTTAGTTTCATCATAGTCAAACTCTTCAAGTTCCTGTTCATCGGTTTGATTGTTGTCCAATTCTTCTAAAACTTTTTTAAGACTTTGACCAGCATAAAGTCCAAAACAGGCTTTTAAATCTTCTTGGTTTTTCATAATCTCAAATCCTTTCATTTGGGTACAAAAATAGCACCTATTTTTTAGGTGCGTTAAAATAGCCTTTAAATAGCGTTTAAAAGCCTTTTAAACGGCTTTTAAATTTAGGGGGTATAATTTCACGAGGAAACCGTTAAAAGCGATTGTGGGGCTTGTCAGTGGCTCTCACGGGCATTTAAATAGCACCCTAGTAGTCTAAGGTGCTTTTGATTATCGATTAATTTCATTAATATCATTTATTTTTTGTTATGAGCATCATAAATTTTTATTCTAGTTTTAAATTTTTCCCTATTATGTGGTGGGAAAAAAGATTTGACTAATCCATCTTCTTTGAAAACTTCTAAAGGTTGTTCAAAGAGCCAGCCTTCACTTGATTTGGTGGAAAATCCAAAAAGCCAACTGTCACCCATATCAAAAATTTCATCAATTGTATAATCATTTCCTTTTGCTTTTAAAACTATTTCTTTTGCTTTTTCTAAGGTAATCATTTCAATTCACTCCTGTTTTCACAACATTTAATTATGTTATCTGTAAATTCTAAATTATCAATTCTTACAATTAAGGGTAGATTTAAATCTATATTATCATCATATATATAATAATCAACATACTTTTCATTAGTTTGTGGGTCTAAAAATATAATTCCGTTTTCGTCTTTTTCTACTATAAAAGCATGAGAAAGATTTGTACCTTTCCAATGAACCATTATAACAGCTCTTACAGTACCTTTATTTTGATTTTTAGCATACCATTCATTCATTTTATTAGATATATTTTGATATACTTCAAAAGAACTAGTTCCTGAACAATCTTCAGCAATAGAGTTTTTAAATGCACTTCTCCAACCAGATTTCTTGACATTAGATAAATTCGGGTCTTTAGATTTAGCTACGACATCAAAATTACGTCTACGTCCTTCATAAGCAACACAGCACAATACACAATTGTTAGTATCTCCTTTAGGATTAGTATTCTTTAAATCATCTTCACGTGAATGGTCTCCAATAATTTTATTAAATCCATAAGGATTATCATCATTTTTAGAAATGCTATTATTCGAAGAGTTATTCTTATTAGACAATTTATTAAAATTATTAGATGTTCCATCTACATTAAGTATACCATCTACATTTAGGGAAGTCAAGCCATTTTGATAATTTTTCGAGGTATGCCCCACGGAAGTTTTACCGCCGACTTGTTCTCTAAACCTGTCACGATTATAACCCGTTTGATTGCAAAACTCTTGAATTTGATTAGATTTCTCTCTAATTTTAGAGTTTAAGGCAGTTAAATCGGATTTAAGGAACGTTTGACCCTCCTCGATAGCGGTTTTAAGGGCAACTTTTTCACGCTTTAAAGCACGGATATCACGCTCTTTTTGGCGTAACATCTGTGATATTTCATATTCGGAGTACATTTTGCCATTGTATTTGATATCTTTAGCGTTGAGGTTGTCCAAATCCTTTTGAGAGTAGTTTCGTTTTGAAATCCCCTCATAGAACGGATACCAATCATGACGACAATTCCAACCACCGAAACCTGCACCAGTGCCATAACCAATATCGGATTTACTTAAATATCCACGGCGACCGCTAAGGGAAACTATTTGTCCTTGCCAACTTGCATGACTAGGTCTAGCCCCTGAATGTGCAGAGATTTCCATTAAATCGCAACCACAAAGGCGTGAATTTTCTTCCGATATCTGCCTACTAGCTAGACCAACGCCAGTTAAAAGACTTCTTCGGACTGCAACGTCCAATCTATCAACGTGACCGCTTGGATATGAAACTGTAGCACCATTCTTTCCAACTTCTTGGATAACCGTTCTAAGTGCCTGTTGATAGCTAAAAGCACCAGAGGAAACCATCATAAAAGCGGAGTTACAAGCGTTATAATACGCCGTCTGCGATGTAATAGCAGTAGTTCCAGTTAGATTTTTTAAATCTGTTAAGGAATTTTGATACACTCCGTTGAGGATTTGTAGCATACTTTCACTTTGGTGGATATCTAAGGGAGATTTTCCAGCCTGAATATGTATCCTATTATCGTTGTTGACGGTTTCAACACCAGCATTTTCAAACATCTTTTTGATTTCACTATCAGTTTTATTGGTAGATTTTGCAATATCTTTGATAATATCATCATAGAGGAGACCCATTTGCTGAGCCTGTCGGATTTGCCACTTAGCCGTTTCCGTGATATCGCCCGTTTTGATAATCCTACGCACAACATCGGCGATAATTCTGTCCTCAAGTTCTGCATAGAGATTTAGAACGTCATCAGTGCAACCGTCATAGTATTCTGGAGATAATCCCATGATTAATCCCCCTCAAAAGTGGTAGCCATCTGTGGAATGTACTTGATAGCCTCTTTTTCATCGCAATTAAAGTACCATGCGATAAACTTTTCCTTAGTAAGCAATCCAGCGGATACCATTTGAAGTCGCCTTTGGAACTCTTTTTCAGTATCCTCAAGAACGCTATCACCAAAGGTACAGGTCAACTTTAGATTGCTTAATGGCGATTTTTCAACGCTTGAATAAACATTCAGAGAATATATTAAATCTTCAAGAGCCTTTTCAAGTGATTGCTGTATCTCACTAACAAAAACATAACTACGTTGCTTTGATGTTAAAATCTCGGTTGCAGTCTTTTCAACTTCGCTTGGTTCGGATAAAGTTCCATAAGCTAGACCAACAGAAAACTCAATCCTTTGTAGTATTTTATTAAGTCCATTGAATAATGAACTATCTCGGATTTCAGGACTAAACTCTTTGAAAAAGAACTCTCCATCTGGATTAGCTTGATAAGTCCTATATAATCGTTCCTTACCTTTTGGAAGTTTAGGCTTGTTTTTTTCAAGTTTAAATAAGTCAATAGATACATCAATAGCGGTCTCTTTTGCCTCGTATTCCCACAAGATACGCTCCCACATTTCCTCGGCTTGTTTGATGAGTTTCACCGCCTGAGCATAAACAGAAACGCCAAGCGGTGAAGTATCATCAATATTATTTGAAAGAGGAACTTTAAAGTAAGCAAATAACGGTTTATCGACATTTACTATCGTTTGAGTTTCTTCAATGGTTGCCCAATTGTCAACCTCAGAAAGATTACAAGGAACTCCTAAATACGAACTATTCGGCGATTTATAGCACTTGTTAATCACAATGTATTGTGATTTCTCCAACTTGTGATATTCAAGTCTGGTATAGTAGTATTCTCCAATAGTTTGGATATCTACAAATACCGCAGATGTGATATTTCCATCACTATCAAAACTTACTGGATAAAATCTATTTGCAGGGATTAAATTGACTTTTAAACCTTTTTCAGTCAAATAGGGTTTAAAAGCCATACCACCAAAAGCACACGCTATGCCCATTTGTGACCTCAAATTCTTAATGAACTCATTAAATTGAGTGGATATTTCATCACTACCAGATACAGAGAACTTGCTTTCAGCCATCACAAGCCTTGCAAACTCAGAAGATATAGCTACTGGAAGTTTTAAATCGTCGTTATTGTCAGCAGAGTACATATCTGCCCAAATGTCGATAGCAGTCTGCATGTCTGTTGATATCGCTGTATCTATGTGTAATGCCGATTTTATATCACTTTTTCCAAACATTCGATTTAAAGCCCCCCTTAAAAAATCAAGTATTTTCATAATCAAGCTCCCTTAGAAGTGTAGTTCTGCACGTTCCCATCACGAAGTAACGCATATCGTCACAAGCATGGTCGTTTTCCTTGATAACTTTATCTTCAACGGATTTGCTATCCCAACAGTAGAGTTTTAACTCTCTCAATAAATCCTTGCAACTTTCACAAATAAATAGTTTGCCGTTGCCAATCAACGTAGAAACGTTCCTAATGCCATCTACTACTGAATTATTAGCCTTTTTAACGCTAAACTTTTGATGTCGCCTTATGCACTCAATAAATGAACTTGCTGACGGGTCGACTATCACAGATTGGATATCATAATCGCTAACGAGTTTTTCAAGCGCTTGATAGTGTTCTTCATCGGTTCGTGGTTGCTGTTTTCGACCGTCCCAATAGTATTCTTTAATTCTAACAGCTTTGTCAGGTTCTAACGCCCACAATCCCATACTTGTGGGGTTTAAGATACCATAGTCACAACTAACATAAAACGTTGCATCTGGTGATGGTGTGTAATCCTCAAGTATGTAATCATCTTTAAACATTTGATATACCAAGCCATCTGCAAGAACCCACAAGCCTTTGATATATCTATCATAGAACACACCTGTGTACATTCTTTCATAGCGTTCAATTACGCTTTTGTCCAAAGAATAATTATTTTGCATGGTAAAGTGTAAGTGAAGTCTGTTCTTTTGTTTAGCAGTTTCGGAATTATCGTCAACCCACTCCTTGAAGAACCAGTGTTCACTACTATCTGGGTTGCAATTGAACCAAAACTTAGAACCAGTTACGGAGCAACGTGCAAGAGCCTGTTCCACAAAGGAACGGGGCATCAAGGCGACTTCATCAAAAAGAACACCAGCCAATGTGATACCTTGTATTAATTGATAACTGCTCTCGTCCTTACCTCCAAACATATAATAACGGTTCGTGTGAT
>JBJFHM010000043.1:0-79734 GCA_051893615.1 Oscillospiraceae bacterium
TCTATATTTTTCTATTTTTGGTGTGAATTTTTTCTATTCTTAATGTGAGATTACAATTTAGTTCGAATTTCTCTCTGTTTAGGAGTAAAATATTTCAAATGTTCTCTATCATCTTCGCATCTAATAGATACTATCCTACCCAAAGGAGTATCTTCGCCAATTGCTGACAGCAAGGAACAAAATTCACCCCATGATAATTGAGAAACTTCTTGACGTAATCTAATACCATACTCTTTAAGGAAAGAGGCTTCAATTAAGCCCCAATCCTCATAGATATCATACCAAATGTTACTATTCTTTGGATTTTTGAAATCGTGTTCTTATAGTTTCGATATCCTCTTCCGTGATTGCCGAAGTTACTGCATAGAATAATTCCATCAAAACGCCAAAAGGATATTTTAAGATATTTATTTCTCTAACTGTTTCTTCTCCTAGCGTTTTATTAAGATATTCTAAAATATAATCTGCTTCACTTGTAGAAGTATCAATTTTATTTAAAGATAGCACATTTTCAGTAGAATTATCTACTTGATACTCTTTTTCACCTATTTTTAAGACAGGCTTTTCTGTTGTGAACTTTTCTGTTAAATCTATAATTCTAGCTTTCATATATTAACCCTCCGTAACTGTTGATACCGTTGGCTTTCCATTTGATGTTAATTCTATTTCAAATGGGGCAACATTGGTGGTATCACCACCGCTGTTATTTGTTACAGATACTACCATCTGTTGAGTGATTACCGTTCCAGATGGCATAGTCCACTTAAAATTAGCATAAGCGTCTTGACCTATGGAAAATTGCTTATCTATCAAGTAATCTTGACCAGTATTGCCAATGCAACGCTTTCCACTAAGAGTTAAACCCCATTTTTTACCTGTAAGTAAAACACTTGACCAACCCTCGTTATCCATGGAGTACCATTCTTCTATGGTGTTATCAAAGGCAGGTGAGAAGTTTTCCAATTCTGCAATGGTTGAATAAGTACTATCTGCGGTTTCAACTTCAAATTTGTTGTTGTGTACTGGGAAAACTCCCTGACTGACTAATTTAGACATACATTTCAATCCTTTCTTGAGTAAATTTCAATATCTATAACCCTTTCATAGATGCCATTGTCATCTGTAGAGACATCAATAGATTGATTATATAGCATACTTATATAATAGATATATTTATTATTAATATTTTTATAATTTATTAATGATAGCTTTTCATACAATGTGTTAGCTATAATTTCCGTATCATTTGGATTACTATTCCAATGTATTAAGATAGTAAATCTTTGAACATCATAGAGATTGTTTTCATAACCACCCAAACACACACGATTAGGAAGTTTATCCCCATTGTAAACCCCTATGGATTTATCTTTTTTGTTATCTAGTTTGCCGATATAGTAATATTCCGCTAAACTAAAACTTTCAACTAAGGATAGAACATCATCACAAGTAAGCATTTAACCACCACTTTCTAATCGTTGATATATAGCTTTAAATTTTTCTTGGGCAAAATCTTTTTTATTTCCTGATATCCAATCCTCGAACCATTTACCTTTGGCGTTTGGATTTCTTGAAGTTCTAAAGTTATATTCAGGGTGAAAATATAATCGCCTTGCGTACGGCGTAGGAGTATCACCATCAGCACCAGTGGAAATAAAAACTTTTCCTTTATCACTCTGTGAGTAATCGCAATAGATACTATCTTCTAGGATACCAACATCTTTTGGGATAACTCTAGCACGGATTACATCACCTTTTACTTGGTCGGCAGTGAGTTCCAACGCTTTGATGCTATTTCTTGATAATCTTTGTAGAGTATCAGTATCCATTTGAATATGTGGAGTACAAGTAATCATTTTATTTTAGATATATCCTCGTATAGTTCACCGTTCCATCAGGATTACGAACCTTAGAACCTTTTTCAATTTGCCTAGTTTCGCCATTGAGGATAACTTCTCCGCTTGTGATTTCCTCAAGCATTGGGGCAATATCACCATTGAAAAGTAGAGTTGCAATCGTTTTTATGATGATTTCTTTATCCTCTATGGTTCGTTGTGATGTGCATTGATAGTTACACTTAGTATCAAGATTTAAGATTTCTTGAGGTTGTCCATAGCGGTCTAAATTCTTACTGTTGAGTTTTAGACTTACTGGAGTATTACATACCATATCTGGTACAAGTTGCGGGTAGTTCATATTAAATTCCTCCTAGATACGTTAATCCTGTTTGAGATAGTAAAGAATAAATATCTTTTTCTATTTCAATACCGTTTACTGTTATCAAGTTAGATGATTTATCAAAGTTCATAGATACGCCATTAATACTATAACTTGTTAAACCATTATTTAGAGAAGTATTATAATCGAAATCTGCAATATAGCAAGTAACTTCTTTGATAGTACCTCGCTGAAATTCTGTAAGATTATCAAAACCACGCCCTACTATACGATTAAAAGTCAAGCTATCCACCTTGTGACTGGCTTTTTTTAGCATAGATATAGCGGTACTCTCATCTAAGGAAGTACCGCCATACTCAGTTTTATAGTAATTATAATCTGCGTATATCATTATTCACCCTTAGGATTTTGTACTGTAGTATCGATATCTACAAAGATACTATCTATTGTACCATCTTTGCCGTTAGGCATAACAAAGACATCAGAAAGCTGTCTATTTTGATATAGGTATCCATCACCCTCTGTATGTGAACCTGGAGCAAAATAGTATATACTTGCAATCTTTGGGACTATCTTACAAGTTTCTAAACTTGCTACGACTACATTCAACTTATGACTATCTTGTGCAGGAACGAAACCATCAGTGAAGTCAAAACTATCATAAAAGATTTCATCGTCGATAATTTCCATAACTGCTACACCATCGATATCAGTAACACGAGTTTCAAGACCTATACCACCCTCGGATATTTGCGTCATCTCGATTTTACGTGTAAATGCAGTTGATTGTTCCAATAAATCCATAATAGTTGAATTTACATACATAATCAAAGAGCCTGAACCCTTGTATCTTCTAAGTTTGCCTTGCTTTAAGATACCCTTTAACTTATCAAATATGTTTGATTTAGTATAAGTACTAATATCTGTATTGGCATATAACTTATTATCCTTTGCCTTATCAGTAATCTTGGAAAAGAAAAGAGCATCTGTTTCGGGAGCGGATTTAGTCTTTTCAAATACCTTTGAGATATTTTCAATTGAGGCTGTAGCATTAGTTTCATCAACGTCAGCCTTATCCACAAGGAAAGATATATCTCTATCGTGAGTAAGTGTGAATGGCACATCTGTTTGAGTGTATGTGCCTTTATTCCAACCACCGTTACGACTATGATTTTTATATCCACTTACTGACATTTGCGTGAAATGAAAAGTCTTAGCATCAAGCCATCTAACGTTGGTAGTTACAAAAGGACTTGTAACAGAGTTTTGCATTTTTATCTTTAGAAGTTCATTGCTCCATACTTCTGCATAGTTTAAATTAGGCATTAAAATCTTCCTTTCTAGTTGTTAAATCTGTTCCAACGCTTTTGTGCGATTGGTTTTTCTTTAGTTTCCATGTGTGGTGTTTGCTGAATGTTTCCATTACCACCTATTACTATTCCCCTAGGTTGATTATTCTGTGGCTTAAATACTGGATATTCCTCTAACACCTTATTGATTGCCGTCCTTAAAGAGTTCTTGTTAATTTTACCATTTTTATCATAAACGGTTGATAAATCAGCAAGTTTAAGAACTGCATCAGCATTTTTGATATCTAAACCGATTTCAAGAGCCACCATCAAACCGATATTTTGAGTTTCTAACTCTCTAACTTGATTTTGTAGTTCTTCAATCTGCCTAGAACTATCATTTTGAGTGTTTTCCATTGGTTTAGGTTCATCAATCTTGATATTTTCGGTAGGAGTATCCTCTTTTTTAGGTTGCTCCACTGGTGGAGTGTTCTCCTTTGGAGTTTCCTCCACTTCTTGAGTGGTTTCTTTGGTTTCTTTGATTTCTTCAGCCATTTCTATCTTCCTTTCTATTTCTAAAAGTCGTAATTACTAAAACTTCCTACAAAAGCTGGAAATCTAAATGCATTTTCCATTATTTTCTTTTCTATTTCTTCCTTAATTTTAGCTTTTTCACCAGTTTCAGCTTTAATTGGGAAGTTAATTTGTGCTATAACTTTTTGATTGATTTCTTCCACTTTAATCAGTCCTTTTATTTAGGTATAAAAACAGCCCCTAAAATTGATTTTAAGGGCATTCAATATTTAGGGGTATAATTTCACAAGGAAACCATTAAAAGCGATTGTGGGGCTTGTAGGTGGCTATTATGGGCGTATTAAAAGCACTCTAAAAATTTAAGATGCTTTTAAACATCTTTTACGGTTAACTCTCTAGTGATGTTAAACCGTTTAAATGGCTAATATCTATATTTTTTGAACTGTCTAAAATAGTAAAATTTTCTTTGTTTGGGAGAAAAAACTTTTTAATAGTTGCCGTTTGTTTATCCACTAGAATAGCAGGTTCCATTAACTTTTGAATATAAACTCTTTTACCATCTTTTAGGCAAGGAAAAGAATTATAAGATTTTTCTTTTTTTAATATCCCACAACCAAAAATATAACTGTCATTATTTTCAAGGCAATTAAATATAACACAATTTGGTTTTTTATTTTGTACCAAATCAAAGGCTTCTTTAAGACTAATCATTTGAATTATCCTCACATTCTTCACAACATTCCAAGACTACTGAAGTAATATCTAAATTGTCAACTCTCATAATTTTAGTATTTCCTAAAATTACATAATTAAAACTATCTTCACAATCAACAATATTAGCTTGTGGGTCATAAAAGTGTACTTCTCCAAATTTATATTCGGCAGAAAATACATGACTATAACCGTCTTTCCAATCTACTCCTATGATAGCTCTTGCCCCATCTCCCCATTTTTTCATTTTGTTCTTTATATCTTCCAAACCGTTTCCATTAGGACAGTCTTCGAAAATAGCATTTTTAAAAGCTAATTGCCACTTTCCGGCTTTTATTTCATCATTGTTTCCGGTATAATGAGTAGCTTTGACATTATAACCACGCATTTGCATTTCAAAAGCAACAACACAACGTTGACAATTATTCGTAGCACCTTCCCATTCTAAGTTTATATGTTCTTGAAAATCAGGATTAATTTTTGCTAATATTTTACTAATACTATCATTCTTCGAAGTTTTTTTCCAAGATGTTTTTATGCCAATAATTATATCACCTATACCTTTATAAGTCAATTCTTTTTTAGAAATTGGAGTAACTTCAGTGACATTTTTAGGTGGTTCAGTGATATTTAGAACCCTAACTTTTTCTCTTGAGTAATCTCTTCTAAGCTGTTCAGGGTGGGCATTGATAAACTCTCTTTGTTTAGATTGCCATTCTTTGACTTTTAAGGCATATTTTTTTTTATTATTCTCATCAAGAGAGTTAGCCTCAAGACGTTTATACTTCCTAATTTGTCTTTCGTTGTAGCGTTGAACCTGTTCAAGATTGTAATTTTCTACATTCTTTTGGATTTCCTCTTTAGTGTTAGGGGTAGGCGGTTCGGTGATACCCTCAATATAAGTCTGTGGAGTAGGGTCTTTGCAGTTTGGGTGATACAATCCACCACGAACAGCTTCGGAAAGTAGTGGATATCTTCCATTAGGTTTGCCATTAGACCAAACGTCATCAATATAAACTTTGTTTTGCCATTTGCTACATAAAGGACAAGCTCCATCATGCCCATATACTATAACGGTAGATATGTTCCATTCTTGACGTTTTTCACCCTCACCATAGGCAGTGGCACGTTTTTCGGCAGTTCTAAGAGCCATCTCGGAATAACTTGCAATGTTGACTAAGTTTCCATTTTTATATCGGATAGAGTTTATCCCATTGGATAGAAAATCTTTAGTAGCCATATCTATAGCTTGATTTAACGTCATAGAGCCTGTATTTAGTCCCATTTGAGCCTTAAATATAGTCTGTCGATATAAGTCATTAGAACGTCTTAATATTGAATGTTCAGCCTTTTGGAAGTCATCAGTAATGGCATTGATTAAAGCGTTTAACTTCTCTTGATTTACTCCAATAGCACCAGTAGGAACGATAGTATCGGATAATGCTTTCATAATATCGTATTCCATTTGAGTTTTAGCGTTATTATATGTCATTTCAAGATATTTTTTCAAACTATCATTGATACTATCAAACTGTTTTGAGAACTTTCTCAAATTCTCTTGGCGATATCTCTCAAGTGCTTGGAGTTGTTTGGTTTGCCAGTGTGGATAGTTGGCTTGTGCCTCTTGTTCTTCATCAATGTGCCTTGATAAGTTTCTACACATAGAGGAGATTAATTCTTCCTCTATGTCTTGGAAAATTTCAGTAATATCATACATTGATATCACCTAGAATTGAGTTATCCTCAAGAGTAGTTATACCTTGTTCGTGTTGTAATCTTTGAACCTCTTGAGATTTTTCCTCATCTGTAAGAGTATCGCCATAGAGTTCTTCAACACAACGTTCAATCGACATAATCCCTTGAGTTTTTGCCTTTCCGATAGTTTCCACTTGACTTTCAAATGATGGGTTAGCATATTCTCCAAAGTTTACGGTGCATTTAACCTCTTGGATAGGCTTTTTCGCACTAACTAAATAAGAATTTATAGCAATTTCAACAAACTTAGGCACGGTATTTTGGATAGTTTCCACAATCTTATTGCGAGTGTAAAGAGTAGTCTTTTCTTTTTCACGTTGAGCCTCTGCATTATCTAGTTTTTTTGTATCTATTCCAAGGGTGCTAGGAGATATTAAACCTTGTAGGCATAAATCCAGAGCGGTGACGTATGCAGATAAGTAGCTATCATGAGGGATTTGTGGCTGGTCTAGGGTAATTTGATTTTTTGAATTTTCTTGAAGATTATCACCAATGGCAATAAATGTGTTATCAAATGGATTAGAACGCATAACTTCGCCCGTTTCTGGATTTCTAGGGAGTAGACTATCAGGAATATATCTTTTGGTTCTACCTTGTCGGAGTGCATCTATCCACTGTGAGAATGTTTCGTCAAAGCTATCGAAACAGTCGGATTTTTTATCGATAGCAGATTGTCCTCTGCCTTGAAACTTACAAGATTTAAACACCATAAACGGCATAGCCATCATTAGAGAACTATCAAATTGCACGGATTTTAGGCTTCTAGTAGGTGGTATGCTATCCACTGGGATAGATTTATCGCCTTTGTAGAGCTCGTAAGATACGTATCCAAAGCCATAGTGTTCCAGAAGTGTATACTTGGTATCTTTGTGAAAATATGGTGTTTTGAAAACAATTTCTTTAATTCTGCCCCTATTGTAATGAAAATCCACACTATTAGAGGGGTAAAACTCAATGATTGGCATATTAAAACCAATATCAAAAGATATTTTGAACGCCCCATCACCTTGTGTTAAAGTGTCCGTTATTGCTTGTGATAGAATTTCTTTAAATTTTTTTTCTTTTTCAATATCTTTCCAAATGCTTTCATGTTGTGGATTATCAAAATCTATAGAGTTGAAATCCCTAATTACTATGGAAGTAAGAGTATCAATAATTAAACTTGGTAAGCCTGTGTGAATTTTTCGGATTTCTAGTCCCTTTGTGGATTGACTTGCCCAAAATTTCAAGCAATCTGCTGAGTTAGTTTGAATTTGCTTATAGAACTGTTCCAATTCGGAACTATCTCCACGATACCATATCAAATTTTTTAAGCAGTTAGTCTCAAAAGTATAAGGTTCTATGATGTTTATACTTTGTCTTGTAGCTGGTTGAATGTTCAAAAAACTTTGTAACTTACTTCTAATAATATCCATAATGTTGATAATATCACTTCCTTTGATTTAAAAGGTACACCTTGAAAAATACTACTCAAATCTTGATTAGTGGCGTACTGTATTTTTAGTATAGTAATTAAAAAACGTTCATAAAATGGTACACATTTACAAACTTCCGATTTTAGCTTTAAATGGTAAAAATGCGTATTGAACGGCGTTAATAGTGTGGTCGTGTGCATTTTCTGGTAGATATTTGTCATCTTGCCAAGAATAGCTTTCTAACTCTGCTATGTGATTTTTACAGGTATCACACACTAGATAATCACTTTTGGCAATCCAACCAAGTTGAAGATGTATTCTATCAATAATTTGAGTTTTCTTGTAAGCACCTATAAAATTATAAATAACTCCATTTTTTGACTTGAATTTTTTAGCTTCCATAATTGTAGATTGGTCGGCACTATCAATGAAAACATCACGAGAGAACCCCCATTCTTTTCGATTTCTTTCTAAAAAGTTATACAATCTAAGAACCACATCACTAGGGGCTAAGGGATTTTCTAAATTGGCATTATTGTAAATTTCTTCATATTGGAAGTATTGAATTTAAGGCTAATTGTCAACGTTGTGTCCCTGCCTTTGAAGCAAGGATTAGAGGTTTTGATGTTATTGCAAAACCCTCACTTGAAAATGATACTTTAGGTTTTAGTGAATATAGAAAAATTTTCGTTGATATGCAATGGATAAAATGCCCTAATGGTTCTGGTATAGAAGATATTAAAAAATATATGCAACAATGGGGCAATGGTGCAAGAGCTGAAATTTCAATAAAAACAACAGATGGTTCACATCTTTTTATTGCTGAACAGCATGACAATAAAACATATTTTAAAGACCCACAAAATGGCAGTTTAAATGGTGAAAATTATTTTAATAAGAAACTTATAGATATTACGGAAATAAGCCGAATTGATAATTTAAATTTTTCGGAGTTAATAAGAGATTGCATTGAGGAGGTAGTGATATTATGAAAACTTTAACAGTGAAAAAAGCGTCTAAAATAGCCCAAAAAATGCACCCAAAATTTCCGTTATGCCCCGTTTGTTATGAATTTGAAGATAGTTATGTTTTTACATTCCTTGTTCATAGAATAGTTCCTGTAAAAGTTTTTAAAAAAATCATTTAAAGCAGAAAACGTAATTATAGGCTTTTCAGAAACAGATGAATTTTTTAAAAATGGTATTTTAATAAGCATAAATGACAATTAAATAAGTTCCTAAGCACCTTAAATTACTAGGATGCTATTTTTATATCCCAAAAGAAAGGAAAATTAAAAATGGAAGAAGAAGTTAAAGAAACCACTCAAGAAGTGGTAGAAATTCCAAAGGAGAACACTCCACCAGTGGAACAACCTAAAAAAGACGATACTCCTACCGAAAATATCAAGACTGATGAACCTAAACCAATGGAAAACACTCAAAATGATAACTCTAAGCAGATTGAAGAACTACAAAATCAAGTTAGAGAGTTAGAAACTCAAAATATCGTAAATTATTATATATTTTTAGTTTGTACAGCAATAATATTAATATAATAGATTATATCTTTAAACGTATTGACGTTTATGACCAAACCGTTTTTTATAAAAATCATATAATAATAGAAATATCATAACGATGATATTTTGTTAAACATTCATAATAAAAAAAATATCCATGATAAATTTACAGATTGTTCATATTTTTTTGAGAATTTATGTTATACTAAATACATCAGCAATTCGACCGATGGTCGAAAAAATAAGGTGATGTTTTTGAAAACTAATAAATTGGAATTAATCTATAATGCAACGATATCCTTAATTAAACGTTTAGGAATAGACCAAGTTTCCGTAAGCAAGATAGCCAAAGAGGCTGGTATCGGCAAAGGTAGTATATACTACTACGTTGATACTAAAAACGATATCATAAATGGGATAGCCATTCAAACGGTAAAACGTATAGTTCAAGAGTATCAACTTATAGTTGCACAGAAAGATTTTAACGTTTTTGAAAAGATGAGACTTCTATTTAACGCAACTTCTAACAGAACTTTCGTTGATGGCTCTAGTAATGATATGCACATACTGTTTATCCAACCAGATATGTATTTACATCAAAGATTGAACTCTGCCTTTATGAGATATCTTGTACCTATATTAGAAAATCTTTTAATAGAGGGTACAGAAAAAAATATTTTAAAGAGTACTAATCCAAGGAAAGCTGCAGAGCTAATCATTATGACTATGTTAATGGTCTTTGATGGAAAGTTACTTCCTACTCAAGAAAGGTTGGATACCATAGAAAGAATGAACTATCTTTCAGACATAATAGAAAAAAGTCTTTCTGCACCTGAAGGTTCTTTAAGATTTTTTGATAATATATAAACTTAATTATTATGGTTCAGAAAGGAGTTAATTCTATTGATTTTTAAAGTTATTTTAACCATCTTGGGTATTGTGATAGTATTTGAACTAGCTTTAGCTATATACTTTTTTAGACTTACTATCCTTAGAAAAGATAAACCTATGGTATCCAAAGATGAAATGGGCGATAGTAACAAATGGGTTGGCTATAAGAGTATCATGGACGATGCTCGTACATGGCTAAATGAAAAAGGTTTTGAAGATGTTGAAATTCAATCAAAAGACGGTTTAAAACTTCATGGATACTATATCAAAAGTGATAAACCATCTAATAAGTTAGTTATATGCGTTCATGGTTATACTAGTAAAGGTATGAGTGAATGTCCTGCTTTCGCTAAGGCTTACTATGATATGGGTTACTCTGCTTTGATTATAGACAACAGAGCGCATGGAAAAAGTGAAGGTAAGTATGTAGGATTTGGTATCTTAGACCGATACGACTTATTAGAATGGATAAAGTACTCTATAAATCGTTTCGGTGAAGATTTACAGATAGTATTACATGGCGACTCTATGGGAGCATCTACAATATTGATGACCACTGGTTTTAAAGATTTACCTAAAAATGTAAAGGTAGCAGTTGCTGATTGTGGATTTACTTCTCCTGAAGAAGTATTTTCACACATTTTAAAGAGAGATTATCATATACCAAAGTTTCCACTTATGAACTTGACTAATCTATTCTGTAAGATGTTTGCAGGGTATGGTTTTAGTGAGTATACCACATTAGATGCTATGAAGACTACTAAAACTCCGACGTTGTTTGTATCTGGGAAGAAGGATACCTTTGTACCTACTAATATGACGCTAGAAAACTACAATGAGTGTTCAGCTCCTAAAGAAATATTTTGGGTTGATGAGGCTGGTCATGCAGCTGCTTTTTTTGAAGACAATAAACTATTTTTGGACAGATTAAAAAACTTTTTATCCAAGTACATTAATTAATTTAAATACCTTTTTGGAGGAATTTTATATGTGTATGAAAGAAATAGAAATAGATGGTATCGTTCGTGAGTGTTATCCTTTAGCACCTGCACAATCCATGCACTTTTTCACTGTGATGTCTTGTGGTGCTCCTCAAGTGTTGAATATCGGAACTGGTTTGTATATACAAACTGATATCAACTTCAAGGTTCTAAAAGATGCTATATATACTGCTTATGAGCGTCATGAATGTTCAAGATTACGTTTTCATAAACAAGAAGATAAAAGTGTATGGCAGTATATAGTTCCTGTTGAATGTAACGACTATGATATTCCACTTCATGACTATCGCCATTGGAAAGAGGAAGACGTTCACTCTAAGTTGACGGAATTAACCAAAATTCCTTTTAATATGTTTGATACTCAACTAAATAGAATTATCATGATACAACTTCCTGATGGCTACAATGGTATATATATGAACGTTCATCATATGACTATGGATTCTAGTGCTTTATTCATATTTTTACGTGACATTATAGAAATATACTGTGCTAAAATGTATCCTGATATGATAAAATTCCCTAGTAAGATGACATCTTACATTGAATGTCTTAAGAAAGATTTAAAATATCCTAACTCTAAAGCATATGAAAAGGATTTTAAATATTGGCAAAACGTTCTATACAATGAAAGTGAGCCTATGTATACCGACTTTGCTGGTGAAGGTAGACTAATCCGTGCAAGGTTAGATAGTGGTAATCCTAATAAGCGTTGTGCTAGTATTAAAAGTACTGACGTTCATGCTCAGATTACTACTTATAGTCTAAATGAAAAATCTTCTAAACAGATTATAGACTTTTGCAAAGAACATAACGTTCCTATAGTGTGTATGCTTCTAATGGGATTAAGAACAGTATTATCCATATTGAATAACAATGAAAAAGACGTTTCTATAAAAACTACAGTCGCTAGACGTGGAACTTTATTGGAGAAAAAATCTGGAGGTACTAGGATACACTATTTTCCATTTAGAACTATCATTGAACCTGAGGAAACTTTTCATGATGGTATAGAAAAGATTAAAGTCGCTCAAAATGTGATATTCCGTCATGCAAACTATGACCCAGTTAAGTTGACTATGGAACGCATTAAGGCATCTAAGTTAGAGCGTGGAGAAAGTTATGAGAGTATTTCATTAACTTACCAACCACTATCCACACATAATGATGGTGGCATGGAACTTCCTGCAAAGTATAAAAGTAGATGGTATTCTAATGGAGTGGCTGCACAACCTATATATTTGACTGTTATGCATCGTCCAGAGGATAATGGTTTTGATTTTTACTTTGAACATCAAAATGGGGTAGTTACTAAGGAAGAAATCGACGTATTATACTACTATATATGTCGTATAATATTCAGAGGAATGGAAAACTTTGATAAGCCATTAAAAAACATTCTTGAATTAGTGTAATACTGTGAAATCTAAATTGAAGGTTTAAAATTTTGGAGGGTAACGTTATGTTAGAAAATTTTAAGGAGTTAATCACAAACTACGTTGAAGTAAGCGTTAATGATATTAATGAAAATTCTCGTTTCATTGAAGATTTAGGTTTTAACTCATATGTGTTTATGTCTTTTCTTGGTGAAATAGAGGACACTTATAATGTCGAAATTGACGAACAAGAGGTTCTCAAACTCGTAACAGTAGCCGATGCCATAGACTATATAAAAAGACTTCAAACAGAAGAATAATAGGGAGGCTTTATTATGAGTATTAACAAAGACAATACTTTAACTCTACGTGATTTGGTCTTAAACTCTGCCAATGAGTATGATAACAACGCTTTCGTTAGATATAAGGTTAAAAAAGATATTATAGATAAAAGTTTTTATCAGTTTAAGGTCGATTGTGAAGCGTTTGGTTATTTTCTTAAAGAAAGTATATCCACTAATAGATTACATATAGCTATGGTTGGTAATACATCATACCATTACTTGGTGGGATTTTTTGGAACTGTAATTTCTAACAACGTAGTAGTGCCATTAGATAGTCAACTATCTGCAGAAGATATTTGCGACAATATCAACCGTGCAGACGTTACTGTATTCATGTATGATAGTAAATACTCTAACTTAGTTGTTAAGGTAAAAGAACTATGTCCTCAAGTAACGGATATTATCCAATTGAATGGTAATCCAACGAATAACGGCATCTATTCCCTTGATGATATACTTCAACAGTACAACGGTAAGACTATAAGTGTGGGTATAAATCCAAAAGATTGTGCGACTATAATATATACTTCTGGAACTACTGGCAAAAGTAAAGGTGTTATGTTATCTCATGAGAACCTAATAGACAATTGTTTCTGTAGAGATAATGAAAGTAAAGTTGGTGATACGTTACTATCTGCATTACCTATACATCATGTATACTGTTTAAGTTGTGATATAATTTTAAGTATAAGATATGGTACTACTGTATGTATAAATGATAATCTTATGCACCTTAGCAAAAATATTACCATCTTTCAGCCTAAAAAGATGCTCTTAGTCCCTATGATTATTCAAAGTTTGCTAACTAAGATTAATAACTTATACAAGGAAAATCCTACTAAAGATAAAAATACTATCGCTAGGGAAGTATTAGGAGATAATCTTACGATAATATTCAGTGGAGGAGCATATTTAAGTCCAACTATTATTAATAGCTTCAATGAGTTTGGTATTAAGGTCGCCCAAGGCTATGGAATGACAGAATGTTCTCCACGTATTAGTACAGGCTTAGAGTTTGAAGACAATAAGGTCGGTTCTATTGGTAAGATAGTTAATGGTTGTCAAGTTAGAATAGTAGATGGTGAAATCCAAGTCAAGAGTAAATCCGTGATGATGGGTTACTATAAAAATCCAAAAGCTACAGCCGAAACCATCACCGATGATGGTTGGCTTAGAACAGGCGACCTTGGTCATAAAGATACTGATGGTTGGTTATACATAACAGGTAGAAAGAAAAATCTTATCATATTGGATAATGGTGAAAACGTATCTCCTGAAGAGTTAGAAAATAAGTTTGCTGACAATCTACTAGTTAAAGAAGTGCTAGTATACGCTAAAGATTATGTCGTTACTGCTGAAATATTCCCTAACTTAGAGTATGCCAAAGATAATAATATCATAGACATTCAAGCTCAACTTCAAAGCGATATAGACAATATTAACTTAACTTTACCATCTGCAAAGACTATTAGAAAGTTAATCATTAGAAATGTCGAATTTGAAAAGACTACTTCCAAAAAGATTAAGCGTTCTCAAGTAGGCGTATAAGTCATAATTTAAATATATTTTAGTAAATCAAAAGAAAAATCATGAACGTGAAAGGTACGTTCATGATTTTTTTATCAACATTATTTAATTATTATGCTCTTCAAGCCAACGTAACGCCGTATAAGCGTAGATTGCACTTCCTATAGGTAGTACATCTTCATCGAACTTAACCATAGGGTGATGTTGTGGGTATGAGTATCCTTTTTCAGGTTGTCCAGCTGATAGGGCTAACATAATAGATGGCACTTTCTGACTAACATATGCAAAATCTTCTGAACCTGCCGTCTTAAGTGATTTACTATTACCACTCATAGCATTGATTTCATCAACAGAAAAAGCTCTTTCTTTGCCTAACAGTTCTTTAAGATACTTTGTCATACAGATAGATAGACTTTCATCATTTAATAATGTAGGACAACCACTACCAAAAGTGACAGTGGATTTTGCACGGAATACTTCAGCAGTACCTTCAGCTATTTCAACCATACGATTTTTTATAAAAGAACGTGTTTCCTCATCGAAAGTGCGAATACTACCACCTATAGTTACGGTATCAGGAATGATGTTACTAGCAGTGCCAGAATGTATAGTGCCAATAGTTAATACGGCACGGTCGTTTAAGGCGAGTTCTCTAGCATGGATTTCTTGTAAGTTTATGATAATATGAGAAGCAACGTTAATAGGGTCAACTCCAGTGTTAGGCATAGAACCATGACAACCTTTACCTTGTACTTTAATTTCAAAATAGTCTGCTGCTGGTGCGCTAACTCCTGGGGCAGAAGTGATAACCGTTCCTGAAGGAAGACTCATTCCTGCCATAACATGAATCATCAATGCAACGTCTACTTTAGGATTTTCTAAAAGTCCAGAATTAATCATATCGTTAGAACCTTCAAAAATTTCCTCAGCAGGTTGGAACATTAGTTTTATAGTTCCGTTGATTTCATCTTCATGTGATTTTAGTAATCTTGTTGCACCCAAAAGCATAGCAGTGTGCATATCATGACCACAAGCGTGCATATTTCCGTTTTTACAAGAAAAAGTTACATCTGCTTGTTCTTGGATTGGTAATGCGTCCATATCGGCACGTAGTAGGAACACTTTTCCAGATTTTTTTCCACCTATTAAGGCAACTATTCCTGATTTACCACAATCAATAGGATTAACTCCCATATTTAGGAGTTCTTGTTTTACGAAGGAAACTGTATTGTTTAAATCAAATCCAGTTTCTGCATTTTGATGTAGCGTCCTTCTTTCTTTTAAGATAACATCAAAAATTTCTTTTGATTGTTCAAGTAATTTTTGAGATAACTTCATTTCAGTTTCAAACATACTATCTTCCTTTCTTTTCGTGAGTATAGATAGACTATCTTAGATTTGTATTATAGTATATAACATTTTTTTTTGATTGTCAAGTATTAAAACTATTAAAAGTGCTAATAATAGTATCATTCCATTTAGAAAGGATTTGTTTATTTTGAATGATGATACTATTATCTGTAGTTGCCTTGGTGTAACTGTCGAAGATGTTAAAAATGCTGTTAAAAATGGTGCTAAATCTTTTGAAGAAGTTCAAGAAATCACTGGATTAGGCACTGCCTGTGGTGATTGTATCGACACTAGCAAAGATTTTATTAATACCCTTTTAGTTAATGATTAATCAAAAGATTGGGATAGATTTTAAAATCTATCCCAATTTTATATTTTAATGCTATTCGTTTAAGAATGTGTAAAAAGCTCTATAAGCCATATAGACATCAGTTTTAGCCACGATTTCAAAAGGTGCATGCATACATAATACTGGAACTCCAACGTCAATAGTATCGACATCAAGGTTAGCAATATACATTGCTACAGTGCCACCACCACCAGCATCTACTTTTCCGAGTTCTCCTGTTTGGAAGATAACACCATTATCCCTTAGTAGATTGTGAACCTTTCCCACAAACTCAGCAGAGGCATCTGAAGTTCCTGACTTTCCTCTTGAACCTGTAAACTTAGTGACTACTACTCCATAGTTTAAGAAGGCAAAGTTTTTCTTGTCGGCAACCTCTGGATAGGTTGGGTCAAAACCTGCATTAACGTCAGCAGATAGACACTCTGAATTTGATAGAACTGTTCTGCCATTTACTCCAAAGCAGTCGGCTAAGTCATGGATAAAGTATTTCAAGTATGATGAGCATAATCCAGTATTACCATCTGAGCCAGTCTCTTCCTTATCGGTTAAGATTACTACAGAAGTCTTATTTGGAGCAATAGTATCCATACAAGCCATCATAGATGGATATGCACATACTCTATCATCATGACCATAAGAGCCTATCATACTTCTATCAAAGCCGATATCTCTAGCTTTAAAGGCTGGAACTGCTTCAATCTCAGCAGACATGAAATCATCTTCAACTATGCCGTACTTCTCGTTTAGCAACTTCATGATGTTTAACTTTACTAAGTCGTTACTATCATCATCGGATTTTAATGGTCTTGAACCTATCAAGATGTTTAACTTTTCACCCTCAATAGCCTTAGATAGGTTCTTTTGCATTTGGTCGGTTGCCAAGTGGATTAGTAAATCTGTAACACAAAATACTGGGTCGTTTTCATCTTCACCGATATTTACTTCAACCTTAGAACCATCTCTTTTAACTATCACACCGTGTAGCGATAGTGGAATAGTAGTCCATTGATACTTCTTAATTCCACCATAATAGTGAGTTTTAAAGAGTGCTAGTTCATCATCTTGATATAGTGGATTTTGTTTTAAATCTAGGCGAGGACTATCAATATGTGATGCACATATCTTAACTCCCTTTGATATATCTTCTTTGCCTATTACTGCAAATATGATTGCTTTTCCTCTGTTGTTATAGTAAACCTTATCACCAGATTTTAAGGACATTCCTTTTTGAAATGGAACGTATCCATTTTTTTCAGCAGTTGCGATTGCAAACTTAACAGCCTCACGTTCAGTTTTGGATTGGTTTAAGAAACTTTTATAATTCTCACAGAACTCATTACACTTAGCGATATCTTCATCACTCATAATTTGATAGGCATTCCTTTTATTTTGGAATAGACTTTCTTTTAACTCTTTAATATCCATTTGATATCAAATCCTTTCTATATAATTAATATTTAATAAATAGATATTTCATAAAATCTCCTCTATGTGAAAAGATAATCAATTATATTTACATTCCACTGCCCCTACCACACAAAAGTGTAGCAGTTCGATGGTAAGATTAAAATAGATATATAAATTAATTAAATAAATAATCAACTATAGTTTTAATATTTTCTACGGTTCCAATGTTTAGTGGATTAAACACATATGCAGATATCTCGCCGACTTTATTAAAAGATGTTTCTATCAATTCGATATAGTAGGTAGCCTTTAGATTATCTCCATTTTTGATATATTTGTAGATATTGTTTAATAACATAGTAACTTCATCTTTAGTTAGATTTTCCACCTTTGGAGCGTTTGGCAATACACAAAGTTCAGCCATATCCCTAAGATTGAAATAGTTTTGAAACTCTAAAAAATCATCAGGGGAGAATTTTTTACCAGTCATCATATTGATTGCCATAATCTCTTGAGTGCAATCGTTAGGATTTTTGATAATATAATCTATAAAGTTACGCACAAGACTAATCATTTTTTGGTCAGGCGTAGGATATATAAGTTCTTTTCTCAAAAAAATCACTCCTTAAAAATAATATCTAAAACTTGTTGAACCATGTCTTTATTTTCTGGGATAAACACAAAACTAGAAATTTCTCCCATCTTGTTGAAAGAGTATTCAAGAAGTTCAACATAATATACTGCTCTAAGAGTTTCACCAATAAATATATCATTATAGATATTTTTAATTATCTCAGTCGTTTCTTCAATAGATAGGTCTTTGATTATAGGTGGCTTAGGTTGAGTAACAGTTTCAACTAAATAATCAATATCATAATCAAACTTTGTATAGAATTCAAGAATATCTTCTACACAATAATTAGTTCCACAAATTATGTTTAGTAACATAACCAAACCGTCTCCGTGCATAGGATTTTCTAATATTTTAACTATAATACTCTTTACAGATTGTAGTTTAGAATTATCAACAATAGGATATATAAGTTCTTTTCTCAAAAAAATCACCTCTTAAATTAAAGTTCATAATCCAAAGGTTTGCGAACGTAACCAATTAAAGATTTTTCACACGCTCCAAACTTTTTAAAATTTTCTCTAGCTTGATTTAAACTCAATCCATGATTTGCATCACTAGGGGAATTATCATCTTTTGTAAAGAAATCTATTTCCCAGAAGCACACGTCACAGATATCGCCCCAACATTCTGAAATAGGTCGTGGAAAAGTTTTGTAGTTACAACATGGACAAGGATATCTTTTAATTTTAGATTTATTATGTAACATATATATTACCTCTTACATAAATATTTTTAATATTGAAACTATGATTAATATCCAAATAGCGACTATGGGGATAGCATAGTACCACTTTTTAGGTTTACCATCTATCCAAAGATTTTCTGCCAGTTTGCGATACTTTTCAAATACATCTTTTGGAATTAGTTTAATGGTTATAGTTGCTAATAATGGTAAGATTATTAAATCATCTAAATATCCTAAGATTGGAATAAAATCGGGAATTAAATCTATAGGGGAGAGGGCATATCCAACAGTAATAACCCCGAAAATTTTAGCCAAAAATGAAACATCATTGGATTTTAAAGCTAAGAATATTGCAGGGATATCCACTTTTAAACTTTGTTTAATATTCTCTAAATCTATTTTTTTCATACTTAATCTTTATAGGATAATCTTAGAGATAACATCTAAAGTTTTGAGTTGTAAATCCTCTATGGTAGTATTGTTTTCTATGATGTAGTCGGAATGAATACGGAAAAACTCCTCACTAAGTTGAGAATTAATTCTCTTTTCGGCTTGTGATTTGGTTAAATTATCTCTAGCGATAATCCTTCTAACTCTCAAATCCTTATTGGATACTACAGATACTATCTTATTACAAAATCTGTTGCAACCACTCTCAAAAAGGGTAGGGGCATCTATTAAGATTTTATTGCTACAAAAGGTTAAAGCACTGTCAATCATCTTTTGGATTTGCTCAAGAATATATGGATAGGTTATGGAATTTAATTTTTCAAGTTGAGACTTATCCGAAAAGACGATATCTGCTAACTTTTTGCGATTAAGTTCTCCATTTTCATCAAGGATATCACTGCCAAAAGCGTTAGAAACATCATTAAGACATGGGGTATCTTTAGACATGACTATTCTAGCGACCATATCTGCATTGATAATATAAAATTCATTCTCCATAAATAGTTCGGATACTGTAGTCTTACCAGCACCAGTTTGACCAGTCAATCCTACTATTAATGGTTTTTCAGTATTAATAATTCTACTCAAGATTAATCACCTCAAATCCAGAGGCACGGATAAGTCTGTTATATACAGCCAATCCTATGCCATCAATGTTTGGTTTTCTGATATATATAGTCTTAGCACCCATGATATCCAGTTCACGAAGTTTAGCAAAAATCTGTTGAGCTTGTTCTAGATTAGAGTTGCCATAACTTAGATACTTAAACGGAAATTCAGGAATATCATGTTCAAAGATTAACGAATATACACCATCACCATTATGGTTAGATACATATTCTATAAAACTATTTAAACTACCCTCCAAGATTTTGACATCTGCAATAGGAGAATAATGTTTATACTTCATTCCTGGAGAAGAAACTTTCTCATTAACGTCTATTTCGGATAGAATACCTTTATCTAAAATTACGTTTTTTGCCACGAATTTTAAATCTTCAGGAGTAATGTATCCTGGGCGAAGTATTCTAACAGTATTAACATCATCAAAAGATATCACCGTACTTTCAACACCTACAGAACACGCACCACCATCTACTATGGCAGAGATTTTTCCATTCATATCATGTAAAACATGTTGGGCAGTCGTTGGACTTGGATATCCTGAAGTATTTGCCGATGGGGCTGAGATTGGCACTCCTGAGAGTTCTATCAACTTTCTAGCTATCGGGTGGGAGGGAATTCTAATACCGACAGTATCTAAACCACCAGAAGTTTCGTAAGGGATAATATCCTTTTTAGGGACTATCATAGTTAAAGGTCCTGCCCAAAATTTTTCAGCAAGGTCAAAGAATAGTTGGGGGATATCTTTTGCAATTTTGTTAGCGTCTTCTATGTTAGCTATGTGGACTATTAAAGGGTTATCCATAGGACGACCTTTCGCCCTAAAGATTTCCTTAACTGCTTTCGGATTAGTAGCATTTGCACCAAGACCATATACTGTCTCAGTTGGAATACCTACAACGTATCCATTTTTTAGAAGTTGACTAGCCTTTATTAAATCTTCCTCATTAGAGGATAACATTAAAGTTTCCATAAGATTAATTATCCTCTTGCATAGCTAACTTTTTAGCTTGGTCGGCAGTAGCTAGAGCGTCAAAGACTTCATCAAGGTTACCATTTAAGATGCTTTCTAGTTGGTAGATGGTTAGATTAATTCTATGGTCAGTAAATCTTCCTTGTGGATAGTTGTAAGTTCTAATACGTTCACTCCTATCGCCAGTACCTACTTGAGAACGCCTTTCAGATGCTATCTTTTCATTCTGTTCGGCTAATAGATTATCATACAATCTTGAACGTAAGATTTTCATAGCACGGTCTTTATTCTTATATTGAGAACGTTCGTCCTGACATTCTACTACCAATCCAGTAGGAAGATGTGTAATTCTAACAGCAGACTCCGTCTTATTGATATGTTGTCCTCCAGCACCAGAAGCACGGAAAACATCTATTTTCAAATCTGTAGGATTAATCTCTAATTCTACTTCATCAGCCTCTACGAGTACGGCAACCGTTACCGTAGATGTATGAATTCTGCCTTGACTTTCAGTCTCAGGAACTCTTTGAACTCTATGCACACCACTTTCATATTTTAAACGTGAATAAGCTCCTTCACCTTCAATGGAGAAACTTATTTCCTTAAATCCACCTAATTCTGTAGGATTAGCACTTAAGATTTCTTGTTTCCAACCTTTACTTTCTGCATACATAGTATACATTCTATATAGAGAATTTGCAAACAATGAAGCCTCTTCACCACCTGCACCACCACGAATTTCGATAATAACGTTTTTATCATCATTAGGGTCATGAGGGAGTAGCATTATCTTCAATTCATTAATGATTTCTGACATTCTTTCTTTGTTTTCTTCAAATTCCATTTGAGCCATTTCTTTTAACTCTTCATCGAGACCACCACCGTCTAATAGCTCTTTGGCTTCATTGAAGTTATCCTGTGCAGAGCAGTACTCCTTATATTTTTCAACTATTGGTGTGAGTTGTTTGTGTTCTTTCATTAATTCTGCATACTGTTTTGGGTCGCTAACCACATCTGGATTAGATAACTTTTGATTTAGTTCCTCAAGACGATTTTGCATTAACTGTAATTTTTCAAACATAATATTAAATCTCCTTTATAAATATGATTTTTTTAGTCTCATGTTTATTCTTAATTCACATGATTAAAATAACTATTGATACACTCTAAAATATTATTCTTCAGGCTTTATAACCTTTTTGATGTTTTTTTCAATCTTATTTCTAGAAATGATAAACTCTCTTGAACACTTTACACAATGTAATTTAAAATCGATACCAGTGCGTAAGACTAACATTTTATTTTCACCACATGGGTGATTTTTTTTCATTATCAATATATCATTAGGTTTGATATTCATAGAAATCTCTTCCTTTTAAATTTTTAATCATTAGTATAGCCATATTAAACTTAAAAAAATCCATTAAATACTGATTAAAGTATATACCAATTTAGATAAAAAGTCAAGCAAGTAATTACCATTTAGAAATCCCAAAAATATCTATATTGGTGATTGGTCTTAAATATTTCACCGATTTTTGATTATAATAATATTATATATATTAAATAATCTAAGAAAGGATTTGTTATTATGATTATTGGTATAAAAGCAGACTTCGACAACTTCGATTTAGCTGAATTATGTGCCAACAAGTTAAGAAAAAATATTCAAGGAAGTAAGAGTATTAAGATAGTTTCTAATCATAAGTATAGTGAAGTGTATCCAGCAAACTATAGCTTTTCTGCTAGGAGTGAGAATTGGGTATCTACACCATTATCAATTTTAAACATTTCACGTGTAAATGAAAATCTTTCTACTATACCTCCAAGGTTGATAAACGGAATAGAAAAAGCTCCTAAGATTAGGTTGGAAATCATCTGTAATGATGACCAGCTAAAGAACGTTGATAAGATAATATTATCTAGTGGAGGAGAAAACATCAAGAAACAGTATAGCTAATCAAGATGCGGAATGGTTTAAACTATTCCGCAAAAATATTTTTAGTTAAAAAGGAGAACTTAATTCTAAATTATCTATAGACTTTTTTGAAAAAATAGTATATAATAATATGTGTCCACCTATCCAAATAAGTAATAGGCTATAAAAATCTAAGGAGCGATATAATGATTAAAAAAATAAAGAAGATAGTAGCAGGTATTTCTGCAATAGTTTTGATGGCTACGGCTACAGCTTGTGGCTCAGATACTAAATGGGCTTTACAATATGGTGATTATGAGGCAAGAGCTGGTATATTCTTATTCTATCAAATGTCAGCATATTCAGAGGCTATAAGTACTCTTCAAGAAGATAATCCAGATTTAGACGTTACCGATACTAAGGCTATAAAAGAACTTTCTATTGAAGATACTCCTATAGTCGATTGGATTCAAAATGAAGCTACAGAGAAAGTAGAATTATACCTTCAAGTCTTAAAACAGTTTGATGAATTAGGTTTGGAACTCTCTGAAGATGATTTAACATATATTGATAACTTAACGGATACCTATTGGCAGTATTATTCCGAATATTATACTCAAAATGGTATAGGTGAGCAATCTTTTAAGGATATTAATACTTATTCCTACAAGATGAACGCAGTATTCGATTACTATTATGCCGAAGGTGGTGTAGAAGAAGTTCCAGAACAAGATTTAAAAGACTATTATGAGGAAAATAATGCTAGAGTTAAATATATTTGTTTGAACTCTACTGACGCTGATGGCAACTTCTTAAGTACTGATATGAAATCTATGGCAGAAGACTATCTTAAACGTGCTAACGATGGCGAAAGTTTTGATGCCCTCATCGATGAATACAATGACTATAAGACTAAGTTAGCCGAAGAACAAGCTCAAGAAGCTGAAACGTCTACTTCGGAAAGTGAGGGTACTCTCGATAGTACTTCTGCTGAGGCTTCTAATGAAGAAGATACTAACTCAATTAGTGAAGAAACCGTTAATGATACTGATACTGAAACTACTGATGATACTTCTAATGATAATGTTACTATCGGTGACAGTGACGCTGAAGTTACTACATATACTACTGAAACTGAAGACGAAGAAAATCCATATCCAAATGAATATGTAGTATCTAAATCTGAAGATGAGGGAAGTGGTTCTCCTACTTATAAGGTTAATCAAGAAATCTTTGCTCACTCTACGTTTAATGATGCCTTCCTAGTTGAAGAAGATAATGCTTATTATGTCGTAGTAAAATACGATATCTGGGAACGTGACGACCTCTGGACTGATGACACTAAACAAAGTACTCTAGTTGAATTAAAAACTGATGATTTTAATGAAAAATTAATGTCTATGGTCGATACTGACAGTGTGGTTAAAAACTCTAAGGCTTATTCTCGTTACAACCCACTAGAAATGAAATTCTAATTAATCGATTGATTATTAATAAATAAATATAAATCATAGAGGTGACTTTTTATGGATAATAATTTAAAATTTACTATAGAAAAACGCATTGAAAAGGTTGGAAAAGCTCTTGAAAAAAATAACATGGTTTTCTACTATGCTAAAGATGTATCAGAAGCACAAAATATAGTTAAATCACTGTTGAAAGATGGCGAAACTATTGCAAATGGTGGTTCTATGTCTTTAAATGAGTGTGGTATCATGGATATTTTAAGAAGTGGCAACTATAACTTCTTAGATAGAGAAAAGTTTGAAGATAAAAGAGAACTCTACTTAAAATCTTTCTATGCAGATAGTTATCTATGTAGTGCAAACGCAATCACAGAGAATGGAGAACTCTACAATGTTGATGGTAATGGAAATAGAGTGGCTTGTCTTACTTATGGACCTAATCAAGTTATAGTAGTTGCAGGTTATAACAAAATCGTTAAAGATTTAAACTCTGCTATTGAAAGGGTTAAGAAAATATCTGCACCAGCTAACACCCTTAGATTAAATTGTGATACTTATTGTAATCATGTTGGTGAGTGTGTATCTAATGAACTTGGTCAAGGTTGTAACTCAGATAGTAGAATATGTTGCTCATATGTAGTTACATCAAGGCAACGCTTTAAAAACAGAATTAAAGTTATAATAGTTGGTGAAGTACTTGGCTATTAATAATATACATCTTAAAATAGAAAGGATTTTTAAACTTATGGAAAAAGTATCTTTAAAGAAAAGAATTTTTGCTACTGCATTATCATTATCAATGATGGTTTTATTTGTGGGTTGTAATGGAAGCTCTACAGAAAACTCAAGTGATACTACTAATAACGATACTCAAGAAACTACCACCGTCAGTGATGAAAGCTCTAATTCTGATAATTCTACCGAAATAGATAAGACTACTTTCGATGATATGGAAAATTCAGAACTAATCTACAATATGCAAATTGGTTGGAATTTGGGAAATCAAATGGAGGCTTCCTTTGGAGGTAATCCTGATGAAACTGCTTGGGGTAATCCTACTATTACTCAAGAGTTGATATCTGCAGTAGCTGAAGCAGGTTTTAAGACTATTAGAGTCCCAGTATCTTATTTGAAAAAAATAGGTACTGATGAAAACTATACTGTAGACCCCGATTGGTTAGACAGAGTTCAAGAAGTAGTAGACTATTGTTATAATGAAGGTCTATATGTAATCATAAATATGCATGGCGACGGCTACAATACTGTAGATGGTGGTTGGCTATTAGTTAATGGTGATGACCAAGAGACTATCTGTACTAAATATCAATCTGTATGGACGCAAATAGCCGAAAAGTTCAAAGATTATGATGAACATCTTATATTTGAAAGCATGAACGAAGAGTTTGATGATACTTATGATGACCCTAATCCAGAGTATTATGCTAATCTAAATAAGTATAATCAAATATTCGTTGATACCGTCCGTTCTACTGGTGGTAATAATGAATTGCGTTGGCTTTTAGTTCCTGGTTGGAATACTAACATCAACTACACCGTTGGTGATTATGGTTTTAAACTCCCTACAGATACTGCAGAAGATAAGTTGATAGTATCCGTACACTATTATGACCCCTATGAGTATGCTCTAAACGAAAGTTTAAACGTTACAGGTTGGGGATTAGGTGGTAAACGTGCTGCCAAATGGGGCAACGAAGACTATGTTGAAGAACAGTTCCAAAAACTTGAAGATGCTTTTATCTCTAAAAATATTCCTGTAATCATAGGTGAATATGGTGCAGTGTTTAAAACTCAAAACAAGGCTTGGGCTGATGAGGATAGTCACAGATATTACCTTGAATACGTTACTAAATCTGCTAGAGAACACAGTCTAATTCCTGTCTACTGGGATAATGGTTGGAACGGAGATTATGGCTTCTCATTGTTCGATAGAACTAATGGTGAACAGTTACACTCTAACTTTATAGAAGCTATCATTAGAGCCAGTGAAAATCAAGACTACGAAATCCAACTACCTGAAAATTATGATGCCTCCAAGTTAGAAGGATTGGACAAAAATCCAAAAGTAGAAGTCGGTATAGGTGTAAGTTATTAGATATAACTTCTAAAAAAAGGGACGTCTTAAACGTTCCTTTTTTATGAGCTTTTTTGTAAATAAAAAAATCCTCTAAAATACTTAGAGGATTTTTTATATAAAAGATTACTTTTTCTTTTTAGCTTGTAAGTCTGCAAGGGCATCTTTTCTGGAGAGGCTAATCTTTCCTTGTTTGTCAATATCCATGACTTTAACCACTATTTCATCACCTTCGGAAACTACGTCAGAGACGTTTTCAACTCTTCCCTTGTCTAGTTTAGATATGTGTACTAAACCATCTTTACCAGGAGCGATTTCAACGAATGCACCAAAGTTCATAATTCTAACTACTTTACCTTTGTATATAGCTCCTATTTCAGGGTCATTTGCGATAGTTTCAACGATTTGTAAAGCCTTTTCAGCCTTTTCGCCGTTGACACCACTAATAAATACGTTTCCATCTTCACTAATATCAATCTTAACTTCGCAATCTGCTGAAATCTTTTGGATAACCTTACCACCTTGACCTATTACTTCTCTAATCTTGTCAACAGGTATTTTAGTTTGTAGCATCTTAGGAGCATACTTGCTAACCTCTTTTCTAGGTTCTGGTATAGCTTTTAACATAACCTCATCAAGGATATAATCCCTAGCCTTATGAGTTTTAGCAAACGCTTCTTTAATAATATCATAGGTTAAACCGTCAACCTTTATATCGACTTGAATGGCCGTGATACCTTTATGAGTTCCACCTACTTTGAAATCCATATCGCCAAAGAAGTCTTCAAGACCTTGAATATCAACCATAGTCATAAAGTCATCGCTATCTGGTTTGGTGATTAATCCACATGATATACCAGCTACTGGAGCTTTTATAGGTACACCTGCGTCCATAAGTGCCAAAGTAGAGCCACATATCGAACCCTGTGAGGTTGAACCATTTGAAGATAATACCTCAGAAACTAACCTTAGAGCATAAGGAAACTCTTCAACTGATGGTATTACTGGTGCTAAGGCTCTTTCAGCTAAAGCACCATGACCTATTTCACGTCTACCAGGGCCACGACTTGGCTTAGTCTCACCAACAGAATAGCTTGGGAAATTGTAATGATGCATATAACGTCTGCTATCTTCTTCGTCAAGACCGTCAATCTTTTGAGCTTCAGAAACTGGTCCAAGAGTGGCTATAGTCAATACTTGAGTTTGACCTCTAGTAAATAGACCTGAACCATGTACTCTAGGAAGTAAACCAACTTCAGCAGATAGTGGACGAATTTCATCAATACCACGACCATCAACACGTTTGCCTTCATAGAGCCAATTTCTAACTATCTTCTTTTGTAGTTTATAGATACATTCATCTATCATTAACTCTTTTTCAGGATAGAGTTCATCGAACTTAGCATGAATATCATCTTTAATAGGATTTAACCTTTCCTCACGGATATTTTTATCATTAGTATCTAAAGCAAATTTAACTCTTTCACTAGCAAACTCTTCGATGGCATCGAACATATCATGGTCTACTTCTTGAGATTCAAACTCAAACTTAGGCTTGCCAATCTGTTTCTGTATGTCGGATATGAAAGCAACCATCTTTTTAATCTCTTGGTGTCCTGTGATGATTGCATTAAGCATAGTATCGTCATCTACTTCGTTAGCACCTGCTTCAATCATTACGATTTTTTCCATAGAACCTGCAACGGTTAAGTTTAAATCGGAGATTGCACGTTGTTCAAGTGTAGGATTTAATACTATATCACCATCTATTAAGCCTACACTGATACCAGCAATAGGGCCATTCCAAGGGATATCCGAAATAGAAATGGCTACAGAAGTAGCAATCATGCCAGTAATTTCAGGGGAACAGTCTGGGTCGACTGCTAGAACGGTCATAACCACAGATACGTCGTTTCTCATATCCTTAGGGAATAGTGGACGGATAGGACGGTCAACCATTCTTGAAGTTAAGATAGCCTTCTCAGAAGGTTTACCTTCTCTTTTAGTGAATGAACCAGGGATTTTACCTACTGAATACATTCTTTCCTCGTAATCCACAGAAAGTGGGAAGAAATCCACGCCTTCACGTGGTTTGGCACTTGCAGTGACGTTAGCCATTACTACAGTTTCACCGTATCGAACCCAACAAGAACCATTGGAAAGTTCACAAGTTTTGCCAGTTTCTACTACTAACTTTCTACCTGCATATGTGGTTTCAAATACCTTATAATTTTCAAACATATTAAAAAAATCCTCCTAATACTCGCCGACAACAGAAGGTAGACGATAAAAAACACAACTTTCTTGATTATATTCTTTATCCTCCAACTTCTGATGTCTAGCTAATAATGTTAATTTGATAAAGGGCAATAGGTACAATCCACCCACTGCCCAATAACTTCTAACAATAGATTACTTACGAATACCGAGAGCTTCGATAGTAGCACGATATCTGTTGATATCCTTCTTAATTAAGTAATTAAGAAGATTTCTTCTCTTACCAACCATTTTTAAAAGACCTCTACGACTATGGTGGTCGTTTTTGTGTGTCTTTAGATGTTCAGTTAAGTCGTTAATTCTCTTAGTGAGAATAGCGATTTGAACTTCTGGAGAACCAGTATCAGTATCGTGTTTTCTGTTTGCCTCGATAATGGCAGTTTTTTCTTCTTTTCTCATCATAGTGACGAAATACCTCTTTTCAAAAATTTTCTCTAATGCTCATGGAAGAAGGTAGGTAAAGTTCCACATAGTGGCAAAATCCTTAATCTAAGAACATAGAACATTAAGTATTATATCACATTAAAAGAGAAAAGTAAAGGAAATTTTTATTAATTTTTTGTGAACATTCCAAAGTGTCTAAGATGTTGACAGAATTTCTCACATTATGATATAATCTATAGTACAAGAAGTTTAATAAGAGTATTTTACAAAGTCAATATTGTAACATCATAAAGTAAAAAAGAACTCTTTAAAATTTAGCTTATCTATGATATAATATCTTACAGATAAAAGAAAGGATAAATCTATGAAAACAGTAATCCAAAGGGTAACTCATGCCAGTGTTACCGTAAATAACAAGACTATCGGAAAGATTGAAAAGGGGTTTTTAATCCTATTTGGTGCAGGTCAAGGGGATACAGACAAAGATGCTCAAAAACTTGCCGACAAGATTATGGGACTTAGAATATTCCCAGATGATAATGATAAAATTAACCTATCTCTAAAAGATGTTGATGGCGAAGTTCTAATAGTCTCTCAATTTACTCTATACGCAGATTGTAAAAAAGGTAATCGTCCTAGTTTTGTTAAATCCTGTGAGCCTAACGAGGCTAATAGATTGTATGAATATTTTGTAAATCTTTTTAGGGGAAAGGTCAAGAACGTTCAAACGGGGGAGTTCGGAGCAGATATGAAAGTGGAACTCCTTAATGATGGACCTTTCACAATAATTATAGAATGTAATGGAGGCGTAATATCATCATGTTAGATGTTAAAAAGTTAATCAACGAAATGACCGTTGAAGAAAAAGCTAGTCTATGTTCTGGTAGCGATTTTTGGCATACCAAAGCTGTTGAACGTTTAGGGATACCATCTTTTATGGTATCCGATGGCCCTCACGGACTTAGAAAACAAGACTTAAAAGCTGACCATCTAGGAGTAAATATCAGCATTAAGGCAGTATGTTTTCCATCTGCTTGCGCTACTGCGTGTTCTTTCGATAGAGAACTTATTCAAACTATGGGTTCAGCTCTAGGAAACGAATGTCAAGCCGAAGACGTTAGTGTTTTGTTAGGTCCTGGTTGTAATATTAAGCGTTCTCCTCTATGTGGTAGAAACTTTGAGTACTTTTCCGAAGACCCTTATCTATCTTCACAGATGGCAAAACATCACATATTAGGAGTGCAAAGCCAAGGAGTAGGGACTTCACTAAAACACTTTATAGCGAACAATCAAGAACATAGAAGAATGTCTACAAGTGCCAATATCGATGAACGTACTTTAAGAGAGATATATCTAGCAAGTTTTGAAACTGCCGTTAAAGAGGCTCAACCTAAAACGGTCATGTGTTCTTATAATAGAGTAAATGGAGTGTTTTCATCTGAGAACCCTCTAACACTAACGGATATCTTAAGAAAAGAATGGAATTTTAAAGGCTTCGTAGTCAGTGACTGGGGTGCAGTAAATGAAAGAGTTCAAGGCTTACAAGCTGGTCTTGATTTAGAGATGCCATCATGTGACGGTTTAACCGATAAACAGATAGTTAAAGCTATCAACGATGGAACACTTTCTGAAGAAACTTTAAATATCGCAGTTGAAAGAATTTTAACTGTAATGAATGAATATCTTGAAAAGCGTAATCCAGATGCAACCTTTAATATGGATAATGACCATTCTTTAGCTGAAAAGATTGCTCAAGAATGTATAGTACTCCTAAAGAATGATGATAACATCTTACCTTTAAAAAAAGGCTCTAAAGTGGCATATATAGGAAAGTTCGCTAAAAAGCCTAGATATCAAGGTGGAGGAAGTTCACATATAAATTCTTTTAAGGTTTCCAACGCTTTTGATAGCTCTCAAGAATACGCAGAAATTACATACGCTCAAGGCTATGACACTAAAGAAGATATCATAGATGAGAAATTAATCAGTGAGGCAGTGGAAGTCGCTAAGAATTCCGAAGTGGCAGTAATCTTTGCAGGTCTACCTGATACCTTTGAAAGTGAAGGTTTTGACCGTTCTCATATGGATATGCCTAACTGTCAAAATGAACTAATCAAAAGGGTAGCAGAGGCTCAACCTAATACTATAGTAGTGTTACATAATGGTTCACCAATCACAATGCCTTGGATAAATCAAGTTAAGGGTATAGTAGAGACTTATCTAACTGGACAAGGCACAGGTACTGCGATATCTAAAATTCTATTTGGCGAGGCTAATCCATGTGGAAAACTTGCTGAGACTTTCCCTATTAAGTTATCTGATAATCCATCATATTTAAACTTCCCAGGCGAGGGCGATGACGTAAACTATAAAGAGGGCATCTTTGTTGGATATCGTTACTATGATAAAAAAGATATGCCAGTCCTATTCCCATTCGGATTTGGTCTAAGTTATACTACTTTTGAGTACTCTAATCTAAGATTATCTAGCGAAAGCATTAAGGATACTGATACCTTAACCGTTTCAGTAGATATCACCAATACTGGTAACGTCTTTGGTAAGGAGATAGTCCAATTATACGTTCAAGACGTCGAAAGTTCCGTGATTAGACCTATTAAGGAGTTAAAAGGATTTGAAAAAGTATCACTAGAACCTAAGGAAACTAAAACAGTTAATTTTACATTAGATAAACGTTCCTTTGCCTACTATAATGTAAATATCAAGGATTGGCACGTGGAAACTGGTAAGTTTAATATTCTAATAGGTAAATCATCAAGGGATATCGTACTTTCTAAAAGTGTTGAAGTTCAATCTACTGTAGAAATCAAAAAACACTACGATTTGAACACCAACTACGGTGACTTATTAAACGACCCTAACGCTAAAGATTTCTTAAAACAACTAAATGACCTATATTTCTCAGATATGGAAGGTGATTTAGGTGAAGGTACTGAAGAAATGATGAAAAAAATGTTAATCTATAATCCATTAAGAGCATTTATCAGTTTTACTGATGGAAAGATTTCTCATGAATTTTTGAAATCTAATTTGGATAAACTAAATTCATAGTTAAATTTAGATACTACCTTATAATTAAATATATATCCCCCAAAGATACCATGGATTGTCCTGTGGTATCTTTTTTTATCACTACAAAATGAGTAAATAATCTAATTTATTTTCTATTTTAAGATTATATATTATATAAAATGTACTATTTTTTAGTATTTAATTGACTTTTTTTCAAAATGGTGCTATAATATACTCGCAATGATTTTAATGAGGGGAAATATCATTGCAATACATAAAAATTTATGATTTCATGTGAATAGATTATATCATGTTCACACAAAAACATATTAGGAGGTTTTTTTATTATGAAATATGAAGAAATAGTTGAAAAGGTTAGAAAAAATCTTAATGATAAGGATATTAGTAAGTATCAAAAGCACCTTGCAATCCAATTTAATATAACTGGTGAAGGTTCAGGTGCTTTCTACATCGAATTTAAAAATGGTAACATAAACGTTCAACCTTTTGAATACTTCGACAGAGATGCAATAGTTACTATATCTGCAGATAACCTATTCGCTATCTTAGATGGCTCTCTTGATACTACATCTGGTTATGTAGATAAGTATTTTGATGTTACTAATCTTGGTGTTATTAATGAGTTTAGCAACGTTATCAAAGAAGCTAATACCATAGTAACCCAAACTATAGAAACTATAGAAGAAGTCGACAATACTATAAAAGAAGATATAGAACCTGTAGTGACTGAAATCCAAATGACTATTGAAAATGTTGAAACTCCTGAAAAATCTTTAGAAACTGATAAAACTGAGAAAAAAGAAGTTAAAGTTGAAAAGACTGAAGAAAAACCTATAGAAGTTACTACTACTAAGACTTCTCAATCTAAAAAGACTACTAAGACTACTACTCCTAAGAAGAGTTCATCTACTAACAGGAAAAGTTCTAGTAAGAAAAAAAAGTAATATAATTTTTGATTTTTTAATAAAAAAGAACGCTCCGAAAGGAACGCTCTTTTTTTATTTTGAAAGTTTAGATTTCTGTACGTTATAAGTTATCATAGATAATAGCTCATGGGGAATAAATCTAGTTGCGAAAACTCCCAGTTTCATGGTTAAAGATGGTATTATTATACATTTGTTTTTAAACATCATATCGATTGCATAACGTGCTACATCTTTACTCTTCAAAGGTTTAATGCTAAATGATGCCCCTGAAGTTTTATTAAAGTTGGTATCTACTGGACCTGGACATAATACACTGATATGAACGTTTGAATTCTCCCTTCTTAATTCCTCTCTTATGGCTAGGGATAATCTTAAAACATAGTTTTTAGACGCATAGTAAGAAGATAATAATGGTCCAGTCATGAAACCTGCACTAGAGGAAACATTTAAGATATATCCCTTATTTTTAGATTTGAAATCTTTTAAAAAGAGTTTGGTCAATATGTGTAACGCCTTGATGTTTACATTAATCATCTGTATTTCACGTTCAAGTGAAGATTTATCAAAAGCACCAAACACGCCAAAACCTGCATTATTTACTAATATTCTAATATCCTTAGATTTGCAAAAATCGTATAGTATGAAAGGTGCTTCACTCCTTGATAAGTCTAAAGATATGGTCTCAACTTTTACTCTACTAGATAACTTCTTCTTTAAACATGATAGAACTTTTTCACTCTTAGGTGAAGATGTTAGTATTAAATTATATCCTTTGGAACTTAAATAGATGGCAATATCTCTACCAATACCAGAACTTGCTCCTGTAATGATTGCCCACATTTTTTTTAAACCTCCCAATCTTTAAAAGTATATATTATCATCACCAAAGTACTGATATCTATCAGTATTTTGGTATGGGTCATTGTATAAAGTGGTTGGAATAGTATAAGTTATTTCAGGAATTTCAGTAGTAGGAATAGTAGTTATTTCATACTCATCATTATCATAATTTTCATAGTCGTTGTAGTCTTCGTAATCCTCTTCAGTAGTAGTGATGGTTGTCGTTGTAGGTGTAGGCGTAGTAGTAGTTTCGGTAGTAGTGGTAACTGTAGTAGTAGTGATAGTTGTAGTCGTAGTTGTCGTAGGTTCAGTAGTAATAGTAGTAGTTTCGGTAGTAGTAGTAGTCTCTGTGGTAGTAGATGTAGTAGTAAATTGAATATCACCATCACCAAAGTAGCCGAATACGTCTTCATCATCTTCATCATAGCCATCTCTGTACTTTTGTAGATAGTTGTACATATCAGGTGGAAGCTCTCCAGTCTTAGATGGTTCTTGTCCTAAATACTCAAGATATTCATCATGGAGTTTATTCATTTCTAACGCTATATTATAGAAGAAAGAATTATCTTTTGGGTCTCCCTCACTGTCAGTCATGATTACTATTACATATGGGTGTTCTGATAACACTATGCCACTATCATGATATCCTGGAGATGCCCAACCTGATTTATGTGCTATCTTATATTCATAACCAGCCTCTGTGAAAGGCCAAATTAAGAAGTTGCTTTTAGCGTTTACTAGAGTATCAAAGAAGATAGCACCCTCATCGCATTGGTCTTTATATTGATAAATCTGTGTCCAAATATAGCCCAAAGCGTGTGAAGATAACTTTCCCCATTTAATGTCATCATTTAGGAAAGTTTCAAATCCATAACTTTGCATCATTTCGTTGTATCCTTGATAACCGAAATGGTCTTGAAGCATTAAAAAGGCTACGTTATCGGAATAGTGTATCATGTAATAGAGGAGTTTTCTAATACTATAGTAAGTACCACTACCACTATCTTTAAGTACTCCAGTACCACTGGAGTAGTAGCCACTACGATATAGTATAGTATCATCTAGATTGAAATTTCCTTTTTCTATTTCTTTGTAGCAATAAAAAGCAAATGGACATTTAATCGTACTAGCAGTAGATATATATGTATCAGAATTGTATCCAAATGTAGCATAATCTTCCAAGTTTACCATATATATAGAGCAAGTTTCATCATAGTTGTTGATATATTCCATGATTTCGTCTTCTAACTCTTTAGATGGCTTAAAGTTTGTGTGTAATATTTCTAGATTATCTTCGCTGAACTCATCTTTGGATAAGTCTGGAAGTGTAACTTCTGTAGTCGCCTCCGTGGTGGTGGTAGTGATTTGAGTATTAGCAGAAGTTTCAGAAATACTTTCGCCAATATCGTTAGAAGTTTGAACGTCTGTTTGGTTACAAGATGTTATTAATGATAGCATCATTAATATTGATAATATTGAATGTCTTTTTTTCATAAAGTTATAAACCTCGCTTACAATAATCGTATAGAATATATTATATCAAAGTTTAATAAGTATTTCAATACACATAATCAAAAAAGATGCTTCGTTTAATAAAAATTATTCCAATGATATTAATATTATACATTCCTATAGATATTTTATACATATTTAAGAATGTTTAATAATTAATTCTCATCTAGTTAGACAATCTTCACAAAAAAGTGGATTTATACACATATTTTTTTTAGTGTTTACCTAAACGAAATATCTTGACATGAGCATTTCTTAGTTGTATAATTGTGACAAGGTGTCACTATGACAGGTTGTCATTTTTGTGATGCTTTAAAAATAAATCTAAGGAGGTGAAATATATGCCTAAACAACGTTTTTTTAAACTTTCTTTTGAGAAAAAGCAACGTATAATAAATTCAGCTGTTAAGGAAATGTCCAGAGTTCCAATAAATGAAATTTCTATTAATAGGATTATTCAAGATGCTAACATCTCAAGAGGGTCTTTTTACCAATACTTTGAAGATAAAAATGATTTAGTCCGTGAAGTAATGAGTGGTTATAAAAAAGAAATGCTTGAACAGGTTGAATTTTTTTTAAGCCATCAAAGTCAAGATATTTTTGAGCTTTTTATATACATTTTTAAGATTATCGCAATATCTACTAAGAGTGGACAACATGAAAAGTTGATTAGTAACTTCTTTAACAGCATTAAAAATGATGCTGAACTCTTTAACAGAGTTATAGGAGTTAATGAATTACAAAATGCCATAGATATGATTACTAACTTAGTAGATACTTCAAACTATCGTTACTCTACTAAGGAAGATTTAATCAATCTAATGGAAATAATATCTGCTATAATATGTAAATCATATGTTAAGATTACTAAATGTCCTGAAGATAAAGAATTAATCTTTCAACAGTTTAAACATCAACTTTCTATGATACAGAATGGTATCTTGTTAAAAGAAAAAGAGGTTTGTTAAAAAGATTAATCTTAAAAATGGAGGTGTAACGAAAAAAGATGTTTTCAAAAATTAGTGTAAAAAAGCCCTACACTGTATTAGTTGGTGTTATAGTAGTAATCGTTTTAGGAATAGTATCATTTACAAGAATGACGCCCGACCTGTTACCATCTATGAATATGCCATACGCAATAGTAATGACGACCTATGTTGGTGCAAGTCCTGAAGAAGTAGAACAGACAGTAACACGTCCTATAGAGCAATCTATGGCGAGTATAAATAACATCAAGAACATTACTTCAACGTCTAGTGAGAACGTATCTTTGGTAATACTAGAATTTAACGATGATGCAAACATGGATTCCATTACCGTCGATATGCGTGAAAGTTTAGATACTATTTCTTCTAATTGGAGCGACAGTATTGGTAATCCAATGATTATGAAGTTAAATCCTGATATGATGCCAACCATGATAGTGGCTTTAAATCTTGATGGTATGTCATTACAAGAAATTTCTGACTATGCCAATGATACTTTAATACCTAGTCTTGAAAGTATTGATGGTGTTGCAAGTGTATCTGCATCTGGATTACTTGAAGAGAACATCAACGTTGTAATTCGTGAAGATAAGGTAGAAGAAATCAACAAGAAGTTAAAGAAGAACGTATCTGATAATCTTGACGATGCTAAAAAAGATTTAGACGATGCCAAAAAAACTCTTGATGAAAAACAAGAAGAACTTGAAGACGCTTTACAACAATTCCGTGATGGTACTATACAAGGTTCTCAAGCCATTACAGAAGGACGTTTAGAAATCTTAAAGAATGAAATCAAGATGGCTGATGGGGAAGAAGAACTATCTGCAAAAGAACAAGAACTACTAAATGGTCTTGCTGAGATAGAGGCTCAAGAGCAAACTTTAAATGAAACGGAAGCTACTCTATTAGATGGTGAAACTCAATTAATAGATGGTCTCGCTCAAATAGATGACGGTCTAGCTCAAATGGACGAACAACTTCCACAATTATATAGTGCTAAAACTCAACTAGAAGATTTCATTTCCCAAATTTCCATGATGGGAAATAGTACTGGTAATCTAACTATAGGTACATCTATGCCAAGTACCATGTTATCACAACTTGTGGTACTTCAACAGGCGTTGCAACAGATGGGAATAGACCCTAACTTAATATACGATATCCCACAGTTGACTGTAGAATTAAACAACAAATTAGATGAAATTAATACAGGTATTGCAACCATAGAGGAGACTAAACCTCAATTAGAAGCTCAAAGAGAAGAATTGGTTTCTAAACTTGATGAAGTTCAATCAGCAAAGGTTCAACTTGCCGAAGGTAAAGAACAGTTATTAAGTGCTAAATCCCAAGCCCTTGAGGGAAAGGCTCAATTAGACCAAGCTAAGGCTCAACTTGAAGATGGTAAACAACAACTCGAAGATGGTAAACAACAACTCAATGACAGTGATGCAGAACTTCAAAACACCAAAGAAGATACAGGAAAACAAATCAATGATGGTTTAGACGCTATCAAACAGGGACAAACTCAAGTTGATGACGCTATCGACAATTGGGACGATACCGTCAATGATGCTTTAGACCAAGCATCTGTAACAGATACTATCACTGTAGATATGATTTCCAAAATCTTACAAGCACAAAACTTTTCAATGCCTGCCGGTTACGTCACTGAAGATGGTGTTGACTATCTAATAAGGGTTGGCGACAAGGTTGAAGATGTTGAAGAACTAAAAAATCTTGTACTATTTGACCTACATATCGATGGTATTGAACCTATAAAACTTTCTGACGTTGCAGACGTTTTTATGGTAGACAACTCCGACGAAATCTTTGCAAATGTCAACGGTAAAGATGGTCTAATATTAACTTTCCAAAAACAGACCACCTATTCTACTGCCGAAGTTGCTGAGAGTATACAAAAGAAGCTATCACAAATCAGTGAAGAAGATAGTAACATATCTTTTGTAGAACTCATGAACCAAGGCGACTATATAGATTTAATAGTAAATTCAGTATTATCCAACTTAGTGCAAGGTGCAGTATTTGCTATTATAGTGTTATTCTTATTCTTAAAGGACTGGCGTCCTACTTTGATAATAGCTCTCTCAATTCCAATAAGTGTAATATTTGCTATAACTTTGATGTATTTTACAGGAATATCTTTAAATATTATTTCATTATCTGGTTTAGCCATTGGCGTTGGTATGCTTGTAGATAACTCTGTAGTAGTAATAGAGAACGTATATCGTTTAAGGAATAAAGGGTTATCAGCTATAAAATCATCTGTAAGTGGTGCTATGCAAGTAGCTGGAGCAGTAACGTCATCAACGTTGACCACCATATGTGTATTCGCTCCGATAGTTTTCACAGAAGGTCTAACCAGACAACTATTCGTTGATATGGCTCTAACTATTGCATATTCTTTAGTAGCTAGTTTAATAGTTTCTCTAACTGTAGTACCTGCATTAACTTCTAAGATGTTAGTTAAGACTAAGACTATTAAAACTCCACTATTCGATAAATTTAGAGATGCCTATGTTAAATCTTTGAACTTTGTATTAAAAATCAAGCCAGTAGCATTAATCCTAGTAGTTGCAATGTTGGGATTGTCTGCATATGGTTCAACATTAAAAGGTTTCTCATTCATGCCAAGTATGGATAGTACTCAAGTATCCGTAGATATACAGATGCCTGAATGTTCTCTATTAAAGGATACTAAAGAAATGTCTAACAAGATTATAGAAAAGGTTCAAACTATCGATGATGTAGAAAGTATAGGTGTTATGCTTTCAAGTGGTACAAGCTCTATGATGGGATTGGGTGGTAATACTGACGTTACTTCTGCTTCTATGTACATCATTCTTAAAGAAGATAAGGAACTTTCTAGTCAAGAGATTGCAACTAAAATCAATGAAATGTGTGCCGACTTAGATTGCGAAGTAAACGCAAGTGGTTCTAGTATGGATATGTCTGCTTTGGGTGGTTCTGGTGTAACTATCAATATTGAAGGTGCAGAACTTGAAACACTTCAAGAGTTAGCCTCACAAGTATCAGATAAGCTCTCTAGTGTTGAAGGTATATCTGAAGTTGACAATGGTATGGATAATCCAACTCCACAACTAAAGATTACTATAGACAAAGAAAAGGCTATGCTTAACGGCTTGACGGTTGCTCAAATATACATGGAATTGGCTAGTGAGATATCAAGTTCTACAACTGCTACGCAACTTTCAACTGGTGGTAAAGATTTTGATATCATTGTAGAAGAGGGTAACTCTATTGATGCTACTAGAGAAACCATCAAAAACTATACTTTCACAGTAACCGACTATGACTCAGAAGAAGATGAGGAAGAAGAAGAAAAATCCAATGAAGACAGCGAAAATGAAGATGATGAAGAAACTTTAGACATGGATATCGATATGTCTGCATTAAGTTCTCAAAATCAACAGGAGGAACTTCCTACTAAAGAAGTTAAACTCTCCGATATCGCTACTATCGAAGATGGTTTTACACTATCATCTATTAGTAGAGACAATCAAACTAGAAGGATTTCCGTAAATGGCACTATCGCAGATGGATACAATGTTAGTTTAGTTACTCAAGACGTTGAAAAACTCTTTGAAGATTTCCAAGTACCTGAAGGATACAAAGTTACTTTCGATGGTGAAAATGAAACTATCATGGAAGCTATGGGACAACTACTTTTAATGTTAGTATTAGCAATAGTTTTGATATATCTAATTATGGTGGCACAGTTCCAGTCTTTGAAGTCTCCATTTATAGTTATGTTTACTTTGCCATTGGCGTTCACTGGTGGTTTCTTAGGATTGATAATCACAGGCAAAGAGTTAAGTGTAATCGCAATGTTAGGATTTGTAATGCTTGCAGGTATAGTAGTAAACAATGGTATAGTATTAGTAGACTATATTAATCAACTAAGATTGGACGGCATGGAAAAACATGAAGCAATCTTAGAGGCTGGTAAGACTAGACTTAGACCAGTATTAATGACTGCCTTAACGACTATCTTAGGCTTAATGATGATGGCTCTAGGTAAAGATATGGGTAGTGATATGATACAACCTCTTGCAATAGTAACTATCGGTGGATTAATCTATGCTACATTTATGACCCTATACATCATTCCAATAATATATGATATATTCAATAAAAAACCTATGAAAAAGATTGATAAATCTGAATTGGAATTAGTTGACGATTAATATATTATTTTTCTATGAAAACTCCCCTTAATGAACGTAAGGGGAGTTTTTATATATCTAATAGATTATGAGAAGTAAACTAATTCAGTTTGAGCAGGGTCACATTTTTCTATTTTGCTAACCGTCAACACTGGCATAGGTTGTTCAGGACTTTCAGGTAACGCATGAAGATTTATAACTCCAGTTACTTTGAGCCAATCCCAAGGCTTATACTTAGGCATTTTGACATTCTCAGCAAGACATAGAAGTTTTAAAAATTGGACATCATCAGCACAACATGTCATAGCTTTTCGACCACTGGCAAAAGCAGTCTTAGGAAAGCCCTTAGGTTGAACACATTGACCTTTAAAAGTTACAGTCTTGTTTTCATAGCGTTGTGGATTGTCCATCAAATCTATATAGAATAGACCATAGTCTATATCTTCAAGGACGATGTTATCTTGATTATAGTCAAAAGGAAGTTCACCTTCAAACTGTTCAATATTTCCGTTCATATCTTGGAAATATATACTTGCTTGTGGATTACTTGCCTTGATATTAGCTCTAAACTTTTGTTTTGAGGTATTTTCATCACAACGATTGAATACCACTATACTAGAGTATTGATATTGTGCTAACATCATTTTACCCATGTTTTTAGAGTACATATCAAAAGTAGAAGCATCTATATTAGTGATGATATCAGCTATTTGCCAACTTTCAGGATATTCAAAAGAGAACATCTCTTCAAGGTTTTGCATACTACCTTTTTCAATGATTACGTTGTTTGGGTGATACTGTTCATCTATGTGTTTGAGAAACTCTTCATTAAATTCAGAGACATCATCTAGCTTTATTAGACTGATGTTTGACTTATTTAATTCCCATTCATTGAACTCTTCTACACCATCTTCACATTGAATTATTACAGTTTTAGAACCATCATGAAAGATATCTTCTTTAAGCCATTCATTCTTAATAAAGTGAGTTTTTCCACTCTCAAGAAAACCAGTAAAGACGAAAACTACTACATATTCTTCATCATTCATTTATAGTCCTCCTTATATTCCAAAAAGAGATTTTAACTTATCTTCATCTATTTTAGAACCGATAACGCATAGTTTACCAGTATAATCAGGCTTACCAGTACGGATTTCATACTCTTGTGGAACTAAGTCAAAGTATAGCCATTCATCACTATCAACACATGGAACTATTCCTTTAGAACGTAAGATAATACCATATTCTTCGGATTGAGAAAGTTTATCAAGTATAGTAGTTAAATCGTCTTTGGTGAACTTCTTTGGAGTTTCTACGCCCCAACTTGTAAAGGTATCGTCTGCGTGGTGGTGGTGGTGATGGTGATGTTCATGGTCATGACAACCACAAGTACAATTCTCATCATGTTCATGGTGGTGATGTTCGTGTTCTTCATCATCGTGGTGGTGACAATGTTCATGTTCTTCATCATCGTGGTGGTGACAATGTTCGTGTTCTTCATCATCGTGGTGGTGGTGACAATGTTCATGTTCTTCCTGTTCATGTTGAATATCTTCAAGAAGTTCATCAGCTAGTTTGGATTTACCTTCTATAGCGTTCATGATTATAGAACCATCTAAGTTATCCCAAGGTGTAGTAATAATAGTAGCCTCTTTATTGATGGTTCTAATAGCATTTACACAGTTGATTAACTTAGTTTCTGGAATGTTTTGAGTTCTACTTAATACGATAGCATCAGCGAACTCTATTTGATTATTATAGAATTCTCCAAACGCTTTCATATACATTTGATACTTGCTAGCATCTGCAATGGTGATAAATCCACTAAATTCTATATTGTGTACTTCGGAAGTCTTTTGAACTGCTGAAATAACGTCAGATAACTTACCAACTCCACTAGGTTCAATGATAACTCTATCTGGTGAAAACTTTTCAATAACTTCACTAAGTGATTTAGTGAAATCACCAGCAAGAGTGCAACATATACAACCTGAATTCATTTCAGTGATTTGGATACCTGCATCTTTTAAAAAGCCACCATCTATACCGACTTCACCGAACTCATTTTCTATTAAAACTACTTTTTCATCTTTAAAACAGTCTTTCAATAGCTTCTTGATAAGTGTAGTCTTACCTGCACCTAGAAAACCTGAAAAGATACTAACTTTAATCATAGTAAAAAAATCTCCTTATCTTATTTATTTTAATGTTTGGAATTTTTTAAATTCCCTGTAGATACTATTATAGTGCTATTTTTTTTAAAAGTCAATATTAAATTTCAATTTTTCTTTATTGATAATGTTTAAATATAGAATTGAAAAATATTAATATCTGTGGTAAAATATTATCATCATATAGAATAAAGGAGTCTTATCTAATGAAGTTATCTAAATTAATCGATACTGCCATGGGCAGAACTATAGCTGATACTATCATAAAGAATGGTATGGTCTTTGATGCCTTCAACCATGAGTTTAAAAACGTAGATGTAGTAATCACTGATGGCAAAGTAGTAGCCATTGGTAATGGCTACTCTGCTAAAAATATTATAGATGCTACTGGAAAATTAGTCATTCCATCTTTTATAGATTGTCACGCTCATATTGAAAGTAGTTTATTAACACCTAGTGAATATGCAAAAGTAGTAATCCCAAAAGGAGTTACCACCGTTATTGCAGACCCTCACGAAATTACCAACGTTTGTGGAGAAGATGGTCTTAAATTTATGTTTGAAAGTGCTAAGACTGTCCCATTAGATGTCTTATTTATGATGCCATCATGTGTCCCATGCACACCATTTGAAAATTCTGGTTGCATCATAGATGGTGATTTGACTAAGAAATTACTATCTAAGTATGAATTTTTGGGTTTAGCTGAAATGATGAACTTCACAGGAGTTATAAACAATGATGTTGATGTTCTTAAAAAGCTATCTTGTGGAACTTTTATAGATGGTCACGCTCCATTACTAACAGGAAAAGAACTTTGTGCGTATGTTTGTGGGGGTATCAAAACTGACCATGAATGTTCTAATCCTAGTGAAGCTTTAGAAAAAGTTTCAATGGGTATGGATATCTTAATTAGAGAGGGTACAGGAGCGAAAAATCTTGAAAGTTTGATAAAAGCCATCACACCATATAATTTGAGGCACTTTGCATTCTGTACAGACGATAAACACATCAACGATATAGTAAACGAAGGAACTATTTTACACTGTGTAAAAAAAGCCATATCATGTGGATTATCACTAGAAGATAGTTTAACTTTAGCCACTATAAATCCTGCTAAGATTTACAATCTAAAAAATAAAGGAGCTATTGCTCCTAACTATGATGCAGACATACTCATCTGTGATAAGGATTTAAAAGACATCTATATGGTTCTAAAAGATGGTATCATAGTTGCTAAAGATAATTCACCTACTTTTGAAGTAAGAAAAGACATCTCTAATAGTTTGGATACAGTATCCAACACTGTGAATATAAAACCTGTATCGGATAGTGACTTCGATTTAACTTTTACTCCAAATATGCCTGTAATAGAGGCAATAGAAGGTAGTTTAATCACTAAGAAGTCTTTCCCTACCTCTAAAGATGGTTTAAAACTCTGTGCAGTGATAGAACGCCATAAAGCTACAGGAAATATCGGAAAAGCATTTATCAAAAATATAGATATCCAAAATGGAGCGATAGCTCAAACTATAGGTCATGATAGTCACAACATAACAGTAATTGGTGATAATCCACACGATATGGCTTTAGCTGTAAATAGTTTAGGCACTCAAGGTGGAATATGCGTAGTTCAAAATGGACAAGTAATTAGTTATATGCCTTTAGAAATAGGTGGTTTGATGTCTAATAGAGATTATCAAGAAGTTTTATTTAACGATATTGAAATAGTTAAATCTGCAAAAAAGGTTTCTAAAAATGGAAGCTCTATTATATTGATGTTATTATCATTCATATCATTGGTAGTGATACCAGAACTTAAACTCAATGATAAGGGTCTTTTTGATGTTATTCAATGGAAATATATATAATAGTTGATAGACTTTGTAAAAGTACCTAACTAGTCAATTTTGCTAAAATATCTTAACAATAATTATTAAAGGTATATAAAAAATCTTTTTTATTGATATTTTCGATAAAAGTATCTTGATTTGTTAATATAAATATGGTATTATTATATATATCTAATAGGGGAATTTTTATATTATTAACTATAGAGGTGTTTTTATGAAAAAAAAATTAATACTTACTACTTTGATTTCAATGAGTATCTCTGTTATGGTTATGAGTGGAAACCTTTCTGCTCAAGCTGATACTCTAGAAACTTATGATGTCACAGTCCATGATATAACTCCAAAAGCAAAAGTCATATATGCTAAAGATAATTTTATGTTTTCTACCGTTGGTGTTGGTGCTTCTGATTATTCTAACTCTAAACTTTCTCTAGAAGAATACTTAGTGAGTTGTATCAGAAACTTTGATACTTCTGATATCTACATTCAAAACTATGGCATTAATGAAAACGATTTAAAAAGTACGTTTGGAAAAATATTGTGTGAATATCCTGATTTGTTCTATCTAAAGGAGAGTTATAAGTATTCTATCTTGGGAGATACCGTAGTAGGAATTCGATTGGAATATAAATGTACTAAGGAAGAATATCAAGAACAGAAAGCTATCATAGATAATACTTTCGCAAAAGTATTAGATACTATAGATGATAGTATGTCTGACTATGAAAAAGCTCTTTTAATACATGATTATCTCTGTACTAACTTTTCATATGATTTAACTTATAGCACTTATAATCTACTTGATTTTGTAAAGACTGGAACAGGTGTATGTCAAGCATACTATCAAGCCTATACATATATGTTGAATGAAGTTGGTATTAAGAGTTATCCTGTACAGAGTACACTTTTAAATCACGTTTGGAACATGATAGAAATAGATGGAAAATATTATCAAGTAGACGTTACTTGGGACGATTATACTCCTGATTTAATTGGTTGGTCTAGTCATACCAACTTCTTGTTAGATGATGAAAGTATCAACAAAAATCACAATTCCAACGGTGTCGTGGATTGGTATACTTATGAGGAAAATCTTAATGCTACTGATAGTACTTTTAATGACTATCTTTTTAAGAGTAACATTTCACCTTTTATAGGTATAAATTCTAGTATATATTGTCTCAATGATGGATATCTTTCTCAATATGATATGGATAATGATACTATGGGTAATATTAATGATTTAGTCGCTGATGAAAAATGGTATAATCTAAATTCAAGTATCAAGGGAGTTCATTATAACTATAAATTTTCTAGTTTAAATCCATATAAAGATATAATCTTTGTGAACTCTTCAACTAGTGTTATGGTTATCGATACCACTGGACAAGTATTAGATACTATCTACACTCATAATGATACTGAAAATTCTTTAATATATGGTATGACCATAAGAAATGGAAAGTTAATCATACAATTAGAAAGTAATGTAAACGTTCAAAGAGAAAGTTATGGAAAAAATATCTTAACAGTTTGTGATGTTGAAGAGTACTATCAATATTACTTGCAAAATAAGGATATGTTTACTAATACTACTACAGAACCTACAACCATAACTGAACCTATAACTACTACCATCACCACGACAGAACCTACGACTACTACCATCACTACTACAGAACCTACGACTATTACCATCACTACCACAGAACCTACGACTATTACTACAGAGACTTCAACCACTACTTCAAAACCAAATGATAATGCTACAGTTAGTGAACTATTAAAACTTAATTCCTATCTAATTGGAAAAGATTTAGACTATAAGCAAGAATATGATATAAATAATGATAGTCGTGTTAACATCATGGATATTTTATACTTAAAAGAAAAAATCCTTTTTCAGTGATACTCTTATTTAGAAAAGTTTTTTAAAATCTGTTGTACTATGTTTTCTGCTACTTCAGATTTACTCATCAATGGTAGTTGAACTTCTTCAGTTGGTGTAATGATTGTAACTATGTTAGTATCCACGCCGAACCCAGCACCACTTTGAGTTAGATTGTTAGCGACTATCATATCAATATTTTTCTTTTTAAGTTTAGTCTTAGAGTTTTCAATCAAGTTTTCAGTCTCCATAGAAAATCCACAGATATATTGAGTATTTACCTTGTTAGCGCCTAAGTATGCCAAGATATCTTTAGTACGCTTTAGAGGTATACTCATATCATTGTCGGATTTTTTTATTTTATGGTTAGCTACACTTAACGGAGTGTAATCACTAACTGCTGATGACTTTATTATGATATCATACTTATGAAAATCTTTAGTGACTGCTTGAAACATATCTTCAGCAGATGTGACCTTAATTAAATCTACGAACGGTGGGGGAGTAGCCGTAGCAAATCCACTAATTAGAGTAACATCTGCACCATGTAGCATACACCTTTCGGCGATAGCGTAACCCATCTTACCAGTGGAATGGTTGGAAATAAATCTAACTGGGTCTATTGCCTCTTGAGTTGCCCCTGCAGTCACTAATATCTTCTTACCTGATAAATCTTTTTGGCACTCAATAGATTTTCTAATGTGATTATATAAAACTTCCTCTGATGGCATCTTACCTTTTCCAGTATCACCACAAGCTAAATAACCACTATCTGCTTCTATGATTTCGTATCCATAAGATTTTAACTTTTTCATATTATCTTGTACTATCGGATTTTCATACATGGCAGTATTCATAGTAGGAGCAAACATCACAGGAGATTTACAAGCCATTATAGTGGTAGATAACATATCATCAGCGATACCGTTCGTAACCTTTCCAATAATGTTTGCACTTGCTGGAGCTATCATCATACAATCGCACTTTTTTGCCAATGATACGTGTGATACATGAAATTGAAAGTTTCTATCAAAGGTATCTATGATACATTTATTATTAGTTAGAGTTTCAAACGTTATCGGATTGATAAAGTTAGTGGCATTCTTAGTCATTATAACATGAACATCACAACCTTGTTTAACTAACATACTGGTTAAGTTAGCAATCTTGTAACTTGCGATACTTCCAGTAACGCCCAAAACTACGGTTTTATCTTTTAACATAATTTTTCCCCCTAATTTTAACATATCGGAAAAGACTAGCTTTTCCGATTGTAGAACTCATTTATTTTATCAAATTAAATTTTTTATGATTAAGAATTAATCTATTATTCTTGGTTATCTACACTATTGATAACTCCCATAAATATTGGAAGTTCTGTTTCAGTATCAACGATAGCATAGATAAAAGGTCTATCAAGATATACACTAAGATATTCTTTTTCAACTGGTGCACAAGTTTCAATTACTGTTACAGCAGATGCAATAGTACCGTTTCTATCAACCTTGATATACGCTTTTTGTAATACACTGTTTATCATGTTAGGAATGTTTAGCATATTTGAAAAGTCTGCATTATCAGTAAAGGCAGTCTTTATGCCCATATTTTGAAGTGTTTCATTTAGATTGTAAGTACCCTCACAAGTAAACTCTGGAATGAATACAGATAGTTCCATATTAGTATCGTCTGTTGTCTTTCTGTTGTGGTATAGGTAAGAGAATTTCTCACCAGTTAGATTGTTTACATACTCATCTACAGAAGTATCCAAATTAGGAAGAATACCCATAAAGGCATATCTTTGACCATCATAGTATTTTAGAAATCCTTTGGCGTTATCATCACTAATATAGATATCTTCATAGGAAGATAACATGGTTACAGTCTGTTTTTCTCCCATGGAGTTGGTAAAGCTTCTATCCTCTAAGATTTCATAAGGTTCATACTCTCTATCCCAATCAGCCTCAAAGCAGATGGCGTTTATTAAGTACATTAGAACATCATCAGCAGGGATTTCATTTAAAACTTTTGGTATCATACCATCAGTATTTTTGTTTACCCAGTCATTTACGTTAGATACTAATAAATTATCAAAAGGTTGTTTGTAGACTTCTGAATTAAAGTATTTTTCACTGTAGTTTTGGAAATCCTCATTTAAGGATAGTCCTTCAGTTTCTCTAACCCATATAGAGTTAGCTATTTTACAAGTATTGGTATCAGTACCATTGATAAGATATGCAACGTTATTGTTGAAATCTTCTATGGAAACATCTTTGCATAGAGCGTTTTTAATCTCCTGTTGAGTGTCACCCTTAGCTCCATTGATGGTCATTCCCAATGCAAAGTAAAGCGATTGTGGAGATACTATAGCATTTTTATCTTCTTGTAACTGTTGTTTAAAGAAATCCATAGAAAAGTCTAAGATGTTATCTTTCATATCTTGATTTAGTCCATCAATTTCTTGGATTGGTGTCATAACAGGAGTATCAACAACGTTTGATACTTCAAGGATATCTTTCTTTAAAGCTAACATATCAGTATAGTTGATAGTATTATCTTGATTATAGTCGTACTGTGATAAATATTCAGTGTTATCATTAAATAGATAACTCTTTAAATTTAAAATATCAATTATAGATGGCTTATTATCATCGTTGGAAGTTCCAATGGTTTGATTGGCATAGGCATTTATCGTTCCTGTACTTGCTAGGAGTGTACTTAATGCCAAAATCATGGCGATTTTCTTTTTCAACATATATATTCAAATCCTTTCGTCATAAATGAGTTCTAATATTATAACTCTCCAACTTAGAAAAATGTTACAACTTTTTTGGAAAAATTTGAAGTTTGTGAAATATGAACATTTTTAAGCCATCTATTTGGTGATATTATACAATTAAGATTTTAACATATCTACAAGTGAGCCGTGTTTTTCGTATCTAGTAACTCGATTGATAGAGTTATCATCATTTACGAATACCACCCTAGGTGGATTTTCTTCAACTTCTTGAGGTGTCATATTAGCGTATGCCATTATGATAATCTTATCACCAACGGAACACTGTCTAGCAGCAGCACCATTAAGACATATCATACCTGAACCACGTTCTCCAGATATGGTATAGGTTTCAAATCTATTTCCGTTATTGATGTCCACAATTTGAACCTTTTCATATTCTAAAATTCCAGACTTTTCAAGAAGTTCACTATCTATAGTGATACTTCCCACATAGTTCAACTCTGCTTGAGTTACCGTCGCCCTATGGATTTTTCCATGTAACATAGTAATGTACATATTTTTTAAAATCCCCTTTCTTTTGAGTTTACTCTATTTTCTTAAGGAGAATAGAGTCCCATTTAGATTATTGATATTCATTTAATTGATATCCTCAAAGATAAAGTTATCGATTAATCTAGTTTTGCCGATGTATACTGCCATGGCACACAAGATAGGTTTTTCAATAGTATCTACAGGTTGGATAGTCTTTAAATCTACGATTTTAACGTAATCTATTTTGGCTAGAGGTTCACTGGATATTAACTCAATCATAGGAGATAGAATTTTAGAACAATCTCTTTCACCATTTTTAACTAAATCTTCACCCAAACGGATTGCCCTACTCAAAATTAAAGCAGATTGTCTTTCCTCTACATTTAGATATGTGTTTCTTGAACTCTTAGCAAGACCATCGGCTTCACGAACGATTGGACAACCATGAACTTCTAAAGGCATATTTAAATCTTGAACCATCTGTTTAATGATTGCTAACTGTTGAGCATCTTTTTGACCGAAGTAAGCGTTATCGGGTTGAACTATGTTGAATAGTTTATTAACTACGGTACAAACTCCTTTGAAATGTATAGGTCTAGTGATACCACATAAATCTTCGGTTAGGACGTTCATGTTTACATAGGTATAGAAATCCTTGCCATACATTTCGCTAGGTTCTGGATTGAATATCAAATCTGCATGATGTTCTTCACATAGTTTACTATCGTGATTTAAATCTCTTGGATAACTATCTAAATCCTCATTAGCACCGAACTGCATAGGATTTACAAAGATACTAACCACAGTCTTATCATTATTCTTAACAGATGCGTCTATTAGACTAGCGTGTCCCTCATGAAGATATCCCATAGTTGGAACAAATCCAACAGAGTTGCCCTCTTGTTTCCACGATTTAACTACTTCTCTAACTTCTTTGATAGTTTTAACAATCTTCATAATATAAAATCTCCCTTTTGATTTTGAATTAACTAAAGTTACTTTAATATAACTTTTCAATGATATCATCATCTATTTTGTAGCAGTGTTCTGCAGATGGAAAAGTACCCTCTTTAACCTCTTTTGAGTACTCTTTAAATGCAGAGGTCATAATCTCTCCGATGTTTGCAAAGTGTTTAACAAACTTAGGTTTAAAATCTGAGAACATAGCTAACATATCTTGATATACTAATACTTGACCATCACAGTCTGAACCTGCACCGATACCAATAGTTGGAATTTCCAACTTTCCTGTGATAATCTTTGCTAACTTAGATGGTATTCCCTCTAAGACTACTGCGAAAGCTCCAGCCTCTTGAACTCTAAGAGCATCATCAATGAGTTTTTGGGCAGTTTCTACGGATTTTCCTTGAACTTTAAAGCCTCCAAAAGCATTTATAGATTGTGGAGTTAATCCAATATGTGCAACTACTGGAATAGAACACTCTACGATAGCCTTAATTTGAGGGCATACAGTAGCACCACCCTCTAGTTTAACGGAATGGGCATGACCTTCTTTGATTAATCTACCTGCGTTTACAACGGCATCATATACACTAGTTTGATAACTCATAAAAGGCATATCGGCGACTATTAAAGCGTTTTCCACACCTCTTGATACTGCTCTAGTATGATGTATCATATCTTCCATAGTAACGGATAGAGTACTATCATAGCCGAGCATAGTCATACCTAGACTATCACCCACTAAGATAGAGTTAATTCCTGATTGGTCTATAAGTTTAGCAGTGGAGTAATCATAGGCAGTAAGCATAGTGATTTTATCACCAGTGGATTTTTGCTTTCTAAAAGTTTCAACAGTATTTTTCATATATAAAATATCCTTTCTTTGTAAATATGACACTATATATTATATCATTTAATCCACATTTTTTCAATAGATTTAATCCTATTTATAGAATACGTGATGGTATACTTTTCCATTAGATTTATAAGTAGCATCATAAGTTTTAATTAGATTTTCGTCAAACCATGCCACGATTTCGTTATCCAAAATATCGGGATTGCAATAATAGACTGCTCCGTTCAAATCTTTCATAGTGTTTTTGGCATTACCTGTAAATACGTTGAACACTGCTTGATAGGTTACAGAATTAATATCTATACTATTATGATAGTTTTTTAATTCATCAAATTGGTTTGGTTGGGATAGTATCTCATAGATAGTATTGGGAAATTCTGAGGAGTTTAATCTATTATAGACCACTCCTGCAACTAATTCTGACCAGTGCAACTCTGCACCTGCAGTTTCTCCTTGAATTAGTGAACATATCATAATGTATTCATCGTAAGTAAGATTTAAACCCTCATTATGATACATATTATAATAATCCATAGAGGAGAAATTTTCATTACTTAATATAGTTTGATTATCTAAGAATAGGTTTGAAGTTAATATACTTACTATAGATATCAAACTTAAAACAGTTAAGAAGGTTCTTTTTTTATTTAACTTCATGATTAATAATCCTTATCATAGAAATTTTTAAAATAGTTGTAATATTCTGCTATAAATGATACTTCTTTTTGAAAGTCTTTTAAAAACTTTTTTTCTAAGAGTTGTTGTTTTGTATCGAATCCATACTTTTTATAGTCTTCTAGTGGATAGAAAAAATCTTCACATGACCACTTACAGCTCCAATAACTGTCGGAATAGTACCCCGATTGTAACAAAAAGTGTGACCAATCCCATAAACCGACTTCATAACCAACATAGTAACATGATAGTATTAAATCTTCAAACTTTAGATTATGGAAAAATTCTTTATCTTCTATGTAACAAGATACGTGACTATTATCATTATAGGCATTAGAGTTAATAGCCAAATCTAATAACCATTCCGGTGGATTGTTTAACTCTAAAATTTTATTATCACAATAGGGAAGATAAGTTTTATAATCTATCAACTTGGAATGTATCAACGCAATTAAAATTATTTCTAAATTATCATCTATTTTAGGATTAAACGTAAAAATCACCTCTATGTTGTTATGTATGTTATACTTTTTGATTATCTGTTAAGATATATCCTGCACCCCTTTTAGTGTGGATTAGTTTAGTATCAAAACCGTTGTCTATCTTTTGGCGTAGATACCTTATATAAACATCTACAATGTTAGAACCACCCTCATAACTGACATCCCAGGCATTTTGTTCTATCTTTTCCCTAGATAGTACGATATTCTTATTTCTAATCAAATACTCTAAAATAGAAAATTCTTTAGTAGAAAGTTCGATATTCTTCCCACCTCTAGTGACTTTTCTGGAGTCCGTTTCAACGATTAAGTCTGCTATAGTATAGCGATTAGTAGCGTTTCCAGATTGTCTTCTACTGACAGCATACATACGAGCTTCAAGTTCGTCAAATGAAAAAGGTTTAGAAATATAGTCATCTGCACCATAATTAAGACCTTTAACCCTAGCATCTACAGAACCCATGGCAGTTAGTAGTATTACAGGCACATGATTGTTACTATTTCTAAGGGTTTTTAAGACTTCAAAACCATTAGGAGATGGTATCATAACGTCTAAGAGGACGATATCATAGTTACCATATTCTATATAGTCAAGAGCATCTGAACCAGTGAAGCAACTGTCTGCAGAAAATCCGTCTGCACGGAGTTTTTTTAACATAATCTTATTTAAAGACGGTTCATCTTCTACTATTAAGACTTTCATAACTTTGAAACCTCCTAATCTAAAGAACCGTAAGTAATAGCACGGATTTTTCTAGCAGTATCAGAAAATCCCAAACCACATTGTTGAACAAAGAACATAATGGATAAATCTTCTTGAGGGTCTATAAAGAAATAGTTACCAGTCCAACCGTCCCAACCGTACTCACCTATAGAGGCGTTAGTTCCTGAAATCTGTTTATTTTCTAATACTCTAACTAGACAACCATAGTTATAGCCCATGTTACTATCTTTGATATTGTCTCTCTTTTTCATGATTTCACTATTTAAATAAGGAGTTCTCATCAACTCGATAGACTTTTTACCTAAAATCCTTGTGCCATTTAGAGTGCCATTATTCATAAGCATCTTTATGAACTGTTGATAGTCATTAATCGTAGATACTAATCCTGCACCACCACTTTCAAACTTTGGAGGATTTTTATAATCTGTAATACATAGGTTCATAAAATCGAAAGGGTGTAGAGGATTATCATCTTTTTGATAGTAACATTCAGCTAGACGAGAATATTTTTCCTCGGGAATATAGAAACCAGTATCGACCATGCCAAGTGGTTTGAAGATTTCATCTTGGAAAAACTCACCTAAAGATTTACCACTAACTATTTCAATGATAGCCCCTAAAACGTCTGCAGACGTTCCATAAATCCAAGCAGTGTTAGGTTCGCAAACTAATGGGATACTTCCCATCTTATTGCAAAATTCTACTGTTGACATTCCTCCACCTTGTTGGATTAACTTAGTATTTTCATCAAAAAGTTTAGCCATTTGAATACCACTCTCAGACCAATCATTAGGATATACTAATCCAGAAGTCATAGTTAGGAGGTCTCTAATTTGAAGTTCTTTATCTGTAGGGATACCTTTCTTAGTATTCCAATCCAAAATAGTAGGATTTTTAAAACCATCTAAGTATTGTGATACCTTATCGTTGTAATCTAATAGACCACGCTCAATTAAGATTAATGTGGCTACTGCTGTGATTGGTTTAGTCATAGAGTACATTCTAAAGATAGTCTCATCATTAGGTTTAATCTTCTTTTCTAAGTTAGAATATCCAAAATGTTTCCTGTACACCTCTTGACTATTCTTGATTATGCAAACTGTACCACCTGCAAACTTTTTATCTTGTAGAGCCTTGTCCAGAACTGGCTCAATATATTTTAAACTTTCTATTTTCATGGTATTTTATCCTTTCGATTATATTATAGCAGTAACTATTCCCATGACTGCACCTAATCCACCACCGAGCCATATCAAAGCCTTTAATTCACGGTCGGCAATCTCATTGATTAACCTTTCCAACTCTTCCAAGTCAAATTCATTGATTTTATCCTCTACTATTTTGGATATGTTAAACTCTTTGATAATATCAGGAGCTTTTTCTTCAACAATCTTTTTATAGAAATTCCAAACTTTTTCTGCATAGTTTGGATAAAGATTGATTAACATATTCACTACTTCACCCATAGATTTATCTTTAATGTTAGAATATTCTTTATCTAGGTAAGTGCCAATATATTCTGGGACTTTTTCTTGTGCTATGGTATTTATTTTTTCTTGTAGATGTTCAATATTTATAGCTTTAGTAATCATAGACATAAACATAGGAGCAAGTTTCTTAGAAAGTTCTTGCATAGCTAAATCTACAACTGTTTTACCGATATCTACTTCCAAAATTTTTTTTGTAACATGATTACTCAACTTTTCTTTAATAAGTATTTCTTTACTATCGACCTTTTCAAGATATCCTTTTTCTTGTAAGAAATCACCAATAGAACATTCCATATTAGCATATTGATTTACGAAATTAGTAATCTTTTCGATAACTCTATCATGGACACTTTCGGAAAGCAAAGCTTTAGTAAGGGTTTCACTATCTAATAGTTTGTTTCCGACAATCTTGCCGATAGCTGAAGCGAGTCTACTTTTTTCTTTTGGAATTAATCCAGGAGTAAAAGGCAATTGATGTTTTTTATTTTTCTTATCTAGATATATAGGTCTAAGAGGACGGAACATCATTTTGATAGCCAATCCATTAGTTATCAATCCTATGACGGCACCAACTAGAGGTCCAGTGATTAGTTCTATATTCATGAAAAGTCTCCTTTCTAAATACAAAGTTTGATATCTATAAGTTAATTATATTCTCTTAAGACATGGTTGTCAAGTTTGATTTTTACATAAAAAAATCGAGTAGATTAAGAAAATCTACTCGATATAATCAATTAGTTGGGAAGGCGGGATTTGAACCCACGCATGACGGAGTCAAAGTCCGTTGCCTTACCGCTTGGCTACATCCCAGTGAATAACTGACTTGATTATTATAACATGAAATTCTAAGATTGTCAAGTACTTTTTAAAATTTTTTAAAAATTTTATCATACTCACATTTTTATGTATATAACATATTATAGATTATAACACAAATCGAGCAGATTAAAAAATCTACTCGATTTAATCAAATGGTTGGGAAGGCGGGATTTGAACCCACGCATGACGGAGTCAAAGTCCGTTGCCTTACCGCTTGGCTACATCCCAATCTCAAACGACTTAATTAGTATACCACAATATTTTTTATTTGTCAAGTACTTTTTTGAAAAATTTTTAAATATTTTTTGGATATCTTGAAAAGTATACAAAGGGGTGATTTTTGTAACTATGAAATATCTAAAAGGGATTAAAATAGGCTTTGCTATGTGTGGTTCATTCTGTACTTTTAGTAAAGCATTTCAACAAGCTGAGATTTTAAAATCTTTAGGGGCAGACCTAGTTCCAATAATGTCATTTAATGCTAGTACTATCAGCACAAGGTTCGGCAGTGCTTCTGAACAGATTGCAAAATTAACAGAAATTTGTGAAAAAGTCCCTATAACGAGTATCGAAGATGCTGAACCTATCGGACCACAAAATTTAACTGATATTATGTTGGTATGTCCATGCACTGGAAATACGCTCTCAAAATTGGCGAACTCTATAACAGATACCCCTGTGACTATGGCAGTAAAGTCACATCTACGCAATGGAAAACCTGTAGTTATAGCACTTGCTACTAATGATGCTCTATCTGGTTCTGCTAAAAATATTGGAGCTTTATTAAACTATAATAATTACTATTTTGTCCCATTTTCTCAAGACTCTCCATATAATAAGCCATTTTCAGCCATCGCAGATTTTTCTCTAATTCCTGAGAGTGTTATGCAAGTCTTAGAACTTCGTGAAACTTTTCGTGATAGAGAATAGTTTTAGGAACGCCTATAATTTTAGGCGTTCCATTTTTTATGATTATTCTTTTTCTATATCGTTTAAGATGTTTTCAACGGCTATACCGATATATCTACCTGCAGAGACTGGCGAAGTCTTTCCTGGTAACGATAATGCCCATATCACTTTTAAATTTTTATCGTTACAATATTGAAAGTCTATGCCACCAGGTCGTGAAGATAGGTCTATCATTAGACAATCTTTATTGATTAGATTTAATCTTGAACTATCTAAAACCATAGATGGAATAGTATTATATATTAAGGTATATCCCATTAGAGATGGCTCTAGTTTAGAAAGGTGTATAGTATTATATCCATAGACTTCTGCCCATGCTAAACTAGAATACTTTCTAGCTGATATAGTCACAGTAGCACCCATATTTTTCAAGATGTTAGCCAATACTTTGGCTATTCTACCAAATCCCAAAATTAAGACGTTTTGTTTGGATATGGTTTCTGGTAACTCTTCTAGAGTGATTTGTACAGCACCTTCAGCAGTAGCCACTGCATTGTATATATTAAACTCTTCACGTTTGGTAAAGTCGAAGATTTTCAATCCCCTAGACGTAAAGATTTCCTCTATTTCAGGGGTAATTCCACCTCCAAAGATGATAGTATCTTCATTGGCTATGGTTACTAAACTTTCTATTGGGATACTCTTTCTACAAAATGGAGTATTTAAGAATATTCCATCGGTGGAACATGGTAGAGGCATTAAGATGTAATCTATCTTAGTGTTAAATTGACCAATACTATCAAAGATGGTTACACTCTTATTCTTTATTATGTTTCTGTCGAAACCTAAGGTTATTACCTTGTATTTCTTTGAGAGGATATCTGCTAAATAAGTCTGTCGCATATCGCCTCCAGCTATAAGGAAAGTTTTCATAAAAACACCTCTTTTAGTTTTATACTATATATATACTATGCTGATTACAAAATATTTGATAAATAACTTGATTAGTTAATTTTCTCTTGATTTTTATACTATAAGTTGCTATAATATATAAGGACTTCAAAAAATAAAAGTCACTTAGGAGGTTTTTTTTATGAATAAAATTGCTAGATTTTTTGATAGTATCAAGTATAAAAAAGTAGCATTTATAGGTATGGGTGTTACTAATCTAAATTGCATCAAGATGTTTTTAAATAAGGGTATAAACGTTACCATCTGTGATAAAAAGTCACCTGAACAGTTAGGTGAAAATTACAAAGTTCTTCAAGATATGGGAGCTAAATATATATTAGGTGAAAACTATCTTGAGGCTCTATATAATTTTGATATCGTTTTTCGTACTCCAGGAATGTATTATAACAATCCAATCTTACAGGATATTAGAAAAAGAGGTATAGTAGTAACTTCTGAGATGGAAATGTTCTTTGAACTATGTCCTTGTAAAATCTACGCCGTGACTGGTTCAGATGGCAAAACTACTACTACTACTTTGATATCAGAGTTTTTATCCGCAGAGGGTAAGGTAGTATATAAAGGTGGAAATATCGGCAGAGCTTTATTGCCAATAGTTGAACAGATTGGTACTGATGATGTCGCAGTAGTAGAACTTTCTAGTTTTCAACTACTTTCAATGAGAAAGTCTCCAGACGTTGCAGTAATCACGAACGTAGCACCTAACCATTTAGATGTCCACGGTACTATGGAAGAGTATATAGACGCTAAAAAGAATTTAATAGCACATCAAAGCGCTTTTTCAAAAGCTGTGTTAAATCAGGATAATGAGATTACTAATTCTTTATCGGATATGGTTAGAGGTAAGTTAGTAAAGTTTTCAAGAACTCAAAAAGTGGAATGTGGTGCTTTCTTAAATAGTGATGGTTACCTATGTTATAACAACTTTGGTAAAGTCATAGAAATTATGCACATGAGCCAAATTAAAATCCCAGGAATACACAACGTAGAAAACTATTTAGCAGCTATCTCAGCAGTTTGGGGAGAAGTATCTATTGAAAATATGGTTAAAGTGGCTCAAACTTTCAACGGCGTTGAACACAGAATTGAATTCGTTCGTGAACTTGATGGTGTCAAGTACTATAATGATAGTATCGCAACTTCACCTACTAGAGTACTTGCTGGACTTAATAGCTTTAATCAAAAATTAGTAGTAATCGCTGGTGGATATGACAAGAAAATCCCATTTGAACCACTTGCAAAACCTATGAATGAAAAAGTAAAAGATTTAATCCTATTAGGCGTTACTGCTGATAAGATTGAAAAAGCAGTTACTAATTGTGAAGAGTATAAATCAAGTGGTTTAACAATACATAGAGTTGCAACCTTAGAAGAAGCAGTATCTAAGGCAAGGGAAATCGCCAAGAGTGGTGATATAGTAACCTTATCTCCTGCGTGTGCAAGTTTTGACCAATATCCAAACTTTGAGGCTAGGGGCGTACACTTTAAGAACATAGTCAACTCTTTGACTTAACTAAAAAAGGATTGATTAAAATATGAGTTTAGATATTAAAAATACACTTGAAAAAGTCACCTCTATGGTGAACATTGGCTATTATGATAATTCATTATCTAACTACCTTTGCGATACTTTAAAATCTTATACAGATGATGTCTATATTAAGAATGGAAATGTAATAGCAAACTTTGGAATTCGTCAGAAAGATAAACCTCATATACTTTTAGATGCCCACCTCGACCAAATCGGTATGATAGTAACTTATATCACTGATGATGGATTTATCAAATTTGATAGTGTTGGTGGTCTTGATAAACGTCTACTACCTGCCCAAGAAGTGACTATCCATGGAAAAAAAGACATATTAGGAATAATATCTACTTTGCCACCACATTTAAAGAGTAATTCAAAAGAAGTCGCCGAAATTGGTGACCTCTGCATAGATACTGGATATACTAAGTCTCAATTAAATGAAATAGTCTCATTAGGTGATGTAATATCTTTTAGAAAAGACTTTTTAAACTTAATTGGTGATAGAGTAACCTGTAAATCTCTTGATGATAGGTCTGGTATAGTATCAATCTTAAAGGTTGTGGATATCTTAAAAGATGAAAAATTAAACTGTTCTTATTCAGTATTATTTTCTAGTCAAGAGGAAGTTGGCGAACGTGGAGCAAAAATTGGAGCTTACCATATTAATCCTACTCATGCCATAGTCATAGATGTTTCTTTCGCACTCACTTTAGATGAAAAAGTTTCTAAATGTGGCAAGTTAGGTGAAGGTTCTATGATTGGTTTTGCTCCCGTATTAGATAAAGAAATGTCACATAAAATGGTTGAAATCGCTAAAGAGTGTAACATTCCATACCAATTAGAAATCATGAATGGCGAGACTGGTACCAATGCAGATAGATTTTCTATCACTCGTTCTGGAGTTAAAACCTGTACTATATCTATACCTTTAAAATATATGCACACTCCATGCGAAACTATCGACCTTAAAGATATAGAAAACTCAGCTATCTTAATATCTGAGTACATCAAAAGATTGATTTAATTTCTAGAGGGGAAGTGACTAGAATATGTTGGAAAATCTAAAAGCACTTTGCAAATTGAATGGCATTTCAGGTGATGAAAAATTAGTTAGAGAATACATCATTAATGAGATAAAAGACTATGTAGAAAGTTATCAAGTAGATAGTATTGGTAACTTAATAGCCTTTAAAAAAGGAAATCAACATGGTAAAAAACTGCTAATATCTGCACATATGGACGAGGTAGGTTTTATAGTTACTTATATCAATAGTGATGGTACTATTAAATTTGATACTGTTGGTGGTATCAATAGTGACGTTATCATAGGTAGACAGGTAACTATCAACGGACTATTTGGAGTAGTGGGAAGTCAAGCTATACATAACATACCATCAGCCCATAGAGGTGACGTTCCTAAAATTGATAATCTATACATAGATATCGGTACTAGTTCCAAAGATGAAACAGAAAAGTATATACACCTAGGCGATAGCATTCATTTTTACTCTAAGTATGAAGAGTTCGGAGACGGGTGTATTAAAAGTAAAGCTCTTGACGATAGGGTAGGTTGTTCTATTATGATAGATTTAATAAAATCTAACTTAGAGTACGATACTTACTTTTCTTTTGTAGTTCAAGAGGAGGTTGGTTTAAGAGGTTCAATGGTTGCAAGTTATAGTATCAATCCAGATTTCGCTATAGTTCTTGAGGGTACTACGGCAGGTGATATCCATGGTTCTATGGAGGATAAAAAAGTGTGTATTCTTGGTGGTGGTGCTGTAGTATCATTTATGGATAGAAGAACAATCTATGATAAGGAACTCTATAACCTATGCTTTGATATCTCTAATCAAAATAATATTCCATGCCAAACTAAAACCATGGTTGCTGGTGGTAACGATAGTGGTTCTATACATATCTCAAGGGACGGTGTTAGGACTATCGCTATTTCAGTACCTTGCAGATACATTCATTCAGGTGCAAGTGTCATGAAAGTGTCAGATGCTTATGCCTGTGAAAATTTAACTAAAATTTTAATTTTAAGGATTAATGCTCTATGATAAAACAGATTTTTAATTTTGAAGACTTCAATAAAAGTTTTCTGAAAAGTAACTATTATGGTAGAAAACTATTATCTTATTTAAACGCTTATGGAACTTCTTATGATTTCTGTAGATTTTACAGTATACAAGATAATGGCGTATATGCTTATATGTTTCAAATAAATTCAACTTTGGTGATATCTTCAGCATTACCTTTGCCACCTGAAGAGATACTCTGTTATATTAAGATGTATCAACCATATAGAATTGAAGCTCCATTCTATATTTTAAATTCTTTAGGTATTCCCCAAGGTTACAAAAAGTTGAAACGCACACAGTTTGAATTTTCACAACATGAACCTGATAATTCCTTTGATGAAAGTTTAATAGACGAAAATCCTAACTTGATGGAAGTCTATGACATCTTAGCTGAAGGATTTCCATCTATGCAAGATATGAGCCTCTGGCTAACGGATACTTCTCATAGAGTTCGTAGAGATATTAGTAAGATTTATCTATATAATCATTGTACTACTGCGACCATCTTATTCGACATCGATAACAACGTAGTCATTGGACAGGTAGCTACTAAGACTTCTCATAGAGGTAAAAAGTATGCAAGAGAACTACTCTATTGGATTGGTTCAAGGTTAAGGTCTCAAGGTAAGAAGATTACTCTATTTGCCTTGGATTATAGAGAAAGTTTCTATCAAGAGATAGGATTTTCAACTCATAGTATTGAAAACGTCCTTCAACAGGTTGATACCGAAGACGATACCAATACTCAAAAAATAGTATGAAAGGTTTAAAAATATCATGTTAAATAGTAATTTCTTTAGTATTGATGAAAGATTACTTGAAATCGCTAGGGAAAGTGAAAATAGATGTTCTCTTTCTTTGGCTTGTGCTGATACTATCGCTGAATTCAATGGAACTAAAGTATTATCAGCATTTATAGAAAATAAGGTTAATGCACCATGTCTAAATGGTACTACTGGTTATGGATATGATGATATCGGCAGAGATACTTTAGATAAAGTCTATTCTACAGTATTTGAAACGGAAGATGCTTTAGTAAGGCATAACTTTGTATCTGGAACACATGCTTTAAGTGTCGCACTATTTGGAGTTCTTAGAACTGGCGATAGGTTAACTGCCATCACAGGTAAGCCTTACGATACTTTAGAAGAAGTCATCGGTATTTCAGGTAAAAAGGGAAATGGTTCTTTAATGGACTATGGTATAATCTATGAACAGATTGACCTATTAAAAGATGGCTCTATGGATTTTAACTCTATTAGAGAGAATATCAAAGGTAGTAAGGTTGCATATATCCAACGTTCTAGAGGTTACTCTTTAAGACCTGCTTTTTCCATCAACGAGATAGAAAAGGCTGTAAAAGTGATTAAAGAAGTTAGTCCAGAGACTATAATCATGGTAGATAATTGCTATGGTGAATTTGTAGAAAAATATGAACCTACTCATGTTGGTGCAGATTTGATAATAGGTTCTTTAATCAAAAATGCTGGTGGTAGTATTGCCAAAACTGGTGGTTATATTGCTGGTAGAAAAGATTTGGTAGAGCTTTGTTCTTATAGATTGACCTGTGTTGGCATGGGTAAAGAAGTTGGTTGTTCTCTTGATGAAAATCGTAATATGTTTTTAGGCTTATTTCTCGCTCCTGATGTAGTTGCCAATGCTATAAAGACTTCTACGTTTGCTTGTGAGTTACTATCTCGTTTGGGATTTGAATGTTTTCCGAAGAAAAATGAACCTAGAGGCGATATTATCACGGCTATCAAGTTGGGTGATGCTGAAAAGTTAATAGCTTTCTGTCAAGGTATACAGAAAGGTTCTCCAGTGGATAGTTATGTATCTCCAGAACCTTGGGATATGCCTGGTTATAGTGATAAAGTAATTATGGCAGCAGGTACTTTTACTATGGGTGCATCTATTGAGCTTTCTGCTGACGCTCCTTTAAGAGAGCCTTATGCAGTTTGGCTACAAGGTGGCATAACTTACACTAGTGGAAAGATTGGAATTTTATTAGCCATACAAGAAATGATTAATAAAAAATTAATTCAACTTTAAAAGGGTTGTTGACTATGAAGAGTAATAAATCTAACGTTAGGAGAAAATCGAAGAAGGGTTTAAAAAGGAAGAAGAAATCTAAAGGTAAGCTAAAAATTTCCAAAAGGGGATTGCTAACCATAGTAGTATTCATATTGGTGCTACTATTGTTACTGGTAATACTGACTAATTCATATCTAAATAAGAATAGTTTAGATAGGATATCAAGTAAGTTAGAAAGTAATTTGAATAAGTCTATTTCAGAAGTTGAAAAGAATACTAAGATACAGTTCTATACAAGTGCTTCAAGTGATTTACTTTGCAATCTACAAAGTTTTGATTATGTTACAGAGCCATCATCTACGGTAGAAGTTCTTGGAACTAACCTTCCTAAGTGGATAGTCTACGTAAAAACTAATAAATCTGGTTCTACTACACAGTACACTATTTATGATTTTGATATGTTAAGTAACAATCTTTTAGGTTGCGAACATTCTGCACATATTACTACAGATGCGTTTGTAGGGTTATCAGAAGATAGTGTAACATCTAGCATTGGATTTAAACCCTATGTTAGAAAGTTCATGTTAGATGGTTCTAAACTGTTGATATTTAGATATAATTATCAAGAAGATAAATCTAAAAGTAGTAACTGTATTCAACTAACTTTCAACTTTGATGCAGATGATAAAGTAACTACAGTCACAGAGACTTCTATTAACTATGTTGCAAACTTTCTTTCCATAATTGAAAATGATAGTACTAAAAATAATAGTTTAGAAATAGGAACGTCTTAAAATCTTAGACGTTCCTAAACTAATATATTCATCATAGAGGTGACTAATAAAGGTAACAAAAGAGTAAACCTATAGTTGCATTTGAAAAAAGAGTATTTGCAACCTTAAGTTTCTTGAAAAGTATCAACTGTTATGATAAAATACTAATATTAGAAAATATTAGAAATAATGGTATAATTTTTATCAATAGGTATTGACATTTGGTTTTAATTGTGATATAATCTATGTGTTATATTAAAGATAGTACACTTGGAACAGCTATCAAGTGTAGATATTGGAAAGGCTGGAGATTACATATTATGAAAAAAAAGATAAGAGTAGCTATAGTTATGGGATTTATACTATCTATGATGAGTATGTTTACAGGTTGTAATGGTGAAAATTCTACTGATATGTCAGTGAATGGAACGTATTTTGAAAACGTTATGCCATATCAAGCACAGAACCTATCCGACTATATAAGTGTATCGGGAACAGTTCAAAGTGAAAGTTCTATGAATGTTACTTCCTCCGTATCGTCTAAGATTACTAAACTTAACGTATCCGTTGGTGATTATGTCAACGTTGGTGACGTTCTTTGCGTTATGGATACTTCCGATATCCAAAAGCAGATTACAGACTTAGAAAAGAGTATTAAAAACGCTTCTGCCCTTGATGAAAATACCAAAGAATTGAATAGAAAAGCCCTCCAAAATGCTAAGGAAGACCAAAAAATTCAACTGGATAATGCTCAAGATGTAATAGATGAAGCCCAAAAAACGTATGATAAAACCTATAAAAAGTATACCGATAAACTTAATGAAATCAATAAGTTAGTTCAACAGTATAATGACATTTCTCAACAGATTACAAACTATGAAATTTCTATGAATGACTCTCCTATAGATGATGATTATTATTATGATGATACTATCCCAAGTGATGATACCTATTTTGATGACGAATTATTAGACATTGGTGAAGATATGTCTTTTAATCCTAATATGAATAGTTATCAATTTAACGATTTAAGTTATAACAATGGTGATGACTATTCTTCTTTAGTTGCTAAACGTGAAGAAATATCTGCTAAGATTGAAAGCTATAAATCAGAATGTGAAGTCTATGAGGAACAGTTTGACAGTCTAAAAAAAGCCATAGAAGATGCTAAGGACAGTTACAATTCTGTTAAACGTTCTACTGACCAAGCTATCGACTCTGCTCAAAATACTGTAGATATGCAAGATTATCAAGATGGTGACAATTCGGCAAGTAATCAATTAGAAGATTTAAAGCAACAACTCGCAGATTGTACAGTTAAAGCAGAAAAGAGTGGTACTATTACATCTTTGGTTGTGGCTCAGGGGGATACTCTTACTCAAGGAGCGTTAATCATGACTATTGAAAACAACTCTAAATTAAAGATTACAGTAAATATTGATGAAGGAGACATCTTAAAAGTGAAAGAGGGCATGAGAGTAGTAATAACTTCAGAAGCCACTGGTGAAACTGAAATCAATGGGACTGTTTCTAAAGTAATTACTGTAATCAGTAGTAATGGAGATAATAACGTTCAATCACAACAGGGATTAACTTCTAGTGGAGGCTTTACTGCTGAAATCACAATTGATGATAATAGCGAACTCTTAGTAGGCATGAAAGCTAAAGCAAAAATAATATTAGTTGAAAAGACTGGTTGCTACTCTGTACTTTATGATTGCATCATGTATGATGATAACGGAAATCCTTACGTTTTTGTGGCTGATACTTCTAATTCTGAAGATGGCACTACTGCTATTATCAAACGTGCAGATGTTACTCTAGGTGAAGAAAGTGGCTCTTATGTTGAAGTAAATAGTGATAATCTATCTGAAAATGACTTAATCATTACAACTCCTTACGATGTCACTGAAGGTGATACTATACAACTCTCTCCATATGCTTTGGATTTTGGTACTTCCGAAGATACTGACAATAATGCTAATATTGAGGTGGTTGATTAGTATGAGTAAAGTAGTAATCGATATGAAAGATATCATTAAAAAATACTATATAGGTCAACCTAACGAGTTACAGATTTTACATGGTATGTCTCTACAGATTTTTGAAGGTGAATTTGTATCTATAGTAGGGGAGAGTGGTTCTGGTAAGTCTACATTGATGAACATTATCGGCTTATTAGATAAGCAAACCTCTGGAGAGTATTCCCTTGATGGCTTGGACGTCAAAAAGATAAAAGATAAACAACTTAGTAGCATTAGAAATCAAAAGATTGGCTTCGTTTTTCAAACGTTTAATTTAATACCTAGAACTTCTGCTATCAAGAATGTTGAATTGCCTATGTTATATGCAGGAGTTAAAAAATCCGAAAGGACTAAACGTGCCAAAGAACTATTAAAAATGGTCAACATGGAAGAACGTATGAACCATAAACCTAATGAACTCTCAGGAGGACAAAAACAGAGAGTTGCTATAGCTAGAGCTATGGCAAATAATCCAAGTTTAATACTTGCCGATGAACCTACTGGTGCATTAGATAGTAAAACAGGTCATATGGTTATGGATATCTTCCATAGACTACACGAGGAACAAGGCAAAACTATAGTATTAATTACACACAGTCAAGAATTAGCCAAAGAAACCCAAAGAATAATAACCATCAGTGATGGAAACATAATCTCTGATACAGGAGGTGTTATCTAATGGGATTTTTTGAAAACCTAAAACTCTCCTTAAGTGGAATAATCTCCAATAAGATGAGGTCTTTCCTTACTATGTTGGGAATTATAATAGGTATATCGGCAGTAATAACTATTACTACTATAGGTAATTCGGTATCCAGTACACTGTCAAATACCATGAATGACTTAGGTGGTGTGAACTATGTATACATAAACTTAGATGCTAAATATCCCGAAAATGAGGAAGATTTTGACACTTGGGAATATCCCGAACTTACCTCTGACGATACTATAAAAGATGAAACGATTGACCAATTAGCTGAATATCTTGGAGATGACTATAAGTATGTTGTAATTAATAACTCTTGTGGAAGTGGTGTAGCGAATAATCCTAATGGTGAAAACTATGCCAACGTATATATTGGTGGTGTCAATGAGGGTTACTGTCAAGATGTATCTAAGGTGTTAAAACTCCTAAAAGGTAGATGGATTAACTCTCGTGATTGCAAGGAAGTTAAAAATGTCGCTTTAGTATCCGATAAATTTATAAAAAACTACTTCGGCGATGATAATGTTAATCCTATAGGACAAAACGTTGAAATAGATATAAATGGCTCTATACATAATTTTGTAATCGTGGGAGTATATGAGTATAATAACAATGTATTCGGCAAACCTGATACCTCTATTCCTGAAAAAGATAGGTCTACCACTATTTGGACTTCTACCACATATTGCAATGAAATCGCACCTGATAGCGACAATGCCGTGGAAGGATATGAATACTTACAGATTAGTGCCAACGATGGTGTGGATATGACTATGTTTCAATCTAAGGTTGACCAATTCTTTGAAGACTATTATGCAAACAATCCTAATTGGCATACTTATACTTATAATGCCTCTTCTGATATGGATACTATCAATATGGCTTTAAACGTAGTGACTTTAGCTATAACTATCATAGCAGGAATATCTTTGATAGTTGGTGGTGTAGGAGTTATGAACATAATGTTAGTAAGTATCACCGAAAGAACCAAAGAGATTGGTATTAGAAAAGCCTTAGGAGCTAAAAATAGTTCTATTAGAGGACAGTTTATTACAGAAGCTATCATGCTTTGTTTGATAGGTGGTGTTATAGGCATCTTGAGTGGAATTTTAAACAGCGTGATAATAGCTCAAGTTGCTAAATATTTATTAGAAAACTTCTATCCTGATGAAGCAAGTCTAATTAGCTTGACCGTAGAACCTAACATTTTGGCAATCATAATATCGGTATTATTCTCTATGTTGACTGGTGTATTTTTTGGATACTATCCAGCTAACAAGGCATCTAAGATGGACCCTATTGATGCCCTTAGATATGAATAATCACAATAGAAAAGAACAAAAGTTTTTATATAGAAAAAAGAAAATTTCCAACAAAATTAAGAAAATCCCTATTCTTAGAAAGATACATGAATAGGGATTTTTTTTCTATAAATACTAGACATTAACTGCTAAATATGATATAATCAATATCATAAATTTGGGGAGGAAAAAATTATGAACTTTAAATTTGAACCTAACAGAATTTTTTGCGAAAGTGAAGACCACTCTCTTTTAGCTGAGATAACTTTTCCTGAAATCCAAAAAGGATTATTCTGTATAAATCATACTTTTGTGGATACTTCTTTAAGAGGTCAAGGTGTAGCAAATCAACTTATGGAACTTGCAGTCAAGGAAATAAAAAATCATAATGGAAAGATGGTTGCAACGTGTTCTTATGCTCAACGTTGGCTAGAAAAACATGACCAATAAGGGTTTATCCTTTTTAGACCTGTTATGAATTACGAATTAAAAGATTTTATATTAAAGTTACTACTATAATCGTAGTAATCAATCTTATGACACCATGGACATTTAGCTTTCCCCGTTTGATTGGCACAAAAAATTCCACCACAGTTACAAAAATTCAACGTTTTATTTCCACAGTATGGACAACCATTATATTCAGGGGAGTTTACTATTTTAACATTAATCTTTGGGGATTTTTTTATATAGTCTTCATTTTTCATCAAATCGTTATACTTAAAAGCATATGCCATTTTCCATTCTTTTTCACCAGTGTATTGGTCTAGCCTAACGCAAAATTTAAGATTATGTTCTTGACACTTACATAGTAAGATTTTACATTTTCTCTTTTTGCGTGGATTTTTATCGATAAAACTCATTTTTTTCATCTCCTATACTATTAACATTTGGATATTCTACACCATTCACATTTACCCGAATAGTTCTTATGTAAATAGTGATTTGGATTACTACAATTACAAGGTATTAACTCATCATAATATTTTTTCAATGCAAAATAAAATTCTTGAGATGATGGTCTTACTTCAGGATTTTTTACTGCATCTACGAAGGCTCTTTGAAAAAGATTTTGCAATTCAGAAGTAAGAATTTTATACTTTGGAGCATATTCAGGTACTGTTCTAAACCTTATACCACCTTTGAAAATAAATTCACCTTTAATTATAGCATGATTTACATCAAGGTCTACATGCGAAATAGTATGTGATGATGTTAAATCTTTCATATTTACACGTGAAAAGAATGGATTACAACCACCCATTAATAAAGCAAATATATGGATAGCTAAAGCAAATCTATCAGTGTATTCAGTAAAAGATGGTAAAGTTATAGTACTAAGGTCTGCCTTTTCTTTTTTTAACTTAACTTGAAGTTCTGGTGCGATTAGTTCCTTAACACCTACACCACAACGATAAGTTTTTTTACCTGAACCATCTTTTCTGGAAGCAGTTACACAAAAACTATCAACATCTATGAGTTTAATTCTTCCGTTGCTCGGGTCTACTGCTATATTTTTGTTATTATAGTCACCTATTACTAATCCAAGGCTATGCACTAGATTAGTGACTATACAAAGATTTTCAGCAACTCTTACCTTATTAAAATATGGGATATCATTTTCAAAATCATATATAGTCTTTAAAGATACGAATTTATGTTCTATCTTATCCATAAGATATCCTACAAATTTAGTATGTTTAGCATCTTCATATAATGCTACTTGAGGAACTATTATTTGGTCTTTAAAATTTTTATCAAAACTTATTTTGGTCAATGCTTCTACTTTTCCTTTTCGTTCGTTGTTTCGGCACTGAGAAAAAAATATTTTTGCTACCAAATGTGGATATCTTTTAACGTCATGTAATTCACCTTCGCCACCATGACTTAATACTTGAGGAACAATTTCATAAATATGTCCATCATTACCATAATAATTCAAAATAAATTACCTCCTATGATTATACATAGCAATGCCACATTGTAATTTGTGGCATTGTTATATTAAATATTTTAATGTTGATGTTATCCTAAAATATTATCATCATCTTCTATATATTCGCTTGAATACATAGTGTTTGAAGTACCTATTATTTGATGTTTATATTTAACATTTTCATCAACTTTAATTTGGATTTCAACCTTTGATTTACCTTTGATATTTTTAATATTATTTTCATGTGTAACTACTATACTATTATCATCAGCCGTTTTGTCCGTTATAGCTTTATTTTCATCAACCTTAGATTGGTCATTTAATGGTTGAAAATCTTGAATAGTATTTTTATCTTTTTGATGTGTAATTATTATACTGTTGTTATCAGTTGTGCTGTTCTTTATAGTTTTATTTTCAGGTTTAATATTTTTGTCAACCTTAGATTGGTCGTTTAACGGTTTATTATCTTGTATAATATTTCCGTCCTTAATTTTTTCAAATTTACCACAAAATTTATCTTTAATAATATGGTCAAACTTCTCAAACGTCTTATCGAAATAGTTCTTTTTGTTATTATTTTTTTCCATAGAGGATTTTTCATCAAGGCTATTATTAATAGGGGTGTTAGTAGGTTTAATTTTCTTTTCTGTTGGTCTATCTGTTGACTTAGTTTTAACCTTAGATGAATTTATGTAACGATTGACAAACTCATTTACTTGTTCGTCCGACCAATTTGGATTATTTTCTCTTACAACGTTAATAAACTCTTTGTTTTGATTTTTTCCATATATACTACACTGCTCAAACATTATAAGATATTCGTCAGGTGCTTCATAAGGGATATCATCTATTTCAGCGTCAGTATTTATTAATACTGATGCACTTAAATCATCATCTAATTTAGCACAATTATCGCTAGTTAGATACTTGATTAAATCATCTTTTCTTCTGTTAGAATAGTCCATTGCGACTTCCTTGTCATCACACCCAAAAACGCCATAGTCGGTAAATAATTTTGCGAATGGAACGTTAATAGGATACTTTTGATTTTTATACTTCGCAGGGACTGTAGCTTCTAAGAGACCATCTGTCATACCAATTACTGCTACAGGAGAAAAATCAGCTTTGCCAACTTCAAACCTTAATGCCGATAGTGGAATTACTGAAATACCATCTTTACCTTTTTGAACTTTGGTAATGGTATGATATTTTCCATTTTCATCTAAAGCAACTATTCCAGAGTCTCCTGCATTGGCATAATATAAGTCTTTGCCATTGTATAGTTCAATTACTAGAGTAGTCTCACATTCATTAATATCATAGTCATGTTCTTCTACATACTCTAAGATTTTGTTATTTGCGTAGTGCATAGTAGCTGATAATATTGTAAGAATAGCATCATCGGAAACGATGGCAGGGAATAGTTTAGGTACCATTTCTAAAACGCTTTCTACTGCTATTTTAGATGCAATATCAGCATATCGACAAGCACCTACACCATCAGCCACGCATGCCACTGTCCAAATTGGGGTTATTTCTTTAATTCCACTAGCATCTTGACAAGGTAAATTTTTTTTAATGTGTCTTCTACCTTTAATAGAAAAGTTATAACTAGTAATCATAAGATTAAAAACCGTTACTAAAAACTTAATAAAAAGTTATAACAACCACAAACAAAGTTGATATATTGAACTTTTATGTTTCATTCCTTATTCAACGTATCCATTTTCACACTTTTGCTACTCATGTTGGCACGATACTCCAAAGGCGTAAATTCCCCATTAACGAATGGGTACATATTATAAATAATTGATTAATTTATAATATCAGTAACATTTCCTTTCACTACTTATTTGCCAAATTAAAATTTGCTTCTCATATTACATTATAACGATAGCAATTCCTGTTTAATGTATCCTTTTTTGAATACAAGACGACTTCTTATGAACTACTATTTGAAGCCCCGACCTTTATAGCCTATAAACCATAAAGGATTTTTTGTTTTCTATAACTTATTAAGTTAATTTTAATAAACTTCAATCATTTTGTGACTTATATAACCGACTGTTCCATCATAATATATTTTATACCAGTAGCCATCAAATGATATTATATCAAACATATCATTTTGATATAGTATTAGTAGTATGTTATCATCACTGTCTTTATTAGGAGAGCTTCTAACGTTAGCACTTTTAACAGATACATATCCTTTAGAAGGTGCAACGGTAGTATTAGAAGTTACCTGTATAGAATTATCATATATATTATTGTCTACATCTTTGATATTATGATGCTTTGCAAATAAGATTAACAAAAAAACAATTATAACAAATATCACTAACAAGATACCAACAACTTTTAATATACTCATTCTACGATTATGTCTTATATAACCAGGTACTATATCACTGAAAGTATCTTTATGATTATTGTTATTAGTATTATTTATAGTGTCAAAATCTTTTTGGTGATTTGGAATATTATTCATAAGTATTGTCCTCATTGTTCTCAACTGTACAGATAATAATTATAATCGCCTTCACAATGTAGTTCTTTTAAACAATTATAGAATATATCTTTGTCTTTACTTGATATGTCTTTACTTCTACTTAGATATTTTTCAAAGTATTGTATCGCTTTTAAGGTGTTTTTTTTGCAACCGTAACCATAGAAGTAACATACTGCTAATTTTACCAGAGCATAATTATAATTATGTTGATAAGCATCATTAAAATATTTAATTGCTTTTGAATATCGTCCTATATTATAGTAACATATTCCTATTAGATATTCTATTTTATTCGGTTTATCATAAGATTGATAGTGTTTTTTAAACTCCCTTATAGCTAATTTATAATAATATTCAAATTGCTCCCATTTAGAGTAGTTCTCATCAAGAAGCTCCCATTCTCCACAAATGAAATTTTCATAATAGTTATGATAATTTGTAGCTAAGCAATATAAAGCATAACCTTTATTAGGAGTATCTTTATTATTTATTATAGTTTCAAGAATACTTTTAGATGTTTTTGTTATTTCTTCCAAATCAAGTGGTTGATTATAATCATAGTTGGAAACAGTATCTTGACGGACTAAAACATATTCACTAACATTATCAAAATCTCTTTGTTGTTTTGGAATATCACTCATAATAAAATCCTCCTAAAGGCATTAATGATATAATATTTTTATGATAGCACAAATGTTTTTAACAAATGTGCTATCATAACAGTATATGCTATTTTTAAACTAAAACCATACCATCAATATCTTCGGTTACAGGATTAACAAACTTAGTTCCATTTTCGTCTTGTTGAAGACTTTGGTCTTTAGGGTCAATGAATAAACCACTTATTTTAGTCCTTGTAGTGTCGCCAAGGTTTGAACTTGATATATCTACGATACTATCTTTTAAGAATTGGAAGCTATTAGGCAAACCATTAACACAATCAGCAGTTTTGAAAACATGAACATTATTACATAATGCTTTTACTTCTTTAACGTCAGAACCAGGTAAACCAATTACAAAGAGATTGACAACGTTTTTGGCATCTATGTACTTTTTACATAATCTTGATGCTTCTGACATATCATCGGTAGTAAGACCATCAGTAAAAACGAATATGTAAGGTCTCTTTACTTGGATACCCTTTTCGTATGCTTTGCGTCTATATACACGTGTAGCTGTTATAGCTTCGGATATAACTTGTCCTAAACAAGTACAACCACCTGATGATAAAGGTATATATTCATTCCAACTAGTTAATGGTGACCAGTCGTGAAGTACATTAACATCATCATCGAAGCCTAGTATACATATGTCAACAGCTTTTTTATCGACTTGGTCTAAAGCTATATCTTTAACTAGATTAAGTTGCTCTTCAGCTATCTTGATGTTACTCTTTGAGCTTTTTGGTTCAGTATATTCCATAGAACCACTGGTATCCATACAGATAACTACTGGTTGATGTACTTGACCAACACCTTTAAATTCAGGAGTATTAAATTCATTAAAATCACTTTGTGTAGTTGGCATTTTTTTGTAATCGTTAAATTTTTCTCCCATAGAGAAATCCTCCTTAAAAATATTAATATTATTATAAATAAAAAATAAGAGTTAGATTAACAACATCTCATCATATTATGATTATATTATACCATTTTATTTATGAATTGTCAATAGTAGTTATGAAAAACTCACAAATATCATTAAATATAATAAGATAACTTTTATTTAATTATCATCTTCAGTTTGCTCGTCAATATCTTGTTGATGTAAAACACTCTTAGCCAATTTCAATGGCAATAATACAAATACTCCTAAAAGGCAAGATGCTAAAAATTTGACGGCTATAATTAACGGATTAAAACTAATAAACACATATGTAATAGAAGTTATAAATCTCCAACCAGTTACTAAAGCTGATATTACAACTACAATCTGCAATACTGGTATAAATACCCCTATTATTACTATCACTAAACTTATTACATATGCAAGAATTAGTTTAAATCCACCTTTAACTATATTTTCACCCATATGACCTAAAGCTGTTAATATTGATTTCATATAAATTCCCCTTACATAATTTAAATTTTTAATAGAGTTCCCAAACGGCATATGCAACGAAGTTAGTTGCATCTAAGCTGTAATATCTTTGACCGATACCATATTGGAAAACTATAATATCCTTAAAATAATAGTTGTCATTTACATCTACAGTATAGTTGCACATTTTTTTGATTTTTTCAACTTTCATGCAATCTTCTACTCTTCGGTCAATGTAATCTTCGTAATCGTACTCATCTAAGGTATAGTTTTCCGTAGATGATTTAATAACGTTGCAAGATTGATAATAATCCTTATCATATTCAATTTCTTTTTCGACTGCCTCAATTAATTCAGCACGAGAACAACCATATTCATCAGTAATATTTTTGATTATTTCATCTGGAACTAAAGAAACTAGTAAATTTACATCACATTCGCAACGTGCTTTTAGATACTTTCCAGCTACTTTAGATGCAGAATTTCTCATGCCAAGCAATAAAAATAATATTGTAAATACCACTATTACTATTGAAACAATCTTTATTGTGGTTTTTTTGTTCATTGTTTGCTCCTTTCTATTTTCTATTCAACGAACTTAAAGTTAGCTAAGATAGTATCACCTGGGGTATCAGTTGAAGAATGTTGTATTTTAATCCATTGGGCATTAGTGATATCAATATCTACATTCATAGGAATGGATACTCTACTAAAATTGCCAGTATTATACACTTCTTCATCATCGACTAATATAGAAATTGTCGAAATGTTATCATTACTAAAATGATAATCACTAGCTGCAATAGTACCCCTCAAATGAGTATATTGTCCTCCAGCATAGTATATAGCATATCCATTACTATATACACATTGTACGTTACCAGTGTATAGATTTCCAATAGTATCCGTTTTGCTATCATCACTATAAAAGTTTTCACTTTGAGTAGGTTCAATATTATGGAGATAAAAGTCCTCAGGATTTTTAGGAGTAGTAGTTACTGCTTCAGTGGTAGTTACAGGAGGTTCAGTTTCTATAACTTCTTCTACCTCTTGGGTGGTAGTAATTTGTGTAGTCTGATTATCTACTATTTGAACTTGTACTACATCTTGATTAGTTTTATCGGTCTTATCTTTTTTGAACAATTCTGTTACGCTCATGCCATCAGAGATAAAACCAAGAATACCACCAATGACACTAAATGCCAAAAACACACCTCCAATGATAGGCAGTTTTTTCTTACCTTGTATTTTTTCCTTCATAAAGAAAACCTCCTAATTATTGTTTCATTATTTCGCTATGATAGATTTAAGTCTTCTTTAAGATAGTATACAACTTAAACTCTTTAATGCTATCTAACGCAAAAAATCTTTGATAGTCTTTGATAGTTATCACAAATGAAATAAACGGATTTAAATATAATGGACTATCTTGAAAAGGTTCAATACATTCATGATATATTATGCTATCATCGTTATTGATGACATCTAGCACTACCACAGGATAAAGATTAAACATATTGGACATATCTTTGTTTAAATTTACATTTCCATAAATTTGTAAATCTTTTTCGTTGCCAGTGATGATATTCATACTTACATTAGTAATGTTGAAATAAGAATTGTTAACTATATTTACGACATTCATACTTTTAAACCTCCTTTCTGTTGGCTGTAATTATATTATATATCAATAGATTATACTTTTCAAATAGTTAATTTTGCTTTCAAACTAGTTAGATATAGTAAAACTAGTTTGATTTTTTTAAATTAATAAATATATATTTGACAAATTGAAAAATACGTGCTATAATATAAAATATATTATACAATTTTACTTTTATGAGGTGAGTATGTATGTCTAATCAACAGTTAAATAATACATCAAATGCGTTATGCGTACTATGTGCGAAATTGTTAAATTATAAGGATAAAACACCGAATAAAACCATAACTTTAAACGTTTTTTTCCCTAACATGGACGAATACGAAAAAGAAAGTGTAAATCTAGTGGGTAAAAACTTTGAAGAAGAAACTAATGGTGGTAGTATTAATACTTTATTAAATCAAGGTTTTGAGAGTAGACTATCAAATAAGAAAAGTTTAGGGATTGTATTTATAAACAGTCTTTTGTATTACTATAAAAAGTATGGAATATCATATATATTAGATGTGTATGATTATTCATTTCAAGAAGTTCTAGTACCATTCAGTAAAGAAGATGATATGGACTATTCTAAAACCTTTAAGGATTGTTTAGACTATATGTATGATAAGAAATATATCTACACTGATGCTATCAAAAACGATATGACTTATATGGATATCATCTATACCTACATTAAACATAATAAGTTTAATTGTGCTTTATTTTTAATAACTTCTCTTTTTATGTTATCACCAATCATAAATAATGATAAAAACAATGAGTTAAACTCAGAAAGAATGATTACTGACAATAATAACAATCAAGTTAATATTTATGATAATTTCCAACAAGTTTGCAATATTATTAATGACTTTCAAAATTATCAAAATTATATCGATACTAAAGATATAGTTCCACAAAAGTATATTCCTAATAGACAAACTGAACAAAAGATTATTAAGAAAGAGACTAACATTAATAACATTTTTGCATATGAACATCAAAATTTTAACTTTGTTCCAAAATCGGAAGATGCTTATTACTTTGAAAGTCTATTAGATAATCCTACTTGTAAGGAAATTCATATACTATCACGATTTGCTAACAGTTGGGCAAGTGGTGATATATATGAAAAACTCATAAATAGGTTAGATGATGGTCTCACAGTTAAGATGCTTCTTATGGATATTAATACCCCTTTTGCTAACTTTTATAATGATAGACAAAATCATATAAAAAATAATCCATTTAACATCTTTGAAGATTTGACTAAGGATTATCCTAATAACTTCTTTTTAAAGTATGTTACCATTCCTTTAACTAATAGAAGTTTTGAAGATTGCTCTAACCACAAAATTCGTGTGGATTTTTTAACTATGCCTCCTATTTCCAAAGACGTTTTTAAACGCTACTTTGATAGAAATTCTCAAAGTGATAAGATGTATTATGAACAGTATTCCCAACAGTTTGATGAGCTTTGGGAAAAGTATTCAAGAGATGTTCACACTATTTATGATTATTCAAAATTTTCTTATGGTATCGCTAGTAACGTCAACGATAAGAAATTCTATGATTTTTATCATTATTGTATAAAAAATTCAAAAAATATTGGTGTGATTTCTCCAACTGCTTCAAGTTGGACTAACTATAATTATCTTACATACAAGTTGTATGAAAAGTTACAAGAAGAAGATTTCCATATTGAATTTATAGTATTAAGACCTAATACATACAACTTCAAAATTGCTTTAGAAAATAGAAAGTATGCTTGCACTTCAAATATAGAAAATTTGGACAGATTTAAAGATTTAATAGAAAAATATCCTAATCAAGTATCAGTGTACGCCACTGATTTATTCATATCCGATACCATTACGATAGACTTTTCTAACCAAATAATGAGAGTAGATAATCACATTTTAAACTCAAAATCATCATACGATATAAAACCCTCCATGATAATACCTAACAATCAAACTGATACTTATGGATACTATTCCGAATATTTACAACAGTATGAATTCATAAAAAATCATAAAGATACTCACAAATTAGACCCATCTAAATAGAATAGATGGGTGTAACTATTTTATTGCAAACTTAAAAAAATTTGAACGATAAATCAAGATTAAAAAAAGAACGTGATATATTCTAAAAATTTAGCATATCCTTATAATAAAAAGTATAAGGGGGATTTTTCTCGTGAGAAAATTAACATTTAGTAAATTAAAAGCATTAAGTATATCTTTAATATTGGTTGCAGTGTGTGTTGGAGTTTCTTATAATATCCAAAGCAATGATGAGAAAATTATATCGACGTCTATAGTACCAAGCAAATCGGATAGGGTAATTATCCTTGATGCTGGACACGGTGGAATGGACGGTGGTTGCACATCTGCTGATGGTACTGTGGAAAAAGATATCAACCTTAACATTTTGTTAAACCTTCGGGATATGCTCACTGCTACAGGCTATACCGTGGAAGTTACTAGAGATAGCGACAAATCCATACATGATAAGGGTGTAGAAGGTATAGCCAATCAAAAAAGTTCGGATATGGATAATCGTTTAGCACTATTCAATAAGTATGATAATGCCGTATGTGTTTCAATACATCAAAATCAATTTACAGATAGTAAGTATTCAGGCGCTCAAATGTTCTACTCCGATACCAATAGCAAAAGCGAAACTCTAGCCAGAATTATGCAAGATAATTTTGTTAAATATCTACAGCCTAACAACGCCCGTGAAATAAAACTCTGTGGCAAGGAACTATTTCTATGTTACTTTAGTGAAAATCCCACGGTTATGGCAGAATGTGGATTTCTCTCAAATCCCGAGGAAGCCGAAAAACTAAAAGATGAGGAATATCAAAAAGAGGTAGCATTTACTATATACTCTTCTATTTGTGAGTTTTGTAGTAATTATTAAAATTTTTTCTAAAAAGCACTTGAAAATATTAGAAAAGTGTGTTATGATTATAGTATCATTTATAAGAAAGGATATCATATATTATGAATATTAAAAAGATTTTAACGTCAAGTATATTAGCAGTGATGTCACTATCTAGTGTAACGGTTTTCAACCATGTGAACGCAGATATCACTGCTAATGTCATTGCCGATGTAAATGGAGATGGTAAAGTATCATCAATGGATATTCTTTTAGTCAAGCAAAATATATTCAATATTATATCTCAAAATTACGTGAAATTTGATATAAATAATGACGGCGTAGTAAACGTTATAGATATCAATATAGTTAAAAATTTATCAAATGATAATACTACTCAACCTCAAGTAACAAATCCACCTGTTACTCAACCTCCTCAAACAAATCCACCTGCAACTGAACCTCCTCAAACAGAACCACCAACTACAGAACCAGTTGTTAC
>JBJFHM010000044.1:0-23590 GCA_051893615.1 Oscillospiraceae bacterium
GTCTTGCAAAATACCAATATAACTTAAAAAATAAAAACAAAGAGTTTCCTCTTGGGTTAGTAGATTTTCTTTAAATCCTCTATTAGCCACTTCTTTCAAAAATTAACTATTGACAATTTGATGGGCATATGTTATAATTGAAAAAGTTAAAAAGTCAATAAAAAGTCAAGTTATACTAATTAATCAAGAAAAAAAACCATTCTCAAAAAAGTTTAGGGAGATTTTTAGGTTTTGAAAGTCATATTTTTTTTTAGTATATTGTAGATTGTATATATAATCTATTTACTAATTTGAGATATTAAACGCCTGTACATCTTTCTAAATGATGGACAGGTTTTTTTTTTTGAAATAATTTAAAAATCAAGGAGGTTCAATTTAAAAATGTCTATACTGATTAAGAGTATTCGTGCAATAGATATTGGGCTTGATAAGGTTTGCGATATCTACATTAATGATGGCAAAATACTTGAAATGTCTGCAAACTGTACTAAATCTGCCGATAGGGTTATTGATGGTACTAATTTAGTTGCTATGCCATCTCTATTTGATATGCACGTCCATTTCCGTGACCCTGGTTTAACTTATAAAGAAGATATCTTAACAGGTTGTCAATCTGCCTTAGCTGGTGGATTTACTGGGGTAGCTTGTATGCCTAATACAAAACCTCCTATAGATAGTGTTGAAACTATAGACTATATTATTTCCAAGGCTAAAAATACTGGTGTTGATGTTTATCCAGTAGCAACCATCACCAAAGGTATGGAGGGTAAAAAACTTTCTGATTTTGCAGTGTTGAAAAAAGCAGGTGCTATAGCTATTTCCGATGATGGTAAACCTGTTGAAAATGCTGACCTATTACGTAAAGCTATCAAGAAAGCCTATGAAATAGATTTACCTGTGATATCTCATTGTGAAGATTTAAACATCATAAAAGGTGGGATTATGCACAAAGGGAGTGTATCTAAAGATTTAGGTGTAAAAGGTATGGATAGAGCTTCTGAAGATAGTATCACTGCTAGGGAGATTGCTTTAGCTCATGCTACGGGTGGAGCTATCCATATTGCACATGTTAGTACAGAAGGTAGCATTGCATTAATTCGTGATGCTAAAAATAGAGGTGTAAAGGTTACTTGTGAGACTGCTCCACACTATATGTTACTAACTCATGAAAAGTTACGTTCTAAAGATGCAGACTTTAGAATGAACCCTCCATTAAGAGAACAGTTTGATGTTGACGCAGTAATCCAAGGTGTCGTAGATGGTACTGTAGATTGTATAATAACAGACCATGCTCCACATAGTAAGGAAGAGAAGTCCAACTTTGAAACTGCTCCAAATGGTGTAGTAGGGTTAGAAACGTCATTTGCTGGAGTGATTACTGCATTATATAAAACTAAGAAGATTTCTCTTGAAAGAGTAGTCCAATTGATGAGTGTCAATCCTAGGAAGATTTTAAATCTACCTATTGAAACCTTAAAAGAAGGTGCGAATGCTAACATCATGTTAGCAGATATTAACTTAGATTGGAAAGTTATCCCTGAAGAGTTACACTCTAAGGCTAAAAATACGGTCTTTAAGGGTATGACTTTGACTGGTAAGCCTATCATGACTATTTCTAGGGGAATTATCCGTTATGAGTATAAAGGATAATCCTATAGTTATAGAGATTAAAATAAAAGTATCAAAAAGGAAGTGTTTCTTATGTCTATGGATAGATTAATTAAGGGTATCATAGATAAAAAAAATCCTACAGTTGTGGGCTTAGACCCTAAATTGGATTACGTTCCAAACTTTATTAAAAAAGAATGTTTTGCTAAGTATGGTGAAACTCTTGAGGGAGCTTCTCAAGCCCTTTTGATGTTTAATAAGGCTATTATTGATGAAGTTTATGACTTAGTACCTGCAATCAAGCCACAGTGTGCTTACTATGAAATGTACGGTTGGCAAGGTATGAAAACTTTGGTTGAAACTATAGCTTATGCACAGAGTAAAGGTCTATTCGTCATCACTGATGGTAAAAGGAACGATATTGGAGCTACTATGACAGCTTATGCTACTGCACATCTAGGAGAAACTCAAGTAGGTTCTAACATGATTTCAGCCTTTAATGGTGATGCTCTAACAGTCAATGGGTATCTTGGTAGTGATGGTATCAATCCATTGTTAGAGGTTTGTAAAGCTAAAGATAAGGGTATATTCGTATTAGTTAAGACTTCTAATAAATCTAGTGGAGAGTTACAAGACCAAAAGGTTGGTGATAATACCATCTATGCCACTATGGGCGATATGTGTGAAAACTGGGGCAGTACTCAAATCGGTGAATATGGATATTCTTCAGTAGGTGCTGTAGTAGGTGCGACTTATCCTGAGCAACTCACGGAACTTCGTAAAAGATTACCTCATACTTTCTTCTTAGTTCCTGGATATGGTGCTCAAGGTGGTGGTGCAAAGGGTTTAAAAGGTGCTTTTGATAATAATGGTCTTGGTGCAATAGTAAACTCTTCAAGGGCTATAATGTGTGCCTACATGAAAGAAGATTGCTTAGAATTAGATTTCGCTAAGGCTTCCCGTAGAGAAGTTATCCGTATGAAAGAAGATATTAATTCAATTAACAATTAACAATTAATAATTAATAATTATTATTTGTTAAATATTAATTATACACAGAGAGGTTGATTTTGATTTATGACTTTGTTTAATCAAGGTGAAAAGGCTTACTTAATGTTATCAGATGGCACAGTTTTAGAAGGTGTATCATTTGGAGCAAAAGGGACTGTTATAGGTGAAGTAGTCTTTACTACTGGTATGACTGCATATCAAGAGACTTTAACAGACCCTAGTTATTATGGTCAAATAGTTACGCAGACGTTCCCATTAATAGGAAACTATGGCGTAAATGAAGAAGATTATGAAAGTGCTAAATCCTACGTTAGTGGATATATAGTGCGTGAATGGTGTAATACACCATCAAATTTTAGAATGAACGAAAATGAAAATATTGATACTTTTCTTAAAAAACACAATATCATAGGCATACACTCCATAGATACTAGAATGTTGACGAGAAAAATCCGTGAACATGGTGTTATGAACGGTGTTATCACTACAGAAGACGTTTACTCTAAAAAAGATGAACTGTTAAAGTTAATCAACGCTTTTGAAATCGTGGACGCCGTTAAGAACGTTACTACTACTGAAACTATTGAATACAAAGCTAAAAATCCTAAATATAAGGTAGCATTAATAGATTTAGGTTATAAAAGAAATATTCGTCAAGAACTATTAAATCGTGGTTGTGATGTGGTTGTAGTTCCTGCACTTGCTACTTCTGAAGATATTAAGGCTATTAATCCTGATGGTATTATGTTATCAAATGGCCCTGGAAATCCTGCTGAAAATGTAGAGACCATCAATAATATTAAAGAAATATGCAAGTTAGGTATTCCAATATTTGGAATTTGCATGGGACATCAACTAATGGCATTGGCTCACGGTGCTACTACTGAAAAGTTAAAGTATGGTCATAGAGGAGCAAATCAACCTGTTATCAATATAGATACTGATAATACTTTCGTAACTAGTCAAAATCATGGATATGCAGTGGTAAACGAAAGTTTGGACAGTAAATATGGTTACGTCGCATACAAAAACGCCAATGATAGTAGTTGTGAGGGTATACGTTACACTTATGACAACATAAAAGCGTTTACCGTACAATTCCACCCAGAAGCACACGGTGGTCCTTTAGATACTGCTTTCCTATTCGATGACTTTATTAAAATGATGGAGGTAAACAAGTAATGCCACTTAGAAATGATATTAAGAAAGTTTTAGTAATCGGTTCTGGACCGATAGTTATCGGACAGGCTGCCGAATTTGACTATGCAGGAACTCAGGCTTGTAGAGCTTTAAAACAAGAAGGTCTTGAAGTAGTGTTAATCAACTCCAACCCTGCAACCATTATGACCGATAAGGCTATGGCTGATAAAATCTACATTGAACCTTTAACCCTTGATGTCGTTAAAAGAGTTATTCAGATTGAACGTCCTGACAGTGTGCTATCTACTTTAGGTGGACAAACTGGTTTAACTCTTTCAATGCAGTTAGCCGAAGAAGGTTTCTTAGATAAGTATAATGTTAAGTTGTTAGGTGCAAATCCTGAGACTATCCATAAAGCAGAGGATAGACAAGCATTTAAAGATACTATGGAAAAGATTGGTCAACCATGTATACCATCTAAGGTAGTGGAAACCGTTCAAGATGCCGTAGACTTTGCTAAAATTATAGACTATCCTGTAATAGTAAGACCTGCTTTTACTCTTGGTGGCACTGGTGGTGGTATCGCAAATGATGAGGAAGAGTTAAGAGACATCTGCAAGAATGGTTTAAGATTGTCTCCAATTACTCAAGTACTTATTGAGAAGTGTATCAGTGGTTGGAAAGAGATTGAGTTTGAAGTTATCCGTGATAGGAAAGGCAACGTTATCACAGTATGTTCAATGGAAAACTTTGACCCTGTAGGTATCCATACTGGTGATAGCATAGTTATAGCACCTGCCGTTACTTTAACTGATAGAGAATATCAGATGCTTAGAACTGCAGCTATTAATATCATTGAAGAACTAAAGGTTGAGGGTGGTTGTAACTGTCAATTTGCTTTAAAACCTGATAGCTTTGAATATGCTGTAATAGAAGTAAATCCTAGAGTTTCACGTTCTTCGGCATTAGCTTCTAAGGCTACGGGATATCCTATAGCTAAGGTTGCCACTAGAATTGCAATAGGTTATTCTTTAGATGAAATAATAAATGCTGTTACTGGTAAGACTTACGCTTGTTTTGAACCTGCTCTTGATTATGTAGTTATCAAGTTTCCTAAATGGGCTTTTGATAAGTTCGTATATGCTAAGAGAACTCTAGGTACTCAGATGAAAGCTACTGGAGAAGTTATGGCAATCGGTACAAGTTTTGAACAGGCTATGATGAAAGCCGTACGCTCTGTTGAACTCGGTCTTGATAGCATGAATATGCCTAAACTTGCAAAGGTATCTACAGAGGAGCTTTTGAAAAAGTTGGAAATTGTAGATGATGAACGTTCTTTCCAAGTATATGAGGCTTTAAAGCGTGGTATCACAGTAGATAAAATTCATGAGATGACCAAGATTGATAAGTGGTTTTTAAACAAGTTAATGAACTTAATCAACCTTGAAAAGTGGTTGGCTGATGGTGAACTCACTCTTGAAAAATATCGAATTGCTAAAAGATATGGCTATCTTGATGCTACTATTGAGAAAATGTCTGGTCAAAAATGTCCTGAGCATCGCCATTCAGTCTACAAAATGGTTGATACCTGTGCAGGTGAATTCAAAGCTGAAACTCCTTATTTCTATTCTACCTATGATGATGAAAACGAAGCAGAACAGTTTATAGCTCGTACCGACACTGGTAAGAAGAAAATTATAGTATTTGGTTCTGGCCCTATTAGAATAGGTCAAGGTATTGAATTTGATTACTGTTCTGTTCATTGCGTTTGGACTTTGAAAGAGTTAGGTTATGAGGCTATTATCTGTAATAACAATCCTGAAACGGTATCTACCGATTTCGATACTGGTGATAGACTATACTTTGACCCTTTAACTAAAGAAGATGTATCCTCAATAATAGCTACTGAAAAACCTTATGGTGTAGTAGTACAGTTTGGTGGACAGACTGCTATCAAGTTGACTAGACACCTTGCAGATATGGGAGTTAATATCTTGGGTACTTCTGCAGATAGCATAGACGCAGCTGAAGATAGAGAACGTTTTGATGAAGTCCTTGAAAAGTGTGGTATTCCTAGACCTGCAGGTTATACAGTTATGACTACTGATGAAGCCGTCGAAGTTGCTGAAAAGTTAGGATATCCAGTATTGTTAAGACCTTCTTATGTTTTAGGTGGTCAAAATATGATTATCGCTCATTCAGATGCCGACGTCATAGAATATATGGGAATTATTACTAGTCATAACATTGAAAATCCTGTGCTTATCGATAAGTATATGATGGGTAAGGAAGTAGAAGTTGATGCTATCTGTGATGGTAAAGACTTCCTTATTCCTGGTATTATGGAACATATTGAACGTGCTGGAGTTCACTCTGGTGATAGTATTTCCGTATACCCTGCACAGACACTATCTAAGAGAATTAGAGAAACCATCATTGACTATACTAAGAAGTTAGCTTTTGCCCTTGACGTTATAGGATTAGTCAATATTCAATACGTAGTCTATAATGATGAAGTCTACGTTATAGAAGTAAATCCACGTTCATCAAGAACTGTACCATATATTAGTAAAGTTACTGGAGTTCCAATGGTAGATATCGCAACTAAAGTTATGCTTGGTACTACTCTTAAAGAGCTAGGATATGAAAGTGGATTATATCCAGAGGGTGAATATGTGGCAGTTAAAGTTCCAGTGTTCAGCTTTGAGAAACTTCACGATGTTGATACCATGTTAGGCCCTGAAATGAAATCCACTGGTGAATGTTTAGGCATTGGCAAAACGTTTGAAGATGCTCTATTAAAAGGTTTAATCGGTGCAGGTTACGATTTAGGTCGCCAAGATAGTGGTGGAGTTTTAATATCTGTTCGTGATACCGATAAGAATGAAATAGTTCCAATAGCCGAAAAGTTTGCTGATATGGGATTTGAACTCTATGGCACTAGTGGAACGGCATCATACTTAAATAAGAATATGGTTGCTACTAACGTAGTTACTAAAATTTCTGAACATGATGATGAACATGAAGGTGTTATTGATTTACTTGAAAGTGGTAAGATACATTATGTAATATCAACATCAGCAAAGGGCAGAATTCCTGCACGTGATAGCGTTAAGATGAGAAGAAAATCTATTGAACGTTCTATCTGTTCACTAACTGCTATAGATACTGCTAATGCTTTAGCTAATGTGTTAAAATCTGGTAGAAAGATTGATGACGTTGAACTAGTAGACATCACTAAGATATAGTTTAATCTTAAATTTAAAATATTAATACCACCCATAGTTGTAAAAATCGTGGGTGGTTTTCTAAAAATAACGATGAAAGGATTTATTATGAAATTAAATTCTATAAAAAAGGTACTATCTATGATTTTAACTATTTCTATGATTGGAAGTTTAAACGTTCCAATCAATGCAGAAGAAGTTCCCAATGATTTTACTACTATTGATTTACTCAAAGTAAAAAAACATATATTGAATATCATGCCTGTGGATATTGTATCTAAGTATGATTTTAATGGAGATGGTACAATATCTATAACAGATGAAGTCGCCTTAAAACAGATACTATTCAAAGCATTAGATAACAATATCCCTAAAAATGCTTTGGAGCTTACTCAAGCTATGGGAAATGGTTGGAATTTAGGAAACACTCTTGAAGCGTGTGGAGATTGGATTGCTCAATGGGGTGATGGTACTACATCATCATACGAAACTGCTTGGGGAAATCCTGTGACAACTAAGGCTATGATTGATGGACTAAAACAATCTGGAATTAACTCTGTAAGAATACCGGTTTCTTGGTCTAATATGATGACCGATACTGAAAACTATACTATATCACAAGAGTATTTTAATCGTGTAGATGAAGTAGTAAGTTATGTTCTTGATAATGATATGTATGCTATTATAAACATTCACTATGATAACAACTGGTGGGTTGATTTCGGTACTGATGACCAATCTTATAATGAGGCATTAAAGAAGTATCGTTCTATGTGGACACAGATTGCTACTCATTATAAAGATTATTCAAATAAACTAATCTTTGAAAGTGCTAACGAAGAACTTGGCGACAAGTTTAAGGAAAATAATTCCAATCTAAATGATGATTACTGTTATGATTTAACTAATAAAATAAATCAAATGTTTGTCGATATAGTACGAGGCACTAACAGTGGCAACAATAAAGATAGATTTCTATTAATTGCTGGTTATAACACTGATATCGATAAAACTTGCAATGACCGTTTTATAATGCCTACTGATACTATAGAAAATCATTTGTTAGTATCTGTACATTATTATAGTCCATCAACATATTGTATCGCTAACACTGAAGGTAACTCTTGGGGTTATATGGATAGTTGGGGTACTGATGAAGACTATAAATATATGGAAAATCAGCTTAGTAAGATGCAAAAGTTTATTAATGATGGTTATGGAGTTATCATAGGTGAATATGGTGTAGCTACCAAAAAAATTAGTGATACTGAGTACATCAAAAAAGATGGTACTGATAAATTTATGCAATCCGTTTTAGATTTATCGGATAAATATAATTACTGTCCTTTACTTTGGGACGCTGGTGACTGGTATGATAGAAATTCCTGTACATTCAAGTATGATGATATCGCTAATGTTTTTAATAAATAGCTAAAATCATTAAAATAGATACTTAATTTTTTGAAAGGGTGATATATTTTGAATTTACAAGAACAAAGAGAGTTTATTTTAACAGGTCAAATGTATAACGATTTAACTCCAGAATTAATAAAAGCTAGACAAAACACAGTTATCTTAACTAATGAGTACAATTCAACTTTTGGACAACCTCCTGAAATTAGAGAAAAATTTCTAAAAAGATTATTAAAATCTATTGGTAAGGGCGTTCACTTTGAGCCTAACTTTAGATGTGAATTTGGATATAATATCACAATTGGAAACAACTTTTATGCTAACTTCGATTGCATTATGCTAGATGGTGCAGAAATCACAATAGGGAATAATGTACTATTTGGTCCACGAGTTGGTATATATACATCTAATCATGCTATAGATTTTCAAGAACGTATAAATGGTGGTTGTTACGCTAAATCGGTTATAATTGGTAATAATGTTTGGATTGGTGCAGGTGTGCATATTAATCAGGGAGTTACTATTGGGGATAATGTAGTAATAGGTTCTGGAAGCGTTATTACTAAAGATATTCCAAGTAATGTGGTAGCTGTTGGAAATCCTTGTAGAGTTTTAAGAACTATTACTGATAAGGATAAAACTGGATTTAATCCAAATGTAAATATTTAATCTTTAATGAAAGGGTGATATATTTTGAAATATACACAAGGAAAATATCCATTGATTAAAAAGGAAAGTATTGCTAAAGAAATCTATAGCTTTACTATACTATGTCCTGAAGTTGCAAAAATCACGAAGGCGGGGCAGTTTGTACACATATTGCCTAAGGGATATACTCTTAGAAGACCTATTTCGATATGTGGAATAGATAAAATTAAAGGTACTTTGAGAATAGTCTTTGAAGTTCGTGGCAATGGTACTAAAGAACTATCGGAAACACATACAGGCGAACTAATTGACATGATTGCTCCATGTGGTAACGGTTTTACTTTAAATGAAGATATCAAGAAAGTAGTGTTAATAGGTGGAGGTATTGGAACTCCTCCAATGTTGCCATTGGCTGAAATCTATGGCGAAAATGCCACTGTAATCACTGGATTTAGAAATGCCAGTGCAGTAATCCTACAAGATGATTTCAAAAATACTGGTGCTAAGACTATCCTATGTACTGATGATGGTTCTACTGGTATTCATGGATTAGTAACTAATCCACTAGAAGAAATATTAAAATCACAAAAGGTAGATTTAATCTGTGCGTGTGGACCTACTCCAATGTTAAAAGCGATATCTAAATTTGCTACTGATTTTAATGTAGAATGTCAAGTATCACTTGAAGAACGCATGGGTTGTGGTATTGGAGCGTGTTTAGTCTGTGCTTGTAAGATAAATCAAGATGGCGAAGAAAAGATGCTTCATGTTTGTAAAAATGGACCAGTATTCAACTCAAAGGAGGTAGTTTGGTAATGGCAAATTTAGGAGTAAATATCTGTGGAATAGATTTTAAAAATCCAGTAATCCCAGCTAGTGGCGTTTTTGGATATGGTCGTGAATATGAGGAACTATACCCACTATCAAAATTAGGAGGAATAGCCACTAAAGGAACTACTATCACAAGAAGAATGGGAAATCCATCGCCAAGGATTGCTGAAACTCCAAGTGGAATGTTGAACTCTGTGGGATTGCAAAATCCAGGTATAGATTACTTTATAGAAGAAGAACTTCCAAACCTTTTAACCAAAGATACTGTAATAATTTCAAATATCGCAGGTTCTACCATTGAAGAATGTGTAACTATCGCTGAAAAACTCAATGAAACAAATGTTCATATGATAGAATTAAATATATCATGTCCAAACGTGAAAAAGGGTGGAGCTACTTTTGGAGTATCTTGTGAAGGTGCAAGTGAAATCACTAGAGCAGTTAGAAAAGCGACATCTAAACCATTGATAGTTAAGTTATCACCAAACGTTACCAACATTGTAGATATCGCCAAGGCAGTGGAAAGCGAGGGGGCAGACAGTATCTCTTTGATAAACACTCTACTAGGTATGAAAATAGATATCAACACTAGAAGACCAGTTTTAAAAAATAATGTTGGTGGATTATCAGGTAGAGCAGTATTTCCAATAGCAGTTAGAATGGTATGGCAAGTATCAAATTCAGTAAAAGTTCCAGTTATTGGCATGGGTGGTATCAGTAGTGGAACGGACGCTATAGAAATGATGATGGCAGGTGCTAAGGCTATCCAAGTTGGTGGAGCAATATTCACTGACCCATTTGCACCAATCAAGATTATTGATGAAATGAACCAATGGCTAGATAGCAAGGGTATCGAAGATATTAACGAAATAGTAGGAAGTGTTCAACCATGGTAACACTATATTTGATACGTCATGCTGAGGCTATGGGAAACGTTCAAGAATTTTTTCAGGGTTCTTTAGATGTTGATATCAGTCCTAAAGGATATAGACAACTTGAAGAGTTAAAAGAACGTTTTAAAAATATCAAATTAGATAAGATATATACAAGTCCATTAATCCGAGCCGTTAAAACGGCTCGAATGGTGAACTATCACCACCATTTAGATTTAATTAGAAATCCAAAGATTATAGAAATCAATGGGGGAGATTTTGAGGGTAAAACGTGGATTGATTTACCTAATCTATATCCTGAGCAGTATTATAATTGGAAGAAAAATCAAATAGATTTTCAAGCACCTAATGGCGAAAGTATGAGAGATGTTTACAATAGAATGGTGTCTGCAATGAATGAAATCATAGAGGAGAATTTAAGTTCAAATAAAGATACGACTATAGCAGTGATATCTCATGGGTGTGTCATAAAAAATTATCAATGTTATTTAAACCACGCAGATATATCTTATATGAGTAATCTAACATGGGCAGATAATTCTTCAGTATCTAAAATTGAATTTTGCTCTATTGATGATTGGAATATAAAATATCTTAATGATAGTTCTCACTTAGCTGAAGAAAACTCTACTATAAAGTTTTCCAATTGGTGTAAAGGAGAAGTTTAATCTATGACTGAACGTGAGAAAATGCTAAATGGATTACTATATGATTGTGCTAACGAACAGACTTTAGCTAATGATAGACTTAATTGTAAAAATCTATGTTTTGAATACAATCAGTTAAGACCATCACAAATAGAGGAAAGAAAAAAACTTATTAATAAGATTATCGGAAATACGGGCAATAATTTTTGGATAGAGCCATCTTTTTGGTGTGATTACGGTTATAATATCACTATTGGTGAGAACTTTTATTCTAATCATAACTTAGTAATCCTTGATGGTGCTAGGGTTACTTTTGGGGATAATTGCTTTATTGCTCCAAACTGTGGATTTTACACTGCAGGTCACCCAATAAATGTTAATCAACGTAATAGTGGATTAGAATATGCAAAACCTATCACTATAGGAAACAACGTTTGGATTGGTGGTAATGTTGTAGTACTTCCAAATGTAACTATTGGTGATAATGTAGTTATTGGTGCTGGTTCTGTGGTTACTAAGAATATTCCATCAAACGTAGTGGCAGTTGGAAATCCTTGTAGAGTTTTAAGGAAAATCACTGAAAAAGATATTACGTCTAAATTTTAATATATCTAAATATAATATATCATAGAGGAGAACTTAATGAAAATACTATCTGTGGATTTTGGCGATACTAGGACAGGTATCGCAATATGTGATAAAAATGAAATGTTGGCATCACCAGTATGTGTAATCACTGAACGTGATTTCGATAAATGTGCAGAAAAGGTATCTGCAAAGGCGTTGGAGTTGAAAGCTACTCAAATAGTTGTGGGATATCCAAAAAATATGAACGGTACTATTGGGGAACGTGCTGAAAAATGTCAAAAGTTTGCTGAATTGGTTGGTAAGATTTCAAAAATTCCAGTTACCCTTTGGGACGAGCGTTCTACTACGGTTACGGCACATCAGTATTTGAACGTTACTAATACTAGGGGTAAAAAAAGAAAGGCTGTAGTAGATGTAGTAGCTTCTACCATCATATTGGAGACTTACTTAGAATTTAGAAAAAATCATCGTGATGAGTACCCTCTGTAACAGATTTAATCATCATTGAATACTATAAGTTTATAGTCTATTTGGTGGTGATTATCTTTGAGAAATCTAAATAAACAAGATAAGGCTAAAATTTCTGATTTCATTAGCGTTTCGGTCTGTACCTTGATATATATTTTAGTTTTGATATCCGTTAATTTTAAATTCGATTTCAATGTTTTAGATGCGTTTTTAAATTCATGGAATACATAAAATTTTATGGCAGATTATTTTTAATAGTCTGCCATCTATATTTTTATTGCGATATTGTTTAATAGATTAATTTTCTTCAACTTCTTCTTCATCTTCATCTTTTTCAAAATTCAACTGTTTTACGGGAATTCTTTTTAATGGAGAATATACAAACTTTCCACAAGAGTAGTCAGGGGTAACCATACCAGATTTAACGCACATTACCTTAGAATTTTCTTTAGAGCGAGTACCAAACTCACAGTATTCACATCTAGGTTCTATGGAACCACCAAAATATTTAGCACCTTTATCAAATAGATTAGACAATTTCATACTTATACCACCTTTTCAAATAGTATTGATTAAACATCAACTTATAGATATTATAACACTTTATTTCTAAAATGTCTAGTATTTTTTTGATACTAAAAAAATATTTATTGAAACTAACAAATAAGTTTAATAATAATTATATTTGGTATTTTTAGAAAGAAGTATGAAACTCATACATATTAGACATATGGTTGGTATTATAGATTTTTCCTCTGTGACCTTTGGAGTATAGTTGGATACTACCATTAAATCATCTTTTAGGAAAATTTTTGAGAACACATCACATATTATAAATGAGATTATTCCAGTTAGTAATCTACACTTTAAAAATTTAGATAATTTAAATCCATTTGAAGATATTGAAACTATCTGTAATATTACGCATACGCCTCCAAAGGAGAACATGAAAGCTAAAGTTGGAAGATAGTATCTTCCAATTACGTTTACTTGAGAAGTTCGGCTTATTTCTAACAATCCGTTCAATATGGAATGTGCTGAACTTTCCGAGATGTTTAAAATTTTAGATAATCCTATGGATATGAGTTGGCTAATTTTAAAACCATCTAAGAGGGAAATTAATATGCTAAAGGCTATAATCATTATACAGATGTTTACCATAGTTTTAAAAGATGAATTTATACTATCTATTAAGATATCACTGCTGAAAGAGACTTCTATTTTAGAGTTATCTTTACTAGGTATTTTGGATTTAAAGTTTAAGATGATAGCTAAAATTAAATTAGCTATAATATTTGATATGTATATTATTAAAGCGATTTTTAAACCATTTTTAAATCCTGTGCCAACCGTTCCGATTATGAAAGCTAATCCACCAGAATAGCAGTAGCAATACATATTTTCAGCCTTAGACCTATCTAAGTAGTTACCATTTTCTAATGTAGATATCAACTTTGCACCCACTGGATAACCTGCTACTAAGCTGACTAAAAATATTGCAAAAAGTTGCCCATCAAGGTGGAGAACGTATCTTGAAATAGGGGAGATAACTTTTCCTATCAATTTATGGGAGTTACTTTTTATGAATAAGTCAGATACTATCATAAAAGCGTACATAGATGGAATTATGGCTACTAAACATACGTTTATACTTTCACGGATAGACATACTTATACTATTAGCAAAGTTACAACATGACCACATCAAGAAGATTATCGTTATTGGTAACACGTATTTTGATATTTTCATCTTTAGACCTCCAAAACTATTGATTAAAATATATCTATGCTACATGAATTATAATTTATGTATTGTAATATAATTTATTGGGGTGGTGATTTTCCAATGTTCAAAAATATCTATGATAAAAGTAGAAAGTTACTGTTTTTAAATACTGCTATCCACTTAAATGATGATACCTCTATGATAGTGGAAAACTGTTCTAAAATTTTAGAGTATAGTGACATATACATATCATTAAAATGTGGAAGTTTAAAAATATTTATTTGGGGTAAAGGTCTTAAAATTGATGATTTCGATACCGATTGTATTAGAATTAATGGCTCAATACAATCCGTTGAGTTTTCAAGGTGATTGCGTTATGTTTAATAGATTTAATAGTGTAAGCAGGTTCACTGCAGAGGGTATCCACATAATAGATTTTATAAACGCTATTCGTCAAAGTGATATTGTCTGTAGTTGGCTAAGTTCTAAAAAAGATGTATATTTTGGTCAAGCATATACCAAGGATATGAAAACTATATTGGATATCGCACAAGAGTTTGATATCTCCATAGAGGAGAAATCTAAAAAAGGATTTCTTTATACTCTCAAAAAGTATAGAAAAAGGTATGGTATTTTGATAGGTATATTAATATGTTTTACTATTTGGATAATACTATCTAATGTGATTGTAACCATAGAAATTAAAGGTAATAAAATCGTCAGTGATGAAGTGATACTATCATCATTGGAGAGCGTAGGTATAAAAAAAGGAGCGTATATTCCAAACTTAGATTTAAGAAATGGTGAATATCAACTAAAACTGTCTAATGAAAATATTGCATGGTGTTCTATCCAAAATACCAATGGAAGACTGTTAGTAAGAGTAGATGAGATGGTTACATCACCTGAAATGTTACATGATAATAATCCTTGTAACTTAGTAGCCAAAACTGGAGCTACTATCGTATCTTTTAGTGTGCTAAACGGTCAATTGATGACACCTATCGGAAACGGTGTCACTGAGAATGAAGTTTTAATCAGTGGAATTTTCAAGAACGATAAAGAAACTGTTAGATATGTTCATGCTATGGGTACAGTCATTGGAGAGTACGAAGAAGATATTTCACTAAGTCAATCGCTAACCGAAGATATCGTGATTACTTCTAATGATAAAAAGATTTACAAAGATTTAGATTTATTTGGCTTAAAAATTCCGTTATATGTGGGCAAAAAAGATACTATTAATAGTCATGTAAATACTTCCACCGAGTATTTTAAAATGTTTGGAAATAATATTCCTATAGGTATTGTTACTACGGAATGTCAAAAATATGTAACTAATACTATCACCTATTCTGAAGAAGATGCTAAAAAGATACTTCAAGCTAGAAAAGATACTTTTGAAAAAAACTTCTTAAAAGATGTTAAGATTATGAAAGTTGATGAAAACTATACCATCAATGAAGAAAAGGTAACTTTAGAGTTAAAATATACTCTACAAGGTGATATTTGCAGAGAAGTGCCAATATTTATTAGATAAATTTACGTGAAAAATCTATAAAAATTTAAAAAAACTCTTTAAAAATTCATTCAATTGTGATATAATTATATTTATAGAAAATCTTAATTGAAAAGAGTGATGTTATGGTAGAAAAAACCGTTAGTGTCCAAAATACTGAACAGATATGGGCGTTATTCGGCAACTATGATGAAAATATTAATACTATCCAAAGAGAATATAAAGTAGTAATACTTAGTCGTGGTGGAGATATCAAAGTATCTGGGGAAGAGACTAACGTCGATAAAGCTATTAGTACTATTCAAACACTTTTACACATGATAGATAGAGGAGAAAGCATCAATGAACAGACTGTGCGTTATGTCACATCTGTAGTTAAAACGGATACTTCTGCTAAGGCTAAGTTAAAAGATTTTTCTTCTGATGGTATCTGTGTAACTACTTCTGGTAAAGTAGTAAAGCCTAAAACCTTAGGACAGAAACAGTATGTAGATGCCATCAAGAATAATACTATAGTGTTTGGTGTAGGTCCAGCAGGTACAGGAAAGACTTATCTGGCAGTAGCATTGGCGGTAAAATCTTTTAAGGCTCACGATGTTAATAGGATTATACTGACTAGACCAGCAGTTGAAGCTGGTGAAAAGTTGGGATTTCTTCCAGGAGATTTACAAGAAAAAGTAGACCCTTATCTAAGACCTTTATATGATGGTCTCTCCGATATGCTAGGTTTTGAGAGTTTTCAAAAGTTTATGGAAAAAGGTACTATAGAAGTAGCTCCTTTAGCCTATATGCGAGGTAGAACTCTTGAAAATGCCTTTATCATATTAGATGAGGCTCAAAATACTACTCCCGAACAGATTAAAATGTTCTTAACTCGTCTGGGCAACGGTAGTAAGATGGTTATTACTGGTGACGTTACTCAAATTGACTTACCCGATAAACAAAAATCGGGCTTGATTGAAGCAGTTAAGGTTCTTGAAAACGTTGAAGATATCGCTATTCAACACTTCAATGAAAGAGACGTTGTACGTCATAAGTTAGTACAAGAAATCATTAAGGCGTACGAAGATTATAACAATAATATCAAATAGAGAAATTTTTAAATTTTTTTTGGAAGGAAGTTTTTTTAATGGCTAGAATTAAAGTGTATATTAAAAATAAGCAATCTAATATTAAAATTCCAGTTGGGATTAAAATGCTAATTAGAAGATGTTGCCAAGCAGTCTTGACTACTGAAAACTTTAACCATAATACTGAAGTGAGTGTATCTTTTGTAAACAATGCAGAAATTCAAAAATTAAATAAGGTTTATAGAAATAAAGATTGTCCTACTGATGTGTTATCTTTTCCACTTAGTGAAAATGGTAAGTATGATATCAACCAAGAAACTGGCTTCGTAATCTTAGGAGACATTGTCATATCTTTAGATATGGCAGTTAAACAGGCTGATATGTTTGGTCATTCTCTTGAAAGAGAAATAGGATTTTTAACAGTCCATTCTATGTTACACCTATTAGGTTATGACCACGAAACCTCTTTATTAGATGAACGTATCATGAGGGAAAAAGAAGAAGAAGTGCTTGAAAAGTTAGGTATCTCTCGTGATACTACATACATCACAAAGAAAGAGGAGAATTAATATTTTATGACTAAGACTGTATTTGTAACCATCACAGGAAGAACTAATGCAGGAAAATCTTCACTTTTGAACGCCCTAATAGGTGAAAAGATTGCTTCTGTTAGTAGTAAAACTCAAACTACTAGGACTAAAATCACTGGAATTTTAAACAGTGGTGAAACTCAAATAGTCTTAATGGATACACCTGGACTTCACAAAGCAAGAAACAAACTCAGTAATCATATGTTGAATACTGTAACCGAAAGTATAGTAGATATTGATGTGGTTCTATTTATGTTAGATTGTACTCGCAAAATAGGTGAACAAGAAAGACAACTCTTAAAGAACTGTTTTTCATCTAAGACGCCAGTAATATTGGTTCTAAATAAGATTGACTTACTTGAAGATAAAACCTCTTTGGCGTTACAGATTGCCGAACTTAGTGGAGAGTTCCCATTTACTGCAGTAATTCCAATAAGTGTAACTCAAAACGATGGCATAGATTTAGTAATCGAAGAGGTTAAAAAGTTAGCAATAGAAAGTCCCCACTATTTCCCAGAAGATATGATTACTGACCAACCTGAAAAGGTTATAGCTAGTGAAATCATTAGGGAAAAGTTATTAAACCTTTTAGAAGATGAAGTGCCTCATGGTATCGCCGTAGGCGTTGAAACTATGAAAGAACGTGATACTTCTAAGGGTGAAACTATCTTAGATATTTCAGCAGTCATATATTGTGAACGTGAAAGTCATAAGGGAATAATCATAGGTAAGGGTGGAAGTATGTTGAAAAAAGCTTCTATTTTGGCACGTCAAGAGTTAGAAAAGTTTTTCCAAATTAGAGTTAATCTGCAATGTTGGGTTAAGGTTAAAGAAGATTGGCGTAATCGTGAGGGTATCATAAAAAATTTTGGATTATCTGAAAAATAATTCTAGTAAATATTATGATATAATTAGCATATAATATCTATAAGAAGTTGATACTTATTGTTTAAAATGACTAATAGTCATTTTAGGTCTATACTCTTTTAGAAAGGATTTTTTGCTATGAACTCTGAATTACTTTGGGAAGAATTCGTTAAGACTGGTAAAATAGAAGATTATCTTAAATATAAAGGTTTTGTGGAGTGAGTTTAATCTAATGAATTGTGTAGGTTTAGTTATAGGTGAACGTATCGTTGGAGAAAATGGAAAGTTTTTAGACATCTTAACCGATGAACTCGGGTTAATAGAAGTCGCTCAAAAGGGTGTAAAATCGTTGAAGAATGAAAATAGGTCAGCTCTACAGATGTTCGCCTATTCTAACCTTACCATAGAAAAAAATAAGGATAATAAACACTATTCTGTAAAATCTTCGGAATTGATAGAGAGTTTTTATAATCTACGTAGGGATTTATCTGGATTGTCTTTAGCGTCATACATATCACAAGTAGTGAGATACACCATAGGACAGTATTCCACAGATAGTAAGATTATTTTAAAATTAGTTTTAAACATCTTGTACTACATTTGCAATAATCAAAGAGAGATTTTACAATTAAAATCTATTTTTGAGTTAAGGTTATTATCGGAATTGGGATTTGCTCCAAATTTGCTAGTATGTGGTAGATGTGAACTCTCAATAACTGATAGTATCTACTTTTCGATACCTCAAAACGCTGTAATCTGTCAAGAGTGTGCTACCCTTAGCGATGTACAGATATCTAAATCGGTGTTTAAATCCATGCAACATATAGTTTATTCAGATTATAATAGACTTTTCAACTTTAGATTGAACGGTATTTCAATGAAAATGCTAAACAGTTTAACTGAAAAAATACTTCTATATACTCTTAATAGAGGCTTTTCTACCTTAGACTATTTTAAAATGGTTTACAAAGATTAGGAATGATTAAAAAAATCGTTCCTTTTTTCTATTTTTAGTTGATTATTTTTTATCATTGTGATATAATATCTAATGGCGTGGCTGTACGCTAAATTTTTTGGATTGGAGTTATAAACATGAACAAGTACTACACCACTTTAGAATTAAATAAGATACTTGAAAAACTTTCTAATGAATGTTCTAATGAGAAGTCTAAGCATATGGCTTTAAATATCGAGCCTTGCTCCGATTTTGAAACCGTTAAGGAAGAATTATTGAAAACTTCTCAGGCGTTTGAACTTTCTGTAAGGTTTGGAACGCCTCCTTTTTTAAACTTTAAAGATGTTTGTCCATCTTTAAAGAGAGCAAACTCTGGAGGAATACTCTCATTAAGGGAAATGTTGAACATTCTTCAAATGTTGAACCAAATCTCTATGTTGTACGATTGGTACAAGCATTGCGAAGATATGCAAACTGATTTAGATTACTTATTTTCAAGATTGATACCAAATAAGTATCTACAAAATAGATTAGAAACCTCTATCCTTACAGAAGATGAACTTTCTGATAGTGCTTCACCCCAGTTGGCTAGTATTAGAAAAAAGATAACTAAAGCAGGTATCAATCTACGTTCTTCGCTAGATAAGATGGTACGTTCCGAAACCGTTCAAAAATGTTTACAGGATAATGTCGTTACTATCCGTGATGGTAGGTTTGTACTTCCTGTAAAGGCTGAACATCGAAACGATATAAAAGGTCTAATACATGATACTTCTGCTACTGGACAGACTATCTTTATTGAGCCAGTATCAGTAGTAGATGCTAACAATGAAATTAAACTTCTCCAAAGTCAGGAACATGATGAGATAGAAAGAATTATAGAGGAGTTAAGTTCTCTCTGTGGAGAAAGTGCAGAAATCATCATTGAGAATTATGAAGTTTGTGCTACTTTAAACTTATACTTTGCGAAATCTAGTCTTGGTACTAAGATGAAAGCTACTATCCCAAAACTTTCCAATGATGGTGTTATAAATTTAAGGAAAGCTCGTCACCCTCTAATTGATAAGGATAAAGTAGTACCTATAAACATATCATTAGGTGAAGATTACTCTTGTTTAATAATCACAGGGCCAAATACTGGTGGTAAGACTGTTGCCTTAAAAACTGTTGGACTTCTAACTGCTATGACTATGTGTGGTCTTATGATACCAGTATCTGATGGTAGTCAAATTTCTGTATTTGAGAACATCTTAGTAGATATTGGTGACAGTCAAAGCATTGAGCAAAATCTCTCCACATTTTCTGCACATATGACCAACGTGATTAAAATTATTGATACTGCTAATGATAACTCATTAATCATAATAGATGAACTTGGTTCAGGTACTGACCCTCTTGAGGGTTCAGCTTTAGCTATATCTATAATAGAAAAGTTAAAATCTAAGAATTCTAAACTTTTGATTACTACACACTATCAAGAGTTAAAGATGTATGCTTTAAACACTCCAATGGTTGAAAATGCCTCTTGTGAGTTTGATATCCAAACTATGAAACCTACCTATAGGATTATCATAGGTTCACCTGGAAAGTCCAACGCCTTTGAAATTTCCTCTTCTTTGGGTATGCCTACAGATGTCATTCAAAATGCAAAAAATCTTATAGATGATGATAGCAAACATTTTGAGAAAATTATTGAAAAACTCGAAAATTCTAGATTAGAACTTGAAAGTAAAAATCAAGAGATAGAAAAACTTCGTCTTGAGATTAAAGAAAATTCAGAAAAAGTAAAGTCCGAACTAGAGGAAATTCAAAAAACTAAAGATGAAGAACTTGAAAAGGCTCGTCAAACGGCTATGACCATCATAGAAAGAACTAAAGCACAATCTAATTCATTAATTGATGAACTCGAACAGATTAGACGTCAACAGAATAAAGAAAATTTTGGGGATATGGTATCAAAGGCTAAAAAAGGCACTAAAAGTAGATTTAACAAAATGTATGATACTGCTAATCCAGTAACCGACCGTCTAGCTTACAATGATAACTATACACTCCCTAGAGAACTCAAACAAGGTGATACTGTATTTATAACTAATCTTAATAAAAAAGGTATAGTATCCAGTAAACCCGATAAGAATGGAATAGTATTCGTTCAAATAGGCATCATGAGAACTAAAGTAAATCTTGAAAATTTAAGGTTGATTGAAAAACAAGACACTAAAGAACAGAAATCTAATGGTAGAGTATCTAAGAAGATTGTCAGTAAGGTTGATAGGAACGTCTCTATGGAGTGTGATATCCGTGGACGTGCCTCTGATGAAGGTGTTTACGAAATGGACGCTTTTATCGATAATGCCATCATGTCTGGATTAAAAACAGTTACTATTATCCATGGAAAGGGTACTGGTGTACTTAGAAAAGCTGTTCACAATAGACTAAAAAATCACCCTAACGTAAAAAGTTTTAGATTGGGCATCTATGGTGAAGGTGAAGACGGTGTGACCATAGTCGAATTAAAATAGTGATAAGTCTAAAACTATAGAGTGATTAAAAAAATCATTCTAGTCATTATAGATTTAATATATTCTATGGCAAAATTAATGAGATATCAACATAATAAAACTATAATTTATATATTTTGAAAAGTATTTTTTATAATCTATTATATTGAAATTTTTATCATATAGTGATATAATGGGTATAGTATATCATTCATAATATTGGAGGATTTAAAAATATGGAAATAGAAACTAAATGTTTACACTCTGGATATACACCTAAAAATGGTGAGCCTAGAGTTATGCCTATAGTACAAAGTACTACTTATACCTTCGATAGCACTGAACACATTGCAGAGCTTTTCGACATGCCTACTGAATATATGTATTCAAGATTTGCCAATCCAACGGTAGATGCAGTTGAAAAGAAAATCGCTGACCTTGAGGGTGGTGTAGGTGCTATGTGTACTTCTAGTGGACAGGCTGCTAATCTATTGGCGATACTAAACCTATGTAATTCAGGTGATAGTTTTATATCTACTGGAACTATCTATGGAGGAACTGTAAATCTATTTGCAGTTACTTTGAAAAAGTTAGGAATAGAATGTATCTTTGTAGATGCTAACGCAGATGAAGAAACTATTCAAAAAGCATTTAAATCTAACACTAAAGCAGTGTTTGGCGAAACTTTAGCTAATCCAGCTATTGAAATGTTCGATATTGAAAAGTTTTCTAAGATTGCTCATGATAACAACGTCCCATTAATAGTAGATAACACTTTTCCAACACCTATATTCTGTAGACCTTTTGAATTTGGTGCAGATATCGTTACACATTCTACTACTAAATATATGGACGGTCATGCTTTGCAATGTGGTGGTGTCATCGTAGATAGTGGTAATTTTGATTGGGCTAAAAGTGGTAAATTTCCAGAATTTACCGAACCTGATGAAAGTTATCATGGAGTGGTATATACTGAAGCATTTGGAAATATGGCTTATATTATCAAAGCTAGAATGCAACTAATGAGAGATTTTGGTTGTTATCCGTCAGCACATTCATCATTTTTGTTAAACCTTGGATTAGAAACCTTACCAGTTAGAATGAGACAGTATCATGAAAATGCTTCAAAAGTTGCAGACTATCTTGAAACTGTTGATGTTGTAACTGATATTAAGTATCCTACAAAGTTTGTAGGTAAGCAAAAGGAACTTGCAGAGAAGTATCTAACAGGTGGTAGTGGCGTAATCACGTTTACTATTAAAGGTGGTAGAGATGTTGCAGTAAAGTTTATGAACGGTTTAAAACTAGCATCTAATGAGGTACACGTAGCCGATATTAGAACTTGTGTTCTACACCCTGCATCTGCAACACATAGACAACTTACTGATGAACAGTTGATATCTGCTGGTGTAAATCCTGGATTGATTAGACTTTCCGTAGGTCTTGAAAACGTTGATGATATTATAAAGGATTTAAAGCAATCTTTCGATAATTTAAATTAAGTTCTATATTGATATTTTTTAAAAAGGAGCATTATATTAGTAATGCTCCTTGTTTTTTTGTGCAATATGCACAAATATCAGAAATATTTTTAAACAATATGTAGAATTTGTATATTATTGTTGAATTTTGCGATTAATAGTGATATAATATAATTGTTATAGTATATTTGATAATAAGTAATTTCAGGAGGTATTTAAAATGAAAGCAAAAATATACTGCTGTAATCTCACATTAAGAATAGAAAAAACTCACACCAAAAATAGAAAAATATAGAAGTAAATACCATTTTTAAAGGAATTTTTCGAGGAGTGGAAGTCTAATGATAGAACAGAAAGTAATAAACAAAAACGGAAAAGTGTTTACTAAAATAAAAACTTCCAAGAATA
>JBJFHM010000045.1:0-22739 GCA_051893615.1 Oscillospiraceae bacterium
TATAGTGGGTGGTATCTTGATAAGTCTATTAACTCTAATGGTGGGTACTTATGATTACAACGGTACAGGTATGAACATCATAGAGAAGTGTTTTTCTACAGATATGCCTTTCTATATGTTTGCTATAAAGATAATCTTCACAGCGATTACTCTATGTGCAGGTTATAAGGGTGGTGAAATTGTGCCATCATTTTTCGTTGGTGCTACGTTTGGGAATTGTATAGGTTCATTAATCGGTATGGATAACGGTTTCAGTTCTGCAATAGGTTTGATTGCCGTATTCTGTGGAGTGACTAACTGTCCATTGACATCTATGTTCTTATCTGTCGAGATTTTTGGTAGTGATGGAATAGTCTACTTTGGTATTGCCTGTGCTATTTCCTACTTGCTATCTGGATATACTGGATTGTATAACGCTCAAAAAATAGTATACTCTAAGACGACAACCAAATTTATTGATAAAAAAGCTAACAAGTAGTTTAATCTTAAAAGTTTGCCTTGAATAACCTATTTGAAACTAATCTTTTTTTGTGATATACTTAATTGTATCAGATATCATGAAAGGAGATTTTTTTATGAATGCATCTACAATGATAATAATACTAATATTAATAGTGATAATAGTATTAGCTGTCAAATCTAGCATACTTCATATGAGAGGTCAGGGTGGTTGTTGTGGTGGAGATGTCCCAAAAGTCAAGAAAAAAAGGTTAGAAAATCCGATAGTATCAACCAAGATTATCACTATTGAGGGTATGCACTGTGAAAACTGTAAAAACAGAGTTGAAAAGTCTATCAACTCACTTGATGACGCAGTGTGCAAAGTCAATTTAAAACAGAATACGGCTATCGTTTCCATGTCCTCACTAATAGATGATGAAACCTTAAAATCGACTATTGAAAACTTAGATTTTAAAGTCATTGAAATAAAATCTCAAGATATCCATTAGACGGTCGAAATTGGTTCTGATAATATATCCAATGGTATCATTATTTAACGATTTATCACATTTATCAATTTGATAATTCTAAATAAACATCTTGACAAATGAAAACTTTTGATATATAATAAAGACATCTTAAAAAGAAACACGTTGACTGAGAAAAGTAATTTTGATTTTAATCGGATTAGAGAAAAGTATCTAGGCTGAAAGTACTTGCGATTAATCTATTATGAAGTTCCCTCACGAGTGGCACTGCTGAATAGTTTTCACTTAGTAGGTAGTGACGTAAAATCTGCGTTAAAGGTACGGAAGTGTTGGCTTCTTTAAAATGGGTGGTTTATAATCAAGATTGATATAATATAATATAATCTTGTCCTGTTTTAAATGGGACAAGATTTCTTATTTTATAATAAAAAAATTTTAGGAGGTTTTTTCGTGAAACAACAGTTAGAAAACATCGAAAAGGTTGCCAAGCAAGAATTAGATAGCTGTAGTTCTATCAAGGCACTAGATGATTTAAGAGTTAAATATCTAGGTAAGAAAGGCGAATTGAAAGCCATATTAAATCAGATGGGCAAACTTGCTCCAGAGGAACGCAAGGAGATGGGACAGTTTGCTAACAGAGTAAAATCTGATATTGAAAATGATATTTCTCAAAAGTTAGAAGTATTAAAGGCTAAAGAACTCGAAAATAAGATTAAATCTGAAGAGATAGACATTACTCTACCTGGTAAAAAAGTAGAAGTAGGAAAACTTCACCCATTGACTACTGTCATGAATGAAATTAAGGATATATTCCTAGGTATGGGATTTTCTATTGCAGACGGTCCAGAAGTTGAGTACGATTACTACAACTTTGAAGCTTTAAACTTACCACCAGACCACCCTGCTAGAGATACTCAAGATACTTTTTATATCACTGATAATATCTTATTAAGAACGCAAACTTCCTCTGTGCAAGTACACGTTATGGAAAATCAAAAGCCACCTATTAGGATAATTTCCCCTGGTAGAGTGTACCGTTCCGATGCCGTAGATGCTACACATTCACCTCTATTCCATCAAATTGAAGGTTTGGTAGTAGATAAAGGCATCACCATGGGAGATTTAAAAGGTACTCTTGAAACGCTTATGAAACGTCTATATGGTAATGATTGTAAAATCCGATTAAGACCACATCATTTCCCATTCACAGAGCCATCTGCTGAAGTAGATGTTATGTGCTTTAACTGTCATGGTGAGGGTTGTCGTGTTTGCAAAAATGAGGGATATATTGAACTCCTTGGAGCTGGTATGGTTCACCCTAAGGTTTTGGAAAACTGTGGCATTGATAGTAGTATCTATAGTGGATTTGCATTCGGTTTAGGTCTTGAACGTGTGGTAATGCGTAGATATAATATCAATGATATGCGTATGCTATACGAAAATGATATGCGTTTCTTAAAACAATTCTAATAAGGGAGGATTTTTATATCATGAATTTATCAATGAAATGGTTATCCGATTTTGTAGACCTTGGCGACAGAACTACTAAGGATTTCGTCAGTGGAATGACTTTAAGTGGTTCTAAAGTTGAATGTTATGAAGTCGAGGGAGCAGAAATCACAAACGTAGTAGTAGGTAAGATTTTAGAAAAAAATCAACATGAGAACGCAGAGCGTCTATTCGTTTGTAGTGTAGATATTGGTAAAGAAGAGCCTATCCAAATAGTGACTAATGCCAAGAACGTTCAAGTAGGCGATTTAGTTCCAGTCGCTTTAGATGGTGCTACCGTATTCGATGAGGGTAAACCTTTAAAAATTAAGAAAGGCAAAGTTAGAGGAGTAGTCAGCGTTGGAATGTTCTGTGGTTTAGATACTCTCAAATTAACTACTCACGATTTCCCATACGCCGATAAAGATGGTGTTTTAGTAATCAAGGAAGATTGTCAAATAGGTGAAGATATCCATACTGCACTAGGTTTAAACGATACTTCTGTAGAGTTTGAAATCACTTCCAATCGACCAGACTGTCTATCCGTGATAGGCTTAGCTCGTGAGGCTTCTGCAACTTTTGATATCCCTTTAAATGTTCCAGAACCTACTTTTAAGGGTGTAGATGGCAACATCACAGATGATTTGAAAGTCAACGTTGTAAATAAGGATATCTGTAAAAGATACTGTGCAGGTATCGTTAAAAACGTTAAGATAGAGCCATCACCACGTTGGTTGAGAGAAAGACTTCGTGCAAGTGGAATAAGACCAATCAATAACTTTGTAGATATCACAAACTATGTAATGCTTGAGTATGGTCAACCTATGCACGCATTCGATTTTAAGTATGTTGAGGGTGGAGAAATCAACATTAGAAACGCTAAAGAGGGTGAAAAGATAGTAACTCTTGATGGTATAGAAAGAACTCTTTCTAGTGATATGTTAGTAATCGCAGATAGTAAGAAACCTATCGCAGTAGCTGGGGTTATGGGTGGAGAGTATAGTGGTATCATGGACGGTACTGTTACAGATTTACCTCTAACTAAGACTGTAGTGTTTGAGAGTGCTTGTTTTGAGCCAGTATCTGTAAGGCGTACGGCAAAGGCTCTAGGTATGAGAACGGATTCTTCTGCACGTTTTGAAAAAGGTCTTGACCAACAGGCAGTAAATAAGGCTTTAATTAGAGCTTTCCAACTCGTTGAGGAACTTGGAGCAGGTGAAGTAGTAAGTACTATCATAGATATAGACAATACCGATAAAACTCCAAATACTGTAGAATTTTCTCCACAATGGATTAACAACTTCTTAGGTACGGATATCCCTGAAAATGATATGATTAAGTATCTAAATTCATTAGGATTTGAAGTTAAAGATGGCTTAGTATACGCTCCAACTTTTAGAGTAGATATTGAACGTCCTTGCGATATTGCTGAAGAAGTTGCCCGTATCTATGGATATAATAACATTAAATCCACTAACTTTAAGGGTGTAGCAGATGCTCAACTTACTAATAGTCAAAAGTTTGAGAATAGTATAATAAATACTATGGTATCTACTGGTTGCTATGAGATTGCTACTTTTTCATTTATCAGTCCTAAATACTTTGATAAAATCCATCTACCACAAGATAGTAAGTTAAGAAATACAGTAACCATTACTAATCCACTAGGTGAGGATACCTCTGTTATGAGAACTACCATAATACCATCTATGATGGAGATATTATCTAAGAACTATAACAATAGGAACACTTCTGCCAAGTTGTTTGAGGTAGGTAATGAATATATTCCAATTGAAAAGGATAAACTTCCTATTGAGCCTAAGCGTTTAGCCATAGGAATGTACGGAAACGGTTGTGACTTCTTTGAGTTGAAAGGCATCGTTGAAGTGTTATTAGATAGTATCGGTATACAGAACGTTGAATATTCACGTCCTACTGATGATTGTCCTTTTGATGAAGTATCTGCATTTCACCCAACTAGGACCGCCATAGTAAAGTCAGGTGATATAGCTATAGGCATCATAGGAGAGGTACACCCAAGCGTTACCAACGAATATGGTATAGATACTAAAGTATATTTAGGTAAGTTCTTAATCCCTGAAATGATGGAAATAGCTATCACAGAGAAGAGTTATAAACCGTTGCCAAAGTTCCCTGCAAGTACTAGGGATATCAGTTTAGTATGTGATAAGTCACTTCCAGCAGGTGACGTTCAAAAGACCATAAAAGAGGCTGTAGGAAAAACTCTTGAGAGTGTTACTCTATTCGATATTTTTACTGATGAAAGTAAGATTGGTGAAGGTAAGAAGAGTTTATCATATTCAATAGTTATGCGTTCTTCTGAGGGTACTCTAACTGATGAACAGGTTGACGCCTCTATGAAGAGAGTGTTAAAAGCACTATCCAAGATTGGTGCAGAGTTAAGAGCATAATCTATAATAGTAGATATCATATTAAAAGCCGTCCTTATGTCGATTAAGGACGGTTTATATTTTTTAATCTTCGGAAGTAGTTTCAGAGTTTTCATCACTTTCAGTAGTTGTAATATGTGTTTGTTCTTCGTTTTCTTCTTCGTCACTCATAGAGGTTACTTCTTTTGAACTTTCGAGAGTTTTTACATCTGAGAAGGTCATTATTAACTGTAAATTATCCATTTCAAAGGTTAAGATGTCGCCAGTCTTTTCATCTACGGTTAGGACGTAGTCTCCACAGTCAGTAGAGCCTTTAAACGTTAAGATATCATCTTTAGAAGTTGCATTTTTATCTTCATTCGTAGAGATTTCATCAATAGCAGTGGCAAGGCATAACAACATAGAGTTTATAGGCACGGCATCTTTAGGTATAGAAAAAGATAATCCCTTATATGATGCTTCCGAATTTACGCCATCAAAGGTTAGATTGACCCCTGATAGTGTACTAGGTTCAGAAAATTCTATATCCCAACAGCCAACGCCCTCATGAGATAACGTTCCAGTAGCTTCTATATCGGGGGTTATGATGTTTGCAGTACATGAGAAGGGTTCTGTTAAAACGTCTTTTGGAGAAGTCTTTTCAACGCCTACTGTTCCACAAGATGTTAAAAGTATCGTTAAGGAAGTCAATAATAGTATACGTTTCTTCATAATATAAAAACTCCTATGTATAGATTTTTTATATTTGAACGTCTTAATAATTTAATCTAGGGTTTTTAATACGTTTGGAATTTCTTGGATAATATCACTAGGTAACATGGAGAACTTACCTAACTTTTTAGCACAGTTTAAACCTGCTTGAGAGTGTATATATACTCCCAACTTACAAGCCTCCATGGGTGATAATCCTTGTGCCACAAATGATGATACTATTCCAGCAAGAACGTCACCACTACCACCTTTTCCCATTCCTGAGTTTGCTACATTACAGATAGTTGCAGAGTTACCATCTGTAATGATGGTATCTCCTGAGCCTTTTAATACTAAAATACATTGATACTTTTTAGCAAAGTTCACAGCAATCTCAAGACGGTTACTCTGTATTTCCTCTAGGGATAATCTAGTCAAACGGGAAAATTCCATTGGGTGTGGCGTTAAGATTACTTTTTTATTTTTAATAATATCTATGCGTTGAGATAGGATATTTATGCCATCGGCATCTATAATAATTGGAGATGTAGCATTTTTTATCACATGGTTGAAAATTCCAATGGATTGGTCGTTAGTACTTAGACCACAACCTATCAATATTGCAGATGCCCTTTTTAACTCTTTTGAAATGTCTGAATAGTTACGAGGTATATATATAGGCTCTGGCATAGATAATGGCAATAGACTGTTATCTTCTGTACAGATGACTAACAATCCAACGCCACAACGCAATGATGACTTACTAGCCATGATACACGCTCCTAACATATTCTTTGAGCCTGTGACATGAAGTAATCTTCCAAAAGTTCCTTTGTGACCAGTCTCAACTCTATTGGGAAGTTTTACATTATCGTGAGATAGTATCTCAATAGGAGTTTCTATGCACTCTTGATAATGTTCATCTGTGATACCTATATCAGCGACTATTATATTCCCACAATAGTTTTTAGCAGGATATAGCATCATGCCAAGTTTTTGGTATGCAAAAGTCAAGGTGATATCTGCAACCATAGTGCCATTAGATACCTCACCAGTCTTACAGTTGATACCACTAGGGATATCTACTGCAATTTTTAAAGCATCTGTATGGATTTTTAAAACTTCTTGAACGTTTTCGGGAAGTTCACCATGGAAGCCAGTTCCAAAGATACCATCACAAATTATGGTACTATCTTTAAAGCCTTGTTTAATACTCCTTAAATCATAGAGGACACTTACATTTTGAGGAATATTGTTAAACATCTTTTTAGAAAGTTCGGTTTTAGGTTCATCGCATAACATGGCTATTTTGATGTTATCGAACCTATCGGATAAGAACGTACTAGCGACGAAACAATCACCAGAGTTGTTGCCGTTGCCACATAGGAATAGTATCTTGGCACTTTCCTGATTATGGATATTTTTCTCAATTAAGTTAGCTAAAGTTTTACCTGCTATACACATTAAATCTTCAAAGGTTGTACCGTTTTTATCGGCGATACTTTCAAGAAGTTTCATCTGTTTAGGTGTGACTAGTTTCATTATAATGCTCCTTTTTGATATGTTTTTAAGATAATTCTAACATCAATGGACTATTATGTCAATTGATATCTGTCTAAAAAGAAATTTTTTCAAAAATTTTAAAAAAAGCTCTTGACAAACCTCAAATAAAAGTATATAATATGAAATTGTATGACGCTCTTAGGCGTTATACCTAGGAAATTTTTAAGAAGGAGGAAATTTTAATGCCTACTTTTAATCAATTGGTTCGTAAGGGCAGAAACGTTCTAGAAGAGAAGTCTACTGCACCTGCACTACAGAAGGGTTACAATGCTAAGAAGAAAGTTCAAATTGACCAAAGTTCCCCACAAAAAAGAGGAGTTTGTACTGCTGTAAGAACTTCTACACCTAAAAAGCCAAACTCTGCAATGAGAAAAATCGCCAGAGTTAAGTTGACTAACGGTCAAGAAGTTACTGCTTACATTCCTGGTATTGGTCATAACCTACAAGAACACTCTGTAGTACTAATCAGGGGCGGAAGAGTTAAGGACCTACCTGGTGTGCGTTACCACATCATCAGAGGTACTCTTGATGCTCAAGGTGTAGCTAAGAGAATGCAAGCTCGTTCTAAGTACGGTGCTAAGAGACCTAAGGCTGGTAAGTAATTTTTAATCTAACAACTTTGCTATATGGAAAAAAATAGACTATTAAAATCTATTTTAAGAGTGTTATACGTTGTGTATTTTTTATTAGTCTTATATTATATAACTTTTAAATTTAATGATTTATATTTCAATGAAATGACTGGGTGTTATGAAACTCACGTTCTTGCTGAAACATTATATCATAGAAGTAACGGCTTGTGGAATATTAATATTAATTTAGTTCCATTTAAGGCTTATAATGATTGGGCTGATAATGGTTTATATGATATCATGATTTGGAATATATTGGGAAATACAGCAGCTTTTATTCCTATGGGATTTTTTGAAATGGCACTATCCAAACATAAGACATTTTGGAAAGTGATTTTAAAGTGTTTCTTAATAGTTTTAGGTTTGGAGTTTGTGCAGTTTATTACTGGTTTCGGGTGTCTTGATATCGATGATATAACTATGAATACTTTTGGTTGTCTATTAGGTTGTTTAGGTTTTAACTTATTAGCAAGATTTATCCGCCCAAGGGCGAAAAACTTTTTTACAGATTAAATTATTTTTGAAAATAGGATACATCTCCACAAAGATTATAGTGGAAGATTTTATATATATTAAAATCCTCTACTTTGGTCTTTAACGTGCGTTCGGATTGTAACGCACTCCGAACGGGCGAGTACCTATGATTTCATGCTATTACTAATGAAGGAGGGAAGCGAAAATGCCAAGAAGAGGTAATATCGCTAAGCGTGATGTCCTACAAGACCCACTTTATAATTCTAAGTTGGTTACTAGATTAATCAACAATGTAATGCTTGATGGTAAAAAGGGTGTTGCGCAAAAGATTGTTTATGGTGCATTTAATATCGTAGCTGAAAAGACTGAAAGAGACGCTCTTGAAGTTTTTGAAGAGGCTATGGAAAATGTTATGCCTGTTCTAGAAGTTAAAGCTCGTAGAATGGGTGGTGCAACTTACCAAGTACCTATGGAAGTTCGTCCTGAAAGAAGACAGACTCTAGGTCTAAGATGGATTACTAAGTACGCTAGATTAAGAAATGAAAAGAGTATGCAAGAAAGACTTGCTGGCGAAATCCTTGACGCTCTTAATAAGACTGGTGGAGCATACAAAAAGTGCGAAGATACTCACAAGATGGCTGAAGCTAACAAGGCTTTTGCTCATTACAGATGGTAGTCTATTCTAATTTTAGGTAAGGAGATTTTTATTTATGCCAAGAAAATGTTCTCTTGAAAAGACAAGAAATATCGGTATAATGGCCCACATCGATGCCGGTAAGACTACTACAACTGAAAGAATTCTATTCTATACAGGTGTAAATCACAAGATTGGTGAAACTCATGAAGGTAGTGCTACCATGGACTGGATGGCACAAGAACAAGAAAGAGGTATCACAATCACTTCTGCAGCTACCACTGCGTTTTGGGCTAACCACAGAATTAATATCATTGATACCCCTGGACACGTGGACTTCACCGTTGAGGTTCAACGTTCTTTAAAGGTTCTTGATGGTTCTGTTACTGTATTCTGTGCTAAGGGTGGTGTTGAACCACAGTCTGAAACAGTTTGGAGACAAGCTGATGAATATCATGTTCCAAGAATGGCTTATGTCAATAAGATGGATATCATGGGTGCTAACTTCTACCGTGTTGTAGATATGATGCTCGACAGACTAAAGTGTAACGCAGTTCCTATTCAACTTCCAATCGGTGCTGAAGATACTTTTAAGGGTATCATCGACCTAGTAGAAATGAAGGCTTATGTTTACTATGATGACCTTGGAAAAGATATCCGTGTTGAAGATATCCCTGAAGATATGGTTGATAAGGCTCAAGAATACCATGAGGCTTTAATTGAACACGTAGCTGAAACTGACGACGCTTTAATGGAAAAATACTTTGCTGGTGAAGAACTCACTATCGAAGAGATTAAGGGTGCTATTAGAAAGTCCACTATCGCTAATAAGATGGTTCCTGTAACTTGTGGTACATCTTATAAGAATAAGGGCGTTCAAAAGTTACTAGATGCTATAGTAGACTATATGCCATCACCTTTAGATGTTCCATCTATTAAAGGTATAAATCCTGATAATGATGAAGAAGAAGTTAGACACTCTTCTGATAATGAACCTTTCTCTGCTTTAGCGTTCAAGATTGCTACTGACCCATTCGTTGGTAAACTTTGTTTCTTCCGTGTGTACTCTGGTACTGTAAATGCAGGTTCTTCAGTGCTAAACGCTAATAAGAATAACAGAGAGAGATTAGGTCGTATCCTACAGATGCACGCTAACCACAGAGAAGATATTGAAACTGTATATGCAGGTGATATCGCTGCTGCAGTAGGTTTGAAAAATACTACTACTGGTGATACTCTTTGTGATGAAAAACACCCAATCGTTCTTGAGTCCATGGAGTTCCCAGAACCAGTTATTCAGTTAGCTATCGAACCTAAGACTAAGGCTGGTCAAGAAAAGATGGGCTTAGCTCTTGCTAAACTTGCTGAAGAAGACCCTACTTTCAAAACTTGGACTGATGAAGAAACTGGACAAACTATCATCGCTGGTATGGGTGAGTTACACCTAGATATCATAGTTGATAGATTACTTCGTGAATTTAAGGTTGAAGCTAATGTAGGTACTCCACAAGTATCTTATAAAGAAACTATCCGTTCTTCTGTTGAAGTTGATAAGAAGTATGCTAGACAGTCTGGTGGTAAAGGTCAATACGGTCACGTTAAGATTAGAGTTAGTCCTAATGAGAGTGGTAAGGGTTATGAATTTAAGAATAGTGTCGTAGGTGGTGCTATTCCTAAGGAATATATCCCAGCAGTTGACAAGGGTATCCAAGGTGCTATGAAGGCTGGTGTAGTTGCAGGTTATCAAGTAGTTGACGTTTGTGTCGAACTATATGATGGTTCTTATCACGAGGTTGACTCTTCTGAAATGGCGTTCCAAATTGCTGGTTCTATGGCATTCAAAGAGGCTATGGAAAAGGCAAATCCTGTATTAATGGAACCTATCATGAAGGTTGCTGTTATCGTACCTGATGACTATACTGGTACAGTTATTGGTGACTTAAGTTCAAGACGTGGACAAATTCAAGGTCAAGAGAATAGACCTGGAGCAGTTCAAATTGATGCTTTAGTTCCACTATCTGAAATGTTCGGATATACTAGTGATTTACGTTCAAATACTCAAGGACGTGGTCAATTCGTTATGGAACCTCATAGCTACTTAGAAGTTCCTAAGAACATTGCTGAAAAGATTACTAACGATAGAAAGAAAAAGGACTAATCTCTATTAAACCTTTTGAATATATTAATCACATTGAGGGCTTAACGCCCTTAATTGTGATATATTATAATATTTTTCAATTTTTTTTTATAAAAGACTTGAAATTTTAAACGTTATCTGCTATAATATATACAATATGGTAGATAAGCATATTTTAATTTGATTATTATAGGAGGAAATTCCAATGGCAAAGGCTCATTTTGAAAGAACTAAACCACACGTTAATATTGGTACAATTGGTCACGTTGACCACGGTAAGACTACTCTTACAGCTGCTATCACTAAGACACTTGCATTACAAGGTCTAGCAGAAAAGAAAGACTATGCAAATATCGACTCTGCTCCAGAAGAAAGAGAAAGAGGTATTACTATCAATACTGCTCATGTTGAGTATGAAACTGCTAATCGTCACTATGCTCACGTTGACTGCCCAGGTCACGCTGACTACGTTAAGAACATGATTACTGGTGCTGCTCAAATGGACGGTGCTATCCTAGTAGTTGCTGCTTCCGATGGCCCTATGGCTCAAACTAAAGAACACCTTTTACTTGCTCACCAAGTTGGCGTTCCTTACATTGTAGTATTCATGAACAAGGCTGACCAAGTAGATGACGAAGAATTACTTGAATTAGTTGAAATGGATATTCGTGAAACTCTAGACAAGTATGAATTTGATGGTGATAATACTCCAATCATCAAGGGTTCTGCTCTACAAGCTCTAGAAGCTCCAGACGATTTAAACGACCCTGCTTATAAGCCAATTCTTGAACTTATGGACGCTGTTGATAGCTATATTCCAACTCCTGATAGAAAGGCTGACCTTCCATTCCTAATGCCTGTTGAAGACGTATTCACTATTACTGGTCGTGGTACTGTTGCTACTGGTAGAGTTGAAAGAGGTCAATTAAAGACTGGTGAAGAAGTTGAAATCGTTGGTCTTAAGGAAGAAAAGTCCAAGACTGTAGTTACTGGTATCGAAATGTTTAGAAAGATTCTAGACTATGCTGAAGCTGGTGACAACATCGGTGCTTTACTACGTGGTATTCAAAGAAGTGAAATCGAAAGAGGACAAGTTCTTTGTAAGCCAGGTTCAATTCACCCACACACTAAGTTCTCAGGTCAAGTATACGTTCTAAAGAAAGAAGAAGGTGGACGTCACACTCCATTCTTTAACAACTATAGACCACAATTCTATTTTAGAACTACTGACGTTACTGGTGTTATCACACTACCTGCTGATAAGGAAATGTGTATGCCTGGTGATAACGTATCTATGGACGTTGAGTTAATCACTCCAATCGCTATTGAAGAAGGTTTACGTTTCGCTATCCGTGAAGGTGGTAGAACTGTAGGTTCTGGCGTAGTTACTAAGATTAATGAATAATTTTAGTGTTTTATACACTTTTATGAGCCGTTCTTAATAGACGGCTCTTTTTTTATTTAAGGAGGTCGCCATGGTTTTAACTTTAGATGTCGGTAATACTAACATAGTCATGTCAGTTTACAAAGATGATATAATGTTATTCTCTTCCAGAATTTCCACCATTTCCACCAAGATGGAAGATGAATATTCTATAGACTTTTTAAACATCTTGATGTTGAACGGTTGCACAAATGATGATTTTGAAGGTGCTATAATATCGACAGTAGTTCCACAATTGAAATCTACATTAAAAAGAGCCGTTGAGAGGGTTTTTAAATGTAGGGTCATGATAGTTTCTAGCGATTTAAAGACTGGATTAAACATCTGTTTAAACAATCCCAAGAGTTTGGGTAGTGATAGAATTTGTGATGCAGTTGCTGTAAAAAATCTATATTCGTTACCTGCCATCATTTGTGATTTGGGAACGGCTACTACCATTTCAGCAATAGATAAAGATGCTAACTTTTTGGGTGGCTCAATATTCCCTGGAGTGAATAGTTCCTTAAAGACTTTATCGAACGTTACTGCACAACTTCCACACATAGATTTAAGAGAAAATTGTACTGAAGTTATTGGAAAAGATACTGCATCTGCCATGCATTCAGGAGTAATCTTTGGAATGGCTAGTCTTATGGACGGTTTAGCAATTAGATATCGTGAAATTTTGGGAAATGATGCTATATTAGTAGCTACAGGAGGCTTATCCGATTTGATAGTTCCTCACTGTCATGAGAAGTTTATAACTAACAAAAATCTTGTAAGTGATGGACTTTACATGATTTATAAAATGAATACGTAACTTTATATCGAAATCTTTGTGGATATTCCACAAAGATTTCTGTTATTTATTGGTAATATAGTATATAAAGTAAATCTTTTGGATTTATATACCAATTTTTTATACTTTCTGCCGAAAAAATTTTAGTTTTTTTGGAAATCATGAGGCTTATAATCTTGATTTTTTTTAATATATATAGTATAATGAAAAGTGAAACATAAGTGAGTTGTATACTCATCTTATGGTGACATCGGCAAGCAAGTGTTAAATTCCAAATACTGCCGATTTATATAATTTTGTGAATGTGAAAGTGTGGTTTTTATGGAATTTAATCATGTACCTGTTTTATTGCATGAAACTTTAGAAGGCTTGAATATTAATCCTAATGGAATTTACGTAGATTGTACTGTGGGTGGTGCAGGTCACTCTTTAGAGATAGTTAAGAGACTATCACAGAATGGTCGTTTAATCGGTCTTGATAGAGACCCAGATGCAATATCTGTTGCAACTGAAAGACTAGATGGCTTCAACGTTACGATAGTTCAAAGAAACTATTCTGAAGTTGCAGAGGTTTTGCAATCACTAGGTATTCAATCAGTAGATGGCATCTTAATGGATTTGGGAGTTTCCTCACATCAGTTGGATACTGCTGAAAGAGGTTTTTCATATCACTATGATGCCCCATTAGATATGCGTATGAGTCAATCAGGGATTAGTGCTTTCGATGTCGTTAATCAATATTCTTATGAGCAGTTATCTAAAATTCTATTTGAGTTTGGCGAAGAAAAATTTTCCCATAAAATTGCTAGCAACATTGTAAATCAAAGACAAGTAAAGTCTATTGAAACCACTTTGCAACTTGCTGATATTGTTAAAAATAGTATCCCAGCCAAGTTCCGTAGGGATAAAAATCCATGTAAAAAGACCTTTCAGGCTATTAGAATGGAAGTAAATGGTGAATTGGAACATCTTTCATTAGGGTTAGATAGTGCCTTTGAAAGTCTTAAATCTAACGGTAGACTTGCAGTCATTACCTTTCACTCTTTAGAGGATAGGTTGGTTAAACAACGTTTTTCATCTTGGTGTAAAGGTTGCACTTGTCCTCCCGACTTTCCACAGTGTGTCTGTGGCAAGAAACCTAGGGCAAAGCTAGTAAACAGAAAACCTATTGAGGCTACTAATTCAGAATTGGAACTAAATAACAGAAGCAGAAGTGCTAAACTCAGAGTGATTGAAAAGTTATAGGTGGTGTAAGTATGAAAAATGATAATACTGCTTTAATCATAGAAGAATATGATGACTATGTTCTTCCTGAAGAACCTCAAAAAGAAACTAAAAAAAGTAAAAAGAGTTCTAAGCGTCCTCATGCTAAGAAAACTAGTAATGTAGGTATAATAGTATGTTCTATAATAGTGACCATATTATTATTTTTACTAATATATGGTAAGGTTCAAGTTAGTGTTTTGTATAATCAAATAGCTTCGGAAAAGTCTACTGTTGATATCTTGCAAAGTGAAAACGTTAGAATGCAAACTGAAATTGAAGCAAATATGTCTTTAAAGAATGTGGAATCCTATGCAGAGAACGTTCTAGGACTTAAAAAATTAGAAAAATCACAGATTACATATATTCAAATTCAAAATGAGGATTCTGTAGAAGTTGTTGAAACTGAACAAAACATTTTTATCTGGCTAAAAGAGAAGTTTAACAACATTGTAGAATATTTATTTGGATAATCCAATAGATATTATATGAAAACATCGGGCGGAGATACATATTTTTATAGGTATTATCCGCCCATTACGTTGTATCGTTAGAAAGGAGATGTTTATTTTTGCCAACCTTTTCTATGAAACGTGCTAGTTTAGTAGTTATGGTTATAATGTTCGTATTTGCCATCTTATTGATTGGGAATATCTTTAAAATTTCCGTCATAGATAGTGAAAAGTATCAAGAGTATGCTAACAATAGTCAATTTTCTTCAATAAATATTTCTGCGAATAGAGGTTCAATCTATAGTTCAGATGGTAGCATACTTGCTCAAAGTGCTACGGTTTTCAAGATTATTTTAGACCCTACCACTTTTAATGAAAAATATCCTGATAAGAAAGACATTACTATTGACTTCCTTGCTGAAACCTTAAATATAGACGAAAAAACTCTTATAGATAAGTTTAATGCTGAAGATAGTAGGTATCAAGTACTTAAAACCAAAGTGGAAAAACCTATAGTAGATAAGATTACTCAATTTTTACAAGATAATAACCTTTCTTGTATCACTACAGATGAGGATACTAAACGTTACTATCCACAAGGTGATTTGGCTGCTTCAGTAATAGGCTTCACCAACTATGATGGTGACGGTTGGTACGGTATTGAAGCTTACTATGATGATGAACTCTCTGGAGTAGATGGTAAAGTAATATCTGCTAAAGATGGTAAACAACAAGAAATGCCTTATAAGAATTCTAAACTCTATGAGGCTAAAGATGGTAACTCATTAGTACTTACTATAGATACTACTCTACAATACTATTTAGAAAAAAATCTTGAAGATATGTATAATCAATACCAATTAAATAACCGTGCTTGTGGTATAATAATGAATGCAAATACTGGAGCTATCTTAGCTATGGCGACTTGTCCAAGTTTTGATTTAAACAATCCATCAGAAGTTACTGACGCTAAAACCTTAGCATTGATATCAGCCACTACCGATGAAGAGGAAAAAAAGTCCATTGAAGCTAACGCTCGTGAATTACAGTGGAAAAATAAAGCAGTCAGTGAGATATATATTCCAGGTTCAGTATTCAAGGTTATCACCAGTGCTGCTGCCTTTGAGGAAGATTTAATCTCTTTAGATAATGATAACTTCTTTTGTGGTGGTTTTTTAGAAGTGGCAGGTACTAAGATTAAGTGTCATAAAACTACTGGTCATGGAAGTCAAACTTTTAAGGACGCTTTGATGAACTCCTGTAACCCTGCATTTATGGAAATAGGTAAACGTCTTGGAGCTGAAAAGTTCTTTTACTACTTTGAAGCTTTCGGTCTTACTGAAAAGACTGGTATAGATTTACCTTCTGAAGTATCTAGTTACTACGCCAAAGAGAGTGATTTAGGTCCAGTTGAGTTAGCATCATCATCATTTGGTCAAACCAATAAATTAACTCCAATAGAGATGATAACTTCTTACGCTGCTGTAATTAATGGAGGAAATTTAGTAGTCCCTTATGTGGTAGATAAAATCCTTGATGGTGATGGAAATGTAATTAGTACTACGGAAACTACGGTAAAAAGGCAAGTAGTATCGGAGGAAACCTCTAAGATTATGAGGGAATCCTTAGAGTACGTAGTTAATAATAATGGTGGTTCTAACGCTTACATAAAGGGTTACAAGATTGGTGGTAAATCTGGAACGTCGGAAAAACTCGACGAAAGAAAACCTGGTGAAGATATGCGTTATGTAGCTTCTTATGTATGTTTTGCTCCAGCTGATGACCCTGAAATCATAATGCTTGTAATGGCTGATGAACCTATGACGGGTGAATATTATGGTAGTGTAGTAGCAGTTCCTTACGCTAGAAAAATCTTGGAAGACGCTTTACCTTACTTAGGTTACTATCCAGAGTATTCCGATGACGAACTTGAAACCCTTGACGTTACCGTTCCAAGTGTTGAAGATACTACTCTTTACAATGCACAAAGTACTCTTGAAAGTTTGGGATTGCAATATCAAGTAGTAGGTCATGGTGATATGGTAGTATCACAAAATCCAGCCAGTGGCAATTCCATTGCTAAGGGTGGTAAGATAATCTTATATACTGAGAGTAATATGGAACAACAGTTTGTAGAAGTTCCAAATGTGGTGGGTTGTTCGTTGACTGAGGCTAATCAACTATTATCCAGTAAGGGATTGAACTATGTTGCTTCTGGAGCATCTACCCAACGTGAAGATGCTATAGTATATTCGCAATCTTATGCAGAGGGTGACCAAGTTCCTTCTGGTACTATCATTGAATTAACCTTTGTCGTTAAAGACCAATCGGATTAATCAAAGGTTGGATTAAAAAAATTATGGAAAGGATTTAGTCCTTTCCATGAGTATAAAATATTGAGAATATGTATTAAAATGAGGTGTTTAATCTTGAAGTTATATGATTTAATTGAAAATGTTTCTAAAACGGATATCCCTAATATAGAAATATCTTCTATTACTGACAATTCCAATAAGATTGAAAAAAATGGTATCTTTGTATGTGTAAAGGGTGGCTCTTTTGATGGTCATTCAAAGGCTCGTGAAGCCGTGGAAAAAGGTGCTATAGTAGTAGTCGACCATGATATGGGTTTAAATAACCAAATAATCGTTCAAAATACTAGAGAATTTTATGGTCAACTATGTTGTGCATGGTTTGGCAATCCCGAAAAGAAGATGAAGTTTATCGGTGTAACTGGTACTAACGGTAAGACTACTATGACTAACGTCATCAAGCAAGTGTTGACGGAAAACGGCTATAAGGTTGGATTAATAGGAACTATCCAAAATGAAATAGGTGAGGAGACTATCCATACTGACAATACCACCCCTATGGCGTTCGATTTGATGGCTTTAATCGATAGAATGTATAAATCAGGTTGTGATTATGTAGTTATGGAAGTATCATCTTTTGGTTTGGTTCAACATAGGATTGGTGCTATCCACTTTGATATTGCTATATTTACCAACCTAACTCAAGACCATTTAGACTATCACAAGACTATGGAAGACTACTATCAGGCTAAAAAGATGCTCTTTGACATCTGTGATAAGGCTATAATCTGCACAGATGATGACTATGGTATTAGACTATATGATGAAATCACTTGTGAAAAGTATACCTATAGTATAAAACATCAAGCAGATTTCTACGCTACTAACTCAGAAATTCGTGCAGATGGCACTACTTTTAAATTTAACACTATAGATGATAACTATACTATCAACATGAAGATGGTAGGCTCTTTTAACGTTGTGAATATCACAGGAGTTATATCGGCTTGTTTATTGGCTGGTATACCTTTTGAAAATATCCAAGATGCCGTTGAAACTTGCAAGGGTGTTAAAGGTAGATGTGAACTTATTCCAACAGGAAGAGACTTCTCTGTAATCTGCGACTACGCCCATACCCCTGATGCTATTGAAAATATTTTAAGTAGTGTTAAAGAGTATACTCACGGTAGATTGATATGCCTATTTGGTTGTGGTGGCAATCGTGATAGTGCTAAGCGTCCTTTGATGTGTAAGTCTGCTTTGAAGTATGCTGATAAATTGATTATCACTTCTGATAACCCTAGAAATGAAAATCCTCAAGATATTATTAATGATATCTTGGTAGGTTTGCAAGGTGAAAAGGCTATCCCTTATGATGTAATAGTAGATAGAATAGAAGCTATACATCATGCAGTTAAGACTGCTCAAACTGGTGATATCATAGTATTAGCAGGTAAAGGGCATGAAGATTATCAAATATTGGCGAATAACGTACACATTCATCTTGATGAGCGTGAAATCGTTGCAGACGCTCTCAAACAGTTAGATTAATCTTAATAAAAATAGTTATGGAGAAGATTTATTAATATGGAAACTTTAAAATTATCAGAAATAGCCAAGGCATTAGGTTCTACAGTTGCCGTAGATGGTGAAATCACTGAAATTAGTACCGATACTAGAACCATTCCAAGTGGTTGTCTGTTTGTGGCAATCAAGGGAGAAAATTTTGATGGTCACGATTATATTTCAACGGCTTTTGAAAAGGGTGCAAAGGCAGTAATCACGGAAAAGTTTGTTGATGGTTATAAATGTATCGTAGTAGAAAGCACTAGAAAAGCCCTCTTAGCCCTCGCTAGATACTATCGAAAAAAGTTTGATATCAACTTAGTGGGGGTTACTGGTAGTGTCGGAAAGACCACTACCAAAGAAATGATAGCTCTAGTATTATCAGAGAAGTATAATACTCTAAAGACTACGGGAAATCTAAACAATGAGATTGGTCTCCCTAAGACACTATTTGAATTAAATAGTTCTCATGAGTGTGCTGTCATAGAGATGGGAATGTCTCATTTTGGTGAAATCTCCCGTTTGACTAAGACTGCACTTCCTACTATGGGAGTAATCACCAATATTGGATTTTCTCATATTGAGAATTTAGGCTCACAACAAGGAATTTTAAGGGCAAAGTTGGAAATTTTAGAAGGTATGGACAGTTCTGCACCGATATTCTTAAATGCTGATGACGTTTCTTTATATCAAACTTCTTACCAATTGGGAAGAGAGACTATCACATTTGGCATAGATAATCCAGATAGTGACTTTAAGGCTACCAACATCGAACAGTTTGAAGACTATACGACTTTTACCGTAAATTGGGAAGGTAATCAAAAAGACGTCCTTTTGACGGCAATAGGAAGACACAACGTTTTAAATGCGTTGGTATCGTTTGCGATTGGCATCAAGTTGGGTTTAAATCCTGAGGAAATCTGTAACGCTTTAAAGAAGTATAAATCCGATAAGTTAAGACAGAATATTATACAGAAAGGTGAGCAAACTCTAATTATAGATTGTTATAATGCTAGTCCAGACTCCATGAAAGCATCTTTGATGGTGTTGTCACAGACCGTGCCAAAAGGTCAAGGTAGACGTATCGCTGTATTAGGTGATATGCTTGAGCTTGGAGAAATGTCTCAAAAGTTACACTCTGTTGTGGGTTTGTTCGCTGGAAACTCTAAAGCAGATACTATCTTCTGCTACGGAAAAGAAGCCGAAAATATAGGAAAAACTGCCCTATCTTTTGGCAAAGATGTTAAATTTTTTACCGATAAACAACTTCTAACTGATACTTTAAAAGAGTATATTCAACCTAATGATGTAATCTTATTTAAAGCTAGTAGGGGTATGAAGTTAGAAGAAGTTATTAACAATCTTTATGATGGAAAGGATTAATCTTTATGACAATTCCAGTATGGTTAAAACTATTAATACCAATGGTATCTTTTGGACTATCGGCTTTAATAGGTAAGTATTTAATTCCATTTATGCACAAAATCAGTTTTGAACAGACCATTGAAAAGTTTGTAGGTGCAAAACTTGAAAATCATCAAAAGAAGCAAGGTACTCCGATAATGGGTGGTTTTATGTTCATAGTTAGTAGCATAGTTATGACTATAGTTGGATACGTTATCTATAGGGTTTCAAGTTTAGATATCGCTTCGGCAGATACTTCAGTGAATGCTATTAGAATGTTTGCTTGTGTAATATATGCTCTATGTTTTGCAGGTATCGGTTTTGCCGATGACTACACTAAAGCAGTTAAAAAACAAAATCTTGGATTGACGCCTATCCAAAAGATATTGTTTCAATTCATATTTTCAGCACTATTTTTAGTAGTCTTATACTTCTTAGGGGATACCTCTACAGAGATAAACTTTATCTTTGCTAGTGTAGATTTTGGAATATTCTACTATCCTATTATGATACTCTTTATGATATACTTATCTAATGCAGTAAACCTAACCGATGGTGTAGATGGTCTTTGTGGTTCTGTTACAGTAATCACAATGTTGGCGTTGAGTACAGTGTGTAGCTTAGTAAATTTGAATGAAATTTCAATCTTTGCGATAGCCCTTGCAGGAGGTTGTCTAGGGTTCTTAGTTTGGAACTTACACCCTGCAAAAATCTTTATGGGTGATACTGGTTCTATGTTCTTAGGTGGTTCTTTCGTTGCGATTGGTATGTGTACTCATCAACATTTGTTAATGGTGCTTATTGGATTAGTCTACGTTTGTGAGGCATTATCTGTAGTAATTCAGGTTACATACTTTAAAATCACTAAAAAAATGACTGGTACAGGTAAAAGAATTTTTAAGATGTCTCCAATACATCACCATTTTGAACTTTGTGGATTTAGCGAATATAAGATAGTAATAGTCTTTTCTATAGTTTCGATAATAACTGGAACTATAGCAGTTTTAATTCAGTAATATATTGTTATAATCAAATATAAAGGAGTGGTGGCATTTGGCAAAAAGCATAGACAGACGTTCAAAAAACACTCAAAGAACTATCTTAGATACTATTAATCAAAGGTGGGGAAAGATAGACGTATCTTTTTTAGCCATAGTTATAGCACTTTTAGTAATTGGCGTAGTTATGATGTTCTCTGCTGGTTATGCTTGGGCAGTAAGCGAGGGAAAAGAAGGTACTTTCTACGCCAAAAGACAGATAATCTTTGCAATTATGGGTTTGGCATTAATGTTCATTCTTTCATTTTGGGATTATCACTTTTTTGCTAAAAAATGGGTGGCGTTTACTCTATTTGTGGTATCTCTGATAATGTTGCTGTTGGTATTAACTCCATTGAGTAACCCATACACCACAGACACTGGTATTAGACGTTGGATAGGTATTGGAAGTTTTTCATTTCAACCATCGGAGATTATGAAGTTTGCAATAATAGTGTTATTCTCTTACTTGATATCTAGTAACTACAAGAAGATGAAGTATTTTAAGACTGGTATCTTACCTTACCTTATAATCCTAGGTGTAGTGGTAGTTTTAATGATGCTAGAACCTCACTTATCTGGTACTTTACTAATATGTATCATTGGCTTTGTGTTGATATTCGTTGGTGGAGCTAGAATATCACACCTATTGGCATTGATGGGCATAGGTATTGGTGGTATCTTGGGAATAGTAGTCTATAAGACGATATCTGAAGGAGGAAGTTACTTCCAAAAGAGGTTTGCAGGTTGGCTTGACCCTTTCTCTGACATTCAAGGTGCTAACTGGCAAACTTGTCAATCTTTGATAGCTATAGGTTCTGGTGGTGTGTTTGGTCTTGGATTGGGCGAAAGTAGACAGAAATATCTATATCTTCCAGAAAGCCAAAACGACTTCGTATTTGCCATAGTCTGTGAAGAATTGGGATTTGTAGGTGCAGTTACTGTGATACTACTCTTTGCACTTTTCGTATTTAGAGGAATGTTAATAGCCTCTAATGCCAAGGATAAGTTTGGTATGTTAATGTGTGTCGGTTTAACGTTCCAAGTTGGATTACAGGCTTTCTTGAACATTGCTGTAGCTAGTAATTTTATTCCAAATACTGGTATTAGTTTACCGTTTTTCAGTTATGGAGGTACTTCATTAGTAATGCTTCTTGCACAAATGGGTATAATATTAAACATCTCACGGCAAGCGAACATTGAACGTTAGAGTTTTATCAATGGAACATTCTTTGGAGTGTTCCATTTTTATTTGTAATAACGTTACGGTAAATAAGCCTAGATTTAAAGTTTCCATGCAAGTAAACATCTATGGATTAATTAGGTAAAATTTCTTGATAGATTATACAAAAATTTTAATTAAGTTGGTATGAAATTTTATTATAGCTTGGGTTTACAAATAGTTGACCTTACTAAAATTTAATGGTATAATTGAAATATCCAAAAAGTTTTAGATTGGAGAGTGTTTTTCAATGAATATTTGGCATAATATAAGCCCAAAAAGAATTACTCCAACTGAGTTCAT
>JBJFHM010000046.1:0-22715 GCA_051893615.1 Oscillospiraceae bacterium
GAACCCTTTTGAACGTTCACATATGGTAAAAGTTGAGTACCTGAATATACAGTTCCATTATGGATTAAAGTCCATTGACGATTAAACTTATCTTTATAGGTGTATGGGTGACAGTTTTCGGAATTAATTTTACCTATAGTAGCATATCGAATATGACCTAAGACCACATAATCGTGGATTTCTTTTAGTAGTCTTTGTTTTAATATTTGACTATCTATGGCACGGATAGGTTCTTTTATAATATTAGGAACGTTGCAATCCTTTTGTAAGGTAGCTAATCCCCAACCGTGAGGGTGCATGATACTATGAGAAAAAAATTCAGCTAACATTCCATTTATTGATGTTTCATTTACCAAATTTGCTCCAAAGAGTTCACACATTTAAACTTCAATCCTTTCTTTTGAGTAATTTTTACATAGTTCTACACCTTTTTGAACAAAGTTATTTTTATACATTTCATATATTTGATTTGAATATCTATTCTTAGGATTTAAAATCTTATCTCTTTCAAACTTTATAATATCTATAGGAATAGTAGTATTAAGTTGCAAAAAGAATGATATCATGTTTAGTAGAATTTCGTCAGCTTTCTTAATTAAAGAAGTTTCCTTATTATCCATATATATTTTAACGTTCTCTAAGTAAAAATTTGATGCCTTCTTATGATTTTCTATAGCATATATTTGATTTTGTGTATTGAAATCTTCATTAGGTAAACTCATTAGATATAGTATTAAATAGTGAGTAAAGTATAAATCTTCAATTTTAATACCTACGTTATCTAATGGATTTAAGTCAAACATTCGTAGCTCTATATGATTTACACCATCTTTTAAAGCATTGAGGGAGTTTTCTCCTTTAGGTTTTAATCTAACTGGGATATAACACTCACCTATAGAGGCAATCTTTCCTATATCGATATAATGTTGAATACTTTTAATATAGTCATCTAAAGATGAATAGTCTAATATTAGATTAAACTTGTTCCAATAACCGTGTGAACTGTTTCTCATAGATGCATAACCATTAAAACCATCTACGCCTAAGAAGTTATCATCAATAAAAGAACAGTCATATATTGGACTTGCCGAAGTAAGTGCAACTATCAGCCAACTATATTTGGATAATTTCTTAGCTAAATTTAAATATATGTTAGATACAAAATCGTTATATGATATTTTATCATTACATTTATCATAAGCATATTTTAAGAAATCATTATCAAACGAGAAGTTATAGTGTATTCCAGAGTACAACATCAAGCGTTTACCATACTTTTTAGCAAGATATTCCCTATAGACTTGCTTATGATTTAATTTATCTTCAAAACTTGCTATTGGAATATCATTTTCACCATTAAAATATGGTGGATTACTGAAATACCAAAGATATTCAGGTTCTTTCAGATTTTTCAAAGTATTCTTAACGTAATCATTAGTAGATTTCAATCCATCATAAAGTTTTTCAATGCTTGGATATACATTAGTCACTATTTCTACTTGATTTTCACAAAAATCACGAGAGATATTATCTTGATTAAAAGGGTGCAACGTTTTAGATATGTAGCCATCTTGAGTAATACGTAAACTTTCTTTTTCTAAACCAAAATTTCCTTTAAATATATAATCTTTAGTAGTTTGATTAAAAATCATTTATACCACTTCTTTTCTATTATTCCTATTGATTTACTATGATATCTATTATATCACTGATTTTACTAAAAGTCAATAGGTTATTGAAAATTTTTCTATCTGTGATGTTTAGAGACTCACAATAAGTGGATTTAGTTAAAAATAAAAAAAATCTATCATTAAATTATTATGATAGATTTTTTATTTTACCTTTGCTTATATAGGATTTGCTTTTTCTTTACCACTTTTTGCTTTACCTTGAATTTCAGGTACAGGTGGAACATCATTTTTTGAAAAGTGTGTTTTATGATTACTTTCAGTTCCATGTGGTTCTTTAGGATTAGGTCTACGCATACCAGCCTTAGCCATATAAATCACCTCTGATATTATTCTATCCAAACTATTTAAAGATATTCTTTAAACTTTAATCTTGGTAGGTACTTCTGGGAAGTCTGCTATTTTTTGGGTATCTATACAATAAAATTTATCATAGAGGAGAATAAAACGTTCATCGATGATTTTATCTTGATGAAAGTGTCCAAAAAACCACTTCTTAAAAGATATATTCTCTTTAATTTTCATAAAATATTCATTCAATTCCAGTTCATCTGAATTGATGTTCCTAATTTGAAGTACTATATCAGTGGGGGCAGTATGTGTAATGATATAGTCTACTTTGTTATCATTTAAAGCTAAATTTTCAAGACCAGTCTGTTTTTCAAAATCATTCGGTAATTCTTGTTTCCACCAACTACGATGAGGAATTCTAAAAGCTTTATCATTAGAGTTACCACCACCCATGGTGAAGAATTTAAGTCCATCTATTTCAAAGATTTGCCCACGCATAAGATGAATAATAGTATCTCTTACAAAATGGACTTTTCCTCCATGCCAATGGGAAACAGGCATTTTATCTAAGATATCAAAATTTTCATGGTTGCCATCTACGAAGAGTATAGTAAAATTTTTACTGCCTAAAGTATTTAGAATTTGTTCACGTTCCTTAGTTCTATCCCAAACGCCACCGAAATCGCCACAAATGATAAGGTAATCATCTTTAGATAGGTTTTCTTGTATTGGGAAATATTGCAAATCAAGTTTAGCCATATCTATAGGGATATGAGTATCACCAGTAATATAAATCATAATAATAAAGCACCTCGCTTGTAGTAATTATCAATTAACAATTAATTATAACATAAAATCATACGCTTGTAAACACATAATATAGATGAAAAAACAAACTAATCTTAAATGATACAAACCATTAAAAATATAAACTATTTTGTAGTACTGCCAATACCACCATTACGAACAGTGTCAACATTATCATTAAAAGTTATGCCATACTCTACAAAGATACCTTGCATAAAACCATCATTTGCCTTAATACTAGCGATTTTATTTTCATTAGAAGCATTAGTCATCTTTACAAATATATGTCCTTGATTGTTAGAATAGTAGTAATCACTATCAATAATTCCGACAGTATTATTCAACTGTAGTCTAAACTTGAAACCTAGACTACTTCTAGGATAACACTTTAAAACCCAACCATCATCTATCTTTACTCTAACACCCGTTGGAAATTTTATAGTTTGATTTGGTGCTATCTCAAAGTTTATAGGTGCAAAAAAATCATAACCTGCAGAACCTTTGGTAGCTCTTCTTGGAAGTTGTATATTCTCATAGATGGCTTTGATGGTATTCTCAGGAGTATTTGGAAAGCAATCTAACCAATCTTTAAGAAACTGTTGAAAATCCACCTTATAAAATTGAGCAATTCTTTTCATATTTAAAACCTCTTTCTGTCCTTTAGTATAGAACTATCTTATTTAATTCAATAGATTTTTTGACATCTATTACACGTTGATTGGAGCTACCACACCAATGAAGTTTACTATCAAAAAATTTTTTAATAAACTTACCATCAACGATAACGTCTATTAATGGAATAAAGTCCAAATTCTTGATATCCTCAAAACTGAAGCCAGTATATAGCCAAATATCCTTATTGGGAAACTTTTTAGAGATTTCCTTAATTAAATCACCAATATCATTGCGATTAAGAGGGTGTAGAGGGTCACCACCACTAAAAGTAACACCCTTGATATAATCTTTTGATAAGTTTTCAAAAAGTTCATTTTTTGCCATTTTATCAAATGGGATACCTCCATTGATATCCCAAGTGATAGGATTATGGCAACCCTTACATTTATGAGTACAACCAGCAACCCAAAGAACGGTTCTAAGACCTTCACCATTCAACATATCATCAGTCGTAATATTATGATATCTCATTTGTTACATACTTTTCCTTTCACGAATTTCAGCCATTTTAGCGTCATTTAGACGGGTATCACCTTTAACCCTAGAATAGGATAGATAACCATTCATTCTATCTATTTTGGTTAAGTTTCTACTTCCACACTTAGGACAAACGTCCATTTCAAGTTCTTGATGTCCACAATCATCACAATAGGCGAGTGATAAGTTTACTCCTTCATAGAAGCCCATATCCATGGCACGACGTACCAACGTAGTGATAGCTGTTAGATTATAGTCTATTGGATACTTAACATATTGGATTTTACCTCCATTAAACAAATCCCAAAAACGTTTTTCAAGGTTCTGCTTTTGGATAGGTGTAATATCTTCACTAACGTGACAGTGGAACGAATTGGATACGTACTCTCTATCAGATACGTTCTCTACTATCCCAAAAAGTTTTCTAAACTGTTTAACTTGTAATCCACAAAGATTTTCGGCTGGTGTACCATAGATAGCATATAAATGTCCATCTTCTTTCTTAAATTGATTAACCTTATCATTGATATATTCCATAACCTTTATAGCAAATTCTCCATCTTCAACTAAGGATTTCTTATTATATAGTTGTTGCAACTCATTAAGTGCAGTGATACCAAATGAAGCTGTTGCAGACTTTAAAATAGGTTTAATCTTATCGTGAATACCTAAATGTCCACCATAGAAGCCACCTTCACAATAGGCAAGTGGATTAGTTGAAGCTTTTAACTCTCCTAGATAGTCGTATGTTCTTATGTGTAACTTTCTAATCAATTCTAGATAATAGTCTAAAACTTCAAAGAAGTCCTTATTCTCTCGTTGCGATTTAGCATATATTAATGGCAGATGTAAACTTACTGCACCTATATTAAATCTACCAGTAAAGATTGGTCTATCCTTATCGTCTGCAGGATACATTCCTCCACGTTCAAACCATGGTGAAAGAAATGCTCTACAACCCATTGGACTAATAACTTCTCCATACTTTTTATAGATAGATGCTACATAACCTTCACCAGTAAGACTTAACCAATCTGGATACATGGTCTTACTAGAACATTCAATACCTGCTTCAAAGACATCTTCAAGAGGTTTGCCCGTACCATGTAAAATTTCATCGTAAAGGAATACTATTTTAGGAAATAGTACAGGTTTTTTGCACTCTTTTTTTCCTTGACCGTTCTTCCTAACGTTTAACATATTGATGCTAGCCATCTTACAGAACTTAGTTTGACCTAATCCTATAGTCATAGTAATAAATGGATAGTCGCCTCTACTAGAAGCTACAGTATTAAACTTATATTCCCAACCTTGGAAACCTTGTTTAAAGTCTGTATCTACATCTTTTATAGCTTCACGGTCGGCGACCTCTTCGGAAAGACCTAAGGAAATGTACTTATCATGCTGTTTTTTATAGGTCTTTAATGCGTATGGTTCAAGGATTTCATCAACCCTTGGAACAGTAAAACCACCATACTGTTGACTGGCAGCAGAAAGTACGATATCACCAATTACATCAAAAGCTACATCAAGGGTTTTAGGTTCATTATACCAAAGGTTTCCCATTTCAAAGCCACCTGAAAGGACTTCTTTAACGTTGAATAGACAACAGTTCATAGTATCACGCCTAGCAGACATATCATGGATATATATGTATCCATCTCTACAAGCTTGTATTTCTTCGGTGGTTAGAAAAAACTTCTTATACAATTCCTTATTAAGTTGATTGAAGATAAGGCTTCTTTTAGTTGAGACTAAGGCACTATCAGAATTAGCATTCTCTTTATCGCCAATGTACATTATGGATTGACTTTTTTCATAGACTTCATCTAGCATCTTAACAAAATCTTGTTTATAGTTTCTGTAATCACGGTAACTTTTAGCCACCTTAGGATTTATATTATCTAGGACGGTTTCAACGATATTGTGCATATCGGATACCGTTAATTCTTCCTTGTTTAATTCTTTTGCTTTTTCGGTTACAAAGTTACAAATGTATTCTATATCTTTAGGAGTAAACTCTATTAAGACACGTTTTGCAGATTTGTTAGTAGCTGAAATCACCTTTTTAATATTAAAGACTTCTTTAGAACCATCTTTTTTGATAACTTTCATTATACGACAACTCCAATCAAAAAAATATTAGTATTTAAAATTCTATCACTAATTTATTAAGGATAAATATATAATCTGTTAAATTTCTTTTAACTAAATTTTTAGTACATAGGTATGTACACTCTACTTTTTTATTACAAAAATTCCACTTGACGAATTAAAAATAATGTGATATAATATTGAAATACTATAAGATTTTCACAGGATATTTATTTTTATTTGGATATTTTGCACAAAAAAATTCCTTTGATTTCTACAGAAAAAACTGTTGACAAATCTATGATGAAGTGCTATAATGTTAATAAACTTGAGATACTAAAATGGGTCAAGAAAGTTTATTGCTGTCAAAAATTAACGTACATTTGAAATTAATTAGAAAAAATATTACGGAGGTATTTTTAATGAAAAAGTTTGTCTGTTCTGTATGTGGATACGTTTATGAAGGTGAAACTGCTCCTGAAAAGTGTCCTCAATGTAAAGCACCTGCATCTAAGTTTAATGAAGTCGCTAATGAAGAAATCACTTTTGTTGATGAACACGTAGTTGGCGTAGCTCAAGGTGTAGATGAAGAAATTCTTCAAGGTTTAAGAGAGAATTTTAATGGTGAATGTTCTGAAGTTGGTATGTATCTAGCTATGTCTAGAGTTGCTTATAGAGAAGGTTATCCTGAAATAGGTCTATACTGGGAAAAAGCTGCTTATGAAGAAGCTGAACATGCTGCTAAGTTTGCTGAACTTCTTGGTGAAGTAGTAAGTCCATCTACTAAGGAAAATTTACAGAAGCGTGTACTTGCTGAAAGTGGCGCTTGTGAAGGCAAAAAGGCTTTAGCTACTAAGGCTAAACAACTCGGTCTAGATGCTATCCATGATACTGTTCATGAAATGGCTAAGGACGAAGCTCGTCATGGTAGAGCTTTCAAAGGTCTATTGGATAGATACTTTGGTTAATCCTATATTATCTAAACTACATTGATTATTCATTATACCCATAGAGGTGACTTCTCCTCTATGGGTATTTTTTATAATTTGGACTATTCTCTATTGTATACTATTATCTTTTCGATATCTATGTTATTGTATGTTATTACATAGACTATTCCAAAAGTCAACATAGGTATTAAAGTAAAAGCAAATATAGATATCAATCCCATATAGGATAATTTTTCTAAGTTAGGTTCTAAACAAAAGATATTAATCCATGGTAGAAAATAAGCGTTTACCAACCTATAGATTACATATACAGTATTGCCAATGCTTAGGTGACTTACCTTAACCAATAATAAAGCTATCCATTCTAATACTAGAGGTAATCCTATTAGAATACTGGCAATGATGTGCTTATGTGGTTGATGTTCAGCTCCTAAAGTCCTTTCACCAGCCTTATCACATTTAGCTCTATTGTATGCGTGATTTCCTATTATACAGACTAATATAGCCATAGTACAAAATCCTATTATGCCACGCCAAAAAATATTACTCATTATTTTAGCTGTAAAAAGATTTACTATCATACATAGAACCTCTGCAAATATTAGATTTGCCCACCCTAGAAGGGTATCTTTCATCAATGATGGCTTTTCAATCTTTCCATTAACCATTTTAGATATTCACTCCAATCTTTTTTATAGATATTATAAATCAAAAGTTTATATTTTTCAAGTGGATAGCTTACTTTCTTTAAATTTGCTATTGACTTTTTATCCAATAGTGATATAATATTATTATAATATTTGATTGAAATCTTCGGGGTAGCGTGAAATTCGCAATTGGTGGTATAGTCCACGAGCCGTTATTGGCATGATTTGGTGTAATTCCAAAACCAACCGTATAGTCGGGATAAAAGAAGATACATTTTAATTGATAATTAGCATTTAACAATTAGTAATTTATGGTATCTTGAGTATATTAAAAAAATCCCAAAGGTTTCGCTTTGGGATTTTTTTTAGAAGGGAATTAAATCATGAATGATAATCTATATATGCAACGTGCTATTGATTTAGCTAAAAATGGTATTGGGTTTGTAAATCCTAATCCATTAGTTGGGGCAGTAATCGTTAAGGATAATAAAATCATAGGTGAGGGATATCACGCCAAATACGGCGATTTACACGCAGAACGCAACGCATTTAAAAATTGTTCTCAAGATTGTACTGGTGCTACTATGTATGTCACTCTTGAGCCTTGTTGTCATCATGGGAAACAACCTCCATGTGTTGAGGCTATCGTAGAACGTGGGATATCTAAAGTAGTAATAGGTTCTCGTGACCCTAATCCATTAGTCAGTGGAAAGGGTGTAGAATATTTGAAAAATCACAACATAGAGGTGACTACCGATTTTATGCGTTACGAATGTGATAAACTTAATGATATCTTTTTTCACTACATAACTACAGGTAGACCTTATGTAATATTAAAATCTGCTATGACTTTAGATGGTAAAATAGCCTCATATATTGGAAAATCTAAATGGATATCTTGTGAACAGTCTAGGAAGCATACACATCAAACTAGAAAGAGAGTATCTGCCATTATGGTGGGAATAGGTACAGTCTTAGCAGATAATCCTATGCTTAATTGCAGAGTTGAAAACCCATCAAATCCGATTAGAATAGTTTGTGATAGTAACTTACGTATCCCTTTGGATTGTAAACTAGTTACTACTGCTAAGGATATCCCTACTTATGTGGCGACTATCTCCAACGATATTAAAAAGATATCCAGTTTAGAAAATTTCGGAATTAAAATTATAAAGACTAAATCCAAAAATGATAAAGTAGACTTATCACAATTAATAGAAATATTAGGCGATTTAAAAATAGATAGTGTTCTCATTGAGGGTGGTGCAGAGTTGAACTTCTCAGCATTAGAAAGCAACATTGTGGATTGTGTTCAAATATATTTATCTCCTATGATTTTAGGTGGTGTTACTGCTAAAACATCTGTGGGTGGTATTGGTTTTGAAAATCCCGATTTAGCTAAAAAGTTCAAATTGATTAAAAATCAACCTATTGGCAATGATTTATTCTTGGAGTATAAAAAAATCTAGGTGATATCGTGACTTTTTAGATAATCTTTAAAATTAAATCTACCAACAAGTAAAAAGAGGTGATTAAAATGTTTACAGGTATCATAGAGGAAGTTGGAATAGTTTTAAATATCAAAAAAGGGAGTGTATCTAGTAAGATTACTTTCGGTGGAAATAAAATCTTTGAGGATATCCATCTAGGTGATAGCATAGCAATCAACGGGGTATGTCTTACAGCTGATACTTTAACAGATAACTCTTTTACTGCCGATATCATGGCAGAAACTCTTCGCAGAAGTTCTCTAGGCGATTTGAAAATAGGAAGTAAAGTCAACATGGAAAGGGCTATGCTCTGCAATGGTCGATTTGGTGGGCATATAGTATCGGGACACGTTGACGCTACTGGCAAGATTATCAACTTTAAACGTGAGGAAAATGCTGTTTGGATTACTATATCCGCTGAGAGTAAGACTCTAAAGTATATAGTCGAAAAAGGCTCGATTGCTCTCGATGGTATCAGTTTAACCGTGGCTAGTGTAGGTGATACATCTTTTAAAGTCTCAATAATCCCACATACTGCCAGTGAAACCACTCTATTAACTAAATCTGTTGGAGATAAAATCAATATAGAGTGTGATATCGTGGGCAAGTACATTGAAAGATTTCTAAACTTTAAAGAAGATAAATTTAATGACATAGATATCAACTTCCTCGCTCAACACGGATTTTTATAATTAATATCTTAGGAGTAATTTTTATGAAAGAATTAAACTTAATCAATAAGATTTTAGAAATCTATGATAATAATACTTTAATCATTGGAATAGACGGTCTTGGTGGTGCTGGTAAGAGTACCATATCTAGTAAGATTTGTGATATATTAAATCAAAAGGGATACAATACCATAGTTCTACACATTGATGATTTTATCCACCCAAAATCTATTAGATATAACGCTAACTATCCTGAATGGGAATGTTATTATAATCTTCAATGGCGTTACGATTATCTAATAGATAAGATTATCAATCCCATAAAAAACGGCGATGACTTTAATCAACAGATTGAACTATACGACAAGGAAAACGATACTTATCTATTACAAAAATTTGATATCCCAAAAGGTAGTATAATCATAGTGGAGGGAGTTTTTCTACAAAGAAAATAACTCGAAAATTGTTTCGATTATACTATCTATATAGATATCCCTGAAAGTATTAGGCTCGATAGAGTTCTAAAACGTGACCTCTACATTGGCGACAAACAACAGATTATTAATAAGTATTCTAACAGATACTTCCCTGCTGAACACAATTATATATTAGAGTGTTCTCCTTGTCAAAGTGCAGATTATATCTTAACAGATTATTGATAAATTGATAATTTATATGTTTAATTTTTAAATAAATCAATCCAAATATTTGGATTTAAAGTATAATTTTTAGGAGGAATTTTTTATGAAACTACCATTTAATATGGATAATCTACAAGAAATAGGCAAACAGTTTGGAAACGTCACTGGTGGTGATGTTACCAATCTAAATTGGAAGTTAGTCGGCTACGATAAGGACGGCAAAGAAAAAATGAAAATAGATGTCCCAATAGACCAAATCCTTGATATCATCATGAAGAATAAAGATGTATTTAACAAGTAACTAACCGATTTTTAGTAAATTATTAATTATTCACTATTAATTATTAATTAGTTTAAGGAGGTTTTCAAAATGTTTGAATACAATACCATAGAACAAGCCCTTGAGGATTTAAGAAACGGAAAAGTTATCATGGTAAGCGATAACGAAGACCGTGAAAATGAAGGCGATTTAATATGTTCAGCTGAGGGGGCAACTCTTGAGAATGTAAACTTTATGGCATCTAAGGCTAAGGGACTAATTTGTATGCCTATGAGTTCGGAGTATATTCAAAAGTTAAGATTGCACCCTATGGTTGCACATAATACGGATAATCATGAAACGGCTTTTACAGAGAGTATAGACCATATCTCCACTACTACTGGAATATCTGCTTATGAGCGTTCTATCACGGCTATGAAGTGCGTAGATGATAATTCTATCCCTAGCGATTTCCGTCGTCCTGGACATATGTTTCCATTAGAGGCTAAAAAAGGTGGAGTTCTTGAAAGAAACGGTCACACGGAAGCTACTGTCGATTTACTCCGTCTTGCTGGATTAAAACAAGTTGGATTATGTTGTGAAATCATGGCTGATGACGGCACTATGATGCGTAAAGATGATTTAATCAAGTTTTCACAAGAGAATAATTTAACGTTTATAACTATCAAGCAGTTACAGGCGTATCGCAAAAGATACGATTTCTTTATGGAAGAGGTATCTAGTGCGAAGTTGCCAACCAAGTATGGAGATTTCATCATACATGGATTTTATAACAACATTACTAAGGAGCATCACGTTGCACTAACTATGGGAGATGTATCTAATGGTGAACCAGTCCTATGTAGAGTACATTCTGAATGTCTTACTGGTGATGTTTTCGGCTCTTGTCGTTGCGATTGTGGTGAACAACTCAGCAGTGCCATGAAACAAATTGCAAATGAGGGTAGAGGAGCTTTATTATATCTACGTCAAGAGGGTAGGGGAATAGGATTAATCAATAAGATAAAGGCTTATCAACTCCAAGAACAAGGTCTTGATACCGTAGATGCCAACATCAAACTTGGATTTGCTCCCGATTTGCGTGATTATTCTTGTGGTTCACAAATGCTTTTGAAATTAGGTATCAGTAAGTTAAGATTATTGACTAACAATCCATTAAAGATATCGGATTTATCCGAATACGGCATTGATATTGTTGAAAGAGTTCCAATACAGATTAAATCCAACCGTTTTGATAGTTTCTATCTAAAGACTAAACAGCATAGAATGGGGCATCTAGTAGATTATGATACTAATGAATGATAATACATCAGCATTTAAATCCAGTGAGTATGATAACAAGATTATCCAAACGTTACCACACTACTACGATATCTACTTTCAAATTTTGGATTTAATTAAAACTATTAAAAAAGATAACAATCTTTCATGGCTAGATGTTGGGTGTGGTACTGGTAGTTTGATATCTTATGCACTAAACAAAAATCTAAACATAGAGGAGATTACTCTTTGCGATACCTCCACACAGATGCTTAAAATTGCACAATCTAAGATTGATAAAAGTGTTAATTGCATAAATAAATCTGCCTTAGATTTAGATTATCATAATACTTTTGATATTGTTACATCTGTACAAGTGAACCACTATCTTAATTTTGAAGATAGAATTAAATCGATAGAAAATAGTTACAATGCTTTAAAATCTAATGGAATATTCTTTACTGTTGAGAATTTTGCACCATTCACCTCTATGGGAGAAAACATTTCTCTTGAAAGATGGAAAGAGTATCAAATAAGGAATGGAAAATCTGTTGAGGATAGCGAAAAACATATTTCACGCTATAATAAAGATTACTTTCCAATCACAATTACTCAACATTTGGATATTTTAAAATCTTGTGGATTTAAAGCAGTAGAAATATTTTGGTTATCGTATATGCAAGTTGGATTTTATTCCATAAAGTAGGTGATTTTTATGTATATCTTAATTAGAGATTTCGCAGATGACCAGATACATTTAATCCACGTCAACGAAATGGGATATAATGACGAAACTGAATGTATGTGGATTGACAGTCATAATAACAACAACAGAGATATCCCTATTTCACAAGGAGAATACGAAATCATAGTAAAAAAATTGTTTGCATTTGGTAGGTTGGATTTATCTAATACCGACCTAAGAGCCTATTATGATGGAGATGAAAACGGTGATTAATTATGTATGTTCTAATTAGAGATTTGGAAGATAATCAATTAAGATTAATCCACGTCAATGAAATGGGATATAATATCTATACTAAAAATATATGGCTCTATTGCCATGGTAGATATAGTCTAGGTATGTGGATTTGTAATGATAATACAAAAAGTCCTATTTTACAAAAAGATTATGAAATTATAGTTAAGAAACTGTTTGAAGATGGAAAACTAGACTTATCCAATACAAATTTAAGGACTTTTTATGATGATGATAATCTTGAGGAATATTTTGAAGAAGAGTAAACAGCAATCAATTAGATTGTTAATATATATTTTAATAGAAAAGGAGTTTTTTTTAAATGAACATAATCGAGGGAAAATATCTAGGTAACGACCTTAAAATAGGTATAGTTGCCTCTAGATTTAATGAGTTTATCGTGAGTAAGTTAATCGGAGGTGCTGAGGATTGCTTACTCCGTCATGATGTAAAATCCGAAAACATAGACCTTGCTTGGACACCTGGAGCTTTTGAAATTCCAGTAGTAGCTCAAAAGATGGCTCAAAGTGGTAAGTATGACGGTATCATCTGCTTAGGAGCAGTAATTCGTGGTGCTACAAGTCACTACGATTATGTGTGTGCAGAGGTATCCAAAGGGATAGCAACGGTATCTTTGCAGACTGGTGTTCCTGTAATGTTTGGGGTTCTCACCACTGATACTATTGAACAAGCTATAGAACGTGCTGGAACTAAGGCAGGTAACAAGGGAACAGATTGTGCTATGTCTGTACTTGAAATGATAAATCTTATGAAACAACTTTAAATTTGAATTTAGGTGGATTTTTAATATAATCCACCTATTGACATTTTTAATATAATATACTATAATGTGTATATGAAATTGATTTCACAAAGGAGTTTTTAACATGAAGGCTATATTTTTCGATATCGATGGTACTATCATTTCCGATGATGGCAAGAGATACATTCCACAATCTACAAGGGATACTATCAACAAGTTGCGTGAAAATGGCTGTATGACGTTTATCAATACTGGGAGAGTGTACTGTAATATCAATCCAGAGATTAAAAAGTTAGGTTTTGATGGTTATCTATGTGGTTGTGGCACTAATATAATCGTAAATGGTGAAGACATCTTTTATAAAGACCCCAATAAAAATCGTTGCCTTGAGATTGCTAATTTTTTACACAATCTAAAATTTGAAGTTCTCTACGAACATAAAGACGGAGTGTTTTTTGACTTTTCCACTGCTACGGAAAATCGTTCCCTACATTGGAAGACTTTTTTTGAACATGAGGGAAAAGATGTTACTAAAGATATTAGACATAAAGATTTTATCTTTGATAAGTTTATAGTGTGGTTAAATCTAAATGATAATCGCCAAAAGGTCATAGACTTCCTTAAAAATGATTTTGAACTAATCTTACGTTGTGAACGTGTAGGAGAATTCTTTGAAGTAGTTCCTAAAGGATTTTCTAAAGCTACAGCTATCGATATGGTTGCTAAAAAGTTTAATATCCACAGTGATGACCTATATGCTATCGGCGATGGTGAAAATGATTTACCTATGCTCAAATCGGTAAAGAATAGTATCGCCATGAAGGGTAATGAGAATATATATCCATACGTTTCCTATATAACTGATACTCTATACAACGATGGAATTAAAAAAGCTATGCAACATTTTAATTTAATATAAAAAACGGTATGACTTTCATACCGTTTTATCATCTTATTGAGATTATATTCCTAACTTAGCGAAGTTTTCAATAACTTTAACAGTCTTTTGGATATCCTCATCAGTATGAGCATTAGATATAAACATAGCCTCAAATTGTGATGGTGCTACATATATACCATTATCTAACATATAATTAAAGTATTTGGAAAATCTAGAAATATCACTTTTCATAGAGGAGACATAATCATTTACTGGGTTATCCGTGAAAAATACGCTCATCAAAGAGCCTATTTGATTTACTTGTACTCCTTTGATTTTTCTATATGCTTCAGCTAAAGTTTTAGTTTTCTCCTCTATGGATTTATATATGTTAGGGTTAGATTTTAATATCTTAAGGGTTTCAATTCCTGAGGTCATAGCTATAGGATTTCCAGAAAGTGTCCCTGCTTGATATACTGCCCCTAATGGTGATACATACTCCATAATCTCTTTTTTACCACCATATGCACCAACTGGCATACCACCACCTACTATTTTGCCTAAGGTAGTTAAATCAGGAATGATTTTAAAATATCCTTGAGCAGAATGGTAGTCTATTCTAAATCCTGTGATAACTTCATCAAAGATTAGTAACGCTTGATATTCATTGGTAATATCCCTTAAAAATTTTAAATAATCGTTCTGTGGAGGAACTACTCCCATATTGGCAGGGATAGGTTCAACTATTATACAAGCTATTTCATGTCCGAACTGTTCAAAAAGTTTTCTTACAGAGTTCTTATCATTAAAATCGGCGATTAGAGTATTTTCAGTATACGATTTCGGTACTCCGGCACTATCTGGAATAGCGTTGGTGAGTAATCCTGAACCGGATTTTACTAATAATCCATCTGAATGTCCATGGTAGCAACCCCTAAACTTAATGATTTTATCTTTACCAGTATAGCCTCTAGCTACTCGGATAGCACTCATAGTCGCTTCTGTTCCAGAGCTGACCATTCTCATCATTTCCATACTAGGAATAGCTTCATTGATTAATTCTGCTAATTGGATTTCTTTTTCTATACAACTCCCAAAAGTTAAGCCATTATCACAAGCAGATTTAACTTTCTCTATTACTTGTGGATAAGCGTGTCCTAAAATTCCTGGTCCCCATGAACAAACATAGTCTATATATGAATTTCCATCAACATCATATATATGGCAACCTTTTGCCCTTTCCATAAAGATTGGTTTTCTGCCAACAGCTCTAAAAGAACGCACTGGACTATTTACACCACCAGGCATCAATCTTTCTGCCCTAGAAAATAGCTCATTAGATTTGTTATTATCCATAAAATTATCTCCCTGTATACTTTATTGTTTTAAAACGTTGTAATTTTCCCATAGAGGAGTATAAACCAACTCATCAAAATAGATACTCTTTCTTTAAATCCTTTTTAGAAACATCACCCCAAACCTACGATTTTACGTGGTTTGACATAAGTTCACTACTCATAGTTCACTTTACCAATTTAAAGTGCTATGATTTTCCTATAGGACGAATACAAACCAACTTATCAAAATAGATACTCTTTCTTTAAATCCTTTTTAGAAATATCACCCAAAACCTACGATTTTATGTAGTTTGCTATGATTTCACTACTCATAATTTACTTTACCAATTTAAAGTGCTATGATTTTCCTATAGGGCGAATACAAATCAACTCATCAAAATAGATACTCTTTCTTTAAATCCTTTTTAGAAGTACCACCTAGAACTTACGATTTTACGTGGTTTGGCATGAGGTCACTACTCATAATTTACTTTACTAATTTAAAGTGTTATGATTTTCCTATAGGGCGAATACAAACCAACTCATCAAAATAGATACTCTTTCTTTAAATCCTTTTTAGAAGTACCACCTAAAACTTACGATTTTATGTAGTTTGCTATGATTTCACTACTTATAATTCACTTTATCAGTTTAAAGTATTATGATTTCCCTATAGGGCGAATATATTAATATATATACTCTCTAACCTTTAAGATAGTTTCATTTAACCTATTGCAATCAATGTGACCATTTTCCCTATCAAAAGAGGTCGCCTCTATGGTGAAATCTTGATTATAACCTACACTTTGGATAAACTTAAAAAACTTATCAAAATCTATCCAACCGTCGCCAATATGTAATGAACGTAGATTATTCCAGTTTAGATAACTTCCATTGAAATCATTTATGTGTAAATGTTCAATGTGATTATTCCAAAGCCAAGACCATTCTTTAGAGTATACAGCATCTATTTGATTGTGAAAAGCTGACATCTTAGTATCATAGGTAAATTTAATATCAGGATACTTATTTTCTAGTTCTAAAAAGTGCTTTAATGGATTTTCTTTATTACACACCACATTTTCAACCATCACCATGATATTGTACTTATTAGCAATATCATTAAGAAGTTTATAAGCCACTAAATTTTTGCTAAAATTTTGGTCAGAAGTAATTCCGTCCCAAAGGTGCATAACCATCTTTTTAGATTTAAATTCACTAGCTATTTGGCAATTTAACTCAAATAGTTTTAGAGGTTCCGAAAAGTCAAGATTTTGACAACGACTTATACTTTCACCGATATGTTTCTCACAGTGATATATTGGTATGTATAAATTCATAGATTTGATATCTTTTACTATTTGCTCTATTTTATCATACCAAGTACTATAAAACATAAATTCATAGCCATCACATTTAAGTACTTTTGAGCAATCCCATAGTAGTTTATGATTTCTTCCATTAGGTTGACCTATCAACGCCCCCGTTGAGCATAATACTTTATTCATGATTATAAGTCACCTTTTTTTAGCATTTTTGCGACTTCTATTGCGTGATAAGTTATGATAATCTTAGCACCTGCACGTTTGAAGGCCATCATATTTTCCATTATAATTTTCTTTTCATCAATCCAACCGTTAGCACCTGCAGATTTAACCATCGAATACTCACCTGAAACGTTATATACTGCAATTGGATATTCTACTCTATTAGATACTTCCTTAACAATATCTAAGTATGCTAGAGCAGGTTTAACCATTACAATATCTGCACCTTCGGAGATGTCATCTAAAACTTCTCTAATAGCTTCTTTACCGTTGGCAAAGTCCATTTGATACGTTTTTCTATCTCCAAAACTTGGAGCAGAGTGTACAGCGTCACGGAATGGTGAATAGTAACTAGAAGAAAACTTTGCACTATATGACATTATAGCGACATTTTCAAAATGGTTTTCATCTAAGGCAATGCGAATAGCTTTAACTCTACCGTCCATCATATCCGATGGAGCTATGATATCTGCACCTGCTTGAGCTGTAGTTACTGCCATCTTGCATAGTAATGGAAGTGTTTCATCATTAAGGATTTTTCCATCATGAACTAGACCACAATGTCCATGAGACGTATATTCACATAGACATACATCAACTATTACTAGTAGTTTTGGATACTCTTTCTTGATATATCTAATAGCCCTTTGAACTATACCATTTTCATTGTAAGCTTCTGAGCCACATTCATCTTTATGTGATGGTATTCCAAACAATAGTACTCCTTGTATTCCTAATGATACTATTTCATCTAATATAGGCTTTAAGTTGTCTATAGAATATTGATAAATATCGGGCATAGATGGAATGGGGTTCTTTACGTTTTCACCCTCTATGACAAACATTGGATATATTAAATCTGTAACTTGTACAGACGTTTCTCTAATTAAACTTCTCATTGCTTCACTAGAGCGTAATCTTCTAAACCTTTGCATATTAAAAGTTCCTTTCTTTATATACTTAACATTTTATTTATGATACCATCTATATTATAGGTATCAGCCATATATATTTTATTATCTAGATTAAAACTATCTAAAGTGGATTTACATAATTCACCTATAGCGATTATCTTAGTATCAGGTGAAAGAGTTTTATACTTAAAGAACTCTTTAACACCCATAGAACTACCGAATATTATATAGTCTAAGGCAGAAACGTCTTGGGATAATTTTGCATTATCACAAGATATATCATAAATTTTGATATCATTATATTTTATGTCATTTTCTTTTAAGATGTTTGTCAGTACGTTAGAACCATTTACACCCCTTAATATTAGGTAGTTATCATTGATGGTATACTGTTCAACTATAGTCTTAGCTAATTCCATAGAGGTGAATTTTTTTGGAATGATATCTGCATAAATACCATATTGAGATAGACTTTCAGCAGTCGACGTTCCTACAGTAGCAAACTTCTTATTTAAAATAGTACGGATATCTATATGGTTACTCTTTAGGTATTTAAAAAAGATATCTACACCATTAGGACTAGTAAATACTATATGAGTATATTTAGAAAAATCTATAGATGATATATTCTCATATAATGGATTAATGCTCATATAGTTTAATTTGCTGACACTTCCTCCTAAGTTATAAAGTTTATCTTCTAGTTGAGATGTGAACCTATCTGTTCCAGTTATACCTATTGACTTACCATCTAATGGTTTTTCAATCGTAGATTTAAAGTTAAATTTCACAGTTTCACCCACTACTAATATTGATGGAGGTTGTATATCCTGTTGATTTGCAATATCTACTATAGTAGATAAATCCCCTTTAATTACTTTTTCATTTGGCATAGTTCCATTGCATATTATCGCACATGGAGTGATTTTATCTTTTCCATTAGATATCAGTCCATTACAGATGGTTTTTAAGTTACCTAGAGACATCAAGAATATTAAAGTGCCTTTTAGTTTTGCCAATGTAGAAAAATCTTCTGTAGAGTTATCCATAGTGTGACCAGTTATGACGTGAAAGCTTCTAGCTACATTTCTATGTGTGACAGGTATTCCAACATTGCTAGGTACAGCTATACTTGATGATATCCCAGAAATGACTTCATATTCTATACCTTGTTTCTGCAACTCTTGGATTTCTTCTCCACCTCTACCAAATACGAATGGGTCACCACCTTTTAATCGTGCTACATTTTTTCCACTTAATGCCTCATCTACTATTATTTGATTTATCTCATCTTGTGTTTTACTGTGATATCCACACTGTTTACCCACATAAATTTTTTTACACATTTCAGGAACATACTCTAAAAGTTTTTTAGAAATCAACCTATCATATATGACACAATCGCAAGTTTTTAGGCGATTTAATCCTTTTAAGGTTATTAACTGCCAATCTCCACAACCTGCCCCAATTAGATATACCTTTCCCTTAGTACTCATCTTTTTGATACTCCTTAATTTGATTGAATAAATCTTCTTTAGTTCGTGATTTGAACTGCTTAATAGTGTAGTTTGGAAATAGAACGTCTGTATATATGATATCACCTATAATAGAGGAGAATACTCCACTACATTCATGACAACCTGCATTTATAATCTTCATGATACCCCTTTCTATTTCAAAGCTCATTCTAGTGGATAGATGTTCTGCAGATGACAGTATCCTACTAATAGGGGAGTATTTTAAGCCTTCAACTGCTATGATACCTTGACACCCTGCACATATACATTCACTTATATTGAGTATTTTGAAATTATAGTACTCATCTGATATGTTTAACCTTTCTAAACCGGCACAAGCTAAGACTATGGCATCAAATTGATTGCTATTCAACTTTTCTAGGCGTGTGCCTATGTTACCACGGATATCTTTAAAAGTTGCTTTAGGATACATATTACTAAGTTGATACCTTCTTCTAATGCTTCCCGTTCCTATGATAAACTCATCATCTTTAGAGTAGTCGATGCCTTTTTTAGTTATTAATAAATCTCTGTAATCACTTCTTTGGGGGATATATACTATGTCTAACTTTTCATCTAGGTTTAAAGGGATATCTTTAGCACTATGGACGGCTAAATCTATCTTACCACTAATTATAGCCTCTTCAAACTCTGATATGAATACACCTTTTCCACCGAATGAGTTTAATGGTTTGTCAAGAATTTTATCACCTTGTGTTACTATTGGAACTATTTCAAAGTTTAACTCTGGAATTTTGGACTTTATGCTATTGATAACTATTTCAGTCTGTTTTAAAGCCAATGGACTTTTTCTAGTACCTATTTTAATATTCATAACATCACCTTTTATTAACTAAAGTTTTCATTTATAGAGGATTTTATTATTTCTGCTCTAATTTCTTGACTATCCTCAAAGTTTAAGAGTTTTTTTCTTAAACTGTTAGACTGTTCGACCAATTGATTATATTTATCCAATGGGACATTCTTTTGAATATCTTCACGGATTTTTCTGCTTATATATGGACTTTTGCCATCAGTGTTTATAGCTATAGATATATCACCTTCTTTTACTATTGAAGGAAAAAGATATCCATTATTTTGGGTATTGGTGGCACTATTACAGAGTATTCCTTTAGATTTACATACATCTAAGATGTTTTGATTTAAAACAACATCATCTGTAGTAGTTATTACTAGACCGACGTTAAATAGCTTTAAATCATTAAAGGAGAACTCTCTGTTATATAGTTTTACTTTGTGATTACAAACATTGCAATCAAAAGAATCATAATCATAATCATAGAGGAGACTTTTTAAGTCCTCAATGATGTGTGGAGATATCACAATTATAGGTATATCAAACTTTAAAAGCGTTTTGATTTTTCTTAATGCAACCTTTCCACCACCAATTACTAATACAGACTTATCTTCTAAATTGATACTTATTGGAAAAAAACTCAAGCAATCAACTCCTTTAGATATTTTAGCATATTTTTAAAAGTTTGGCTATCACTTTCGGATTTTATTTTAAATATTAGGTTTTCAACTCCATAATTTTCTACATATTGTTTTAAGTTATCCATATATGGGATAAATTCATGTATGGATATTTCTTTTAATAGAGTTTCAATCTCTTCGGAGATTATTATTTTAGCTTTTTCAACCTCTTGTAACTTCTCTAAATTGTTTTGCCTAGATAGTATATTGAAATAATCTATATTTTTTAAAGTTATGTTCGATATCTCCTTAATAGAACTATCTATGTCTTGTGGGACGGCTAAATCTAAGAATAGGCGAGGCTTATCTGTTGTTAAGGATTGCTCTAATCTATCTTTAGTGATAGTATAGTGTGGACTGCTAGTAGCAGAAATTACCACATCTACTTGATTTATATATCTATACCTTTCGTGATAGTCTACAAATTCTATGTTTGGATATTTACTAGTATACTCAAACGTTGAGTTATGGTTTCTTATAGTACCTATGATTTTTATATCTTTCGCCAATAGATTTTTCATTATTATAGAACCTATCTTACCAGTGATACCAATAATTAGTACAGATTTATTGTCAATATCTAAGTTAAAGATTTCATTTGCAGTCAAAGTTCCTACAGATACTGCTGTTTTAGATATCTTAGTTTGAGTTTTAATTTTTTTGGCACAAGAAATGGCTTCTTTTATTATTGTATTAAGGGTATATCCAGTGAATTTGTTATCAAGAGCTAGTTGAAAAGCGTGTTTCATCTGGTGTAAGATTTCATCTTCACCTAAAATCATGGAGTTTATACCACAAGCAACTTCAAAGATGTGTTGAATTGCCATATTATCACAATAAACTCTATAATAGTTTAAAAGTTTGGTATTATCTAAGTTTTTATAATTGGCAATCTCTTTTTGGATAGTCTCTATACTCTTCTTACTAATATAATATATTTCTGTTCTATTACAAGTTGAGATTATCATACATTCATCAACTAGGTATTGTTCTTTTAATCTATGGCAAAATTCTATAATTTCTTCATCATTAAATGAAATCTTGCCACGAACTTCAAGAGGTGCGTTTTTGTGATTTATACTTATGATATTCATGTGTTTACCTCACTAAAAATTTTTCTATATTATTATATCACTTTTTCCATCTGTTTTAAAGAGAATTTGAACATTATTTTTTTGTGCATTATTTATAAAAAATCAATCTAAATGTTGCAAATATTTTAGTTGACTAATCTTAAACATAGTGATATAATAGTCAAGTCGCTTATGAGTTGGGCGAGTGGATAGAAATCAGACCCACAAAATTTAAAC